>JBCBHE010000028.1:0-59629 GCA_038526085.1 Pseudomonadota bacterium | reverse complement strand
TCGAATGCTATCCTAAAATGGCAGAAAGACCGCAAGGTCGATTGGCATTACATCGTGCCCGGCAAGCCCATGCAGAATGGTTTTGTCGAAAGCTTCAACGGCAGGATGCGCGATGAGTGTTTGAACGAACATCTGTTCGATAGCCTGCGCCATGCTCGTAATCTAATCGCTGCTTGGCGCAACGACTTTAACCACCAACGCCCACACACAAGCCTCGATGGCATGACGCCAGCAGAATATGCTAACCGGTCAAAAGAAGACCAAAACCTGAACAGAGCTAACCTAAATTAGCGGACTCTCAGGGGAGAAGGTCATAACGGCTTCTCTTTATCCTCAGTCTACTGGTTGGCGAACAGACTAACCCCTAAACACAGGACTTTTCAGAGGAGAAGGTCGACAGCTCTACAATTAGGGAGCTAGCCAAGAAAGCTATCGCAATGCCCGGCTCCTAATCGGAACTGATCTTCAAAGATCTGCCGGCGGACCATCTTGAGCTTCCGCAAACGGATACGGGAGCTTAAACTGACTTAAGCAGGCGTTGTCGGCAGGGAGAATCACAATTCACTGCCAGACATTGTGCTCTGCCATTTCCAAGTACCTCGCCACCACGCTGACAGACTTCCATCCACCTGCCCGCATGATCGAGGCCATGTCATTGCCAGCCTTTAGCAGATCCTGTGCAGCGCCAACTCGCATCGAATGACCGGTAAACCTCCGCACCTCATCATCCGGATAACCGGCAAGAGAGGCTGCAGCCTTGACCAACTGCTTTACAACATCAGTCCCAACTCCGCGGTCCACAGGCCGATTATGGTAGACCGGGCAAAACAAGTACTGAATCTCAGATCCTTTGTAGTCCACCCACCGACGAAGCAGTTCGGCTGATCGTTTCGACGTGTACGCCACCCTCCCCTGCCCGAATGGATCCGACTTGCTTAGTCGGATGAGGACCCGTAGTGTCCCATCTTCCAACCAGGTCACATCCTTATCCCGCAGTGCGATCAACTCTGACCTGCGAGCTAATAAATCATACCCTAACGACAACATCGCAGCATTGCGCCATCCCATCGGGAAATCGTCCTGCACAGCAATGAACGCCTCTAGATGTTCTTTCGTCATTCCCTTTGCTTGTCGCGGTCGCACCCCAGACGCCCGCTTCACGCGCCTTATCGAGAGATCAATGTCTTCGTGATAGGTCGGATCATCTAAGCCCAACAACCGATGGGCTTTTCGGATCGCATAGAGGCGCCGTTTCACTGTGGACGGCGCTTTATCTTTGCCCTGGTCTTCGATGAACTGGCAGATCGTCTCAACATCAGATGGAAAGGCGGAGACTTCCATCCAGGTGCACCATTTCTCGAAGGCATCGAGGTCGGCGAAATATCCACGGATGGTGGAAGCGGAATAGGCGCCCTCCAAGCGATGGAATTCCTCCCTCCAGTCCGTGTTTGCGGTTTTGGGTGCCTGTGTAGCGGCCTTGGCGGGTAACGGTGCCAGTTTTGGCCGATTTGGCCTCACACGTCGCGGAACTACAAGAGAGACAGGCTCCTCAAGCTGAACCGCTTCCACTATCTCGTCTGGCGCCACCTCTGAATCGCTCGCTGGCTCCAACATCTCGAAACCCACGAGCTTCACCGCCAATGGCTCCCACGTCACCACACGTCGAAACGCCGCCGCCTGCGAAGATCCGTGATCTCCAGCTCCCAAGACTTCATCAAAGGCAGCCCGGAGCACTTCTCGTTCAAACCCAGATGCCTCCGCCAACCAACAAAGCATCGGTGCGCAGTTGATCCGCTGATAGACCATGCGAGCACTACGAATGGTGATGTTCTTGCGATTGTAAGCCCCTGGCGCGTTGTAGTTCGCGAGCCACCCCTGCCAATGCGCTCTTTGCGAGACATAAGCTGCAGTGCCGTACCCCACACCGACCTGCAGGGCAGCCTCAAGCTCCTTCGTTAGGGGGCCGTCGGCTGGCAGTTTGTCGATCAATTTCGATAGGGTCTCGATCTCCATATGCTGTGGTGAAGGGATTCGATTTCTCATACCGAAGCCTACCAAGGCCTGACCAAAAACAAAGCCTAAAGTATTGTTTTATTGACGTATTTTAAAGATCAGAGTTTGTCGATCTCCTTCAGTAAGTGCTTCAAGCGCTGGCCCCTCTCAATGTTGGAGGCCGTGTATTTTCCGTGTTTCAAAGCGTTGGTGTTTCGCTGTGGTGCACCAGAGCCTTTGGCACCTCCATGCATCCGACAGCGCGCCTTGCCTCTTACAGCGGGTGCCCGGCAAGACATTCCAGACCGCGTCTTTGCCCCACAGCGGGGCGTCTCACGCATCGCCGTTGTGTTGCGTTCATGGGTACCAACCATCTGTATCACTCCCGCGGTCTCTCGGGTGGCCGGTTTCGAGAACGCACCCTGTTCGCTTTTTCGGGCCTGACCCGCCCGTTTGTCTCATCAGCGAGACGAGAGCGCATGGCGTCCGGAGCACCATCGCCAATCACCGCTTGTCCACCATCGTTCACGTTTGTCTCGTATTTGGTGATGACCTGAATTTCTTGCTTGCCCTTGTTTCGGTGGCTGTCGAGCGCCTGAGAACACTTCAGGGAACCTGCAATTGCTTTGGACGCTTGAGCAAAGGCTTGGTTGCGAAGAAGTGAATGCGACTCCTTGTCATTTACATTGTGCAATGCATAGCCAGCGGCATGATTCATCGCGACCAGTAGATAAGCGATCGTTCTTTCCTGTTCGTCTTGGGGTTTCAGATCTCGGACCGCGGCAATGGCAGCATGCAACTGCGTCTTTTCATTGGTGTCCAACTTGAACTGATCCAAACCAATCGCATGCGCCAATTCGCGGATCCGGACACTTTGGACGCGCGTATCGTCGGATAGAGTCACGTCTTTCAATTGCGACTGCGTGAGATCGAAGGCCACATCTGGGTCATCGTCTGGCACAGTGAGTTGAAGACCCTGAGCCGCAAACCTTTCCCGCATTTCTTCATCATCTTTTTCGAGGGCAAGGCTGCCACTTATGTCGGGTTGTTCTGATCCTTCGGACATCACCGTGCTCCAATAGCTGCAAATGCATTGAAACGCGAAAATCGGTCAAAACTATGCCGCTCTTCGGACGGGAAACTACTTTGTATAGGGTTGTTCTCAAAAAATCCCATGGCCCCCCCGCAGTTAGTCACAAATGACGCATTCCGATGTGGCTCATCGATTTTTCACCCCCCTCCCCCAAACCCCCCATAACGCCGCTAGATAACGTACAGACAAAAAAAATTAATAACACGATAACGTCCAAACACATGATAACTTCGGAACTCAAAACGCCGCGCGATAGCGTCCAAACACCTCGTAATCCTTGGCTTCATCACGTCACGAAGCTTTATCCCCGCGCGTTATCGTACAATTGACAAAAGTGCTTCCAACGTCGCTGGTGTGCCGCTCCAAAGCTACTAACATACGCCCTATTTCCTGCGACCTTTGGTCAGATGCAACTGTCGCTTTCGAGCAGAACGCACTCTCCAATCAAACACACTTTCCGCTCATCCTGCTGCAATGCGGCGTTCCAGCCTTGCATCCCTGCGCAACTCAGGCTTCAACCAGGACATATTTCAGCAATTCTGTCGAAGGAGCCTCCCCGTGACAAAATCCGCCTTAATTACAGGCATTACCGGCCAGGACGGCTCCTATCTTGCGGAGTTCTTGCTTGAAAAAGGGTATGAGGTGCATGGCATCAAACGCCGGGCGTCTCATCTGAACACCCAGCGCATTGATCACATCTATCAAGATCCCCATCACCCCGACCCACGGCTCAAGCTTCACTACGGTGACCTAACCGACACCTCCAATCTGACGCGGATCATGCGCGAAGTGGAGCCCGACGAGGTCTATAACTTGGGCGCGCAATCCCACGTCGCGGTCTCGTTTGAAGCGCCAGAGTATACAGCAGACGTCGATGCCGTTGGTACACTGCGCTTGCTTGAAGCCATCCGCTTCTTGGGGCTTGAAAAGAAGACACGGTTCTATCAGGCCTCCACGTCGGAACTCTATGGTTTGGTTCAGGAAACCCCCCAAACAGAGCGAACGCCATTCCACCCCCGCAGCCCCTACGCTGTCGCCAAGATGTACGCCTATTGGATCGCCGTGAACTATCGCGAGGCCTACGGGATGTATGCCTGCAATGGCATCCTCTTTAACCACGAGAGCCCAAGGCGGGGCGAAACATTTGTGACCCGCAAAATCACCCGCGGTCTAACCAACATCGCAATGGGTTTGGAGCCCTGCCTCTACATGGGCAACATCGACAGCCTACGCGATTGGGGACACGCAAAAGACTACGTCCGCATGCAGTGGATGATGCTGCAGCAGGACCAACCAGAAGACTTCGTGATCGCAACTGGCGTACAGTACTCGGTGCGAGAATTCATCACTTGGACAGCTGCTGAGCTCGGGCTGACCATCGAATTCTCCGGGACCGGAACCGAAGAAATCGCCACGGTCGTCTCCAATACCTCCAACAAAGCCCCCGCCTTGAAAGAGGGCGACGTCATCATGCGGATTGACCCGCGCTATTTCCGCCCTGCCGAGGTTGAAACCCTTCTCGGCGATCCAACAAAGGCGAAGGAAAAGCTGGGCTGGGTGCCCGAAATCACTGTCCAAGAGATGTGCGCTGAGATGGTCGTAGATGATCTCAAAGCCGCCCAACGCCACGCATTGCTAAAACAGCATGGCATGGAACAACCCGTCAGCTTCGAAATCTAACCACTCTCCCCCGCAGGTCCGGGGTCTCAACCAGCCGTAGTCCGTCGCGCCGCCCACCCGGGCGGCGTGATGCCGTTGAACAAGAACAACGTCAGCGCTGACCGGCTGATCAGTGCATGAAGGGCCAACGACAGCACAAAGGTCAGCGCAATATTGCCCGTATATCCCAGCCAAATCGGAATCTGGGCTTCTGTCATCACGTATCCAATCACCACGCAGATCGGATAGTGCACGAGGTAGATGGTAAAAGACGCGTCCACGATGCGCTGAACCCTGGTGTTCTTGTTCGTCCAAGCGCGCTCCGCCCAGGATAGAATAATCGCAGACCACAGGACCGCAGAAACGCCTCCGGTCAGATACCGGGCAATCTTGGCGCTCATATCCGGCATGTTCCAGACCACCGCATATAAGGCGACTGCCAGTCCTGCCGTCACCAGAACCCGAAGATCGCGATGTACGGGTGGAAGCACGACACGATAGAGAACAAAGCCGAGGAGGTAGTAGGGCAGAAACTCAAAAAATGGTTCTAGCTTGATCAGCGCAACGGCCCGCGCCGTCGGACTCTCTGGGGTCAAGGCAAAGAAGAAGATGGCTTCAATCGCAAACATGTAGACGGCGACAAGACCGGCCAACTTGAACAGCGCGTCTAAACGTAAAACTCCAGCCGCATCGCAAAACCGATCAACGACGATCGCTTGCAGCCGCAAGAGCCCTTTAAGCGCCACTGAGGTGAACAGAGACAACCAAATCAGGACGTAAAGGAACCATAAGTGGCCAACCCAATGGTTTCCGCCTGATTGCAGCAAGGCCCAAAAGGCCGCCGACGCCGAAGCAGCCGTGCCCGCTTCCGCCGATTGGAGCGCGATCACCACCATCACAGGTATGTTCAATAGCAACGTACTTGCCACCAACGGTACGCCGAGCCTGATAGAGCGCGACTTCAGCCAATCCAACAGGGGCTTTCGGGTCAGAACGAGTGCAGTGAGCATTCCAGCCATCGCAAAAAACAAGGGCATGCGAGCGCTGCTCAAGACGCCGGTCACCGCCGTCAGAACCAGACTTTTCTCATCATTTGAGATGAACCAATCGTTTCCGGCAGAATAGATCAAGCCCACATGAAACGGTATCCCGAACAGGATCGCGGCCGCGCGTATCCAATCGACATATACCCTGTAGGAAGATCGGTCTTGCTGAGAAGTAGCCGACATAACAGGCCCCCATGTGGCCAAAACGAGTTACAAACACTTCAACTTGTGCCGTGTAAGGCCACACCTCAACGTTGAGCGCAAGGGAAATCGAACCAGATCCCTGATTGAAACATATACCAAAATCATGGACAATCGCTGCAGAGCAGCAATGAGTGTAGCGTGAAATGACAAAGATCTATGTTGCAGGCCATCGTGGCATGGTCGGCGGCGCCATCACCCGCAAGCTCCTCGCCCAAGGCGCTGACCTCATCACCGCCACATCGAGTGAGCTCGATCTCACGAACCAAACGGCCGTACGCGACTTCATGAGCGACCACAAACCTGACGTGGTCATTCTGGCCGCCGCCAAGGTCGGCGGGATTGTCGCCAACAACACCTACCCCGCCCAATTCATCTACGAAAACCTCATGATGGAATGTAACGTCATCCATCAAGCCTATGCGTCGGGCTGCCAACGTTTGTTGCAACTCGGGTCGTCCTGCATCTATCCGCGCGCGGTCGCCCAACCGATGCGCGAGGACGCATTGCTGACCGGAATTCTGGAACCCACCAATGAGCCTTATGCCGTCGCCAAAATCGCAGGGATCAAGCTCTGCGAAAGCTACAATCGCCAGTACGGAACTGACTATCGTTCTGTTATGCCAACGAACCTCTATGGCGAAGGCGACAACTTCCACCCCGAAAACTCCCACGTCCTCCCAGCCATGATCCAACGCTTCCATAACGCGGTCGAAGATGAGCTAGACGAGGTCGTAATTTGGGGCACCGGCACCCCAAGGCGAGAGTTTCTACACGTCGACGATATGGCCGAAGCCTCCCTCTTTGTGCTGAACCTCAACAAAGCGACCTATGACGCCGAAACCGAGGAGATGCTTAGCCACATCAACGTGGGCACCGGGACGGATGTGACCATCCTTGAGGTGGCGCAACTGATTGCGGAAGTGACAGGCTTCACCGGTAAAATCACCTGCGACACCGCCAAACCAGACGGCACCATGCGCAAACTCATGGACGTATCGCGCCTCGAACGGATGGGTTGGAAAGCGCAGATCACCCTCCGCCAAGGGTTGGAACAGACCTACGCGTGGTACAAAGACCAGCTCGCCAGCGGCGCAGTGCTGCGGGCAAAGTAGCGGGCTGCGCAGTCGCGCAACGCAAACCACCCCAGTCAAAACTTCGGAAGTACAGCCGACCGCTTCGACACACCCTGAAGCCGCCTCTGACCATCGTCGCAATCTTGACTTTCGGCAAAATATGACTTAGCTAAGACTTAGTCATACTTTAAGGATACGGCATGCAAGCCTCCGTCCACGAAGCCAAAACAAACCTGTCCAAGCTGCTTGAGAAAGTGGCCAAAGGCGAACGCGTTGTAATTACCCGCCATGGCATTCCCGCGGCGGAGCTCATCCCGGTACGCCCAACCACCCCAAAACTCGGCAGTCTCAAAGGCATTGTGGCCCCACCACCTGACGCCTTCCTTGCTCCCATGAGCGACGAAGACCTCGCAGAATGGGAAGGGGCGTGAGCGCTTACCTCCTCGACACCAACGCCTACAGCATGGTGCTGACCGGCGATCCTCGGCTTCCAGCAAATGCGTTGCAGCAGATCACCAGTGCCCATCGCCTCGCGCTCTCGGTCATGTCGCTCTACGAAATCGGTCAGAAAGTTCGTTTGGACAAATGGCCCGAAATGGCGCCGCATGTCGAAACTCTGGAACAAAGGGCAATCGCGGACGGGTTTGATCTAATCAACCTTACTGCATCATCAGCGCTCAAGGCCGCGACCATGGATTGGGCACACCGCGACCCATTTGACCGCATGATTGCCGCAACCGCCCTGCAAGAAGACCTGCCGCTGATCTCATCTGACACTGCATTCGATGACTTGGGGTTAAAACGGATCTGGCAATAGCCCAGGGACCGCGCGATCTTCAATAAAGCCGATCGCTCTCATTATAGGCCATCCGCGCTTCAATATCAGCCAAAGGCGTGTCCATCGCGCCGTGGTCTTTAAGCGCCTCTGCATAGGTCGGTAGACCCTCAATCGATCCCCATTTCTCAGGCTGCCACATGGCAGATCGGATCATGGCCTTACCGCAGTGAAAGAAGGCCTCCTCCACACGCACCAACAGCGCCAAATCCGGGCGATGACCGTTCACAATCGTCATGTCCAGCAGTGCCGGGTCTCGCACAACTTCTGCCGCTCCGTTGATCCGCACCACTTCCTTCCGCTGCGGTACAACAAGCATCATTCCAACCCGCGGGTTGACCAAAACATTTAAAAACGTATCCGCGCGCTGGTTCCCAATCCGATCTGGCACCACCAAAGTCTTTTCATCCAACACTTTCATGAACCCCGCAGGGTCACCCTTGGGCGATACATCCATATTCCCCCGATCGTCACAGCTCGCGATGCTGACAAAGGTCGTGCAGGCAATCCAGGCGCGTAGGTGATCGTCGATACGGTCGATCACCTTGTTCACCTGGCTTGGGTGCATCTCGACAAACAGCGCGCCTAAGGCGTCGGCAGTCGTGATCGGATCGGTCGGTTGATACATGGCGGATCTCCTGCCGTCACAGGCTAACACCACTCTGCCGCGACAGGCTACCTGAACAACGTTAGAAGAAGGCGGTCAAACGTCGCCCACCTTTCGCGCGACATACCCGATACTCCATCTGCGGGCTGCTTGGTCCTTGTCTAAAGACATCGCACGCACCTGCACAAACCCCGCGCCGCGCAACCAACGCTCCGCCAAACCAATATCCACCCGATGGGTCCGCCAAAGCATTTGCACCATTAACCCCATCCACGATCGCCGCGTGATACAAGCAATCACCACGCCACCAGGCTTAAGCACCCGATACAATTCCGCCAGCACACGATCAGGCGCAGAAAGGTGTTCCAGCACATGTGCCACAAGCACCACATCAAACTTCTGATCGGCAAACGGCAGCGCGGCCAGATCCGCCTGCAATAGGTCCACCTGCACAGAAGACCGCGCAAACCGGTCCCGCACCCGCGCCAGCATCTCGCTGGACAGATCAACGCCCACCAGGCGGAACGGACGCCCCAATTGTTTGGCAAAGGCCGCCGCCATCGCACCTGTCCCAACCCCTGCATCCAAAACGCGCGGTTCACGGGCCACGACACGGTACCGCCAATGGCACAACACGCGGCTAATCAGATCAGCGTAAGCAGCTTCGAAACCATAGCGATCAATCTTCGACTGCCACACGCCCGACTGTTTGTCGTAGTGCGCCTGAAGGTCCCGCGCCCGAAACGCGCGTCGCCCAACGGACACATGCCAACTCCCAAAGAAGCGAGCGAAGACGGGGATCACATCAGACGACATCACGCTCTCCCACAACCCAAGCCGCATCAACCTGCGGCTGCCAACGCCAGGCCAGCACAAAAATCGCCGCGAAGGTTGTCACGACAACAGCCGCAAAGAAGTAATCATCCGGGTCGTTTGGTAAGCCAAATGCCGTACCCACAATGGCTAAGGGCGCCAGCATCACGTTCATCCAGCGGGCCGCATGCGGCGGCAATAACGTCGACAAAAGAAAGGCCAGCAAAAGCAGCTCAACAATCACCGCACCGACCAGCAGAACGCCTTCGGACATCGGGTTGCCGTTTACGAACCCGGCGAGGATCTCTTCCAGATTATGCGCCATGGTAAACTCATGCACATCCCGGAACAACGTATTGAGAATGGCAAACAGCCACAGCGAGGATAGCGTCTTTCCAAAATCAGGTGAGGTCAGCATCGAAATCTCCATCAACAATTCACAGCGCACTCATCACCTCTTCGCTTTACGAATGGAATTGACGAAAAACGGATCACCGTTATACAAAAATTTATGAACTGGAATGCGATCAGTTTTGACTGGAACCATATCCGCGCCTTCCTGGCGACCGTGGATGAAGGCTCCCTATCGGCCGCAGCGCGGGTGCTCGGACAAACCCAACCGACGCTCAGCCGCCAGATCACGATGTTGGAAGAGTCGCTTGATCTGACCCTCTTCGAACGCGGAACCCGCGTGATGAAGCTAACAGACGCCGGAGCTGAACTGCTGCGCCACGTGAGGGCCATGGCGGACTCTGCCACCCAAATCTCTCGAGTCGCAACAGGGCAAAGCCAAACCATCGCGGGCACTGTTAGGATCACCTCATCTGACGGTCTCGCAACCTACACCTTGCCCCGCATTGTCATTGCCCTCCGCAAGATGCACCCAGGCATTCACGTGGAATTGGTGCCCTCAAACGACGTCAGCGACCTCACCCGCCGCGACGCAGACATCGCCATCCGGCATGCTCGCCCCGAACAACCCGACCTTGTTGCAAAACGCCTCGCGGACATTCACATCGGCCTCTTTGCAGCAAAGGAATATCTGGATCAGATCGGTCCAATCACAGGCCCCGAAGACCTCAAAGACGCGAACTTCATCGGCTACCAACATCCTGAACGCCTCGTCCCTCAAATGCAGGCCCTCGGTATTCCAGTCACCAAAGACAACTTCGGTGTCACAACCACCCATGGACCGACGCTACTTGAACTCACGCGTGCAGGTGGCGGGATCACTTTGCTGCCTTTTGGCGCGACAGGTGCGCCAGACGGCTTGAAACCCGTGCTGCCGAACCTGCCCCCGATGCCGATGCAAACCTGGCTCGTCACACACCGCGAGATTCAAACCAGCCGCCGCATCCGCATTACCTTCGACCACCTCGTCGCTGAGCTAAGCAAAGGCTACTGGTCTGACATGACCACGCAAAAAACTTGACCCCACGACGTTTCCAACGGCTGATAGGCCAGGAAACGGGGTAAGGGGACAGCAATGTTTATGGGTCACTACGGTGCGGCCTTCGCAGCAAAGGCGATTTGGCCTGAAACCCCCCTGCCCGCGCTCATGCTCAGCACGCAGATCATGGACATCGCTTTTTGCGCCTTTGTCGGCACCAAGATTGAAAAGATCGAAATCACGACAGAGGCCAATCCGACCGTTCCCATCAAATCCCACTTCATCCCCTATTCGCACGGGTTCGAAGCCGCGATCGTCTTGAGCGGCCTATCAGCCCTTTTGGCAGCGTCAGTCTACGGCGACATCAGCGCAGGCGCGCTCTGGGTGATTGCGCTCGTTTGCATGTCGCACTGGTTCATCGATGCGATTGTGCATACAGGCGATCTACCCATCGGCTTCAATCGCTACAAAGTCGGGTTCGGGCTTTGGAACAATCGCCCCGCCGCCATCGGCCTCGAAATGGTTGTTATCGCTGGTGGTGTGATCCTCCTCGCAGCAAGCGGGGCCATTACACCGTGGAAAGTTTGGGTGATTGGGGCACTCATGTTTGCCTTGCAAGTCTATACCTTCAACGCCAAGCCACCGGACACGATTGCCCGGCTGGTCACATCCATGATGGCCGTGTTCTTACTGATGATCGGGATCGGGGTTTGGATGGACGCGCCCTAACACGAGGGCGCATCCACAATCAGTAGAGGTCTACGCGGAACGACGATTGCTCCCAGGTCAGTTGAGCAAGTTGCAAAATCCTGTCCAAAGGATCTGTCTCTGCCGGGCCCGCGCCAAGTCGGGCCAGCACATCGTCCATCGCTTGGCGACTACCAGGACCAAAGGCGCCATCAACGGTCAGGTCACCCCCGAGCGCGGCAATAAGCTTTTGGCTGCCGCCATCGATCTCCCGATCTGACATGTAAGACAGTTCTTCTAACGCGATCTCCACCGCGCGCGCGTTGCGCAGGCTCGCGGCTTTGGCCGCAAAGACAGCTGCATCAAACATATCGTAGTTCGATGGCGTCTCTGTCGCGATCAGCTCTGCCGCTCTCGCCCCAGCCAATGCATGGCCCCGCTGCAAACCGATATCGAACCAGTCAACCGCGGTATTCATATCAACGCCTCCGCCGGTGCGACCATCGCGATGCATCCGGCCCACATTGAATGGCGCAAACGGATGACCCCCTTCAGAGGCCCGCAAGAACAACTCCAGCGCAACAGCATCATCCGGTTCCAACCCGCCGCGCCCACGCAAATAAGCAAGCCCAAGGCTGTTGAACCCATAGATATCATTACGCGCAGCACTCTCCCGCAGATATCGCAAACCACGTTCGCCATCATAAAACTCGCTGTCCTCATCCAAGTAGAAAGAGGCGAGGTCATTCATGGCGAAGGTGTGCCCGACCTCCAAGGCGCGCATGATCAGGTCATAACCTTCAACCTCAATCGCATTCGTGCCGCCATAGCGCATCATCTGATGACCCAATGCAAAGAAGGCGTAAGGGTCCCCTTCTTCCACACCACGCGCATACAGCTGCAAGACGTCGTCGGACGCCTTCCGCCGCGCCGTGCCACCTTGTTCCGCCTCATTGTTAAAAGTAGCGCGACCGATCGCCAACCAAGCACGGCTATGCCCAAGTTCACGAGCGCGGCTGAAAGCAGCCATTGCAGCATCAGGCTGGCGCAAGGCGACATGCACACGGCCAAGCTGATAGTGGAACCGCCCCTCGTCTGGGGCCTCCGCAACCGCCGCCTGACAGGCCGCCAAGGCCGCTTCAGGCTCCAATTCATTTGGGTAACGCGTCAAACCCATCCCGTCTGGATCCAGGTGATCGCCCGCATGAAAATCGCATTGGTTGGGCACAAGCGACAAACCCACTTTCTGCGGCACGCCGTTCACCGTAAGGGTGATTTGGTCTGCAATTCGGCCACGGTCCAATGACAACGCAGGGATCTGAACTGATTCATTTTCCAGAACGAGCCCTGCAAGCTCACTAATTGACAACGGTTCACCAACCACGTCTTGAACGCGACCATCATTACCGGTGCGAACGAGGCGGCCCGTCGTTGGGCCCTCTTCGATGACAACCTCTGCATCGGCATTCAGCGCAAGAACATCCGTCAAGGTTTGGCCGATATCAACCTCCGGCACGAAGTCCGCATCGATTGTGCCAATCAGCGGCAACCCATCCACCGGAGTGGCAACCGCCTCCTCGCTGTTCGCAACACGGGCAAGACCACGTGTGACCCCGCCACCGCTGGCGCTGACAGGAAGCGGCCTAAGAAGGTTCGCACTAAGGCCAAAACTCGCAGGCTCAACCAAGGTCGAACTGTCCCAAGGCACCTGACGACCATTCGTGGCTTGATAAACAAGGCGTCTCACACCTTCGAAAACGTCTTTGATCAAGGCGTCTGGCTCGGCGGACGCCTCGTTTACCAAGGCTGCCGTGAAGGGACTGTTCTTCCCCTCCCCATCATAAGCCAAAGCTCCAGGCGAGGTCGAATAAATCAGCATCGAATTCAGTGGCGCCGCCAGCGACGAAAACCCGGTACGGGCTTCACGCAGGTCGGTCCCCATTTGGGTCAAGGCGGCGCGACCCGCAAAAGGGTTGTCGCGACAACTATCCAAGATGACAACCTGGAGCCGGGCGCGCGATCCGATGATGCTGACCAAACTGCCCAAGGAAACCGCTTCAAACGGTATATCGTAGACCGTGTCCAAATCTGCATCGACAGGTACAAGGTAGTTTTCAGACCCAATCTGAAACCCATGTCCGGCAAAAAAGACAACAACTTCAGTGTCCTTATCGACATCGAATAAGATCCGCCGCAGGACATTTTCAAAGCCCCGCTTGGTTATGTCGACATGTTGCTGAACACGGTAACCCTGTCCACGCAAGAACGCCGCCATCACATCGGCGTCGGCTTCGGCGTTGGGCAGATCGGGGATTGCGGCATAATCGGAATTCCCGATCACGATCGCATAGCGATTTTCGGCGCGAGTCTCGATGTCAAAACTGCGGAGCGGGGCAATGCTCGTGGACCCACTGATCAACTGATCAACATAGGGGCTCGACTGGGCTGACAGCACTGTCGCAGAGGTCAGACAGCACGCCAATATTGCGGAACGAAGAGGAAAGGCACACATCGTCTTTTACCCCGTCCACGGATTGTCATCGTCATCGTCTTTGTCGTCGCCGCCCGTATTCTGCCGCTGGTCCTCGCGACGTTCTTCACGTCGTTCGCGGCGCTCTTCGCGCTCTTGTGCAGCAATCTCCTCTGCAGTCGGGCCAGTCTCTGCGACAGGTATGACGGTGGGTGCAGACACGACAACTGGCACTGGAGCCGGCGCCGCAATCGGGGCGGTCTGTTGTTGCACGACTGGAGCAGGCGCCGGCGCGGCCGTCTCGACGGCTGTAGGGATAACAATGTAGGGAAGCTGGCATGCGCCAAGTGAGCCGGTCAAAACCGTCACTGTCGCAGCTTTCAGAAAGACATGGCGTGTCATATCGGGTCCTTTGGAATAGCGGCAGGCTTAGCCTGCTCGGGCAAATATCTGGGGCGGCGGCGCCGCTTGTTGTTGTGGCGCTGGCAGGGCCCCGGTTGCGGATTGAATACGTTTGATCAAACTCAAAGTTTTGGCCGGATCAACGCGGGCGGTCCGCTTTGGCAGGCCAAATTCGCGACTTGCAGCCCAGGTCTCAGTGTCAAATTGTGTCATCACCTATCTCCTTGTTGCTGTGGAGTTTTCCGGCAATGGCGCTGGGACGCAGTGACGGGCGTCACATGGTCGACGCAAAGTTGACGTAACGTGACATTTACTGCACCGGTTCACCTCCTGCGTCGCGAATGCGCTGGATCAACGCCAGCGTACGACCAGGGTCCACGCGATAGGCGTCTTGCACAGCTTGCAGGTCAAACCAGCCGTCCGGCAGATCCTCCTGCGTGGTGACAGGGTTATTAGGTTCGGTGATCGTGCGGGTTTTCGGGCCGATGATCTGTTCTAATTGGCCGCAAAAGAATCCGCTCAAATAATCACTTTCGAGGGCGAATGTCGGACATTCCTCTGCCGCGGCTGGCATAGCCGCAAGCATCAAAAGGCCACTGAGTAACTGGCGCATATGTGTGTCTCCTTCTTTGGGCGCTCAGAAGGGGGGTGTATGCGGTGACCTTACGGAAGCAGCGGCCAACTGACTAGGATGTCGTTTTCAATACGGCGGCCCCGCAAAACCCGGCCAAACCGCTAAAACAACAGTATCTTTTTTGCCCAATTGCGGAGCGATCACATGACATCAATGGAGTATTTGCTAACAACTGGCGTCATGGTCACCGGCTTTCTCAGCCTGTGTTACTGGCTTCTCAAAGCGATCCACTATTCCATGGTCATCAAAGCCCATGTGATGTCGCTTCCCCTGGGCTAACCCATGCAGGCAGAGGCTTACGACGCATTGATCCGCCACCTGATGGGCCCGCTCGTCACCTATTATGACGACCCATCCGTGACCGAAATCATGATCAACGGTCCCGATGACATCTTCATCGACGGCAAAAATGGCGTTGAGAAACTCGACCACCGTATGCGCGACCCAGCCGCACTCCGTGCCCTCGCCCGCGTGATCCTGCAGTTTTCCGGCAAACGGCTCGACCCTTACGACCTGTCGCTCGAAGCACGAACGCCAAACAAGGCACGGGTACATATCGTACAGGATCCCGCCGCGCGCGCCGGCATCTCTATCGCCATCCGACAGTTCGCAGCCGACCCACCAAAACTCGCAGACCTAGAATCCAGTGGCTCGCTATCACCCGAGGCATCAACCTTCCTGCGCACCCAGGTTCTCGGTCACAAGAACATCATCATTTCTGGTGGTACCGGCACCGGCAAAACGACACTGCTCGGCATCCTCACCCGCATGATGGACCCAGCCGAGCGGATCCTCACAATCGAGGACGTGGCCGAGCTGGACTTGCGCATGCCTCACGTTGTGCAACTCGAAAGCCAACTTCCCGACGCCAAAGGGCGGGGCGGGATTACCATTCGTGACCTCTTTCGCGCGGCCCTGCGCATGCGCCCTGATCGTATCATCGTCGGCGAATGTCGCGGTGGTGAAGCGCTCGACATGATCCAAGCCATGAACTCCGGCCATGCCGGGTCACTGTCAACGGTCCACGCAGATGACCCAGGCCGGGCCCTGTCCCGGCTCGAAACACTGTGCCTAATGTCTGACATCGAAATCCCCCTCGTCGCCGTCCGCCGCCAAATTGTGGAGGCCATCGACGTCGTCGTCCAAATCCAGCGTACGCAAGGCAAACGTCTCGTCATGGAGATTGCAGAGGTCATCAAAGACGATTCAGGCGCCGGCAGCTACGCCATGCGTCCCCTCTTCAAACGGGTCGATGCAGACGCCGCATTGCAACCCGTCGCACTGGATACGACGTCCGCCTAAAGCCGCGGACAATCCGTATGGTCAACTCATCACAAGCGACCACAACGGAGCCTAACGATGTCACTCGAATACCTTCTCATTTTCGGTCTTGGACTCGCCGTCGCGGCCGCACTCGCCACCATGGGGACTGAAATCGCGACCTTCGTGGTCGAACAGGTCAAGGCCCTCATCACCTGAAGTCAACACATGAAACCACCAGCATTCATTCAAAGGAAAAAGAACATGACCCTCGAAAAGCTATTGATCTTCGGATTTGCCCTCGCCGTCCTCATCGCCATCACAACCGTTGGCAGCAACATGATGAACGACCGCGGTGACCAGAACCAACAGTTCGAAACCGAGCTGAGCAACATCAAAGGGTTCTAATCTTGACCCTCGAAAAACTCCTTATTTTTGGTGCGGGCCTCGCTGTCGTCGCGGCCCTCGCCGTCTCCGCCCAAACGGTGTCGAGCAACCGCAGCCCGCAACACGACACCTACAAAGAAAACGTCATCGAATTGATCGAGGTGAAGTAATGCGCCCGCGCCTGCAAACTTTGGCACTGAAGAAACGCCGTGGATCGATCACGATGGAAGGGGTCCTGACCCTTCCGATCACCCTGGTGCTCTTCGGCGCGGTTGCGCAGGTCTTGGTCACCTCTCAAGGCCGCATGTTCGTCGAACAAGCGGCCTATGCCGCAGCACGCAGCGCCCTCGTCCATATGTGCCGCCCCACAGAACCCTTTTGCACCGAAGACTCGCGCAAATGGGAAGATGCAGCCCGTTGGGCACTCGTCCCAGCTGCCGCCACCCAAGGCGGCGCCTCCTGCCCGACGATCACCGCAGGTCAACAAGTCCTCACCGCCGATAATCGCATCGCGGGTCGCGATACCGCCGCTTTCAATGCGCTCTGCTACGCGTTTGATCCCGCAAATACCGACGTCACCGTCGATTGGGTCTACACCTCCCGCGCAGCCCTCACCGGGCCAGACAATTTTCCCGTGCGCGCCACTGTGAAATTCAAACTCCCCCTCACCTCCCCCTTCAAAAAGTTCGTCGCCGAAGGCGAAACCAACGGCGTCTCATGGCGCTGGGGTGAAGCAACGGTGGTGCTGTTATGATCCGCCAGTTCCTCAAAAAGCGCCGGCGCGGGGCGATGGCGATGGTGGCTGTCGTGGGCATGATGCCCGTCTCAGCCATGCTGAACGCCAACATCAATACCAGCCAAATCATCGAAGACCGGCGGCACGCGCAGGACGCGGCTGATGCGCTTGCCAAAACCCATGGTGTCTGGTCTGCCCGCGCGCTCAACGTGATCGCGATGAATAACGTGACATCAACCCAACTCCTGACGGTCGCCATCGGCAGTGAGGCGTTGGACCAAGCGCTCTTGCAACTCATGGCTACTGCAGGCCTCCAAGCTGGCGCAATCACAGTGCATGGGTTGATTGAGTGCGCGCCGCTGTTCCCTGAACTGCTGTCCAACCTGGCTTGGGGCGCATTCTGCGGCTCCTATCACGGTCTCGCGGCGCGCCCGGCGGTCACTGCCGGGATCAAAGCGATTGAAGTTCGCAACCGTTTCGCACCCGACCACGGTGTTGCTGTGGCGCGCAAGGCACTGGCCGCGATTGATGGAATGAACAAGGAACTCATCGCGCGTCACCCAAGGGCAATGCGCGAGATCAGCACGGACTACGCGCGGTTTCTGGGCATTAATGATCACCACTTTGCCAACCCCTGCGGCGACCCGCTCAACCGGGGTTGCCGCCAGACGAATAGTACAGATGGCATGGCGCTCCCCCTTGTCCCCGGCGGGTTCCCGGAACAGATCGAACGCTGTCTTGCGATGGACAACGGCGCCATTGGCCGCAAACCCCTGCTCGTACACACAACCTTTCCCGAACGTGGTTTCCCCGCCGGCAAGGGCCCAATGCGCGATGGCGGGAGCCAGAGACGACCCGCTGTTGTCGACCACATCAACGCGGTCACGGATATCGGCGTCATCCTTGCCGACTACGACCGGTTCTACAAAAGCGCCCTTGCAGACCTGCCGCGCCATCCCCTCCACGGCCCTGGCACTGCCTTCCCACGGCCCGTCTTTTTGCGCAGTAGCCCGCATCTCTATTCGTGGATTGAGGTCGGCATAATGCGCAGCATGCGGATGTTCCCATCATTCTTTGACCGAAATCCTGCAAGGTCGCTCCCCCTCGCAATGTATCGGGACAAACAGCGCCGCAACGGCCCCAACGACTTCACGCAAACGTTCCAGTTCAAACACTTCACGCTTTGCCCAACCGCTGGGTTGCCTCGTCCTTTCCCACTTTTGCCAATCCCGCTACTGACCCAAGCACCTGACCTCTGGAAACTCCCCGGCGTCTCGCCAGCAGGACGCGCGCTCGACAGAACGCCAGACCAGATGGATGACGCCTTCCGCATCCTCGCCTTCGCCCAAAAGGAACAAGCAAACCGACTCGACATGATGATCCCCTATCTCGGCGGACAAGTCAGCGAAGGCGATACGGCACCGCACACAGCCTATGGGCAAGTGGGCCTCTATAACCCCGATGGGGCCTCGCTCTACTCCCAATCCTGGAAGGCGCGGCTCATGCCCGCAACCCGGATGGATGACGTCAGCCAAGCCGCCACAAACCTCAATCGCGAAGCCACCGCCGCCTTTGACCCGCTCGCCAGCGCACTGCGCAGCGTGGCCGATCAAGCAACCTGGAGACGGATCCATGCGCACTAAACGCCGCGGTTCCCTCTCACTGGAAAGTGGGATGATCGTGCCAGTCGCCGTCGCGATGATCCTCATGGGGCGCTTCATTCTCGAAGCCAGCCTCGCCCGACAAGAGGTCTCGGTCTACACCCGCATGGGCACGCACACGGCAGCCGCTGTCAAATCCACCAATGCAAGCGCCTGCATCAGCGACGTCTCCGCCTTCACCGGCCGCACCGAAATCACGCAAACCGCGACAATCTCGTGCGATCGCCGTGACGCTGAACGTGGACTCTCCGCCGAACGCCCCTTCTGGGACGCCGTCGAACGGGGTGCCGCGCCATGGCGCGCAATCCTCGCCGATGTAAAACCAAATGGCCCAGTCTACGACATCACCGGCGAAGGCTCCGGCACAACCGATGTCGGTGGAACGGATTTTCTCGAGGCGCAAGACACCGTCACGAGCGACTACACCTTCATCGCCGCGCAAGACATCCGTTGGGACCATGACGAACAGCCCATGGCGCGCGGCCATGACCAAGCCATTTGGAAAGAGCTGCGCAAGCGTGGCACCTACCGCCTTTTCCCCAACGTCTTCCCAAGCAGGTAACCCATGCGTTTTTTCGCCCTCATCGTCTGCCTCCTCTGGCCCACCATCAGCAGCGCCGACGCGTCCCTGCGCCAGTTTCACAGCCAGGCCGCAGCGCCATCGGACGCGATCATTACGCACCTGGAACGTACCCTGCCCGACACGGTCTTCATGACGGCGGAGGGCGGCGAGGCGATCTTGTCTTACCGCGGGCTGTCCACCCCGCCCGCGCTGCTCAGCTTCCTCACCGCCACCTATCCTGACCTGCCCCAAACCGCTCTCCGCCCCGGCGTACCGGTCGTGATCGGGGTCAGCATCACGGCCGACAGCCAAATCACCGCAATGATCAGCGCCCCATTTCCGCCCACCGGACCGACATTGAACCTCCCCACCAATGCCCAGCTTCTCATGGACACCTCCCTGCCCGGAAACTGTGCCGCGCAACAGATCATCTCCCAGCCAGATGACATCGAAACCACTGCAAACACATACAAAACTCTGCTCATAGACTCAGGTTTCACCCTAGAGCCTTCCAGCCCAGAAGAGGTGTCGTATTTTTTCGGACGTTCCGACAGCTGCGCCGCAATCCTCTACATTCAAGCTGACCCAGATGACGCAGACGCGACCCTCGTCGTGCTCAGATTGTTGGAGGAATAATGCGCAATATCTTCTACTTGCTCGCCGCCCTGCTCTCTTTTGGGGTTGGAGTCTATTACTTCCAACAGGTCGCGGCCCAAACCGCAACAATCAGCAAACTACGGCTCGTGGCCGAGGACGGTTTGGTCATCGAAAAAGGCACCGTCATCGATGACGCCTTCATCGAACGCTACGTCGTCGCACAGCCCATGCCACAATCGCTGGAAGCCTCCTTCACCTGGGCGCTGGATGATAACCCAGTAACGCTTATCAACCTGCGCGGCCGCAGCTTTGGCCAAGACGTCCCCGCCGGCAGCTTCCTACAACGCGCCCACTTCTTCCTCGCCCCGCAAGAGGCTTTCGCCCGCCGCATCGAACCCGGTAACCGTGCGTTTTCTATCAAGGTGGAAGAAGCCCGCGGCGTTGAAAACTTCATCAACCCTGGCGCACGCGTCGATGTGATCGGGACATTCTCTAATGGGGATGAGACGATCACCACCAAACGCCTTCTTGAGAATGTAGAGGTTATGGCCGTCGGTGCCTTCGACACCTCCGGCGCTTTCCGGGATCAAGAAAATCCAGCCTACAACAGCGTTACCCTACAAGCCCCCGCCGCCGATGTTGAGGTTTATCTTTCGATGGAAGTCCTGACCATCAGCGATATGACCCTCGTCTTGCGCAACCCATGCGATGGTGCCGCAGATTGTGTGAGCGTCACGCAATGAGCCAAGCGCGGACGCATCTGCGGGTCTGTGACGCCTACGGCAATCGCAAGGCAGCCGTGGTGCTGGACCAAACGTTCTATGAACTTGGCAGCGATGCCACCCGGGCCAGCACACCAGGCTACATCCACCTGACCGGTAGTGGCGTTGCACCCCGGCATGCGCGGCTGATCTGGCAAAGGGCCGCGAACGCATGGCACGTGACGCCGCTCACGGCTGTGGGCGGCAAAATCGGCCGCCGTGCAATCGACCAAGACGCAGAGACGCCCCTGACCTCCGGCGAAGAACTTTGGCTCGGCAACAACCTCCTCCAACTCCTGGAAACCCATCAAAGCGTCTCTGAAACCATCACCAATGCCGAACTCTCGGATGTTGAGCTGATGATGAACGAAGCGCTTCTCGACTACGAAGATCGCCGCCGCGATCTCTTCGATGGCGATGACGCCCAGCGGGAAGATCTGCTGTCCAAAGAACTCGACCGGATCCTGAGCCAAGAGCTCGACCTCGCCGGCAAACCCGGCATGATCGCAACAATTAACCGCTATTGCGCCGAAGCCCTCCGGCGCCCGCTCATTTCCGCCTGCCTCATGAGCGGCACGCGTGGCGACATCCAACTCAGCTACAGCCAACTCAACGACGACCAACGCAATCGCGCCATCGAACTGCGCGAGGACCTGGCCGGCGAACTGGGCCTCGACATGACCGCCGGGTCAACCGCGCACGACCTCGAAAAACTGCACGCGGGCTTCCCCGACGCCTACAAGGCCGTCGCACCCCAAATCGGCGAAACCTTCAAACTCGCCCTCATCCGCGACGCCGTGCGCGAAAAGGTCCTCTCCCTCTTTTTCCGCCTCGGTCCAATCCAATTCCTCCTCGATGTAGAAGCGATCTCAGAAATCATGGTTTGCGGTGCAGACCGGATCTTCGTGGAAAAAGGCAACCGGATGTTCGAAACCGGTCTGACCTTCGCATCAGAGAGTGAGCTGTTCACCGTCGCCGCCCGCATCGCCGGGCGGGACGGCAAACAGCTGACCGAAGGCAACCCAATGGCAGACGCCCGCTTGCCCGACGGCAGCAGGGCCAACATCGTCGCCTCCCCCACCGCGCTCAACGGCATCTCTCTAACCATTCGCAAATTTGGTAAGGGTCATTGGACCATGGCGGACCTACGCCGCAACCGCTCCATGTCGCTCCCGATGGAGCGGTTCTTGGAAGCCTGTGTCAAATCCCGCAAGAACATCATTATCTCTGGCGGCACTGGCTCCGGCAAAACCACGCTCCTCAATGCACTTGCACGCTTCGTGCCCGATGACGAACGCATCGTGACCATCGAAGACACCTCCGAACTCCGCCTTCTGAACCGCAACCTCGTCACCCTCGAAAGCCGCAAGGCCAACATGGACGGTCGCGGCGAAATCTCCATCCGCGATCTTGTCAAAAACGCCCTCCGCATGCGCCCCGACCGCATCGTCGTCGGCGAATGCAGGGGCGGCGAAACGCTCGACATGTTGCAAGCGATGAACACCGGCCACTCCGGTTCGATGACCACCGCGCATGCCAACAACCCAGCTGACCTGATCCTTCGCCTGGAAACCATGGTCCTGCAATCCGGCCAGGACCTGCCCATCCACGCCATCCGTCAACAAATTTCCGCGGCCATCGATATCGTTCTGCAAGTGTCCAAAACCCGCTCGATGGACCCCAACGCGGCCCCCTTCGCGACCCAGCGTACCGTCGTTCAGATCGCCGAATTAGGGGAGTTTGACCGCGACACAGGTGAGATTCCCGTGAACCCAATCTTCGAAGTTGCCGATCACGACGGCATCCTGCGCCACACCATTGCAGGCTACATCCCCAGCTTTTTCGAAGAAATCGCGGCGCAAGACCTGATCCAAATCGAAACCTTCTTTGAGGAGGACGCGGATGCCGCCTGATCTTCTCAACATCGCAATGGCTTTGGCCATCAGCATCGGTCTTTTCACGCTACAAGCGCTTTGCCTGCCCGGGCTCACCTTCATTTGGGGCCGTCTGTCAGAAACCAACCAAAACCGCATCAGCGACGTCATCCGTTTTGTCTTCGGCCCAGACACCAAACCAGTCGACACGCTCGCGCTCACGATCTTCTGCTGCTTGCTCATCAGCACCATCTTGGCCTTCCTCGGCGGGACAATCCCCGCGATCTTGATGATCAACGGGCTCTTCCTGGCCTTGCCCATTTTCTTCTATATGCGCGCCTCAACCCAGCGCATGCGGGAACTCGAACTCGCACTGCCCTTGGCACTTCAGCAAGTCGCCAATGAAATGGCTGCCGGCGCCACGCTCGAAACCGCACTCAAAAAAGTCGCCGTCTCCGCCCCGCCCCCAGCAAATGTGGAAATCGGACGGCTTCAGCGGCGCGTGGAAATCATGGGCATCAATGAGGCGTTCAGCGAAATGGCAAAAGAGCTAAACATGCAAAGCTTCACGCTCACCGCCTCGGTCGTGCGGGTCGGCACCTCCAGCGGTGGACGGCTGATCGAAGCGCTCAAAAACCTCTCTCGCACCCTGATCGAAATCGAACGGCTCAACAAAAAGCTCCGTACCGCATCAGAAAACGGCCGTCGCAACCTCTATCTGATGTCCTTCATCGGCCCACTTGTGGCCGTCGCCTCCTCCCTCGTCGTTGATCACGAAACCTCCGTGCTCGAGGACGGCTTTGGCCAGCTCCTCATCATGATCTCGGTCCTCGCATTCGTCGGGGCTCATATCGCAGGGCACTTCCTGACAAAGGTGAAAGTCTGATGGCCCCGCTCATCATCGCCACCGCTTTTGCGCTCGGCACGCTCTGTCTCGGCCTCATGGCAGCCAGCTGGCTGTCACAGTCGTCCGACACCTTCTCAAGCCACCTTGCCGCAGAACCAACCCAGCGGGAGCAATCCGCAAAGGTTATTCATGCACTGGGCACCGCTTTCGGTCCCATTGCGGTTCCCTTCACTTCGATCACCGCAACACTCGACAAACAGCTGACCCACGCCGGCCGCCCCTACGGTGGGGTCAGCGGGCAACAGTACCTGGCCGCAGCCATCGTCCTCAGCCTCGTCATCGGTGCGGTACTCGGCGCGGTCTTTGGGCTCAACGCGATGCTCAACGGTAATCCCGTCTTGGCCACCGCCCTACGCTGGTGGCTCGGTACCGCCGGCGGCGTCGTGATCTTTCTTGTCGCTGACGTCAAATCCAACGCCAAACGCCATTCTGACGCGCTCGAGCGGGAGTTTCCTTTCTTCCTCGACCTCGCCGTTCTCGTCGTCCAGGCTGGCGGAACACCCCGTAAAGCGCTTGCCAAATATGTCGAAGCCTCCCCCGGCACGCCGCTGTCCAACGAAATCGCGATCACAGCCAAAGACGCCGACTCGTCCAGCTTCGACGCCGCACTCCACCGCATGATCGACCGGGTCCAGCCAACGTCCGTTAAAACCATCCTCAAAAACCTTGCCCAGGGGGAGAAAACCAGCGGCGAGGCCGAGCAATTCTACACCGACCAAGCCGAAGAACTGCGTTACCTACGTGAGGAAATGGCCTCCCGCGCTGCGGAGCGCCTCAAAACCAACATCGTCATGCCAGTGTTCCTGATGCTCATGTCAATCATCCTCGCCGCCCTCGCCCCCACAATCGTCAGCATCCGCAGCCAGGGGTTTTTCTAAATGTTCGGCCCCAAAGGATTTGCAGCCGAGGTGACAGAGGGCATCGACCTCGAAAGCCGCGTGACACTCACAGGCGACCGCATCACGCTCGGCAGCGGGCCTGACGATAACCTGCGCCTCGGTGCCGCCGATGTCATGCGCGAACATCTTGTCTTCCTGCGTAACGACAAAGGCCGGTGGGAATACTTCACCACCCCCAGCGGCACAACTACGGTGGATAAGGGAAACCCACGCACTGGATTAGTGCGCGCGGGCATGTGGTTTCGCATCGGCCAGGAAACCAAAGTCACACTGATGAAGGCCGACGCCCCGGCGGGTCAGGGAAAAAACAGCAACGGCCAAGTGCCGCTGACCATCGCAATCCCTGCGATGCTCGGGATGACAGCCCTTGCATTGCTCTTTGTAATGGGCAGCGCCGAGACGCCCTCCATCAACACCTTGCAAACAGCGCAGTGGTTCACTGGCACTGACATGACACCCGCGCTCGACGCCTGCCTCGCGCATGACCTCACCCCGCCAACTGCCGCGACCACCAGCGCCATCGACGGCCCCTTCTGGGCCTTCATGGCCGACAAATCGTCAACCGCCGCCAAAACGACCCTGCATCAATCTGTTCAGAACATCATCGCCGAAACGCACATACTCGCGCGCGAAAACAAGCTCCTCGAAGCGTCCGAAGCCCTACGTCGTATTGAATACGTTTTGCCCCTCGGCCGTCACGACTGCCCTATCCTGGATGCAGCGCGGGTCGATCTTGCCCTCCTCGAACTGCGCGGCACCAGATAGGATCAACCGCAGGAGCGCCCATGCGCGACACCGCAAACACCATGATCGATAGCCGCCTAACAGAGGCGCTAGGTCAGTACTTTAACGGCGTCACGCTCAAGACCACCGCGGGCGATTGCACGATCCTGTCGGCAGTGCGCAAGCAAAACGGTGCGCCCGTGGATATCTACACGCCCAGCTACACCGTCGCGCGGGACGATGAGGCGGTGGCCAGCATCGCCAGGGCCTTCACCGCCTACGACAAACTCATCAGCCCCCGTCTGCAGTCCCCCGAACGGCTGCTGACCAGCCGCGCTTTCAAAAAATCACCGGCGCTCGCTGTCCTCTCCTGCCCCGTCGATGTGTTCGATGACGCTTTCGACACCCACCCCATCGACGTCAAACTGCAAGTCTTTGATGAAATCCTCGAGGGCCTCGCAACTCTGCACCAGGCAGGCCTAACCCACGGAAACCTCTCCCCTCGCACCGTACGGCGTGAAGCCCCCGATGCGCCACTGCACCTCTGCGATCTCACCTTCTCTGGCGACCGCGCAACGACCGTGACGGCCCAGCCCATCGCCTATCAATCGCGCCACGTGATCAACACGACCCAACCCCGTTTGGTCGACGACGTGCATGCGGCAGGCATGCTTGGCTACCGCATCCTGCTCGGCCCGCAAGGGCCTGCAAAAGTGCTCACCGATCAAGCAGATGCCGACGACGATATGCTCGTTAGCGCGATCCTCGGCGAAGATCGGGAGGCCCCAACTGCCGAACAGCTCTTCCCCGATGGCCACCAAAGTGCCGACCAGATCACGCGCTTGCTCGCGCGGATGACCGGCCGCTTGGCCAACACAACGCCTTACAGCAGCGCCGATGCGGCGCATCGCGCCTTCCGCACCGTACGGGACACCTCCGGCACGGTCGCGACCCCTTCAGCTCCCGCACCCGTCGCACCAGCAACCCCCACGCCGGCACCGCCGCAAGCCGCACGCACGGGCATATCCAAACCCGTCACCCTCTCCATTTTCGCAGGCTTTCTCGCCAGCACCGCCGCCGCGGGCTACCTCTACGTTCAGAACGGCACACTGACAGAACAACGTGACATCGCCCAAGCCTCGGTTGAGATCCTCAAAGACAAGGTTATCGAAGAGCGCGACCGGGTCGCGGCGGCGGAAGCCGCCTACGATGGCCTCCTTGGTGCCACACAAGCCAAAGAAACGGCCCAAACAGCTATCGCGAACGCAGAAGTGGCGACGGGCGCAGACACTTCTCCTCTTGCTGACGCCAAAGCGAGAATGGCTACAGCACAAAAGGCCTTCTCGACAGGCGACATTGCCAATGCCACCAACGGTTGGACAACGGTCGCGACGGCCGCGAACGACGTCGTCGCAACACTCGAAGCCGCCGCGTCAGACGCCCAATCTGCCTATGAAGCACAATCCGCTGACGCTGACGCCGCGCAGCCCAACACCATCCTTGCCAAAACCTACGCGACACGGGCGGCAGCGACGCAAGACGCCGGTCAGTTCGCCGACGCCACCGCACTCTATCAAGCCGCCATCGATGCGCTCTCCGCCAGCCGCTTGGCGGACGCGGCACCTGCGGCAGACGCAATTACGATCCAAATCGGCGACACCCCCGAAGCCCTCACCGCCGCCACCGACCTTTGCCGAACAGCCGCGCCGATTGCGCCAGAGGCCTGCCCAGCCAACCGCCCGGCAGACGAATCCGCGCGCGACGCCACGCTGACGCCCTTCACGCTTGACCAAACTGAGGTCAGCGCGGCTCAGTTCGCCGCCTTCATCAACGCCACCAACCATGTCACCACCGCAGAACAAGATGGGCGAGTCATCGCCTTAACCAGTTCGGGTGAAGCGCGACTCATCGACGGGGCCTACACTTGGGCAACCCCTGGCGGAAAAGATACGACGTTTGAAACGGCGCCCAATCGGCCTGTTACAAATGTCTCCATGGAAGACGCTGCCGCATATTGCCAATGGGCTGAAGGACGATTGCCCACTGAAGCTGAATGGGAATACGCCGCACGTTCCGGATCAGTCACCCCGTTCCCGTGGGGTGACTGGTCTCCCGACCAAGTCGTATGGCGTGGCGCGTCCCGGCCCAACATGCGACTGCCCCAGGAGGTTGACGTGGCGGGCGGACCCTCGCCGTCCGGCCACGTCGGCCTCTCCGGGAATGCCCGGGAATGGGTCATGGGCTCCGAAGGGGCAGTGCTGAAAGGCGGCTCTTGGAACACGGCCAACCCAGCAGATCTGCGCATCTCGGCCCGTCTGGCTGTGCCCGGCAACGGCCCAGGCGTCGATTTCGGCTTCCGCTGCGCCCAAGATGCAGAGGTGTGGAAATGATCCGCGTCGCCCTCGCAACCCTCTTCCTCGCCGCCCCCGCCCTGGCAGAAGACCGGGCGCTGGTGATCGGGATCGACACCTATGCAGCGCCGCTGAACGGGGCGGCCAATGATGCAAACCGCATGGCCGAAGCGATTGCTGATATCTGGGACATCCCCGCTTCCCAAATCACAACCCTCACCAACGCCGCCGCGACCTCAGACGCGATCATGACCGCGCTCATCGACGAACTCGTCGGCAAGACAGCGCCTGGTGATAAGGCCATTCTCTATTTCGCCGGTCGCGGCACTACGCTCGCGGACGGTCAAACTGCCATCATCGCGCAAGACGAGGCGGCCCTCCTGGGCAAAATCCCCTCAGACGTGATCGGCGATATCCTCGACCTCGTTCCAAACCGCGCCGTGACAGTTATCATCGACGCCGGTTTTGACGGCCAAAGCGACTTGATCGGCGTCACCCAACCCCGCGGTGAAGCAGGCGCACTTGCAACTGAAACCTCCTTCGCAAGCGGCGCGGTGCCTCGCACCATCTGGACCGCAGCCAGCACAGGCCAATTCGCCTGGGACGACGTGGATCGCGGGGTTTTCACCCACGCGCTGACCACGGCCCTGACCATGCAAGACGGCGACGCCAATAGCGATGACGTGATCACCAATGCGGAACTGCTGGTCCATATCACAACGCAAACCACGCTCTGGTGTGAAACCAATGCCACCTGCGCAACCACCGGGCGCGGTTTTACGCCAACATTCGCTGGCGATCCCGACGCGGTGATCCTTGCCAAGGCAGCCACGGCACCTGCGCCAGTAACGGATCCGATCTTACCCGCCGATACCGCCCCGGCGACCTACGCCGAAACGCTTGGCTTTATCACCGACCTTTTCACCCCCAACAACGCGGCTGGTCTGACGCTCGCTATGTCAACAGGTCCGAACCCCCAGGTCGGCGAACTGATCGAATTCGCAATATCGGCTGATGCGCCAGGGGACCTCATCTTGCTTGATGTGGACCCAACTGGCCACCTCGCGCAGGTCTTCCCCTCCGCCCTCGCACCCGGTGCCACCAGCACTCTCACACCCGATGCGCCGCTGATCATCCCGAACGGCACCGGCACCACCGGGCGACCCATCCAGATCCGCGTCTCAGAACCCTCAGGCCAAGGCCTGCTCCTGGGCCTCCTGCTGGACGGTGGCAGCGCTGCAGCGCTTTTGCCCCAAGATCTTTCCCATGGTCCGCTCCCCAACGCAGGCCAACACCTCTTCGAAATCGCGCAAGGGCTCCTCGCCGCACAGGCTGCCGACGACCTAAGCTGGTCTGCTGCCTACCTGCCCTACCGCATCACGCCATAAGGACCACACCCGATGTTCCGCGCCCTCACCTTCTTCGCTCTCACGGCCACACCAGCCCTCGCCTGTCCGCAATACGATACCGTTGTGGCCGCCGTGCAGTCTGACGACAAAACCAGCGCCGAAGTGCTCTATGACGAAATCGTCTTTAGCGCCGCATGTGACGATGCCATTCGTGAATGGGTCGGCGACTACCTCGCCCGCGAAACTTTCCTGACCGCGCAAGAGGCCGACAACCCAGACACCCAACGGGCCCTGCTCGAGCAAGCACTCGGGTATGAAACCCACTGGCGGACCTACGCAGCCCTCGGCCAACTCGATTGGGACGCAGGCGCCTACGCAGATGCGGCATCACAATTGCAATTGGCGCTCAACGAACTCGCCGAAGGTGATCAAAGCCACCCCGCAGAAGAGGCCGAGATTGCCGAGGTCTACGAACTCGCTACCGCGGCGCTCGCGCTCGCCGACACGACCGTGACCCTCCCCAAAACACGGTCCGGCAGCACCGGCGGCATCTTGACGACGACCTTCCGCGGATTTCAGGTGGAAGAAGTCGCGCTCCCCATCACCTTTGAATACAATTCCACGACCTTCGACGTGCGCGGGTCCGACTACGCTGCTGTCTTGGCGGAACATCTGGCACTTACATCCCCCGCAGTGGTGACACTCGGCGGCCACACAGACCCCGTCGGCAGCGAAGCCTTCAATCTTGACCTGTCACTTGCCCGGGCCGAAGCGCTCAGCGCCTACCTCCGCGACGCTGGCTTTAGCGGCGAGATCAGCGTCTTGGGCCACGGCGAATCCCAGCTCCCAACCCCGCCGCCTGGCATTGCACCCGGGTCAGAAGAACACCACCGCATCGCCCGCCGCGTGGCTTTCTCCCTGCAATGATCCGCGCGCTCCCCCTTTGCTTGGCACTCACTGCCGCACCGCTGCAAGCGGCAGAAACCTACGGGCTTGTCATTGGCATCGACGCCTATGATCACGTCACAGACCTGCAAGGGGCGGTGAACGACGCGCGCGACATCGCCGATGCGCTCACCAGTATCGGAGCAGAGGTCACACTGCTTCTGGATGCAGACGCCACGCGGGCGGCCGTCTTGGACAGCTGGCAAGCGACCCTCAACAAAGCAGCCCCCGGCGACACGTTGATCGTCACATATGCCGGCCACGGCTCCAACGAACCCGAACATACGCCGGGCAATGAAGTCGACGGGCGCGACGAAAACTTTCTTCTCGCAGGCTTTGCGCCCTACGGCACAGCCGCAGGAGAGCGCATCCGCGACGACGAAATCGCGGATCTGATTGCACAACGCCCTGATGTCTCGGTCATCTTCGTGGCGGACGCCTGTCACTCCGGCACCGTCACCCGAAACCTGAACCCCACACTCGGCTATCGCTACGTCTCCCCGACGGAGATCGACGGCGACCCCTTGCCACCGCCCCCTCCCCGCCCCAGCGAGACAGCGGATCAAACCGAAGTTGCGCTTTTTCTTGCGGCGGTCAATGAGGCCCAAAAAGTTCCCGAGTACCTCATCGACGGGGAACCGCGTGGGGCGCTCAGCTTCGCCTTTGCCGAAGGGTTGCGCGGTGCCGCCGATGCCAACAACGATCAAGTCCTCACCAAAGGCGAGCTTGAAACCCATATCCGCAAAACGGTCCGGCAGGTCTCACAAGGGGTGCAACTGCCGCAAGCGGCACCTGCAGGCGCCGTCAACACACAGTTGATCGCGCTGCCAGCCAGCTACACACCACCACAAGACATTCGCGACCGTCCCCTCGCAGCCCTCCCGCCCATTTCGCTCGCAACGGCCGCGTCGTTGCCACCGCTGCCGACGATCTCCCCAACAGCGCCCCTCCAGCCCGCTGCAGCGCGCTATGACGCCAGCACCGGCCAAGTGACCTCAATGGTCGGCGACGTGATCGCAACGGTCGATGGGCCGGAAGCTCTCTCGCCGGTCGCAACCAAGATGCAAGTCGCTGCTGCCATCTCCGAAACGGCCACATCCGCGCTCAGCGTCCAATTCGCGGATGGCGACAAGGCCTATCGCAACGGTGAAACCCTCACCGTCCAAATCGCTAACCGCACAACGCCCCATCTGACCCTGATCAACATCGCCTCGACCGGCGAGATTGCCTTGCTCTACCCTCTCACAGCAGCAGGCGACCCGCTGACAGTGGCGCCGACGGACACGCTCTCCCTGCCCTTACGCGTGCAAGCTCCCTTCGGTTCCGATCACATCGTTGCACTTGAAAGCGCACGCGACCCCAGCGCGCTCCGTCTGCGCCTACGCGATCTCAATGGTAGCAAAGACATGGCAGCCCTCTGGGATATCATCCGTACCGATGACAGCCTCACCACGGCGGTCTTCCCGTTTTTCACACGGGGGGCACCATGATCGCCATCGCCATCGGCCTTGCGACTTTTGGGGCGCTAACCCTTGTGAACTACAGCGAAGGGTTGCGGCTCAATAACCGTTGGCTTCTCGGCATCACCGTCCTCGCAGCGCTCTTCTTTGGTGGTTTTGGGTTAGCAACGACGCTTTGGTCGGTCGTGCTTGTAGCCATCCTCCTTGCGATATCGATCACAGACCTCAAAACGCAGCTCCTTCCCGATTGGCTCACAGGGCTCTTGATCGTTATTGGCCTGACCCAAGCTGGCTTTGCAGTCCCATCGCTGCTCGCAGCGCTGATCTGCGTCCTCTGCGCGCTCGCCAACGCAACGATCACCAAAGATGACGGGATGATCGGCAGCGCCGATTACCTGCTCTGCGCCGGTCTCGTCGCCTGGCTTGGACCGCTCTATGCCTTCGACGCGCTCATCATCGCTTTTGGTCTCTTTGGCCTGCAACTCATCCTTACCGGGCGCCGGCTTGCAGCCTTCGCGCCTGCCCTCTCTCTCGGCCTTGCGGCCATTTGGTTCGGAGGACCGATGCTATGACTGATAAACCCTCCAAAGGCTTCCGCGTCATATCCAATCAGCAACGTCTGCGTCAGACAGACTTGACGGACAAACAGCCATCGCTGACTGTGAAATCCGGGGGACGGCACATGACAGACGCGATGAATGAGGTCGAAGGGAGCGCACCGAATGGCGACACGGTGCGCATTGCCTTTGAGACCGTAGAATGCACGCTGCGGGCGGAAAACTGGTTCTTTGAAACCGTAAGAAAAGAGCTCGCGAAGTCAGCCAATCTATCCGATTTTCCAACAATCATGGGGGCCAACGGACACGACTACCTGCTACACTTCACGCAGTTCATGTTCTTTCTCAAGGCGCTCGATTGCACCGACGCTGATCAGATCTCCAACTATATTGAGGCGCATAACACGCGACTCGACGACATGATCAACGACCCGTCCTTCACCAAAAGCCCAAAGGAATACCGCAAAGCCATCTTCCGGCCCGAACGCAAGGCCAAGATCCTCGATACGATCCGCACGCTGCGCGCACCGGTCTTCGCAATTTATGAATACGGGCATCTGTTGATTGATGAGATGTCGCCCAAAACGACCGAAAAACTCATCGAAGACCTCCGCCACGGCGGTCTGCTTGCACGGCGTGTCGATGATAGGATCACCGCTGACCAAAAGCGCATTCTGATCGGCTCAACCGGTTTTCTGGAAGACACCTACCGCATGTCGCTCTTGATGCAGCGCAGGATGATCGCGATGACCATGTCGCAAGAAGAATTCCAAAACGCAAAGGCGACCCCAACCTAGTCACCGGCGCCGCCCTAAAGCTCGGCCATCTCCAGCAAGGCGGACCGGTCAAGTAAGGTCAGCTGACGGCCGTCGATCCGCAGGATCCCCTGTTCCGCCCATGCTTTCACATGCCGGTTCACGTTCTCGCGGGCCAAGCCGCTAAACTCACCAATGTCGGCCTGCGAAAACTTCTCCGTCAGACGGGTCTCTCCGCCATGGGGCTCGCCCCACTTATCAAACAAACGCAAAAGGGCGCGGGCCAGCCGCTGCCCCCCCTCTGTCACGGTCTGCACACTGTACATATCCGTGGCATTGCGCACCTTACGGCACAGCTCCGCAATAATCGCGCTCGACACGTTCGGCCGATCACTCACGAATTGGAGGATGTTCTGCCGCGACAGCACCCGCCCACTGATATCGCTCGCAGCCGTCGCAGTGGCCGACCGGGGGCCGCCGTCCAGCGCGGCAATCTCACCCAAAACCTCTCCCGGTCCCATATGGGCCAAGACCGATTTACGGCCAGAAAGGGAGGTGATCGAAATCTCAGCGCGCCCGGTCTCAATCAAGATCACAGTCGATCCAGGCTCGCCTTCCTGAAAGATCGTGGACCCATTTGGAAAGTGCTTGCGATGACTCGTCTCAAACAACGCGCGGCAATCCGCAGCATCCATCGCTGCCAACAAAATGCTGGTCTGTTTGGCTTGTTTCAGTTGACCAATGCTCATGACTACCCCTCCCCCAGCCAACCCAAACGGTCAAGCTTTTCGAGGGAAATTAACAACTTGTTAATCATTAAGACGCAACTTGGTCACAGAGTGGCTAGACCAGCCTCGGCACGGGCTACCAACACTTCAATACTCTCGTCGCGCGCGTGGCGAAGTCCCATATTCAAATGTTCACGCGCGCGATCCCTCTGCTGACGCTTTGCTGCAATCAAGCCCAATCCAATCTGCGCCCGGGCAAAATGCGCGCCGCGCTTCTGTGGGTCTAAAGCGACATAATCTTCCAGATCCCGTTGCGCGATCCGCGTCCCAAACAGTTTCAAGCGAATGAACATCGCAATGTCGGCGAATTTGGGTTTGCCACGCGGGAACTTTGGGCGATCCGGCGGGGCTTCGCTGTCAGGATCGATCAACCCCAACACCGTCAAAACCACTTCGGCACGGGTGATCAGGTTCTGTCGCACCAGATTGGCATTCCCCGCCTCTTCAAACGTCGCTTTTAACTGCTCCGTCAACCGCCACCCAGCGGCCAACCGACCCGTTCGAAACTCCAAAACGGTCCGAATCCAATCGCCAGAGTGGATCAAGTTGTAATCCAACAGCTCCACCGCTTCCGCGCGCAACGCCGCCACCCGGGCCCGGACATCTTCAGGGGGGTGCGTGTAGACTTCGGTAAACACCTCCAACCACTGCAGAACCCGGCTGTCCGTGGTCAACGGTATGACGTACTTTTTTCCCTCGGCAACATAAGTCGCCGACTTCTCAGGCTCGCCCAGTGTCGAAAATAATACGCCGCGCGCCCAATTTGCATAGGCGGCGGCACGGCGGTCGTCATAGACCTCTGCCATCGCTTCCAACTTCTCTGACACTGCCATTGCACTGTTTTGCATCCCGCAGGCACGATAACTGGCAAAGGTCAGATAATGGGCGGTCATGGCCAACAGGCGATCATGGGTGTCTTCCGCGACCGGCAAAATCTCTGCACACAGATTGCGGGCGGCCTCCGGGCCTTCCCAGTTGGTCTCATCATACACCCGGGCGAGCGTCGATTTCGCCCAAGCCGCGCCATAGGCATCCCCCTCGGCCTCCGCCAGCGCAATCGTCTCAAGCAAAAGGTCCCGGGCACCCGAATAATCGCGCCCGCCTGTCAACGCGAGGGCGACAACCGATCGTGCGATACTAACGCCCGGCAGATAGGCCACCTGCCCCAGGCGTGGCAGAAAATCGTCCGAAACCTCTAAGATCTTACGATAGAGCCCATAAACAGATCGGGACCGCATCCATACATCACAAAGCCTCACATAATCCGCATCCGACAAGACAGCCGGATCAGCTTGGACCAGGTCAAAGGCCTGGGTGAACATTTGGTCCGCCTGGGACATGTCGTAGACCTGAAAGGCTTCATCGCCCGCGCTGATCAACGCAACAGCGGCCTCAGGCAACATCTCCGCAGCCAGATAATGCTCCGCCAGCACGGCTGCACGCGGCGCGTTCGATTGGGCAATGATCGCCTCCGCGATCTTGCGATGTATGTCCTGCCGTTGCCGTGCCAGTAACCCGCTGTAGACCGCTTCGCGGATCAGCGCGTGGGAAAACCGACCCGTGCGCCCGTCCAGCGCTTCGACAATCCCGTCAAATCGATCCGGATCCGGATCAACGTCCTGGCCCATCACAGCACCCACCACCGGCCAGGCAAAGTCGCGCCCAATGGCAGAGGCGATCTGTAGCGTCTCTTTCTCTTCGGACGGAAGGCGGTCAACCCGGCTCAGAACCAATTGCTGCAGGTTGCCGGTGAACAGCACGCTGTCCGGGTCTTCCAAATCCAAGCCTGCGTCGGTTTCAATCAGCCCATCGCTCGCCGCGACAACCAAGGCCATCTCTTCAGCAATCAGCGGAATACCTTCGGCACTTTTTGCGACGCGAGCCTGCAAATTCGGCGAAAGTGCGAGCCCGGCCCTGTCGGCAAAGATCTCAACAATTTCAACGTCAGCCATGGGCGCGAGCGCGATATGTATCAGCGCTGGCATGCTCTCAATCGGCTCTGGATTACGAGACGTCATGACCAACGGCACACTGGCCGCAATCAGGCTTTTCAATACATCCACGGTCGCGGTGTCCGCCCAATGCACATCCTCCACCACGATCACCGCATCTGTTCTCCGGGCGATGGACGTCAAAGCACTGCTCATAAAGGCGCGGTCGTGTAGCAAACGACCAACAGGGTCCATCTCAGTATCGCGAGGGGACAAATAGCGTGTCAGCCCCGCATCGTCGTAGCAGTCTGGCACCGTGGGGCGCAGCGCGGCCATCTGGGCGGCAAAACCCGCCTCCTCCGCCACACCACTGGCCCGTTGGATCACCTGTTCTAACGGGGCAAATGCGCGACCCGTCAGATTGGAGGCGCATTGGCCCACATGTGCCGGTCGGCTGCCCTCGACATGCGCCAAGACCTCAAACAGCAATCGCGATTTGCCAATCCCTGCAACACCAGAAAGCAGCAAAGACGAGTTCGCCGCATGAGGGGCAAAGATCTCGGTCGCTCGCGCAAATTCCGCGCGGCGACTAACGAATGCGCTCAATCCGCGCTTGCGGATCACCTCAAAACGGCTCGCAGCGTCGATGACATTGACCAAACGCACCGTGGTCATCGGCTCATCATACCCCTTCAGTTTCACATCCTGGGGGTCCGCAGTCGTCACAAATCCCGTCACTTCACGGGCAATCGTCGGGCCGATCAACACGGTGTCTGGCGCGGCCAAAGCCTGCAAGCGGGCCGCAATATTGACCGGGTCTCCCACTAACTTGATGTCATCCGCCGCGCGGTGGGCCACCATGACGGTCCCACCACCAAGCCCCATCCGCACCTGCGGGGCCACTCCATACGCGCGCAGCATCCGTCCTGCGGCAGCCCGTAGCTCTGACCGGATCTGCTCCGCCGCGCGACAAGCCAGAAGCGAAGCATTCTCAACAGCCGTCGGCGCCCCGAAAGAGGCCAACACCCCGTCCCCTGCCACATCCACCACATGGCCCTCATGCGTGGTCACAGCATCACGAGCGATGCCAAGAACGTCCTGCAGGAGTTCGTAAACCGTCTCCTCACCCAGCTTCTGTGTCAGGGCCGAAAACCCAACAATATCCATCGCAAGCAAGGCCGCCCAGCGTTTATCCCCCTGCTGCAAGATCAGGATCCCCCGGCTTGAAATCGTGGGTCTCGTTCAGCTTTTTCACGATATCCGGGAAGATGTCTTTCCAAGCGTCTCGCCCAATGAAGCAGTCGATATGGCCATACTCTTGGTAGACCTCACGCGTATAAAGGTGATCTAAATCAACGTTCGTCTCTTTCAACCACGCAATCGTCCGCAAGCTACATTCCGGCACCATCAACGGGTTCTTGGCCCCCACAATAAAGTGGATCGGCATCCGCAATTGCTCAGGATGGTCCATGTACGCGATGTCTTGGGAGTTCGATACCGCGTGTCCCACCTCAAAACACCGGGCGATCTGCGGGAACGGTGCAGGCGACATCTTTCCAAACATATCCATGATCGCGTCATGCGTCGCCTGGTTCAGCTGCTCGTGCTGATACGTCGGTCCGAAGAAAAAGTTGATGCGATGACAGGTCGGGCTGTTGCACACAGTCGGGGCAAAGTTGGGCACATCCCAGATCAGCCCATCGATAAACTGCTCCACCGACATCGGTTTGTCGTCCTTAAACGGCGTTCCCGGTTCCGACATCTCTGTCTTACGCGCAGATGGGTTGACCTCATCAAACCCTTCTTTCAACGCTTTGGTCACTGGCTCCCCTAGATGCATCATCTCAACCAGCGGCCACATACTCTTCGGCAATCCATGCTCGAAGTAGTCCGCAATATGCCCATCCGCCTGCGCATACTTGAACCAGTTAATGATCGTGTGTGGACCCAATTGAGATGACACAACCGATCGGACCCGGCTTTCCCCGGCCAGCATCGCCATGAAGAACAGCAGCGACCCGACACAATGCACCACCACCTGCACGTCGTTACAGTCGTCGCGCTCTTTCAGGATCATATCAATCGCAGCTGGGAAATCCCTGGTCGCAACATCATCCATATCAAATTTGGACATACTTGCAGGCAAATCGCCGCTGCCACGATAATCAAACAACCAAACGTCAAAACCATCCGCGACCAAGGCTTCAACAAAATTCTGCTCAACCGTCGGTGTGGCAAAGGTCTTCGCTATCGCGCCAAACCCAGCTGCAACCAAAACAGGCCCCTTAGTGCCGCCTTGGTATCGGGTCAGTTTCAGATCATGCGTCTCGCCAGGCATATTCCCTGGCACACTAGGCGTATAAATCACCGGCTCCGGCAAACGCCCTGCCAGGTCAATCCGCGGCGCGCTCGCAGGAAAATTCACCATATAACTCAGGAAGCGCCCGTAGGTGCGCAGCGCCAAAATGCCCATCTTGCCAAGCGTCTTCGCGCCATAAAACGTGGCCAATTGTGTCGCGCCGTCCCAGTCCGGCTTCGATTGAAAGGCGATGAAGAATGCGCCAAGCACCGCATTGCCGCGCCATTCCAGATTTGCAGTCAATTGCGGCAGATCCTCTTTCGGACCATCGATCACTGCCCGCTTGATGTCTTCGTAGGCCTGTTTCAAAGACTGTTTGGTTTGGTCTTCCGTATAAGCGAAGGCGATCTCATGGGCCTGTTGAATCACGCCTTCAAACGACACAACAATGACACCACGTGCCACCATCTGCGTAGGGTCAATTGGGTCGTGAGTTGGGATCAGCGCATCCGCCGCGTAGATATCTAACGCTAACTCCGTCAGATCCGTCCACCAGTGTGACTCTTCCCGCAATTGCAGCGTCTTCACGCCGCGATAATACAACGGGCGGCCACCCTGCCCCTGCGGTGTCATCTTACCCTCGTACACCATGTTCCAGCACTCAATCTGGTGGGGGTTCATAATAAGGTACTTGTACGTTCCTTCGACATCAAAAACGGTCTCTTCCTGCGTCGTGTCATCAGTCCAACGCGCCTCACCAGACAAGCACCCTTGCACGCCGTCATCATCAATGATCTGCCGCACGCGGGCAGCTTCGACTGTCGCCGTCAGTTTGAAGTTATCGGGTCCACGCGCGGCCACAGAATAAGGGTCATGCTGTGCGACATCATCGCCCAAGCCAGCGGTTGAAACACGCCCCACCATCTCTTCGGGAAATGTCATATAAGGGGAGAAATCCCCAAGCCCATCCTCCAGCAGCGCCAAAGCTTTCTGCATGTCACCATCTGCGACCGCTTTCTGAACCGGCTCCACCAGAACGAGGGCCTGTACGACGATTGGCAGAACGACAACTTGCTGTCCGCTGCGCGTCCCGGCGTAGGCCATAAACGTCTCAGTGTCAGGGATCGGAAACAAAAGTTTTGTAGTAACACTTAGCTTGTCGTACATGGCGTACAGCCGGTCCCAATACATCCTGAGAAACCATCCAAGGTCCGCGCCCTGCTGGATCTGGGCGCGCATCCACCGCAGCACTTCCACGGCCAACGACAGCTGCGAAGCAAGATCAGGCAGAACGTCCTCCATCGGCGCGGTATCATCCGGTCCATGCGGGGCCGGGTCGATGTGCCACCCCTGCGCTCCTACCAATGTCTCCACCGCGCATTCTGCCACCGCCGTGATCGTTAGATGCGGGTTCACCCCTATCGCCGTGGGCAAAACAGATCCGTCCATAACGTAAAGCCCGTCATGCAGGCCTCCGTCCCTTTCAAACACCTGACAGTTGGCGTTCACGACACCGGTTTCTGCTGTCTCCCCCATCGGACACCCGCCCAACGGATGCACCAAGGTCACGCGATCGTCGAATCCGCGTTCTGACGTCGGCCAAGGCAAATACTCTGCCTGAACCGCATCAGCAGCCAGTGTCAGCGCAGTCTCTGCAGCTTTGAAAGCGGGCTCCTTGCCCGCATCCGGCCAATCCACATACACCCGGTTCTCGCGCAACTTCATCGTGCCCGAAGCACTATCGTGATTCATCACGAGAAACGGCAATGTTCGTGACACAGGGCCATCATAGGCTGTCTGCGCAAACCCCGTCGGATTGTCTTTCAGAACCCTTGCAAGATCCAGGAAATCATTCATGCGCACACCGACATCGCCAAAGCGAAAATAGTCGCCTTGGAAAACATCCTGCATCGGATACAGCCCAGCATACACAGGTGCCAGGGCGCCGGGCATCACCCCTTCCTCAATGATCATGCGCTTGTGTAAATCGGCCTCATCCTGCCCAACTTTGATCATTCCGGTGATGCAGGGCCCCGGTGTGCGGCGCGGATCTGAGTCATCGAATTGATCCCCTGCCCCAACGCCATAAACGGGCTTGCGTGGGTTTTTGATCCCAACCCGCTCTTCGTCCGGCATGTTGGCATTATAGCCAAAAGCCCACACGTCCCCATTGCTTGAAAAGCCGGTCCCGAGGGCTTTCGAAAATTTCGGTGGCGCAGTCTCAGTCGACTCTTGCGTTTCACTCCGCAGCAAAATTTCAGTCGAACCAAACGTCCCGGCGGCCAGGATCACCGTGTCCGCCGTCAAAATGCGGATGCCTCCCGACGCAACATCCTTCACCTCGACCTGCCATTTGGTCTCAGTATTGGTGTCGATCTTCACCAACCGCTGCACCTCTGCACCGACGTAGATCGCGGCCCCGCTCTTCGCGGCATCCGCCAGATAGGTCACAGCAACCGTGTTCTTGGCCCCAACATTGCAACCCGACACGCAGTCGCCGCAGTTCGTGCAGGCAGGCTGAAAAACGCCCGCTGCGTTGTAGCCATCTTCGAACGTCACATTGATGTCTGGCCGTTCCAGCGCCAGGCCCATCCCATCGGCGACCTGTGCCATCGCATCAAGCTTCGGCAGTGTCTTTCCTTCTGGATAAGGTTGCGACCCCAGCATCGCCCGCGCCCTGGCATAATACGGGTCCAATGCGCCCGGTTCACAGTAGGGGGCTGGCCAATCCTGAAGCGACCGTGGGTCCGCCTCAATTGCCACGTTCGCGTTCACCAGTGACCCACCCCCAAGCCCGCACCCCAAGGCCGCGTTTACATTGTCACTGACCCGGAAATCATACAGCCCATCGGCCTTCCCATGGGTTTTTCCCGAATGGCTCAACGTCACCTGCGTTTCGGCCATGAAATCCAACATGTTATCGGGAAAATCGCCCGGCGCGAATTCGCGCCCGCGCTCCAACACCGTCACCGCCTGGCCGGTACGGGCCAGCCGCGCCGCAGCCACACCGCCGCCATAACCGGACCCAACAATCAGGATGGTATGGGCGTCAGGCGCTTCTGCAAGAGGCCTTGAAATCCCGCTATCGTCTTCGGTCATGCCACCCGCCCCTTCGCACTGTCTGGGTTGGTAAGCTTAAGCAGATACCGCTGCCGCACCTGGTAAGCCTTCTCCGCCTCACTGGCGAGCGCCTCCCAAGCGTCAGACGACGCAGCCAACCACCGGGCCACATCGATCATGAATTGGTTCTCACCTTCCGCAACACCGCCAATGGGCTCAACAAACGCAGGGCGGATCGTGCCTTTCTGCGGCGTCCCGAGAACCCGCACCAGAACGGCATCCAAGTTGTCATCGATCAACACCATCCCAGCGCCAGCGGCGGTATCAAATCGCGGCCCATTCACCGTCCAGCCACCTGTATTAAAGACCTTCACGGGGTTGGGGCTCGCATCGCTCACCATGCGGTCGGCAAACGGCTTGTGGGTGTGACCAAAAATGAAGGTCAAATCACGGACGCGCGAATCCTCCGTCTGTGTCTGATCACCTAACGGGAAGTTCGGCCGCAATTCAGCATTATTCTGGCTTCGGACAACCCCATCAAGATACCACTGAACACCGTCCCACCCGTCCGTCGTCAGGGTTTCCACAACAGCCATCCGCTCACTATCCAGGAATGGGCCGATGCCAGCATCGATCCCAACCCGTGCAACGATCCGAAGTGTCTCCCGAAGTGTCAAATTACCACTCATCGGCAACATTTCCGAAAGCTTCTCGGCAATTTTAACGGACCAATCGGCAGATATCGTCCGGAAACCGCCAACGGTCAGCATGTTCTGATAGAACGTGTAAAAATCGTCGCCCATCCCGGTCTCACCCAGGGTGGCCCAAAAGAAGTCGAGCCAACCTGCATTCTCGCTGGCGATCTCCTCGGCCGTCAAAAACTGTCGCGGACGGTCCATGGCCTGATCGTAGAGGGCGCTGATCAACTTATAAGGCGACTCCACAAAGTGGCCATGATGGATCACAACGGCCTTATCACGATCTCCAAATCCGATATTCGGATACCGCAGATCGACACTGTCAAATCCAGCATCTTGCGCAATCTTCGTCAGCAAACGGCTGTCCGCATCCGGTTCGGGCGTGAATGCGGGCGTGATCTTGCGATAGATGACCCTCTCGCCCGGCGGGATCGAACGCAACTGATCACCATGTTGCAGACCAAGCCGGGCATCCGTCCAAAGCGCGTGATCATGGTTGCCCGGCGTGGCAATCATCTCTGGGGCAAAACCCGCGTCACGATTGATGGCTTTCAGAAAGCTCAAGCCGCTCTGGGTCGCATGCGCGCGGTCAGAAAACTGGAGATCCAACAGATCGCCCATCAGCACCAACTGCGGCTTGCTCTCCTGCTGCGCCGGCCCTGCAGCCAGCATCGCATTTAATGCCGTCGCAAAGGCGTCAGTGACCGGGCTCACCTGGTCTTTTGAGAACTCAGTGAACGGTGTTAGCAGGCTCATTAGCGCGCCTGCATGCTGATCAGATAGGCAAATGTACTTTAACATGACGTGACGTAAATCCCCCGGGCACCCTGTTCCGGGACGGGTCGACTTGTCAACGAAAACAATGATGTATACGTTATGGCGCGTCCGGTTGGATCACCCCTTTGCGCAGGGCGAAACACCCATAAAACCGCCGTTCACTCGTTTGTAACACGGCAAATCCCTGCTTCGCGCGCTCATAGAAAGCAAACCGCTCAATTCCCATCAGCGTCGGCCCACCGACGCTTTTGACCTCCGACTGGACCTCTTCCATCACTGGCATCAGCGTTTCAGGTTCACCAACCACCTCCATCCGGGCGGCCGCGTCATCGACGAAGGTATCAATTGGGTACACCGACAGCACAGCGCGAACGACATCCGCAGTTCCCCGATCAATCCGCAGCGGATGACCAAGCGTCGTCTGACGGGCCACCGTTTCCAATGGAAAATTCGTGTCCACGATGATCAGGTCGTCGCCATGCCCCATCGCACGCAGCGCATACAGCACATCTGCATTCAACAGCGGGTTCAATCCCTTGAGCATCTCTCCCCTCCCCGTCTCGCCGTCACGCTGCCGTCGCTGTAACCACGTGGATCTGCGCAGGAAACGTAATCACACCATTCTGTGCAGCGTCGGCACACATCGCCACCAAAGCAGCCTCAACAGCCGCCAATTGGGCGTCCGTGACCTCCACGCCCCGCAGCATCATCCCAGCCGTCACCTTCATGTGCAATGCAGCGACCTGTTCCGGCGGCCCTGGTGGGGTAAGGTGCAAATCGACCGTCTTAATCTCTGGTGCCCACCCCGCTGCCGTCGTCATGCCAAGCAAAGGCACCGGGTCACCAAACCGCATCGGTCCGGGTCCCGTCGGGTCTGGCCGGGGCACATCCGGTACGATGCTATCGACAATCTCACGAGGCTTGATGAAATAGGGGTTCGCATATGGCGGCCCCCATACGGTCGCGGCCAACCGCCCTGCCCCACCAACAGCCTGCCGCAGATTGAGAAAAGCCGCCTCGGTATCGTCAAAGAACATTGTCCCAAAGTTAGAGATCACGACATCAAAGCCAGCGTCCGCAATCGGGTGCGATTCAGCATCGCCCACGACGACCTCAACAGTGTCCGGGACCCGTTCCTGCGCGCGAGCCACGAGCGGCGGCGCAATATCGACCCCGAGGACTTTGCCTTCCGGCCCCACCGCAGCATGCGCGGCCAGCAATCCAGGGCCCGTACCGCAACCGATATCAAGCACCCGCTCTCCAGGCTGCAAGGCGGCAGCGGCCATCAAAGCGTCCTGCACAGGTTTCAAACAAAGCTCAAGGTCGTCAGCAGCCTCGAGCCAAGGCCGGGCCATCTCATCCCAATCCATGCATCCCCCACATGTTTCAGCGCCAGGAGGAGCGTAGCACGGATTCCGCTGTCTCCCTACACGAATGCGATTTTCGCAGCGAAAATACAGAACAGCTTAGAAGCGAGGATCGCTAAAGGCCTTCTTCTGCCGCAAAAGCGTCCGGCGCCACGTCCTGCCAAAAGGCAAAGATCGCATCGGCGTTTAACGCCGACATCCACCCATGCATTTCGAAATCCTGTCGCGCGGGGCCATCGGTGATCCGAGCGAGGAAGATTCGCTTATCCGCGTCCCGCTGTGTCGGGCTCCGCGCCTCAACAAGATCACGCACAATCGCCAATTTTCGGGCCCGCTCTGACTTTGGTACGTCCACAACCTTTTCCATCGGCTTAATCGCCGCCTGCAGATACCGGGCCGGATTCTGCACATCATCGCGGCCCGCAACATAGGCCAGTTTTTCCTCTACGTAGGCCGTGCCATGTTCCACAATCCACTGGCGCGCCAAGCGGTCGCTCACGCCCTGGGCGCGCAGCCGGTCATAAACAGGTGAATTCCGTGCCCCTGCCCCATCATCGATGTTCATGATCGCCAGTTGCGGGTTTTCAGCGATCTTGAACCGAATATCCGTCACCGCCCGCCCCATCTTCCGGGTTTCAGGCGTCAGGATGATGTTCGAGGTCTTATTCACCTCCGTCACCGCAGGTTTGATGATCTTCGCGTTCAAGTGCTTAAACGTCTCGTAATAGGCACTATCGTTGACCCCCATCAGCCGCCGGAATAGCTCGAGCGACCACCACCCGGTGCTGCCCGTGCGGACGAATCGATAGCAGTTTTCGTAAAGCGCCAGCGCATGCCCACTTGTGAAACGCTTCTGGATGTTAAGGTTGATCAAGGCAAAGACCTTCGGATCATGCAACTTCTCGGCCAAAGCGGCGGAATATGCATATTCACATACGCCGCCTTTCAGTTTGGCGAAGGCCAAAAGGCTCGAAACGCCCCACTCTTGCTGCCCGTTCTCATCCAGCATGTCCCACTCGGCCGAGGTTTCGACCAATCCGCGCAAGGACGCCTTCAAGGTCTCCATGTCATTCGAGTTATACCCGATCATCGTGCACAACGTGCGGGCATCAATCCGGTGGGTCTGGTGGTGGATCAGCGTATCATAGGCGTTCAGCAAAAGAACGTTAGACAGTTTACGCTGCAACAACGTCAGCTTGCCACTCACGTGGATCGCTGCAACGTTCTTCTTCACAGTCGCACGACGCAACGCGCCGGTCAGCGGTTTCGGGTCTTGTATCATCTGCTCCTCATCTCTCCTCTTTGCGGGAGAGTCGCGCTACCTTACCCCGAAAAGGCACCCAACGGCAACGGATCCTTGGGCACCCTACTTCGGGATATCGGCGCGTCCCGCAAACAGGTGCCTTAAGGGAAATGGGGCACCCGAACGCGGGATCGAAAGGAACCCATATCCGGGATCAACCTGGGGATAACTTTTCGGCAGAGTCTCTAACATGGGCCAATCAGTGTCTAACCCATTGAAAACCCGCGAATCAGTGCCGTTAATCACGGATCAGCATCCCTTTGATCCCGGATCCAGGTACCCTTCGTCCCGCAAACAGTGACCTCAATCGACCTAACTCTTTGGCGTAAAACACGTTTCTCGCTCTAAAGTCTATAAAGTACTCATAGAATCAAAACAGCTTCGCGCAGACGATCTTTTAATATAGACTATGAAAAGCAGGTTATTCGCTACTTTGGCGCTTTCGCGATTCTCATTTGCCCCATTGTGTGCGATAGTTTTGACTAAATCAAAACAAACGGCGCACATACAGGCAACCTAATGACATCACCTGAAAAGGCCCCCCTCCCGCCCTACATGCAGATTGACCCTGCAGAAGCGGCAGAGAAGCTGGCCCCCCCGATTGATACCACACGTTTCGCCAAAGCGGCCTCTTTCGCCGCCAAAGGCCGTGAAGATTTGGCGAAGCGCGGTCATGCGCCCGATGGTCAAAAGCACCTGCGCAGATTCTCCACCTGGGAGGTTTGTCGCTACATGATCCCGGTGGCCCCGGCCCACCTGCGCCGGGTCTTGAAACAGAACCCTGATCTGCCGCAAGGCACCGGTGATGGTGGATCAAAATGGTTCTCGCTCGACGACATCATTTCGCTGCGAAAATACCTTGCGAAAGAAGGCTCGTCAGGGAAGGAGTACCTCCCCTACCGGCCCAAGGGCGCCCCAGCCAAGATCATCTCGGTCGCCAACTTCAAGGGCGGCGTTGGCAAAACGTCCACCGCCGCGCACCTCGCCATGTCGGCTGCGCTTGACGGCTACAAGGTGCTGGTCATCGATCTCGACAGTCAGGGGTCCATGACCTCCATCATGGGTGGCCAGGTTGAGGACGAATGGAAAACCGCCTTCCCGCTTATGGCCAAGGACTACGCCATCAACGTTGAGGCGGCGAACCGGACTCGCGAAACGCGGATCCCTCTTGATGAAACCCTGACCGAAGCGCGCAAGATGAGTGCCCGCGATGTGATCCAGTCCACCCACTGGCCCAACATCGACCTCATTGGGGCGCAGCTGAACCTGTATTGGGCCGAATTCCAGGTCCCCGTCTGGCGGATGCAGCACCGGTCCTGGCCGCTGTGGGAGGCGCTGAGCAACGCACTCTCCGGTGAAGGGATTTTAGAGGACTATGATATCATCCTCCTCGATACGCCCCCGGCGCTTGGGTACCTCACGATCAACGCGCTTGCTGCCGCTGACATCCTCTTGGTGCCGCTCGGGGCGTCGTTTTTGGAGTTCGACAGCACAGGCCGGTTCTTTGACATGCTCTACAGCACCTTTGCCAGCATCGAAGATGCGGAAAATGCAACGCGGCGGCGCGAGGGCCTGCCAGAGATGAAGTTCGAATGGGATGCCGTGCGCGCAATCGTGACACGATTTGACGCGTCGCAACAAACGGACCTCGCTAATGTCATCCAGGCCTACTTCGGCGATTTCATGACGACCTACCGGCAGGAGGTCACCGCCATGGTTGGGCAAGCCGGTGAGAACGTGAACGGGATCTATGAGGCCGACTATCGCGACTTTAACCGCGACACCTACATTCGGGGCCGCGAGACGTTTGACCGGACGTGGGCAGAGGTCAAAGAGGTGCTCTTGGGCACCTGGTGGCGCGACGCGCAGATGCAAGACACATGAGGATTTCGCTACGAAATGGACGGGGGCTTGGGGCAACGATGTCTTTGAAAGATTTCATCACCGGCTCCGGTTTTCGCAGCGAAAAGGCAGAGCAGTAAAAAAGGGGAAACCCAATGGCAAAACGCACCAAACTCACAGCACCCAGCGCCGAAGATCTCGCGAAGCTGGATGCTGATTTTCGCAGCGAAAATACGGTTCGACCAAACCCGGCAACTGCACCAATTGCGGCTGTCGCAGCGGACACGGCGCAAAAGACGGACCTCGAACCGGCCCAACAAAAGCTCAACCGCCTCGATGCAGAACGCCTCCGCGACGCGGAAGAGCAGGGGCGATTGATCGAAGATATCCCGATCGACAAAATCAACGAACTTGTCATGGTCCGCGATCGCTCCGTCATCGATGCGGCAGAGTTGAAAGAGCTGCAACTCTCCCTCATCGCCAACGGCCTGCGCCTACCGATTGAGGTCTACAAGACCGAGGACGGGTACGGCCTGATCTCTGGCTATCGTCGACTCCTGGCGACCCGTGAACTCAATGCCAGTTATCCGACGGAATACAAAACCATCAAGGCGCTGATCCGGCCGGAACAGGAAAAGCCCAAAGCCATCCAAGCAATGGTCGAAGAGAACGAAATCCGCGCCAACCTGAGCCATTATGAACGCGGCCGCATCGCCGCCATCGCTGCAGACCAAGGAGCCTTTACGTCCACCGATGCCGCTATCGATGGATTGTTCGCCGCAGCGTCGCCCGCGAAGCGCTCGAAGGTGCGGTCTTTCGCAGAGATCTTTAATGAGCTTGGCGATCTGTTGAAGTTTCCCGAAGAGCTGTCTGAGCGGCGTGGGCTGAAGCTTTCGACCGCGCTGAGGGCAGGGGGCGTGGACCGACTCCGCGCCGTGCTCGAAGCCGGCGGCTTCGCCTCCCCGCAGGAGGAATGGGAGGCGCTTGAGCCCGTTATCATGGCCTTCAACGACAAACCCACGTCGACGCCAAAACGGGGCAGACCGAAGATGCCGCCCGCCGTTGGGTGGAATGGCGACGTCCTCACGCTCGCGTCCGGCATTTCGCTGCGAAAAGAGCATGACGGTCAAAGTTACCTCGTGCGCATCACGGGTAAAGGCATCACCGGAGAGTTGCTGGATAGCCTTATGGTCGAAATGCAGTATCTGCTCGACAAGCCGGGCAAAAAGCGCTGACTTTCGCTGCGAAAATCATCCATAATAGCGTAAAGTATTGAAATTAAACGGCTTGTACCGCGTCGCGTGATCGTGAACACCGCCAGATTGACCAACGACCGCAGACAGACCAGCGTGCAATCATGGCATTTGGAGTTTGCTCATGTTCATCCGCCTCGCGCTCTCAGCTCTTCTCTCTTTTGGCGCACTGTCCGCGCAGGCCCAAGACTGCGGCCCAGACGCGCCTTGTGAAATCGACGGCGGCAGCTACCACCTGCGCCTCCCGGCAGGGGAGGGGCCCCATCCCGTCCTCATCTGGTACCACGGCCATCGCGGCAATGGCGCATCAATCCATCGGGGCGGGGGGCTTGAACGAGACTTTCTGAACCAGGGGTATGCGCTTCTCGCACCAAACGGTTACCAAAGCAGTCCCGATGGTCCGCGGTCTTACCCAGCCAGGGCAGGGGCCCCGCGCGATGACATCGCTTTCACCTTCGCAACACTCGCAGCGTCACAAACCCGTGGTAACCTCGACCTCTCTCGGGTCTACGCCGGCGGGTTCTCAGCAGGCGGGTCCATGGCGTGGCTGCTTGCGTGCGAGGCCGGTGACCGCCTGAAAGGCATGGTCAGCGTCGCAGGGGCCCTGCGCAATCCAAACCCAACCGAATGCGCCGGTTTGGCCGGATTGCCCGTCATGCAGGTTCACGGCTTCGCAGATGGCCAGGTGCCGTTTGAAGGCCGTCAGATCCGCGATTGGCACCAAGGCAGCGTCTGGGAGGCCCTCAGACGCGCCAGAGAGGCCAATGGCTGCCGTACCAACCCCGATGCCATCGAAATGGAAGAGGCGTTCCGTACGCGGCTCTGGGACGCTTCCTGCGCGGGTGCGCCCGTGCGGCTTGACGTTCACGATGGCGGGCACGGGTTGCCACAAGGCTGGACAGCGCGGGCGCGGGCGTTCTTTGAAGGCATCACAGCCCTCAACTGACGGCCCCTGGATGCCCTTGTTCAAAGCACACCTGATGTGCAGATCGTCGACATTCGCCAGGCAAAACACATTGCAGATGGGGTGATCCCCGGCGCCCTTTGGATGCCCTTCGCAGAGTGGCGTGGAACCGAAGACCGCCCAAGCCAGCCGCCGACCGAAGAAGAATTCGAGGCGCTGTTGGGCGCGCATGGGCTGAACATTGATGACCCGATCGTGGTGCATCACCGGGCGGGCAAGACAATTCAGACCGGTCGCGCCGCAATCGTGTATTGGCTCCTCAAATCCGCCGGGGCCGATCAAGTTGCCATTCTTGATGGGGGTTATGCCGCCTGGACCGACGCCGGCCTCCCATCTGACCCGACACCGTCTCAGCAGCTCCCACGCGTCGTGGATGTGACTTTCAATTCAGAGTGGTGGGCGGACGCGATGGATATTTTTGCCGTCACCTCCGGCCAGGTCAACGGTGCGATCCTAGATGCACGTCTAGATGCCCAAGTGCGCAAGTCCGTCGAAACCGGCAAGCCGATGATGAGCATGCCAATGGCACAGTTCGTTCCAGCCAGCCTGTTCACAAGCCCAATGTCTTCCCGTCGGATTTCTGAGGAAGGGCAACGCGCCTTCCTGGCAGATCTCGCGGCGCGGGGGATTACTGAGGATGCAGAGTTTCTGATCAGTGTTTGCCAGACAGGGGAACTCAGCGCGCTGTCGTGGTTCTATGCGTCTGAGATCATCGGCATTGAAAACGTACGCTACTACCCCGACGCACTCCGCGGTTGGGCAGCCGATGGCGGCCTCATGTTTGGGTTGCAAGTGCAAGAGTAGATCTAAAGCACCCAGAGACACCAAAAGAGGCGCCTTGGCGCCTCTTTTCATTTGATTGCAAAGGTTTCCCAGCGCCACTCACGATCAGCGCTGGGAAACTTGCTACCCGCCCCGACGGTATCACGAGTCTCGGGACATCATGGCTCACGAATGCGGCACAGGGGGACGCCGGGACTGGTCCTTCCTATGACGAATCTGCAAGGGTCGGTGCGGGTGACGCGCTTAAAATACATTGTAATATTGCCTGTTGCGCCAGTTTGGCGGCGCTTATGTCAGACCGTAGATTAGTCGGTCTACCCCAGCCGCGACAATCACCCGAACGGGTGAAATCGTCATGCGTACGTTAAAAAATGCGCGGGTGATCAACAAATTACGTCTGCGGCATAAATCCACTAAGCAGCTTCGATCGCATCCAGAACGGTGGGCAAGGCCGCTGAGATGTACGGGAGATAATTGTCGATCCGGTAGATCGGGGCCCCGATCTGTTGTGCGAAAACATCCATCCCACCGGGCCTCTTGATCATAGAGTTCGCGCAATGGATCAGCGCAGCGCGGGGGCGAATGTTGCTGTTGGGCGGGGCATAGGCCCAGTCATGGCAGGCATAGGTTGCATCGCGCCACATCCCTTCAGCCTTGTGTGCCATAATGTCTTGGAAATTGAGGTCGTCCACGCGCAGACCATCAGCATCCTCAAACTTGGACATTTCCATCCCGATCAACGGGTGTACGCCGGAGTAACGGTCCTCCATACGATCTAATTGGTGCATAGCGAGGCGCAACATAAACTTAATGGTCTTTGGCGCGTAGCGGCAGGCCAGTCCAAAAGTCTTCATCTTTCCGGAAAAGCCATTAATGACCGCGCGCGATACGATCGGCGGCACCACTTCAATGCCCACGATCATGTGAACCCGTTCGGGATACTGCAAGGCCAAGGGGTAACCCACTGCAAAGCCATCGGCACAGCCGAAAATGGAGAATCTCTCGACGCCTTCCTGGTTGACCACGGCCATCACGTCATCGACGTGGTCTTGCAGCAACGCGTCGTTCTCTTTCGGGTTCAAAGTTGACGGTCCACGCCCTGCGCGGCTGAAGCGCACAACCCGCCAACCGCGGTCGGTTGCGTATTTGCGGGCCTTGTCGGGCCAGTGGCGGCCCTGGGTCATTCCATGCAAGAAAACGAGCGTCTTGTCCGACTTTGATCCGTCGACCTCATAGACAATCGTGCGCCCATCTGGCCGGTCCAGCCGACCAAGGGTGGCGCCTTTCGGCACGGTACGTTTGCCTCGACCAACGGGCATGAGGGTCGCTGCCTGATTGACCATGCGCAAGATATCAGCCTGAGAGCTGACACCCAGTTTGTTGGTCAAAGTCTTCACTTGGCTGCGCGTTGTCTCCCAAGACTTGCCAAGGCGGTCTGCGATCTCGCGCAGGGTCCCGCCCAGCAACAACTCTTGCACGAGCGTGAATTCAGCGTGGGTTAATTCAAAGCTATCTGCGACGAATTTCGAGATCACGTTTTGAAAAGCGGCGCCCGTGCGTTTGCCAAGATAGGCACCGCTGACAGGATCGCGTGACAGGATGACGAGGTCGGTTTGTTCAGCCTCTGAAAGCCGGAGCAGCAGTGCTGTGGACTGCATCTCTGTTGCCAGCCAGTCTTCCAGTCGATCCTGATCTTCGGGTCGAATTTGTTCGGCAACGGCGGCATGCACGGCACAGGCATCCGCATAGCGGGTGATATCGAGTGCCGCGAAATCGGTTGCCGCCAGGTAGTCTGCCTCAGCAATTTCGCCCAGCAGTCGCCAAGCCTGATCAGCGTGATAGTCGATCTTGGGAGACACAACCGCCCCGCCTTCGTCGTCAAGCCAGGACGTTAGGAGAGCCATCAGTGTTTCAAGCTGTCTCGGGTCGGTGAGGCACTCGTAAAATGCCAGAAGAACTGCCCCAAGGTCCGGGGGTGCCTGCGTTTCTTGCATACTGCTTCGTACCCGCCTGATTTTGGGGCAGTATTACGCAGAAACGCAAACTGTCAACTTCGCGCCCAACGCGAAGGTCCGCATATCCCGACGGCAAAGTCGTCCGAGGCAGACCACCGAACTACCCGTGGGCGTGGTCGCGCCAGCGTCGATAAAGCCACATTGCGCTTGCAAAGAGCGCAATGACTGAGATCACGAGGCCAAAGAAGTTGCTTAGGATCGTCGAGACCTGGGTCAGCTGGTTTGAAAACGCAAAGCCGAGCCCGACATAGGCGCCTGCCCAAATCACGGCTCCAATCATCGCGTAACCGGAAAAGGCCGCGCGCGACATGCCGCTGACCCCGCAAAGGTAGGTGACATAGGGGCAGGTGGGACTGGCGATTGTGTGGCTAATCAAGACGGCGACAGTCCCGCGTCGTTGCAGCATGTCGTCGCCCTTAGTCAAAAGTTCATCCATCTTGGGATAGCGGCGCGCCGCACCCAGCAACCGCGGACCCGCCGTCTTTGCGATGCTGAAGGCCAGTTGGTCCCCCAGGATAAACGCCAAGAGTGCCACAGCGAACACTTGCCATAGTACCAGATCACCCGCAGCGGCAAAGCTGCCTGCGGCCAACACAAGGACCGAGGCCGGTAAAGGTGCCGCCAAGCAGGCAAGGGCCACCACCATGAAGATCACATAAAGCCCGTAGTCCGGGATCAAGCCAAGAACATAGTCTGTCATTGGTCGCCTGCCCGATAGACCTCAGCCGCAGCGCGCACCCGCTCTGTCAGCTCATCCAGTGTTAGCCCGAGATCAGCCGCGACGGTGTCCATCTTTAGGCGAGACCCGTCGGGGGGAAGGTCCAGCACCTCGGCGACGATCGGGCGCGGGAGGTCGTAGGACATCACGATATAGCGGGGCGTCATCCACGCGCGCAGCGCCTCATCTTGGTGGCGCGGATCGTTGAAATAGATCAGATCCAGAACAAAACTGGCCGCGAACCAGACGCACGTGAGGGTCGCCGCACTGAACACGGCCATGGCCAGCCAGTGCTTTCTGGCGAATGCCATGAAAGATCGATCTGCCAAACGGTCACTCCTCCGCGTGCTTCAGTCTTCGGCCTGATACCTTATGACGGTGTGGCTTCAACCGCGATGTCCGCCCAGATAGCTTCCACCCAGGTTTTGATTTGCAATGCCTCTATCCAACGATTGGACATCTCTTTTCCGTCGGGGCCTGTCATTGCGTATTCAGGTGGGCCGAGTTCGCAGAGGAAAATGCAGTCGCCAGCTGCATTGCGGTGGTGCCAGTTTGTGAGCCCTTCGCGCCACCAGCCCTTGAACAATTCCACCCATTTTTGGTGTTGCGGGAAGTCCAATTGCAGCTGGATTTGCTGGCGCGACGCGACACGGCCCTGGAAGCTGTCTGATCGTTTCAAAATGCGACTGATCAACCCCATGTCGCGGTCTGACAGCGGGAACCAGAACTCCCGATCCACAACGTAGTGGGAGAGGTCCGCGCACATGCGCATCTCGGGGATCGCATCAAGCAGGGTCAGCGTCGTGTACAGGTCGTTGGTGATGCAGTTGCGGTGACTTTCGAACTGGATTGGCATGCCTTCCTGTTCGGACATTTCAATCCATTGGCGGATCACGGGGATCATACCGTCGACGGTGAGAGGGGTGACTTGGCCGATGACGTCGACAAAGGGGGACCCGATGTCTTTGGCCCGTTTCAGCACGTCGCGCAGTTCCGCAACAGTCTTGGGGAAGGCCACAAGGAGGGGGGTCAGGCCCGCTTTGACCATCAGCGGTTCAACCGCATCGACAATCGCAATATCGGCCGCCCCAAGGTCAAGCGCCATACCGTGATAGCCGGCCTCAGCGACCATCTCGACCACCTGTTCGTAGGGCAGTTTGATCCCCGTCTGGTCATGCGGCTGCATGGCCCAGAGGGAGGTGTAGACGTGAAGGTTGCGCGTCACTCAGCCGGGACCCGGATCGCGCCGCGGCCGGTGGGGATGACCCAGACCTCATTCATCGGGTATTGGCTTTCGTCTTTTTGGCTTAGCTTCTTGATCACTTCGATCTGGAACTCAATCCAGCCCATGCGCCAGACGTCGCCCGCTTTGTCTTCGATCTTTGCGTTGAGGTCTCTTAGCTTCCAGAACGGCACAGACGGAAAGGTGTGATGCGCGGTGTGGTATGGCATCTGCCAGCACAGCCAGCGGATGAACGCGTTCGCCCGCGTGCTGCGGGTGTTGTGAAGAATATCGTTTTCGTGGCTGAGGCCGAGGTGTTCGATGGTGTTCTGCAATTGGTGGACCGGTTTGGTGAGTACCATCGGCAAGATCCAGAACGTGAGCCAGGCCCAGCTGCCAGTCACGAGTGAGATCAGAATAATCACCGTGTAGAGGCCAAGGTGGATCTGGCTTTCGCGGATCACTTTCGCCTCTTCATCCTGCCGGATGTAAGGTTCAACAATAATCCCCCGCGTCCTGCGGATCACCCCAAGGACCCGGTTGCGCCAGTAGGTGACGCCCGAAAGCCAAAGGAGGTAAGTGGTCAACGTGTAGGGTTCCCGAACGAGTTCCCCATCGCGTTCCCAGTCTTGTGTCCATTGGTGGTGGGCAAAGTGCATGATCTGGTCGAAATCGCGGGGGAAGATCATCGCAAAACCGATGATGCGACCCCAGATCTCGTTCAGCTTGCGGGTGGCAAAGACGGTGGCATGCGACAGCTCATGCTGGGCGGCGTAGAGAAAGTTGATCAACACGCCGAGGCCGAAACCGGTGAAAAGGACCCACCAGCTGCCCATGGCCTGCGCATGTAAAATCGCCATGACAGCAATGGCACCCAAATGGCTGAGCAATTGCACCCACCCGCGTACGTCAGAGCGTTGGTTCAACTCACGCAGTTCTGCGGGTTCGAGAAGTTGGCGGCGGGAGAAGCTGGCGTCCATGGTTGGCCCCTGTCCAAAGATGTCGGACAGAGGTTAGGAGGTGTGGTGCGGCCTGTCTATTGGCAACTGCGCCGCAGAGCGGCTTAAAACTTGACGATGAAGGCGTAGGGGACCGTGGAGGAGTTCGGCACGGTCACGTTGCCCCGCACAATCCCGTCAGTTCCGATTGACCCGACACCAGGAACGCCGGGTGAAAGGTAGAGAACTACGTTTTCATCGGTGAGTGAGAAGAGACACCGCTCAGGGTCGCTTGACCACTGTCCGTCGTCAAATGGTTTGAGACAGATGGCGTTTTGACTTTGGGGTGTCATCGCTCATCTGATTTCAGTTGAGCCGCGCAGTTTGGCCTGATTGTTGCGCGAGACCTCCTCTGCGATGTCGCGATCCCTTATGCACACACGTAAGAGGAGAGTCTCCGTTTTGCATTTTGCCTGGTGGGGGGGCAGTTGCGACCTTTGGAGAAAGTTTTGCCTTTCCCCTCGCAATCGAAAAAATCTGTTCCTATGTGTGAACCGTTCACATTGGTTTGACCACTGTATTCAAAGAAAAGACATAAGGGGACGCGTCATGGCGAAGGACACTTCTGCTGATCTGACGGGACAATTGACATTTGAAACGGATCGCGGGGCGGCTTGGCCAAAGGCCATCGCCTTATTGCTGACCCTTGCATTGGTTGGCTGGATGGGCAGCGGCTATATCCTGCCCTCGGAGCCGGAAGAAGAGGTTGCCGAAGAGCAGGCCACCCGCCTGGTTGCGGTTGAAGTGATGCAATCAGTTGCCCGCGAAGTGCCCCTGGTGCTGACCGCGGAAGGCCAAGCGACGCCGGATCGGTCTGCGAATGTGCAGGCGAAGGCGACCGCCCAGATCGAAGAGGTTTTTGTCGACCGCGGCGATCTGGTTGAGGCGGGCCAAGAGATTGGCCGGTTGGATGCGCAGACGATCCGCGCCCAGGTGGCCCAGGCAGAGGCGACCCTTGCCCAAACGACCGACGATCTGGCACGGGCGGAGACTTTGCTAGAGCGCGGGATCGGGACGGAGACCCAAGCCATGCAGGCCCGCGCTGCGAAAGCGGCGGCCGAAGCCTCTGTCACAGCTGCGACAGAGGAATTGGAAAACACCATCATCCGCGCCCCTTTTGCGGGCCGGTTGAACGAGATGACCCTCGACGTTGGTGAGTTCGTCAATGATGGTGATGCGGTTGCGGAAGTTTTGGATAACGACCCGCTGACCGTGGTGATCCAGGTTCCCCAGGTGGCCATGGGACGTCTGGCGACCGGAATGGAAGCTGAGGTTGGCTTTATCACGGGGGAACAGCGGACAGGCACGATCGGGTTCATCGGGTCTAACGCCGACAGCCAGACACGGACCTTCCGGGTCGAGATTGCGGTGCCGAACCCTGATAGCGAGATGCCAGCGGGTCTGAGTGCCCGGGTGGCGATCCCGACGGGGATGGCCCGAGGGCATTTCATTTCGCCCGCGATCCTGTCGCTTGCCCCCAGCGGCGAATTGGGGATCAAGACGGTGGATGCCGACGACAAGGTCGATTGGAAAAAAGTAGAGATTGTCCGCGCCCAGACCGATGGGATTTGGGTGACTGGCTTAGAGGATACGACCCAGATTATCACGGTGGGTCAGGGATTTGTCGCAAATGGCGATGTGGTTGATCCGCGCGAGCGCGAGGTCGCTGATGCTGTGTCGGAGGTGGCAGAATGAACGCGATCATCGATGCCGCTTTCGGCCGGAGCAAGGTTGCTGGGCTGATCCTATTGTTCCTGCTCGTGGTTGGCGGGCTGTCTTATGGGGCGATCCCGAAGGAGAGTAACCCTGAGATTCCAATCCCTGTGATGTATGTTTCCACGGACGTGGACGGGATTTCGCCCGAGGACTCCGAAGATGCCTTGATTGGGCCGATGGAGACGGAGTTTGCCTCACTCACTGGGCTGAAAAAGATGACGGCCTATGCCTCTGAAGGGCATGCGTCGATTGAACTGGAATTTGAGCCTGGATTTGATTCTGATTCCGCGCTCGACAAAGTGCGCGAGGCGGCGGATCGGGCGGAGAATGATCTGCCGCAGAATGCGCAAATCACGGTGACGGAGATCAACACCGCGCTGTTCCCGATCCTGAACGTGATCCTGTCCGGCCCGGTGCCGGAGCGGACGCTTAATAAGATCACCGAAGATCTGAAGGACGATATTGAGGCCGTTGGTGGCGTTTTGGAAGTCGATGTCGGCGGCAAGCGTGAAGAGCTGCTTGAGGTGCTGATCGACCCAACCGTCTTTGAAACCTACAACATTAGCTTTGATGAGCTGATCAGCTCGATCACCCGCAACAACCAGTTGATCGCCGCCGGTGCGATTGAGAACCAAGCCGGGCGGCTGGTGCTGAAGGTACCCGGGTTGATCGAAAACCTGGAAGACGTCATGGAATTGCCCATCATGGTGCGCGACCAGACCGTGGTGACCTTTGCCGATGTCGCCTCCGTGCGCCGGACTTTCGTGGACCCCAACAGTTTTGCGCGGATCGATGGCCAGCCTGCTTTGGCGCTGGAGATTAAGAAGCGGGTGGGGGCGAACATTATTGAGACGGTCGCCGACGTGCGCACTGTGATCGAGACCGCCCAGCTGGATTGGCCGGATTCTGTGCAGGTGTCTTATACGCTGGATGAGAGTGAGCAGGTCCGCGAGATGCTGACGGATCTGGAGGCGAATGTCATCGCCGCTGTGATCCTCGTGATGATCGTGGTGGTCTATGCGCTTGGCGTGCGATCCTCGATCCTTGTGGGTCTTGCGATCCCGGGGGCGTTTTTGACCGGCGTCGGCGGGCTGTTTTTCCTCGGATACACGATGAACATCGTTGTGCTGTTTTCGCTAATCCTTGTGGTGGGGATGTTGGTGGACGGTGCGATTGTGACCGTCGAATTGGCGGACCGGCATCTGGCCGATGGCAAACCCGCAAAGGAGGCCTATGCCCTGGCCGCCAAACGGATGGCCTGGCCCATCATCGCCTCTACCGCCACAACCTTGTCGGTGTTCTTCCCGTTGCTCTTCTGGGACAGCACAATCGGCGAGTTCATGAAGTTCCTGCCGATCACCGTGATCATGACGCTGGCTGCGTCTTTGTTCATGGCGTTGGTCTTCATCCCCGTTTTGGGCGGCTTCATTGGCAAACGGCAACGCCAGACGGCGAAAGCAAAGCGGCAGATGCACTTGGCCGAACGTGGTGATCCGCGTGAGATGAAGGGTTTCATGGGTGGCTACGTCCGCGTTCTACAATGGTCCTTGCTGCGGCCCTGGACGACGCTTTGGTTTGCCGTGATTGGTTTGTTCGCTTCGTTCGCGGCTTACGGAAACCTGGGTAATGGCGTGACCTTTTTCCCAGAAGTGGAGCCTGACTATGCGCAGGTGGAGGTCTTGGCGAAGGACAACTTCTCGGTCTTCGAGCAAGATGCCTTAGTGCGACAAGTGGAAAGCAAGCTGGCCACGTATGATGAGATCGCGAGCATCTATTCCCGCACAGGCGGCGATGCGACGAGCGACACAATTGGGTCGATCCAGTTGGAGCTGGCGGAGTGGGATACACGCCGTCCGATTAAGCAGATTGCCGAAGACATCCGCGCGGATATGGCCGAGATCCCGGGCATTCAGGTGCAGGTGCAGACCGATGATGGTGGTCCCGGTGGCGGTAAGCCGATTGCGATGAATGTGCTGTCGAAGAACACGTCCGAACAGGCCGAAGCGGTGCAGATGATCATTGATGAGATGGATCGTCTGGGCGGGTTCACCGATGTGGTTGAGACCCGGCCGTCGCCCGGTGTGGAATGGCAAATCAGCGTGGACCGTTCAGAAGCCGCACGGGCTGGCGCGGACGTGGCCTTGCTCGGGCAGGCGGTGCAATTGCTGACCCAGGGCATCAACGTTGCAAATTATCGCCCCGATGACACAGAAGGGGAGGTCGATATCGTCGTACGCTTCCCCGCTGTCGATCGCACATTGGCGGAGTTGGAGAGCCTGCGGGTGCCAACCTCTGCCGGGCTGGTGCCGATTTCGAACTTCGTATCGTTTGAACCAGCCCCGCGTAGTGGTTTGATCACCCGGATCGACCAAGCGCGGGTGATTGAGATCACCGCGGACGTCGCCCCGGATCTGCTGGTGAACGACCAGATTGTCGCGATCCAGGAAGCGGTAGAAGGCATGGAGCTTCCCTCGTCGGTAAAGGTCGACTTTGGTGGCGAGGCGGAGGAACAGCAGGATGCGATGATCTTCCTCGGCGGTGCCTTTGCAGCGGCGATTGGCTTGATGTTTTTGATCCTGCTCACGCAGTTCAACAGCTTTTGGCAGGCCTTTGTTGTGATGTCGGCGATTGTGTTTTCGATCGCAGGTGTTTTGATCGGCCTGATGGTGACCGGGCGACCCTTTGGGATTGTCATGGGCGGGATCGGTGTGATCGCGCTGGCGGGGATTGTGGTGAACAACAACATCGTGCTGATTGATACGTTCAACACGTTGAAAGCCTCTGGCCAGTCATCTTATGAGGCGGCCTTGCGCACGGGGGCGCAGCGTTTGCGGCCAGTCGTGTTGACCTCAGTCACGACGGCGCTGGGGCTGATGCCGATGGTGATCGGCTTGAACATAAACTTCTTCACGCGCGAGATTGTCTATGGCGCCCCGTCGACCCAGTGGTGGACGGAGCTGTCGAGTGCGATTGCCGGTGGGTTGGTCTTTGCGACCATCCTGACCCTGCTGGTCACACCAGCGATGTTGATGCTGGGCGAACGGCGCGCGACGCGGTCGGCGCCGCTGCCAGAGGGTTTTCCCGCCGAATGACTAGTGGGGTGCTGTCCCGTTGGGCGGCAAGAAGCTCTTAAGGTCACAATAGGGAACCACTGTGGTGGTAGTCATTTTCCTTTGAACCGCAGCAAGACTGCTGCCGGACAGACT
>JBCBHE010000027.1:0-59845 GCA_038526085.1 Pseudomonadota bacterium | reverse complement strand
ACATAGCAGTGGACCAGTTCAGTTGGGGAGGCTCACTTCTTCTCGTTTGGGGCGTCGGGGAGAAATATGATCTTCTTGTAAAACCCAACTAGACGCCTTCAAAGAAGCCGCCTGCAAGATCGGAACTTACGACTACGAAGCGAAGTTCAACGAAAAGTTGGGAAAGATGGTGAAGGCGAAGCAATACAACGATCTCTCGGCTGAAGTAGCGGATACGAAACGGGCACTCCGGTATGAGATGCCCGCAAATCGTGGTTTTGGCGTCAGGTCAGAACCGAATTTCCAACTCGGCGTTAAACACCGTGTTGTCGGCCGAGTCTTGTGACCCACTGAATAAAAACAACATGTTGTCGACCTCATAGGTCGCGGTGCCCCGATCAAATCGGCTTACTTTATAGCATTGCGTTGGGCGATATTTCGGTCGAGAGCAGGCCGGCTGTCGATTTGGATGGACGCCTGCACGCCATCCGCAACGTCTACTGTTTCTACCTGGGTGTTCATGGTGGTTCCTTTCGTTAATACATACCGGAGGTGCGGCCGATTTTTCCGGGTCGGATCTGGCTTTCGGCCAAGAGATAGCGGCAGCTATCACCCCAATGATCGGGGCAGTGTGGGGTATCCGCCCAATCATCAAGGTCATTTTCGTCTCGAATGGCGTTGGGAAGCGTAAGCAGTAAGCCTTTGCATCGCTCATTGAAGAAGAGGTGGGGGCGGACAGGGTTCTTTTCTGCCGCGGCCTGGAGCATCGAATTGATGAGCTCCCAATCTTCTGAGCGCCGCCCCTTTCTGGGCTTTGTCACGTTCCAAAAGCCGCCGGTCGATCGGATCATTTCAATGACGGTCTCGCCTTGGAGCCCCCGGGCATCGTCGACGACAGCATTTGGACGTTTTACCCCATAGTTGGCGCAAACGTCGACCATCCGCTCAGCAAGCCTGTCCGCTGTCCATTCTTTGGATGTGTTAAGGTTTTCCTCGTTGTCGAAGATGTAATCCGTGGCTTCGTCATGAACGATCACCGAACCACGCGGCAATGGTGATCCGTCGGAGAAATGAAGATCGCGTTTTGCGAATGCCCCAAGGAGAATGCAATGATCTGTTTAGCAAATGTTAGACCTACGTGACCTTCCGAAAGGAGGTCTACTTCCGCATGTCCTAGTCTATTGTATAGAGCGCGTGTTCACCCACGCAGTCCGCGCCAGATGTTAAGAACGATGTCGACAATATCCGCGCCGCGCGCCGCGATGTGCTCAGTTGCCACACCGTTCGCTTCGTCCGATGCGGCGTCGAGCCGACCAAGCAGGCGGTGCAATCGACGCCGATGCGTCCCGGTTAGCATTTGCAGTGGGTCGGCGATGATCCCGGCGAATGTTGTTATAAGCGAAGCGATCATTGCGAGGATGACGCCGGTGACGATCACTTGGGAGGCCGACAGCTTGGTCGAGAAAACGCCGTAGTACGCACTGCCCAAACGCTGGCCAAGCCAGAAGTTGTCGACCGCCCGCTGATGCGCTTGCATCTCCGCGACCGGGCTCGCCATTGAAATAATTCCTGGGGTGGCCGTGCGGAAGATGAGGTAACCACAGAGAAGAACGATGCAGGTCGTTGTTATCTCAGCCATAGCGTTTCGGACGCTCACATAGTCTTTGATAGCGAATTGCGTAACTCGTTGCGGTGCCGGGCTTTGAAAACCACGGTCAACCAGGTCTTCGATAAAGGCCTGCACACGGGATTCGACCTTGGCGCTGACGCTTGTGGTGAGAATGATCTGCCGAGTTGCGAGCCAACCTGCTAATTCAGTCAACCGCGCAAATCGGGCAAACCAACCGGCAATACGGGTGAGCAGAAAAATGGGTGCGAGTGCCACATTGATCGGCGCGCGCAAAAGGTCGAGGCCCAACGCGTGGCGATGGAGGCTCAACGTTCCCCAAAGCCCGAAGTTTCGGCGTACGAAGGACCGCACGGCCCGATCCCTCTTTTGATGTCGCGAGATAACGTCCATATCCTTACCCCCATGCGTTTGACATGGGGGGCGTCGACTTTGGGCGCAAGCGCCTCATGCTCAGCCGCGCCGTCTGCGCCGCCGTCCGCCTGCGTCGCCGCCGCCTGAATTGTGGTTGACCGCTGGCAGGTCCACGATGCCCCGTAGGATCGGGAAGGGGTCCACTGCGTTGGGCATGGCGGAGGCGTTCACAAAATGCTCTTGGAAGCGCGGTTCGATTGCTGTTTCGATCTTGTGGATGTTTTGAACCGTTCCCTCAATCTCGCCCCGTGCGTCACGATTCAATAGCGCGATGCGTGCCCCTGTGCCCGCTGCGTTACCTGCGGATGTGACTTTGTCGAGTGGCGCATCGGGGATCATGCCCAGCACCATCGCGTGCTTGGGGGAGATATGCGCCCCGAAAGCGCCAGCGAGCACCACCCGGTCCACCGCATCCACGTCGAACTTATCCATCAAGAGTCGCGCGCCGGAATAGAGCGCGGCCTTGGCCATCTGGATTTCGCGTATGTCTCGGTTGGTCACAGTGATCTTCGGGGCCCCTTGGTCGGTGCCGTCGAAGACGAGGAAACTGTTGGTACGACCATCGAGGAAGCAGTTGGGAGAGCCCGTTTGCTCGGCTGACCCAATCAGCCCCGGTGCATCGACGATACCCGTCATGCGCATCTCGGCTACCATTTCGATGATACCTGACCCACAAATGCCGGTGACGCCAGTGTCTTTAGTGGCCTCTGCGAAAGCATCTTCGTCGGACCAGAGATCGCAGCCGATGACTTTGAATCGGGGCAACTTCGTTGCTGGGTCAATTTCGACCCGTTCGATAGCTCCAGGAGCAGCCCGTTGACCACTAGAAATCTGAGCACCTTCAAAGGCCGGGCCGGTTGGAGAGGAACAGGCGAGGACCTTGTCTTTGTTTCCTAGCAAGATTTCCGCGTTGGTGCCCACGTCCACAACCAGCACGAGGTCTTCAGACTTATCAGGCGCTTCTGACAGTGCAACCGCCGCCGCGTCAGCGCCCACATGTCCTGCGATACAAGGCAAAAGGTAGATGCGTGCAGCGGGGTGAATATTTAGGTTCAGTTCAATGGCCCGCAATGACAGGCTCTCTGAGGTTGCAAGGGCGAAAGGCGCTTGGCCCAGTTCGAACGGGTCGACGCCAAGAAACAGGTGATGCATCACCGGATTGCATACGAACACCGCGTCCATGATTTGATTGCGGTCGATCTCAGCCTCTGCAGCGATCTGGGTAAAGAGGGCGCACATACCTTCTTGCACCGCCGCTGTCATCTCATCTGCGCCAGACGGGTTCATCATCGAATAGCTGACCCGGCTCATCAGGTCTTCGCCAAAACGGATCTGCGGGTTCATGATGCCAGATGACGCAACAACCTCCCCGGTGTGCAAGTCACACAGGTGGGCGGCAATCGTTGTGGAACCGAGGTCGACAGCGAGGCCGTAGATTGCTCCGTCGTAGTAGCCGGGCCAGACCTGCATGATCCGCGGCGCAAAGGTGGCGTCTCCCAAATGCACCGCGCATGTCACTTTCCACTCTCCCTTGCGGAGGGCCGGTTGCAGGGCTTTGAGGACAGTTAGATCAGCCTCTAGCGTCGGGAGGTCCCAATCTTTCCGTAGAGCCGCGACAAGGCGTTCAAGGTCGCCTGAGGGGTCGTGCATGTCCGGCTCTTCCACCTCAACGTAATAGAGCCGGGTGGTGGGGTTAAGCGTAATGTCTCGCGCCTCCGCCCGTTTGCGCACGACTTGCTTGTGGACCTGACTGGTCTCGGGCACGTCGATGACCACGTCGCTTTGCACAGTAGCCTGGCAACCCAAGCGGCGACCTTTGGTAAGGCCGCGAATGTCGTCGTAGCGTTGCTCAACGCTGTTCCACGCAGAAAGGGCACCTTCAGCGACTGTGACGCCGTGTTTGGCGAACTCGCCATAAGATGGCGTCACCTGACACTTTGAACATATCCCGCGCCCGCCACAGACGCTATCAAGGTCGACACCTAATTGGCGTGCGGCGGTCAATATGGGTGTACCCACGGGGAAGTTGCCCCGCTTCCCAGAGGGGGTGAAAATCACAAGAGGATCGCTGCTCATAGCCGGCCTTTTGACATGTCGCGTTCACTTAAGCCCCTGATGCCGTTCGATGAAGGCCCATAACCGTCATAATGATTATGTGGAGCGGCATTTCCAGCCATTCAGGGGCAATGGGTCAGTTAGGACAATCCGCTCAGGACGTTGGTACCCATCATCCAGACCGTTAAAGGCACCGGCAACGTTGCAATCAGTAGCGTGACCAGAACTAGCCACCCGCGAAACAGGCGCGACAGCCCCACCGCAATAAGAATGCCGCCTCCGCCACCGATTGCAAAGGTTCCTGGCACATTGAGCAACAGCCCGAGACTAACATAGCGATAATCAATTGCGATCCAAGACGCCCAGCGCGGTAGAAGACGTCGGTACTGGCTGAGCCGGTCAGCCGTCGTCGTTGTCCGCATGTCGCGGAGCAAGTCCGGTGCGCGCCGAAGCCCAATACGCCGCAAACTGGTCTCAAGTGGTTCAAGCGGTATGCACCGCCCGATGAGAAAGGCCATCATCAACCCAGCGACGGTTGCAGCGTAGACGAAAGGGGCGATCTGCGCACCATTGAGAAGGAGCAAGGCGATGCCGACCTCGATGCCTGGCATAAAGGGGATTGCAAGGAGGAGGGCGTACAAAATCAAGGCGCCAATCAAGACGGCGCTTAGACCGTCGTCTTGGCCAATCGCGTTGAGGCGGGCCAGTGCGTTATCGAGGACCAACTTGCCATAAAGTACCGCGAAAATGGCGAGGAGAGCGCCAATACCAAGGCCGCTTAACCAAAGAAGCAACCGGTGTCGCGGGGTAATGGCCGAGAAGAGACGAAACAAATTCACCAGGATGAGGATGGGTTGCCGCTTGGGAAAGCGCAAGAGCTGGCCACTCGTTTCCCCCTTTAGGTCCGGTCACATCCGTGCGATAGGGACACGCCAAACGAGACATCCGTCCAGGGAGACACTGATGGAGATTCGCGAGGCGCTGACCTTTGATGACGTTCTACTTGTTCCGGGGGCGTCCTCTGTTTTGCCCTCGAGCGCGGACACACGCACGCAGGTCACCAAATCCATCGCGATGAACATCCCTTTGTTGTCTTCTGCCATGGACACCGTCACCGAAGGTCGCATGGCGATCGCAATGGCCCAAGCTGGGGGCATGGGGGTCGTGCACAAGAACCTGAGCGTCGATGAGCAGGCCAAAGAAATCCGGCGCGTAAAACGCTTTGTATCCGGCACAGTTTACAACCCGATCACTTTAACACCAGGTCAAACGCTCGCGGACGCAAAGGCGTTGATGGAGCGTTATCGCGTAACGGGTTTTCCAGTCGTTGGCCCAGAAGGTCATGTCGTCGGGATCGTAACGAACCGCGACATGCGGTTTGCGGAAGATGACAACACCCCGGTGAGCGTCATGATGACCTCTGACAACCTTGCGATGCTTCGGGAACCAGCGGATCTGGACGAAGCGCGGTCGTTGATGAAGGCCCGGCGGATTGAGAAGCTCTTAATCACAGATGCAGACGGCAAGCTCACCGGACTGTTGACACTGAAAGACAGCGAGCAGGCTGTTCTAAACCCGATAGCTTGCAAAGATGGGCTGGGGCGGTTGCGCGTCGCAGCGGCGGCTGGCGTTGGGGATAGCGGCTTTGAACGGGCTGAGGCGCTAGTCGATGCAGGTGTCGATATGATCGTGATCGACACGGCACACGGACATTCCGAAGGTGTGGCTAAGGCCGTCGAGCGTGCAAAGGTTTTGTCTAACGAGGTCCAAATCGTGGCGGGCAACATCGCTACGGCGGAAGCGGCGAAAGCGCTGATCGGGGCGGGCGCGGATTCGGTGAAGGTTGGGATTGGGCCAGGATCTATCTGCACGACGCGCATGGTGGCTGGTGTGGGTGTCCCACAGCTTACCGCGATTATGGATTGCGCAGCTGGGGCCGGGGATACTCCGGTGATTGCAGATGGCGGAATTAAGTTCTCGGGCGATTTCGCCAAAGCCATAGCTGCGGGGGCCTCTTGCGCGATGGTCGGATCGATGATTGCAGGTACTGACGAAAGCCCCGGCGAGGTGATCCTTTATCAGGGCCGGTCGTTTAAGTCGTATCGCGGAATGGGGTCGCTTGGGGCAATGGCACGTGGCTCGGCCGATCGGTATTTCCAAAAAGACGCCGCAAGCGATAAGTTGGTGCCGGAAGGCATCGAAGGACAGGTGCCATATAAAGGCTCTGCATCTGCGGTGGTGCATCAGCTTGTTGGCGGTTTGCGGGCGGCGATGGGGTATACTGGCTGTGCAACGATTGCAGAGATGCGCCAGAACTGCCAGTTTGTGAAGATTACCGGCTCCGGCTTGAAAGAAAGCCACGTGCATGATGTGCAAATCACACGCGAGAGCCCGAACTATCGCGTGGGGTAAGCGGCATGACGGACGGGATCACGCAGTTTCACGCTGACGGCTTTGATGTCTGGTGTTTGCAAGATGGCACCGCTACCTTCGAACCCGAGATCTTCCCGGGCCTGTCACATGACGAACAAATAAGCCGGCTGGAAGCGGCGGGTGAGACGGAGATCCGCACGGCCTTCAACGCCTATTTGATCGTTGGCCCCGATCAAGATCTGACCCTTGTTGATACGGGGTGTGGTTCGCATTTTGGCGTAAATGGCGGTGGTCTGGCGGGACAACTTCAAGCACTCGATGTTGCGCCAGAGAAGATTTCGCGTTTGGTCTTTACGCATCTGCATACAGACCATTGCGGCGGTGCTGTTGTGGACGGGAAACCGGTATTTCCGAACGCACAGGTTTTTGTACACCCCGCTGAAAGAGCCTATTGGGCTGAGGAGGACGCGCCTGCGCAGGAGGTGTTAGCCGCCTATGCCTCTCAGACGAGCGAAGTGGGCGGTGGCGAAGAGATCGCAGCCAGTCTTTCAACTTGGGCGCTGCCGGGACACACGCCGGGGCATATGGGGCTCCGCGTTGGCACGAGTTTGGTGATTGTCGCTGATGTGATGCATGCTCAACACCTGCAGCTAGGCGAACCTCGCCTTTGTCCAGTTTATGATATGGATCCGGCCCAAGCCACGGACAGCCGGTTGGAGGCCTTGCGCGAGATCGCGGGAAGCGGTCTCACATTTGCGGGGTGTCACCTCTTGGCCCCAACGAAGTTTGCAAAGCTTGCCGAAGTTGGTGACGGCTTTGTTTTGATTGCCCCGTGACGCCAGCAGCGCGAGTCGCGGCCGCGATTTCAATTCTTGATAATATTCTGGCTGGCCAATCCGCTGAGCAGGCGCTGTCCGCTTGGGGCCGCAAAAGCCGCTTTGCAGGTGCAAAGGATCGGGCCGCGCTACGTGATTTGGTGTTTGATGCCTTGCGAAAGCGGGCTTCCTGTGCCGCGTTAGGGGGGGGATTGCATGGTCGTGGCCTGATGCTGGGGTGCGGCATTCAAGAGAATTGGGATCTTGAGGCTGTTTTTTCTGGCCAGGGCCATGCGCCAACTTCGCTGACCGAGGCCGAGCGGGCTCTCTGCGCCAATCCATCGACGTTGAACGGCGCCATAGCTGTAGATTTGCCCGATTGGACATGGACCCAGTTTCAGGCGGATTTGAGTGGTCGAGCGAGCGCTATTGCGGGAACACTAAGAAACCGTGCCGCGTTGTTTTTGCGTGTAAACAGTCGCAAGACCCTCGCTGCTCAAGCCGCCGAGGCGCTGCTTGAAGATGGGGTAACAGCAATACCACATCCCAATGTGGACGGTTGCCTCGTCGTAACCGACAATCCGCGTCGTTTGCAGCGCGCACGTGCCTATCTTGAAGGATGGGTCGAAGTGCAAGATGCCGCATCCCAACTTGCTGTTTCGGGCTTAAGCATTCCAAAGGATGCCACAGTCTTAGACTACTGCGCGGGTGGCGGCGGCAAAGCTTTGGCAATCGCAGACCGCTTTGACGTTCGGGTGACGGCCCATGACAGCAACACTGGGCGAATGCACGACATCGCCGCGCGCGCAGCGCGCGCTGGCGTTGCGATAGATATCGTGACGCCCACGGATCTCAAACCTGACCGTCGCTTCGACGTTGTCATCGTCGATGCGCCGTGCAGCGGAAGCGGGACCTGGCGACGCAATCCAGAAGCCAAATGGGCGCTGACCCCCGAAAAGCTAACGAGTTTTCAGCAGCTTCAAAGTGACATCTTGAGAAAGGCGGCGCAGTTTCTGACACCTGGTGGCCGCCTTGTTTACATGACCTGTTCGATTTTCAACGCTGAAAATCGTGACGTCGCGAACAGTTTTTTGGAAGCGGCGCCGAAGTATATGCCGACGGAGAAAATGGATCTTTATCCGAGCCCTGACTGGGATGGATTTTTTTGCCAGTCTTTTGTAGCGCCACCCACCACGCTAGGGTGATTTTTACACGCTGTTAACCATGTGGTGGAACATTCCATTGGGCCGGAGCGTTGACCTACGGTGTGGAAAGGAATCGACATCATGTTTACTGCCCGGAGACGCGATGCGTGGAAGTGGTTTGGCGACGCGCCCGTGGGACCAGTGATCCTACTCATCCCATTACCGTTCATTGTAGGGGCTATTGCGGTGCTTAATTTGCCGCTGGAAGCACTGCTCGGCCTTCTTGTCGCGGCGGCAACGCTGTGCTTGCTTGCCGGGCTTGGTTCCCTCGCAAGATATCAAAGCCGTGCGCGTCAACAGGTACTCGCAGATGCGGTGCCATTGCTCATCAGCAAAGACGTGACCCCAGCATTTTTGGTGACTGCGGACGGGGCTGTGACCTACGCCAATGAGGCAGCCATATTACGTTTCATTGATTCCTCCGAAGACGGTATCAGGGCGCGATTTGCTTCTGTGTTGGCTGACCCCGATCCGCTGATCCAACGCCTCCAAAACAAGGCGATCGCTGTCGCAGCAGCACAAGAAGATGTCACAACCCGCAAGGGGCAATACCGATTTTCTGTGTCACGGCTGGACAAAGATAGGTTTCTTTGGCGCTTCCATGATTTAGGGCAACCGCAAGAGTACCAACGTCGTGATAATTGTGACCAGCTGCCTGCGTTGACGGTCGGGCCCGATGACACCGTCTTGTATCTGAACGATGCGCTTCGCGCGATCTTTGGCCGACGCCCCAGCACTGTTGCGGAGGTCTTTGGACCTGAACCGCTCCAGTCTGGCGATGTGCGGCGGATCGCGCGCGCCGACGGTTCTGCCTACGATAGCGTCGTTGCAATTGTGCCCGGGGGCGGTGGTCGACGAGAGATTTACGCCTTGCCGGCCTCAGTCGGACGTGTTGCACCGCAAAACCCGCAAGCGAACGTCTCTGAAAGTTGGCAGGCGATTGAAGACTTGCCGGTCCCTTTGATGAAACTGACCACCGAAGGCGCGATTTTGTCCTCCAATCGCGAGGCGCGAGCGCTTTTGTGTGTACAGGCTACAGACGGAAAGCACATTGCAGACATATTGGATGGGTTAGGTCGTCCTGTGCGCGATTGGCTGAAAGAGGTATTTGAGGACCGGCAGGGCCATTCATCCCAATTCATGCGCGGCCGCGGCGAGAAAAAGGACACCTTTGTGCAAGTGTCGCTCAAGGCGAGCCTTGGCGCCGATGACGGTGCGCACATCATCGCCGTCATCAATGATGTCACAGAACTCAAGACGCTCGAGGCGCAATTTGTCCAGAGCCAAAAAATGCATGCAATTGGCCAGTTAGCCGGTGGCGTGGCGCATGACTTCAATAACCTACTTACAGCGATCTCGGGCCATTGCGACTTGCTTCTCTTGCGGCATGATCAGGCAGATCAGGACTACAGCGATCTGGTGCAGATCCACCAAAACGCCAATCGCGCGGCGAGCTTGGTAGGGCAACTCTTGGCCTTCTCTCGCAAACAGAACTTGCAACCTGCTGTGATCGATGTGCGGGATACGCTGTCTGACCTGACGCATCTTCTTAATCGCTTGGTCGGGGAGAAGGTGTCGCTCACGATCAGCCATGACCCCGAACTCGCGCCCATCAAGGCAGACCGACGTCAGCTAGAACAAGTTATGATGAATCTTGTCGTGAATGCCCGTGACGCGATGCCAAACGGTGGCGCGATCAATGTGATGACTAGCAACCTCAAGCTGTTGACTGAGATCGAACGGGACCGCGCTTACGTCCCAGCTGGGGACTACGTTGAAATGCGTGTGATCGATGAGGGGGTTGGTATTCCGCCAGACCGACTACCGAAGATCTTTGAACCATTCTTTACGACAAAGCGCACAGGTGAGGGCACGGGGCTCGGTTTGTCGACGGCCTACGGGATCGTTAAACAAACGGGTGGTTACATTTTTGCGGATAGTGAAGTTGGCGAAGGCACGACTTTTACGCTGCTGTTCCCGCGCCATGACGCGCTGCCCGAAGAGATTCTGAAGGCGCCTGCGGTGCCAGCTGTCCCGCCAACTGCCCCGGATGATGCCGTCGTTTTGCTTGTCGAAGACGAAGCACCGGTGCGCGCCTTTGCTTCACGTGCGTTGCGTCTGCGTGGTTATACAGTGCTTGAAGCCGACTGCGCAGAGGCTGCGCTTAGCATGCTGTCCGACCCAGAGCTGAGTGTGGATATTTTCGTTACAGATGTCATCATGCCGGGCAAAGACGGACCGACCTGGGTCCGTGAAGCCCTGGAAGAAAGGCCTGAGACGAAAGTAGTTTTCGTTTCAGGGTATTCCGAAGATGCATTCAGCGATGGTGAAGGCATGATCCCCAATTCGGTTTTCTTGCCGAAGCCATTCTCGTTGAACGATCTTGCAACCACCGTCTACGGTCAGCTTCACTAGGTCGCGACAGTGCGGGCCATATGAGCCGCACATCCCGTGAGCGCGGCGTAGTCGTCGGTCACAACGTTCACCGCGAAATCGTCCATGAAGCTGGCAAATCTGCCCTTGTCTCGGAAGGCTTCCCCAAATCCGAAGTCCGTCAAAAAGGGCGCGAAGGCACGTGCGACCCCACCCACGAGGTAGATTCCGCCGAAGGGGAGATGGGTCAACGCCAGGTTGCCGGTAACCCCGCCCAATATCTCTACACATAGCCGTACAGTGTTGCGGGCCTGCTCATCGCCCGCGGCGCAAGCTGACATGATATCTTGCGCAGACAGGTCACCGGATGTGCCCATTTCGCTACCAACAAAGCGAAAAACATTGACCAACCCACGCCCCGAAAGCACGTCTTCCACGGACGGGAAGCCATGCTCATGCCCGACATAAGCGCTCAGTCGTTCGTGTTCTGCGGTGCGCGTAGGTAGGGTCACGTGCCCGCACTCGGACGGCGGAACGACGCGCGCGCCAGGCGTGTCGAAGACCGGTGACGCGTTAAATCCGGTTCCCACGTTAACCACCAGGCTTGAAGCATGAGGCGCTGGTGGCTTGCCATGCAAAACAGGGTGCAGCATGTCTGCCGAAAGGTATCCGACAGAATGACCCTGTGCCTGCAAGTCGTTGAGAATATCGACGGTTCCGGCTCGGGTCGCGTCCCTGAGGGTCTGCAGGTTCATCGTCCAATCGAAATTCGTCATGGCTGCTGTACCGTTGCTTACCGGGCCAGCAACAGCGACGCAGGTGGCAACGGGCTCTGCCCCGCCGATCTCACAGAGATAGGTATGCAGCACGTCGGCGAGACCGGGGTAGGCCGCGTTTTGGTAGCGCTTGATCGTGTCTTTGCGGACAATGGTGCTGTCCGCCAAGGCGACGCGGGTGTTTGTTCCGCCAATGTCTGCCACCAGGGCGTATGTATTATCTTGGCTCATGCGTCTGTCTTAGCGGTTGGTTTTCAGGGCGCGGGCGAGGGCGTGGAATGACCCCTTTGGTGTGCGTTCTTGGGTGTCGTAGTCGACATGAACGATCCCAAAGCGTTTGTCATATCCAAAAGCCCATTCATAGTTGTCGAGCAGGGACCAATAGAAGAAGCCTTTGACGTTGGCACCTGCATCGATGGCAGCTTTTGTTGCCAAAATGTGATCGTTGACGAAGGCCTCGCGTATCGGATCGTCGACTACTCCGTCGGTCACGCTGTCATCCCAAGCCATCCCGTTTTCCGTCACATAGAGGGGTGTATCACCGATATAGTCTTTCGAAAGCCGCGTGAGGAATGCTTGAAGTCCGTCAGGAAAGATGGCCCAATCCATGCCGGTTTTGGGCAACGGGTCGTCCAAGGCCTTGATCCCAGGCCAAGGGATTGTGGGGTCAGGTGCCATCAGGTGACGGGTGTAATAGTTCACACCCAGCCAATCCAAGGGTTGGTTGATCAGCGCCATGTCGTCTTCCCAGCCATGAGGCATGTGCGATCCGAAACCGTCCAGGACGGTTTGCGGATAGGTGCCCTTGGTTATGGCCTCGATAAACCACCGATTGAAGATCGCGTCTTGCAAGTCAGCGGCGACTGCGGCTTCGGGCGTGTCGTCGCCTGGCACGGCATAGTCGAAATTTAAAACGATCCCGCAGTTCTTCTGGCCCCGGGCCCGCAGCCGCTGCATCGCTTCGCCGTGGGCGAGGTTGACGTGATGCATCGCGCGGGCTGTTGCCCGGAGGTCCCGCAGCCCTGGGGCGTGGTGGCCCAGAAAGTGCGATAGAAACGCAACGCACCAGGGTTCGTTTAGAGTAGCGACAGCCTCAATACGGTCGCCGATGCGGCCCATGATGATGTCGGTGAAGTCACCAAACCACTTTGCGACATCCCGATTGGCCCATCCGCCCAGATCTGCAAGTGCAGAGGGGAGTTCCCAGTGATAGAGCGTCTGAAACGGTTTCAATCCCCGCGCCAGCATCGCGTCGACCAGACGGTCGTAGAAATCGAGGCCCTCTTGGTTCACTTCACCGCGGCCTTCCGGCAGCACACGCGCCCAACTTGTGGAGAAACGGTAAGCGTCCATGCCAGCATTCTTGAGAAGGTCGAGATCCGCCTCAAAGCGATGGTAGTGATCGCATGCGATGGCGCCATCTTGCGCGCCCCAAACATTGCCAGGAGTCGCCGAAAACGTGTCCCAGTGCGTGGATCCCGCACCACCAAAACTGTGCCCTTCAATCTGATAAGCCGCCGTCGCTGCGCCGAACAGGAAATCATCTGGGAAGTCGGCACGGGTGAAATTCATGGAAGCCCTCATGTCAAAAGTCTGATGCGCCGTATACCTCTGATTCTTGACTACGTAAACGATTACATTTCATGTAAAGCGCTTTGAATTTTGAGCCAAATGGCGCTCAAGAGCTTGTGATCATCGCGATCTGATCGGAATCAGCCCATATTGCTGCCCTAATTCGCGTTTAGCGTGTTCTGAAATGCTGACCTACAGATCAGCTGCAATTGAGTATTCTGCCATGTTGACATTGGTTCGACCGAAACAGTCTTTTGCCGCTGCCTGTCTGGCCCTGGTGGTCAGTGGGGTAGGCGCGCCCGCGTCGGCTATGACGGTCAGCTATCTCCTGACGATCAACGACCCGATCTTCAATCCCAGAAACGGCAACTTTAACGTTCCAGACTTTCAACTGACGAACACATCGGATCCAGGTGTGTCGATCACCGATTTTCAGTTGTCGATCGGCGATACAACATTCAACTATGACTTTGTGCGCAACGAGTCTGTTGTCTCTGACCCGAACAACGACTTCGTGTTCACGCTGAACACGGTTGGTCGGGTGAACAACGGCAGCGGCGATGACATCTTGTCCTACAGCTTCTTGGGTTTTGATCCCGGAGACTCCTTCCGCTTCGAAGTCGATATCGATGCCGATGGCGCAGGTGTCGTCGAAGACGTGCGCGATGTGGTCTTTCCGGCGGGGTCCGCCTTCGTGACCTTCAGCAACGGCAACACGCGCGGCAATACATTCAATTCAGTCGATCCAAGTGGGACCTCATTCCAGTTCGTACAGAACTTGCCCACGACGCTTGCGCCAGTGCCGGTTCCAGCGACATTTCCACTTTTGTTGGGCGCGTTAGCATTCGGTGGCTTCGCAATGCGTCGCCGCGCGACGCCGATGCTAGGCTAACCGCGCCGCCGCCGACCGGTCCGGCCCGCGCGACCGCTACTTTCGCCAGGCGCACGGTTGAACTTGATCCAATCGCCGCCGGCGGCATCGTTATCCGTCAGAAAGTTTGCGGCCCTGATCGCTTCCATTTCTTTACCTGCACGTGGCTTTGTGGAGCCCAAGCCGAAGAGCGTCACAAAGGTCTCGTCATCCATACCTTCAGGCAGGATGACGCCTGCGGCCGCGATCTCTGCTTTCTTTTCTGCGATTTTTTTCGGTCCGATTGGTAGTGCCACCGGGTTCATGATGGCTGAGGTCATGCCTGCGGTCATCGCCATCGGCAAGAATGCGTTGTTGATGCCGTGGCGGTTGGGCAGCCCGAACGAGATATTCGATGCGCCGCAAGTGGTGTTCACCCCCAACTCATCCCGCAGACGACGAACGAGTGTGAAAACTTGTAGGCCTGCGGTGGCCATCGCGCCAATAGGCATCACGAGTGGGTCGACCACGATATCATGGGCGGGGATGCCAAAGTCGGCTGCACGCTCAACAATCTTTTTTGCGACTGCAAAACGGACATCAGGGTCCTCTGAAATGCCGGTGTCGTCGTTGGAGATTGCCACAACCGGCACGTTATATTTTTTCACAAGCGGCAGGACGATTTCCAGACGCTCTTCTTCCCCGGTGACGGAGTTCAATAACGGGCGACCTTCTGCCGCGTCCAGCCCATTTTCCAAAGCCCCTGGGACCGAACTGTCGATGCAGAGTGGGGCATCCGTGACCTCTTGCACTTTCGCGATCAATTCTCTCATCAAGGGCGGCTCAACGAAATTGTTGTCTGCGTAGCGGGGGTCTTCGGCCATTTTGTTGGAGAAGACGGCACCTGAGTTCACGTCGAGGATGTTTGCGCCCGCGGCCACTTGCGCCACAGCATCTGCTTGCACGCGACTGAAATCACCCTGTTCCAGCTCCGCAGACAAGATTTTGCGACCGGTCGGATTGATCCGTTCGCCGATCACACAGAACGGTTCGTCAAAACCGATGATAGCGGTTTTGGTTTTGCTTTCGACGATGGTGCGGGTCATGCAGGGACTTTCAGTCTGGTGTTTTGCTTGGGTCAACAGGTGCGGCGTTTGCACCGCCATTGGCGATCGCCCATTTTGCGTTGGTCTTGATCCCGCCCAAGGGGAAGAAGTGAACCTGGGCGATGTTGAAATCGGGGTTCGCGGCTTTGTGGTTGGCGAGCGCGGTGATGACATCTGTCGGCTCGTACGGGAGCAACAGTTTCGTCACATCCATGGCCCGCTTTTGAAGGACTTTGAGGGACGGTCCAACGCCGCAGGCGATAGCGAATTTGATCAGCGTTTGAAGCTTCGCGGGGCCTGCAATGCCAATGTGGATTGGGATTGTGATGCCTGCGTCCTTCAAAGAGTCCGCCCAAGCGATGATGGGGTCTGCGTCGAAGGCGAACTGCGTGGCAAGGGCCATGTCCGCGTCAGAGGTTTCGTTGAACGCCTGCTTCCAGCGCAAGGCATCCATGACGTTCGCGTCGGACCCATCGGGGTCGATATCCTTGTTGCCTTCGGGGTGACCAGCGACATGCAAGTGCGTGAAACCCGCCTTGCCAAATAGACCGGTTTCCAGCAGCTGCATTGAGGAGTGAAAATCACCATGCGGCTGCGTTACGCCACCGGCCAACAAGAGCGCCTGCAATACGTTCGCTTCGCCCTGATAGCGCGCGATCCAATCGGCGAGTGTGGCTTCATCTTTAATGATCCGTGCCGGGAAGTGTGGCATGACAGGGTAGCCTTCGTCGTTCAGACGCTTCGCGGTCGCGACCATGTCCTCAATCGGGGTGCCTTCAATATGAGCGACGTAGACGCGGGTTCCGGTGGGCAGAAGGCCTCGGAAGTCAGCAACCTTCTCGGCCGTGCGCGGCATCACCTCAATGGAATAGTCATCCAGAAATGCTTCGACCGCGGGGGAGCTGGAGGAGGGGGATGAAGGGGTCTTCCGAAAGTTGAGCAGGGCCATCAAAGCCTCCTTAAAACTGCGCGGCGTGATCACGCCCGACCGTCGTTGGCGATCAGGGTTTTGAGTCGCTCCTGATCATACTCTACATCGATGCGGGCTGCCTCAGCGGCGGCTACATCAGCGTCTGTCCCTTCAACCGGATAAGGAGCGGCTTTGCGGAACCCCTCGAGATAAGCATCGGATTCCGCCGCGCCAGATTTCATGGCAGCACGATCAATGGCTTGCTCAAAGCGCTCTGGTAACGGCATCTTCACGCCCCGCCGGCCTTTGCCAACGATGACCTGTGCAGGCATATCGCGCCAATACACAATGGTGACGTCTGCCATTTTACACTCCTTTGCCCGATTGCGGGACTCTGCAAGTCGTAACACTGACATGGGGGGACCACGGCAGAATTTCGACACGTCCCGCAACAATCGCGACCCTTACTGGGGCACAGGCCAGATTATGGCGGGCCGTCAAAGCCTTGGCCATATGCCTGGGACCTCGGATTCTTCATCTTTTTGCTGAAACCTGTTCACGAAAGGCGACAAGCCTCGACGCAACGCTTGCCGGACGAGACGTAAGGTCATACTCTATTCATAACTTGATATGGAGGGCGTGATTATGGCGCCCAAGCGTCCAAGCGGTGCTGGCGCGTTTCCCAAGGCGGTCGAGACCCCCGCGCCGCAATCGCCCGATCCGTCGCAGCTTTATGCCGCGCTGGATTTGGGGACAAATAGCTGTCGTATGCTGATTGCCCAACCGAAGGGCAGCCAGTTTCATGTGATCGACAGCTTTACAAAATCTGTGCAGCTCGGCCTCGGGCTGGAGAGCACTGGAAAGCTGTCTCGGACATCGATGAACCGGACAATCTCTGCGATGCGCGTATGTCGGCAGAAATTGGAGCGACATGGTGTACAGCATATGCGCCTTGTGGCAACGGAGGCCTGTCGTCGGGCACGCAACGGTTTGCACTTTGTCCGGCAGGTGAGCCGAGAGACCGGGCTGAAGCTGGAGATCATTGAGCCGGAAGAGGAAGCTCGGCTAGCTGTGATTTCCTGCGCACCTTTGGTAAGTACGAAGACCGAGCAACTGCTGGTCGTTGATATCGGTGGTGGATCGACCGAATTGGTGTGGATTGACCTTACAAATGTGCCGAAGCGCGAGCGGCCTCACGCTATTATGCGCTTGCACGCTGGGTTCAAGTCTGACCCAGGTCCCTTTGCGGCTGCAAAGGTCGTCGATTGGATTTCGGTGCCTTTGGGCGTCGCCACTTTGCGTGATCAGTTTGCCGATGTTGATGATGACGCGGCGCGCTTTGCGTTGATGTCTTGGTTTTTCGAAGAGAAGCTCGAAGATTTTTCTCCTTACGAGGCCGAACAGGCCCGTGAAGGGTTTCAGATCGTTGGGACAAGCGGCACGGTGACAACGGTTGCCGCGTCCCATCTGGGTCTGAAGCGGTATGACCGTACTAAGGTGGATGGGTTGAGGATGTCGTCGGACCAGATTGATGCGGTCATCCGGAACTATCTGGCGTTGGGGCCGCAGGGACGGCGGAAAGATCCGCGGATCGGCAAAGATCGGCAGGCGCTCATTATGTCGGGGGCCGCTATCTTGCAGGCCTTGATGCGGCTTTGGCCGACGGACCGGTTGTCTGTAGCAGATCGCGGGCTGCGGGAGGGATTGCTCTATCAGCAAATGTCAGCGGATGGAGTGTTGGAAGACGCGCCGTTCTGAGCGGACCAAAATTCTTGAAGAAAGGGTTTTGGGGATACTTTGGTGCTGCTTTTCTAGCGCTTGACGAATTGGGGGGCGGCCCGCCGCCATTGTCTCTTGGACCAATGACGCAAATGAGATAGGCGACCCACCGAGATACTTTTGACCAGAAGAAGATGAGTTTCGTGGCAAAGAAGCCAACCAAAGGAACCAGCGGGCGCGGTTTGCGTGATTTGACTGTGAAGGTGAAAACCGCGCGGGGGCGTAAGCCCAGTTCGACGCGGTGGCTACAGCGGCAGTTGAATGATCCGTACGTGCAGGCTGCTAAGAAAGACGGCTATCGTGGACGGGCGGCCTATAAGATCCTCGAGTTGGATGAGAGGTTTGGATTTCTTGTACCAGGCGCCCGCGTCGTCGATTTAGGCTGCGCGCCGGGTGGGTGGTTGCAAGTTGCAGTGCCACGAGTGAACTCTCTTGGCGCGCGGAAAGGCAAAGCTGTTGGACGCGTGTTAGGCGTTGATTTGCAAGAAGTTGAGCCGCTCGCGGGCGCGGAGATCCATCAGTTAGATTTTCTTGATGAAGGTGCTGACACGAAGGTCATGGATTGGCTTGGGGGCCAAGCCGATGTGGTGATGTCGGATATGGCAGCGGCCTCGTCAGGCCACAAGCAAACTGACCATTTACGGATTATTGCGCTTTGTGAGGCGGCGGCCTACTTCGCTTTTGATGTGTTGGCAGAGGATGGGACGTTCGTAGCGAAGGTACTGGCTGGCGGTGCAGAGGGCGAATTACAGAAGCTGCTAAAGCAGCGTTTCACGAAAGTGGCCAACGTGAAGCCGCCCGCGTCCCGATCCGATAGCTCAGAAAAGTTTGTCGTGGCCACGGGTTTCAAGGGTTAAGCCAGGTGCACCTTTGTGCCCCAGTCGCCACAGGCCATGGCGAGCCGCTCTGACGGAATACCGTCTGTCACAAAATGATCAACATCAGACAGGCTGCCGATTTTCACCGGCGCTTTGCGCGAGAACTTGGCTTTGTCGGCTACCACGATGGTTTTGCGCGCCGCAGCGATAATGGCTTGGCTAACGCGGACTTCTTCTGCGTCGAAGTCCAGGAGATCGCCATCGCCGTCAATGGCAGAGGATCCAATTACCGCGATGTCGACCTTAAACCGCGCAATGGCAAGGGCGGCAAGGTCGCCGACGAGGCCGCCGTCTGAGGGCCGCAGGTGGCCGCCCGCGACGATTACCTCGCAAGTGGGGCTGGCCATAAGGGTTGTCGCAACGTTGAGGTTGTTAGTTACAACCTTCAGGTTCTGGTGGTTCCGCAGCGCCCGGGCAATGGCCTCCGTTGTTGTGCCGATGTTGAGGAAGAGCGAGGCGTTGTCGGGGATCAGCATCGCGGTGCGCGCCGCAATGCGTTGTTTGGCGGCGCGGTTTAACGCGCGACGATCGTCATAGGCAATGTTGCGTGTGCCGGAGGGAAGAACCGCTCCACCATGAGTGCGTTCAAGTAGGCCTGCGGCGGAGAGGTCTCGCAGATCGCGACGGATTGTTTGGACGGTTACGCCAAGGGTTGCGGCAAGTGGCGTGGCCCGAACCTTGCCATATTGGCGGGCGCGACTGAGAATGGCTTGGTGGCGGGTGTCTGTCTCCATGAGTTCGGTTTTTAGCGAAAGCGAATATGGTTTGCTATAAATAGTTCAAAATTCCCTTTTAAGTGGACATTCGTATTGTAAAAAGCGAACTCGTCGCGGCACCCGTTGTTGTTTTATTACCCGAACTGACTAGTGCGGGCCCTAAGAATTTGGGGGTTCGATTCCATGGCGACAGACTTTGATCTTTTCATCATCGGCGGAGGAATCAACGGCGTCGGCGTCGCCCGCGACGCGCAGGGGCGCGGTTTACGGGTAGGGCTAGCAGAAATGGGCGATCTGGGCGGGGCAACCTCCTCTGCCTCAACGAAGCTTTTCCATGGCGGTTTGCGCTACTTGGAGTTTTTTGAATTCGATTTGGTGAAGAAGGCACTGGTTGAGCGAGAGGTGCTGCTAAAAGCGATGCCGCATATCTCGTGGCCGATGCGTTTTGTGCTGCCGTATCACCCGGACATGCGGTTTGAGGGAGATACGCCCACGTCAAAACTGCTGACGCTTTTTATGCCTTGGATGAAGGGCAGGCGGCCAGCGTGGCTGATCCGGCTCGGGCTTTTCATGTATGATAACCTGGGTGGACGACAGATCTTGCCAGGGACGAAGACGCTTGATTTGCGCAAGAGTCCTGAGGGCGCGCCTCTCAATGCGAAATTTGCGAAAGCCTATGAATACTCCGATTGTTGGATTGAAGATTCACGCCTTGTCGTGCTGAACGCACGTGACGCAGAGGATCGCGGCGCGAAGATCATGGTACGCACGAAGGTCGTCGAGGCGCGGCGCCAGGACGATCACTGGGTACTGAGTTTGGATCAAGGTGGCGCGAAAGTGGAAGTCACCGCAAAGGCGCTAGTGAACGCAGGCGGGCCATGGGTGGAGGATATTATTCGCGGCGTGGCTCGATTGAACGCGACCGAAGGTGTGCGGCTGGTTCGCGGATCCCACATCGTAACCAAGAAACTCTTTGACCAGGAAAAAAGCTATTTCTTCCAAGGCGAAGATGGTCGGATTATTTTTGCGATTCCTTATGAGACAGATTTCACTCTGATCGGGACGACGGACGCCGAACATAGCGATGTTCATGAAAAGCCCGCCGCAACTGATGAAGAGCAGGAGTATTTGGTGGCTTTCGCCAACCAATACTTGAAACAGCCGATTACACGAGATGATGTGGTCTGGACCTACTCTGGCGTGCGCCCACTCTACGACGATGGCGCGAAGTCGGCGACGGCGGCGACCCGTGACTATGTGCTGACGGTGAACGACGATGGCGCACCGCTGCTGAACATCTTTGGTGGCAAGATCACGACCTACCGCAAACTGGCAGAGCAGGTGATGGCGAAGATGGTGCCGCTGATTGGGGGCGAGGATGACTGGACAGCGGGTGTGCCGCTACCCGGGGGCGACTTTGCTGTGGCGGATCGGGACAGGTTGGTGGCTGACTTGAAGGCAGATTATCCCTTCCTGACAGACTATTGGGCGCTGCGGTTGATCCGAGCCTATGGCACAAAAGCGCGTGACATGTTGCGTGACGCTAAGACAGTGGAAGACCTTGGCATCGACTTTGGTGCCACGCTGACGGAGGCGGAGGTCAGCTATCTGATGTCCGAGGAATACGCCTGGACTGCCGAAGATATCGTCTGGCGGCGGACCAAGCTCGGCCTGCGTCTGACTCAAGATCAGATCGCGGCCATCGACGGCTTTATGACCGAAGCGCGCGGCGCGGCTTGAGCCTGCCGCCACGCCCGTTACAGTTCCATGACATTCGGGGGGAGGAACCATGACCTATATTCTGGCCATTGATCAGGGCACGACATCAAGCCGGACCATCGTGTTCGACACAAACATGGGCGTTGTGGCCTCCGCGCAGGAGGAATTCACGCAACATTACCCACACTCTGGCTGGGTCGAGCATGAGGTCGCGGACTTATGGGACACGGTGGAGCGCACGGCGAAGGCCGCAATGGAGAAGGCGGGGATCGGGCCATCTGATGTCGCGGGCATTGGTATTACGAACCAGCGTGAGACCGTTGTGGTTTGGGACAAGGTGACCGGGCAGGCCGTCCACAAAGCCATTGTCTGGCAGGACCGGCGAACCGCGGATGTCTGTGGTACATTAAAAGCCGAAGGGTTTGAAGCAGAGGTGACAGAGAAGACGGGGCTTTTGCTCGATCCTTACTTCTCTTCGACAAAGCTCAAGTGGATCCTCGACACCGTCGATGGAGTTCGCGCGAAGGCGGAAGCGGGCGAGGTGCTCTTCGGTACGGTTGATTGCTACCTGATGTGGAAGCTGACGGGTGGTGCAGCTCATGTCACGGATGCCACGAATGCCGCCCGCACGATGCTATATAACATTCGCGAGGGACAGTGGGACGCAGAGATCTGCGCCAGACTTGGTGTTCCCATGGCGATGCTGCCAGATGTCAAGGATTGCGCGGCGGACTTTGGGACGGCAACAGCCTTGGGCGGCGAAATTCCGATCCTCGGAGTGGCCGGTGACCAGCAGGCGGCGACGGTCGGCCAAGCCTGTTTCGAACCTGGCATGTTGAAGTCCACCTACGGCACTGGCTGCTTTGCTTTGTTGAACACAGGCGACTCGCTGGTACGAAGCCAGAACCGGATGCTCGGCACTATCGCTTATCAATTCAACGGTAAACCGACCTATGCCCTGGAGGGCTCAATTTTCATTGCAGGTGCCGTGGTGCAATGGCTCCGTGACGGTCTTGGTATCATTGCAAAGGCTGCAGATACGCATCCTTTGGCTGAAAAGGCAGACCCTGAGCAGGAGCTGTACCTGGTCCCGGCCTTTACAGGCCTCGGTGCACCTCACTGGGATGCAAACGCACGCGGAGCGATATTTGGGTTGACCCGGAACTCTGGCCCGGCGGAGTTCGCGAAGGCCGCCTTGGAAAGCGTTGGTTTCCAAACGCGGGATTTGCTGGAAGCCATGTACGCCGACTGGCCGGGGGCAAGTGAGACGGGTACTTTGCGGGTCGATGGCGGGATGTCCGCCTCTGATTGGGCGATGCAATTCCTGTCCGATGTAATCGGCGCGCCGGTGGATCGGCCGCAGGTTTTGGAGACGACCGCCCTTGGCGTGGCTTGGCTGGCGGGCATGAAGGCTGGGGTCTACCCCGATCAAGCCGGATTTGCCGAGACCTGGGCGCGCGACGCGCGGTTTGAGCCCCAAATGGGGCCCAAGACACGAGAACGGCGGTATGCCGGGTGGCAAGACGCAGTGGGTCGAACGCTCAGCGCACGTTAATCGCGTCCTTGCGACCAGACCTCAAATTCGAATGCCCGTTTGCTGCGTAAACGGGCTTCAATGTCGCTGGAAAGTGTGACCTCCATCGAGGGTGAGACGTTCTTTTGCTTAAGTGTGATCTCATCCTTGCTCAGCCGGTGGCATAAGAAAGTGAGTGCAGAGGCCATTGCCTCATATTTATAAAGATGTGTCACACCAACAGATTTATCGCCCAGCGTGAGGAACTTTGCCTGAGACCCAACATTGGCGAAGGGAGCGGGCTTTCCTTTGCAGTATTCGACAACGAAGTCGTCAAAGTTGATCCCATGTGTCGAATTGGGATGACCGATGAGATCTTCGCGGCTGCGATATCGATACCAGCTGCAGAGCCAATCAACCGGGTCGCGCACCATTGCGAAGGTTTCCATATCGGGTTGCCCACCGCCTTGTGAGAACATCGGCTGCAGGAATCGCTTGTAACGCGCGACCGGTGAATGCTTCAGTTGCGGTGGATCCCGTAGGACGATGGACGCGCGCGGGGCCAAAGCCCCCTGCAAGGCGGTTGTCCCAGTCTTTGGAACGGCCAACATAACAAGTTTTTCGGCCCAAAAAACAAGCATTTGCAGGGTCCCTCGTAGAAAGTCTTCACCCCTCTCTAGGGCATAAACTCCAAATTAACCACCATCGCGTTTGGATGACATGGTAAGTTTTGTGTTGAAATGTTCTTGCTTTGGTCCCATACAGAAATGAGAACGTAAGAAGAACAAAAGCAGTGATTGTGGCCCCTTAGGGCCTATGAAATAAGGGCAAGACAGATGGCAACGGCAGAACTCCTAAAAATGGCAGATAAGAAAACCTCCGATAAGCAAAAGGCGCTGGACAGTGCGCTGGCGCAGATCGAACGGCAGTTTGGCAAAGGGTCGATCATGACTCTTGGCGGCGATAACAAGTTAGCGGATATTGAGGCGACCTCGACAGGGTCGTTGGGTCTCGATATCGCGCTGGGGATCGGCGGTCTGCCGAAGGGTCGGATCGTTGAGATTTATGGGCCCGAGAGTTCCGGCAAAACCACGCTGACGCTCCATGCAATTGCGGAAGAACAGAAAAAAGGCGGTGTATGCGCCTTTGTGGACGCGGAACATGCTCTCGACCCAGCCTATGCGAAGAAGCTGGGGGTCAACCTGGACGAGCTGCTGATCTCGCAGCCGGATACCGGTGAACAAGCGCTCGAGATTGTGGACACGCTTGTACGCTCTGGTGCTGTGAACATGGTGATCGTGGATTCCGTCGCGGCTTTGACACCAAAATCGGAGTTGGAAGGCGACATGGGCGATAGCTCCGTTGGTGTGCATGCGCGACTGATGTCGCAGGCGATGCGGAAGCTAACGGGATCGATCAACCGCTCGGGCTGCATGGTGATTTTCATCAACCAAATCCGGATGAAGATCGGTGTGATGTTCGGCTCGCCAGAAACCACCACTGGTGGCAACGCATTGAAATTCTACGCTTCTGTCCGTTTGGACATCCGCCGGATTGGTGCGATCAAGGACCGGGATGAGGTTGTGGGCAACGCGACCCGCGTGAAAGTTGTGAAGAACAAAGTCGCGCCGCCATTCAAGCAAGTCGAATTCGACATCATGTATGGCGAAGGCATATCCAAGACAGGCGAACTGCTTGATCTGGGTGTAAAGGCCGGCGTTGTTGAGAAATCCGGTGCTTGGTTCTCATACGGGGATGAGCGGATTGGGCAGGGGCGTGAAAACTCCAAAGTCTTCCTTAAAGAGAATCCAAGCATCGCACTCGAAATCGAAGACAAGATCCGTGCAGCACACGGCCTTGATTTTGAATACGAGCACGGCAGCGACAAAGAGGATGATGATCTGGTTGAGATGTAGCTGTTCGGATTGAGCCCCCGAACAGGGAGGGCGGGTGACGACCCGTGGCACATCTAAGTCTTAACCGGTGGGCGCGACGACGGTCGCGCCATCCTCTTTTTTAGTGAATTGAGGCGTTAGCGCGGTCGCCGTGACATTGCTCGCGTGTGAAAAATTCACCTCGATAACAGTGTCCCGCAGGGGCGTGTGGTTTTGATCAATTGGCATGATCCACTTGGTCCCTGTGGACAGTTCTTGGACCCAAGGCTATCTCTGCCAAAACGTTCCACTGACCCGAAAGCGCGCTATGACCAGCTTGTCCGATATCCGCACGACCTTCCTCGATTATTTCGAAAAGAACGGTCACGCGCGCGTGGCATCGTCAACTCTCGTGCCGCACAAAGATCCGACGTTGATGTTCACCAACTCTGGCATGGTGCAGTTCAAAAACCGCTTCACTGGTGTGGAGCAGGGCGACTACCAGCGTGCCACCTCCGCGCAGAAGTGCGTCCGGGCCGGCGGCAAACACAACGACCTCGACAATGTCGGCTATACCGCGCGTCATCATACATTCTTCGAGATGATGGGGAACTTCTCGTTTGGGGACTACTTCAAGACAGACGCGATCCCCTTTGCGTGGGAGCTTGTTACTAAGGAATTTGGAATCGACAAAAGTCGTTTGATGACAACGGTCTATCATACCGATGATGAGGCGTTCGACATCTGGAAAAGCGTTGGTGTCGCCGAAGATCGGATCATTCGTATCGACACCGATGACAACTTCTGGCGCATGGGGCCAACGGGTCCGTGTGGTCCCTGCACAGAAATCTTTTACGACCATGGTGACCAGATCTGGGGTGGCCCTCCTGGGTCTCCAGAGGAAGATGGCGACCGCTTCATTGAGATCTGGAACGTCGTCTTCATGCAAAACGAGCAATTCGAAGACGGGCGGCTTGAGCCGCTGGAGATGCAGTCGATTGATACCGGGATGGGGCTCGAGCGGGTCGCAGCACTTCTGCAAGGCAGTCATGACAACTATGACACGGACCTTTTTAAAGCGCTGATCGAGGCCTCCGCTCATGCCACCTCGACCGATCCTTATGGCGACCAAAACGTCCATCACCGAGTGATCGCGGATCACTTGCGGTCAACGTCCTTCTTGATTGCCGAAGGTGTCCTGCCGTCGAACGAAGGTCGCGGCTATGTGCTTCGCCGGATCATGCGCCGCGCGATGCGTCATGCGCATTTGTTGGGTGCGAAAGACCCTGTAATGCATAAATTGGTGCCGGAACTCGTGAAACAGATGGGCATTGCATATCCGGAACTTGGCCAAGGTCAGCGGATGATCGAAGAAACGCTGCTAAACGAGGAAGTCCGCTTTAAGACGACCCTGGATCGCGGCTTGAAACTACTCGATGACGAAGTCGATGGTTTGGCTCAAGGCGCGGACCTTCCGGGTGAGGCAGCGTTCAAACTCTACGATACCTACGGCTTCCCGCTTGACTTGACCCAGGACGCCCTGCGCGAAAAGGGCCTTGGCGTGGACACCCAAGGCTTTGATGCGGCGATGGCCGCCCAAAAAGCGAAGGCGCGTGCAGCCTGGTCGGGCACCGGGGCTGAGGCGGATGCGAGCATATGGTTCGATGTTGCGGACAAAGATGGTCCCACCGATTTTTTGGGCTACGACACGCTAAACGCTGAAGGGCAGATCGTTTCCTTGGTCGTTGATGGTGCTGCCGTACAGACCTCCAGCGGTAAAGTGCAGATCGCGCTGAACCAATCGCCATTTTATGCGGAATCTGGTGGTCAGGTTGGTGATGCTGGTGAGATCGTCACTGAAACCGGCAAAGCCATCGTGACGGACACAAAGAAGGTAGCAGGCGTTTTTGTGCATGTCGCCATTGTTACCGAGGGTGAAATCTCAGTCGGTCAGGGCGCAAGCCTCAGTGTCGATCCGACGCGCCGCTCGGCGATCCAGGCCAATCACTCCGCCACGCACCTGTTGAATGAGGCGCTACGTGATGTCCTTGGCGCGCACATTGCGCAAAAGGGCTCGCTCAATGCGCCAGATAGATTGCGTTTTGACTTTAGCCACAACAAGGCCGTTGATCCTGCGGAATTGGCGCAAGTTGAGCGGGACGTGAACCGTTTGATCCGCCAGAACGGCCCTGTCGACACACGGATCATGACGCCGGATGACGCCCGCGCGCTGGGGGCCCAGGCGCTCTTTGGTGAAAAGTACGGCGAAGAGGTACGGGTTGTGTCGATGGGTACCGCTGAGGGCTCCGGCAAGGGCACGGACGGAAGAACCTATTCGCTCGAGCTTTGCGGCGGCACACATGTGAACCGATTGGGAGAGATCGGGGCTTTTGTTGCGCTAAGCGACGGAGCGTCCAGCGCGGGTGTGCGCCGGATTGAGGCACTGACGGGTCAAGAAGCATTGGATTACTTGCGCGCACAGGACGAAACCTTGGCTGTCGTGGCCGCGGCGCTGAAAGCTCCTGCCGCGGATGCTCCTGCGCGGGTGAAGGCGCTTCTGGAGGAACGGAAGGCACTGGCGAATGAAGTCGCTCAACTGCGCCGTGATCTGGCTATGGGCAGCGGCGGTGATGCGGGTCCAACACAAGAAGAGGTTAACGGCATCTGTTTTATGGGACAGGTGATGCAAGGTGTGTCGGGCAAGGATTTGCCGTCGCTTGTTGATCAATTCAAAGAACGCGTGGGTAGCGGTGTCGTCCTGTTGATCGCCGACACCGGCGGGAAAGCTGCGGTGGCCGCGGGCGTAACCAAAGACCTCACGGATCGTGTTTCTGCTGTTGACGTTTTGCGCGCGGCCACGCCCGAATTGGGCGGTAAGGGCGGCGGTGGGCGTCCCGATATGGCCCAAGGCGGTGGTGCTTCGGCAGAGAATGCAGAGGCCGCCATTGCGGCCGCGAAGAGCGTATTGGAGGGATCATAATGCCAGCTTTGTGGATTGCCCATGTCACGGTGACGGATGCAGAGGCTTATGGCCGCTATGCGGAGCTTGCGGGGCCTGCCATTGCCAAACATGGTGGCTACTTCATTGCGCGTGCCGGGCGCTTTGTTCAGCTGGAGGGCAAAGAGCGCCCGCGCAACGTCGTTGCGAAGTTTGACAGCGTCGAGGCGGCGGAGGCTTGCTACAGAAGTCCGGAGTATCAGGAGGCCCTGTCGCATGCGCGGGGCGCGTCCGAGCGAGAGCTATTGATCGTTGAGACGAGTGAGTAGGTACGTCTGGATTAGGGTCCTATTCGGTGCTTTGGTCTTTGTGATCAGTTTGGGGCCTGCAGGAGCTGAGACGATTGAGCTTGGCCCCTATGATCGTCTTGAAGAGACGTTCGATCATACCTGGTATCCGCAAGACGCGCTTGATGTCGAGCCTATGAACCTTCCGTTTCAGTCACGTTTCATTCAGTTTGGGCGTGAATTTGAGGTGACAACCAATGGGCTCGGCGTCGCAGAGACATCACATATGTTCCGTTTCAATACGTGGGACCGAAGAGTGATGCACTCTGGTGGGGCCGACCAAAATGTCGCATCATTTGCGATGGTATTTGACGAAGATCAGTGCGGTGTTGCGGTCTCTTTCTGGACCATGTCAGAACGCGTGGTTCCGCCCCCGAGCGGGAAGTTCGCTTTGGGGGCGGAGGTTTATGCACGCAGCGGTGATCTTCTGCAGCAGTTTGATATTACTCTCGCACCTCAAGTGCAGGACCCACGCTATCAGGGTGCGTCCTTTATAGTGGTTCCAGCATCGCCGCGCATCGCGGGATTGCGACTGACGCGGGCGGATAGCTGGGCAATGGTGCTCATCGCGGTGACGGTTGACCCTGACTGCGGGACCACACTTACCAGTTCGCTTGCCCAGACGCCGGTAAGTGGGGCAACGTGACCGGACCCCGCTCGTGCGTCGCGATCAGCTTAGCGTATAGGTAGCGCTGTTCCCGTTTCCCCGGTCGCGCGTAAAGGTGGCTTCAGAGCCGGTCGTCGTCCAGGCTTGGCAATCCAAACCACGCTCAACGCCGCCGACGGCCACCTCGCGACACCAATAAGCGTCATCCCAGTACCACGTCCCAGTAATGCCAGATCCGTCCCAAGGACCTGAGATCGTATTGTCGGCGTTGATAGTCAACGAGCTGCCATTGAAGGTGAGTGTCTTACCAACAATTGCTTGGCGGAAGGCGGCTTCGGTGGTCAACGCCGTAGTCCCGCTGGTCGCGTCTACGGCGGTTGTCCCGGAACAGGCCGACATGCACAGCGTTGCAAAAAGTATAAAGCTTTTCGAATATGGCATAAAACATCCCCTCTCTTGAAAATTCGAAAAGACTATCGAAAACCAAGGATCTGTAAATGCCCTACAACCTGCGAGCGCCACGGGGATCGTTACTCAACCTGCCCGGGCATGGCGCTTTCGTTCGTGTGGATCCAGGTACCGTTTGCGCAGCCGAACCGCATTTGGTGTGACCTCCACCAATTCGTCGTCGTCGATATAGGCGATGGCTTGTTCGAGCGACATGGTGACCGGCGTTGTGAGGCGCACCGCTTCATCAGACCCGGATGCACGAACGTTGGTAAGCTTTTTGCCCTTCAACGGATTCACCTCAAGGTCGTTGTCGCGGCTGTGTTCACCGATGATCATGCCAGTGTATACGGGCTCTTGCGCACCAATAAACATCTTGCCACGCTCTTCGAGATTCCACAGGGCGTAAGATACGGAGGTCCCATTCTCCATCGAGATCAGGACACCCTGGCGTCGCCCTGGAATCTTGCCCTTGTAAGGCTCCATCGTGTGGAAGATGCGGTTCAACACGCCTGAACCCCGGGTGTCTGTCAGAAACTCTCCATGATAGCCGATCAGCCCGCGAGAAGGCACATGGGCGATAATCCGTGTCTTGCCCGCACCGGCTGGATTCATCTCAACCAGGTTGCCTTTGCGTGACCCTGTCAGCTTTTCCACTACCGTGCCGGTGTATTCGTCGTCTACGTCAATTGTCACTTCTTCAACCGGCTCGTGGCGTTCGCCATCAATCTCGGTAAAAATTACCTGAGGGCGAGAGATCGAAAGCTCAAACCCTTCCCGCCGCATGTTCTCAATCAGAACACCCATCTGTAGCTCGCCGCGGCCCGACACCTCAAACGCTTCGCCGCCGGGGGTGTCTTCAATTTTGATAGCGACGTTGACCTCCGCCTCTTTCATAAGCCGGTCGCGGATCACGCGGGATTGGACCTTTTTCCCGTCGCGCCCTGCGAGGGGGCTGTCGTTGATACCGAAAGTCACGGTGATGGTAGGTGGGTCGATTGGTTGGGCGGGGATGGGAGCTTCGATGGTCGGGTCACAAAGCGTGTCCGCTACTGTCGCCTTCGTCATGCCCGCAACCGTCACGATGTCTCCAGCTTCTGCCACATCGATGGGCTGCTGCATGAGTCCACGGAACGCCAGGATCTTGGAAACCCGGAACTGTTCGATCTTCTCGCCCTCGCGAGTCATGGCTTTGATCGTATCGCCAGCCCTCAGCGTCCCGGCTTCAACCCGGCCTGTCAGGATGCGGCCGATAAACGGATCCGCCGACAGGGTGGTGGCGAGCATCTGAAATGGTTCAGCTGTCCGCGTGATCTGCTGCGGTGTTGGCACGTGATCGACGATCAGGTCGAAAAGCGCATCAAGGTTCTCCCGCGGTCCTTCGAGGCTATCGTCACACCAGCCGTTCCGCCCAGAGGCATACATGACCGGGAAATCAAGTTGGTCATCGTCAGCGCCGAGGTTTGCAAAAAGGTCAAAGCAAAGGTCGACTGCATTGTCCGGGTCGCCGTCTGGCTTATCCACTTTGTTCACTACGACAATGGGGCGAAGCCCAAGTGCCAGGGCTTTTGAAGTCACAAACTTCGTTTGAGGCATCGGCCCTTCGGCCGCATCGACCAACAAGACGACGCCATCAACCATCGACAAAATCCGTTCGACCTCACCGCCGAAATCAGCGTGGCCAGGGGTATCCACGATGTTGACCCGGGTCCCTTTCCATTCAACAGACGTACATTTTGCAAGGATTGTGATTCCGCGTTCCCGCTCGATGTCGTTGCTATCCATCGCCCGTTCGGTGATGGCTTCGTTGTCGCGGTAAACACCTGATTGCTTCAAGAGTTCATCAACCAGTGTCGTCTTGCCGTGGTCAACGTGCGCGATGATCGCGATATTGCGGATATCCATGGTGGGAGGCCTTTGGGATCAGGATTTGCGGCGCGGATAGCCTGCATCCGGTCCAAACGCCAGCCCTAAAGACCATCAGTGCAGGAGCGGCCCCTGATCCTTGCCGGGTCCCTTCACGTCTTCACGAATGGCGCGGAACACCTTTCGGGCCCAGGCTGCGTAGATCTTGGGACCGGGGTGGTATCCGTCTTCGCTCATGAGTGAAGGATCTGGTTCAAAATCGAGCGGCACAAACCGACATTCGGGTCGACGCGCGACGAGTTTTTGGAGGTACCAATCGAAGCGCTTGGCCTGTTGCCCCAAGATCCAGCGCAGTGGCTGTGGTAGGACAGGAAAGTACTCCATCTTCGGAATGCCGTTCACGCAGATGACTTGGGCGTCAAACTTCTCTTGGAGTAGATTGAGGAGTTTGTTGTATCGTGCAAGCCAAAGCGGCAGCGGGACATGCCCAGTGATGTCGTTGACGCCAAGCGAGACGGACACAATATCTACTTGCTGTGCCGGTCGCCGAAGGAGCCTTTGGTATGCATCTGCTGTCGACGCGCCGGTTTTTGCGTCTAGCCACCAATGCACAGTATTCGTCTGGATCAGGCGCTTCTTCACTTGCCCCAACAAGGCCTCTTCTTGATGTGAAGTCCCGACGCCAGCGGCAGAGCTGTCTCCGACGATCAGCAACCGGATATCCGGGCCAGCACCAGCGACCCCTTCACGGCGACCAGCCGCTTCCGGCAACTTTAAGGCATGTTTCCGGGTGACGTAGCCTTGCCACGCCAGAAACGGGAAAAGCACGATGCGTGCAGCAACATCAATCACGTCGACCCCCACGGCTATCAGCATGGTAAACCCGGCTTGTAGTCTGGGAAGCGTGACGTTGCGTCGTCAACGCCCGGTATAGCGGTCCGGGCGGTGGTTCACGGCGATGATCAGATTGGTCACAACCGCACCTAAGAGTGAGTAAACGATAGGCACGCCACCGATCACCAGCAAAGCTGCGGCGAATAGCAAACCGTCGAAAATCAGCTGCGTCCACCCTGCGCGAAAGCCGGTTTTGTCTTGCAAGTAAAGCGCCAAGACACCGATGCCGCCAAGGGACGCACCATGGCGAAAGAGAACGATCAGGCTGAGCCCTGCCAGCGCCCCAGCCAACAGGCCACCAACAAGGGGCGTCAGCGTGTCGAAACTGATGTGTGTCGGCAACAACGTTGTCATGACCGACAATAGCCCAACGGCAATAAAGCTTTTGATCGTAAAACGCGGCCCCATACGGATCCAGGCCAGGGCGTAAAACGGCAGGTTGATCACAAAGAAAATTGGGCCGAAAGCCCAGCCAGTCATATAAGACAAGAGCACCGCAAGTCCGGCTGTTTGACCTGTGATCAGCCCCAAATGGGTGAGCATCAGCAATGCAAAGCTGCAAAGTGATGTCGATAAGACGAAGGCTTGGGCGTCTTCGAGTGTGCTGTGCCGTTGGCTGTCTTGCGTCGTCACCTAAGGCTCCATCTTTGGTTGCAGGGCCTGTTTAGGCGCCTGAATGCGGAACGCAATGTAGAGTGACGCGTATGGGTCTGGGAAATCGGACTGGCACATTGATGAACACTGCGCAATGGTCGACCGTAGCGCACCCGAGGCCCAGTCCCATAGCACGAGCATCTTCGATTGCTTATGATTGGTGCAACGAAGTGGCCTGGCAGCATCGGGCCGGCAATTGATGAATCGACCTGAAACACGCTGCATGTGCAAAGTCATGTGGGTTCAGGGCTTGGGGAGAAAGATATGCGTTTAAGATATTGGCTTTTTACTTTTGGGTCATTGATGGCAGCGTCGGCTTGCGGCAGTGATGGCGAAACGCCTGTTGAAAACCCATTTTCCTTAGCAACAGAAGATACCGAAACGGCCAGCAACGGGATCGCATTTGCTGATGTAGCGGTCATCGAAGACTATGAAGGGCTGAGCGTCACCGTGCCAATTGCCACAGTTGATGGCGGGATGACCTTAGGACCTGCCAATGCCACACTCGAAACGACAACTGTTGTTCCCGAGGCATCCTTTTTCGTCGATGGACCGATTACATATACAATCGAGTTAGAGGGTGAGATTCTTTCGGTCACGAATACAGTAGGGCTTCTGACCGATGGCCGCTCCTGGCAATCGACCCGAGTGCTGTCGGGGGCAGAGTCCGTGATTGTCGGCGGGATTTTGGCCGGTGATGATGGCTTTGAACAGTTCGCGTTGTTCCCACTCGCTGTTGAAACGATCCCAAGTGCAATCTTTACTGGGGCTTCTGCTGCAACTTACCAGGGTGATTTTGAGGTGCTTGGCACATCCTATGTCGATGGCACGCAGTCGGAGTTCGCGCTGCTGTTTGAAGGCGACGCGGTCCTAACGGTCGATTTGGATGCGGCGACGCTTATCGGGACGCTGACGAGTGATCCGCTCGAAGGTACCACAGCGATCTTAACCGGCGCTTTGTCTGAGTCTGACATTGTCGGCAACGGTGCAAGCGGATCTGTGGCTTGGACGTGCGGGGATGGCGCAAACTGCAGTGGGACATCGGACTACGGGACAGTGTTTGCGGGCGACACAGGTCAGGAGATCGTAGGTCTAACCACAGTGGATGTAGCTGTGGATTTCGACGATCCCGCAACAGACGTCACATATGTCGGTGTTGCGGGCTTTCTTGCGGGCCGCAATTAGAATCGGTCCGCAAAGGCGGATGATTACATGGCCTTGTTGAGGTTCTCGTCGATCTTTTCGAGGAAACCCATCGTCGTCAGCCAGCCTTGGTCTGGCCCGACAAGCAAGGCGAGGTCTTTGGTCATAAAGCCGCTTTCTACGGTCTGCACGATCACACGCTCCAATGTTTCAGCGAAAGACATCAGCTGCGCGTTGTCGTCAAGTTTGGCCCGGTGTTTTAGACCGCCAGTCCAGGCATAGATGGACGCGATGGAGTTGGTTGAGGTGCTCTCACCGGCCTGGTGTTGACGGTAGTGGCGCGTGACCGTGCCGTGGGCGGCTTCTGCCTCGACGATCTTCCCGTCTGGTGTCATCAACTGAGACGTCATGAGGCCCAATGACCCAAAGCCCTGCGCAACCGTGTCCGACTGCACGTCACCGTCGTAATTCTTGCAGGCCCAGACGAATTTACCGGACCACTTCATCGCGGAGGCGACCATGTCGTCGATCAAGCGGTGCTGATAATACAGGCCTTTTTCTTCGAACTGGTCTTTAAACTCCGCCTCGTAGATTTCTTCGAAGATGTCCTTAAAGCGCCCGTCGTAGGCCTTCAGGATCGTGTTTTTGGTGGAAAGATAAACTGGCCATTCGAGGTTGAGGCCGTAGTTGAACGAGGCGCGCGCAAAATCGCGGATCGACTCATCGAGGTTATACATCCCCATGGCCACACCGGCCGCCGGGCTATCGAAGACTTCTTTTTCGATGACAGTGCCGTCTTCGCCTTCAAATTTCATTGTCAATTTGCCAGGGCCCGGCATCAGGAAGTCAGTGGCTTTGTATTGGTCGCCAAAGGCGTGGCGGCCGATAACAATTGGATTGGTCCAACCTGGCACCAATCGTGGGACGTTTTTGCAAATGATCGGCGCGCGGAATACCACACCACCGAGGATGTTGCGGATCGTCCCGTTAGGAGACCGCCACATTTTCTTCAGGCCAAACTCTTCAACGCGGGCTTCGTCTGGCGTGATCGTGGCGCATTTGACGCCGACGCCATACTTCTTGATCGCTTCAGCCGCGTCGATTGTGATCTGATCTTCGGTTTCATCCCGAACCTCCATCGCGAGGTCGTAATACTTCAGATCGAGGTCCAGATAGGGCAGAATGAGCTTTTGCTTGATGAAGTCCCACATGATGCGGGTCATTTCGTCTCCGTCGAGTTCGACGATCGGGTTCTCAACTTTGATCTTTGTCATGGGAGGCTCCGTCTGACACCAGTCGTTGGCCCGGGCTTAGCCCGATTCACCGACAAGGGAAAGACAGTATACGATGGTATGCTAAATCTTCGCTAGCGCTTAAGACGCTTTCGACCCCCGATTGCACCGATCAAAAGCAGTCCACCGAGAAGAACACCGGAGGCCGGGATGGGCACTGGGCTTGGTCCAATCTCCGGCCCGATGCTCTTCACCTCTGGTATAAAGCTGATGAGGGTCGGTTGCGGCTCAAACGTCGGTACGCTGAATCCTCCGGGGACAAACGGGATTAAGCGCGACGATGTTGGGATCCCAATACGCTGAGTGGATTGCGCACGGTTGATGATTGGTTTCCAGAAATCGTTTGTGCGCGGGCGAGAGACGGTTACTTCGCGCACGCAGTGGTCAGCATAACGGCTGTAATAGTCGTCCCATTCTTCGCTGAAACGCGCCAAGATCGGTTCCGTCCCGGTAATCCCAGACAGTTCTGCTCGGGTCAGCGCGCGGGCACAGGGCTCGGGCAAACAAGTGCGGGGCAGGCGGGTTTTTCCCGAAAGGCTAAAGGCAATGGGTGCGCTGCCGTCGGGCGTATCATCAAAGTATTGCGACGGGACGCATTCATACCCAAGCGGATCAATGTCCAAAATGTCAGAGAGTGCGATCGGTCCAGCAACGGCGGATGAGCCGGGGACGAAACACAGCAAAAGGCCCGCCCAAAGGGCGAGGGCCGCAGCAACACGCTGCCGGACACAACTGCGTTTCACTCTCAACATGGACCTTTCCGGCCATTTTCGTTGGTATGGTTAGAAAGGATAACTGTGGCTTAACCATGGAGATTGCGGGGAAAACGCCCATTGCAGCGGGGCAAAACGCCACGTCATTCCCCGGAAAATTGGGTGCCAAAGAAGCGGATATTGGATGTCGAAGGAGGTGGTAGGCCCGGCAGGACTTGAACCCGCAACCAAAGCGTTATGAGCGCTCTGCTCTAACCAATTGAGCTACAGGCCCGCCTGAACATCCGATACCATCCGGGCCTGAGAGGTCAAGCGCTTAGCGAAGCAGCCCAGCTGATGGTGTGAGGTTCAACATGCCCATCGCCTGTTGCACATCCTCAGGCCAGAGCCAAATGCGATAGGGCGGCGGGATGTCCATGTAGTCCTCTGGCCCGTAAAGCACTCGGTCTCGCGCGTCGAAGGCATAGCGCGACCGCCACGCAATTTTTTCTTTAAAAGACAATGTTGTGCCGCTGGCGATTTTCTTCGTGATCCTGTGCAGCTTTTCAAGCATTCGGTACTCATATCCCGGCAATTGCTTGTCATCGGCATACTGGCCGCGTTTCTCGTCGAGCGCTGTAACGGCTGCCTTTAGGAAGAGCGGCATGTCGAGTTCCCCGGGAATGGAGGGGAAGAGCACAAACGGTGCCGCGTGTCCGGACTCGATCATGTTGAGGTTGAACGTTGCCCTTTCAGCCCGGGTCATCCCCTTTAGTTCCTTGGACGAATAGGATGGCGCCGTGTAGGCCAACAAGCGCCCGAAACTATCAAATTTGGTCTCTGCCGTGCGTACAAACAGGTTGCGACGGCGTCCAGACGGGCGGCGCAAGCGCTCCTCTACTTTGGCTTTGTGGAAAGCGGAGGCGTCCTTGCCTTGGGTAAACTGTAATGTTCCTGGTTCGCCTTCGAGTTTTGGAAGAATGTAGTCGGCAAAACCAGACGTAACTGGCGCAAATCCGTCTAAGATCCACTGCCTGAGCTCTGCGAATTTGACGTCGATCTTCTTGGCGCCGTTCTCGCTCTTCGCTGTAACTTCTGGGGTGTCGATTGACAGCATCCGAATGGGCATTCGGATGTTTGGTGTGTCGCCGTCGGACACGTCAACGAGGGCACGTGCCCCCAGGGAAGGCAGGTTGAAGCCGGCTGGGCTCCAAAGGATGGAAATATCATCGACCATGGGTGTTCCAATAAGTTGTATCTGCAAATGTTAACACGCTAAAAAATTGAGCTGCGATTCGACAAGCCTGTTTGGTTGTCATCGCGGCTATGCTGGGCTAAGCCGCGCCAATCTTTGGGGGATACGGCATGACCATCAAAAATGGCCTGACTTACGCGGATGCAGGCGTTGATATCGACGCGGGCAATACGCTAGTGGAGCAGATCAAACCGGCGGCAAAGCGGACGGCACGCCCTGGTGTGATGGCCGGTCTTGGCGGTTTTGGCGCGCTGTTTGATTTGAAAGCCGCTGGTTACGAGGACCCTATTTTGGTCGCGGCCACCGACGGTGTGGGAACCAAACTCCGGATCGCGATCGATACAGGCAACGTCGATACCATCGGGATCGATCTAGTGGCGATGTGCGTCAACGACCTGGTTTGCCAAGGTGCGGAGCCTCTGTTCTTCCTCGACTATTTCGCAACTGGCGCACTTGAGCTCGACAGTGCGACGCGGATTATCAATGGCATCGCGGCAGGCTGCGAAGCCTCTGGCTGTGCATTGATTGGCGGGGAGACGGCCGAGATGCCGGGTATGTATCATGATGGCGATTTTGACCTCGCGGGCTTTGCTGTTGGCGCGATGGAGCGGGCCTCTGATCTCCCACGCGATGTGGCCGCGGGGGACGTTTTGTTGGGACTTACGTCCGACGGTATACACTCCAACGGCTATTCTTTGGTCCGCCGGATCGTCGATCAGAGCGGGTTGGCCTGGGGCGACGATTGTCCGTTTGCTGACGGCACATTGGGAGCAGCGTTGCTGGCTCCAACCCGGCTATATGTGAAGAGCACTTTGGCCGCTGTGAAATCTGGCCATGTGCGTGGTCTGGCACATATTACCGGCGGCGGGTTGACCGAGAACCTGCCGCGTGTCCTGCCGGAAGGGATGGGCGCGGCGATTGATCTGAACGCCTGGGATTTGCCGCCCGTGTTCCAATGGCTCGCCAAGGAAGGTGGGATCGCTGAAGCTGAAATGCTGAAAACCTTCAACGCTGGCATTGGGATGGTCGTGATTGCATCACCGGATGAGGCCGAGGCGGCGCGCGCCAGCTTAGCGGAAGCCGGTGAAACGGTTGTATTGCTTGGACACGTGACCGACACGCCAGAGATGCGCTACAGCGGGTCGCTTTTGTGAGCAAACGCGTTGCGATCCTCATCTCTGGCGGCGGGTCCAACATGGTGGCGCTCGTCAAAGCGATGCAGGAGGCAAGCTTTGCTACGCCGTGCGTGGTATTGGCGAACAACCCAGGCGCAGGCGGACTTGCCAAGGCTGCAGATTTTGGCGTGCCGACTGCTGTGGTCGATCACCGCGGGTACCCAGGTGACAGACCCGGTTTTGAAGCGGCCTTGCAGGCGGAACTCTTGGCCCACGCTGCGGATTTGATCTGTCTTGCAGGTTTCATGCGGATCTTGTCGCCTGCTTTTACGGACCTTTGGGCAGGTCGGATGCTCAATATCCACCCATCGCTTCTGCCCAAGTACAAGGGCCTTCACACCCACGCGCGGGCACTTGAGGCCGGCGACGGCGAACATGGTTGTACGGTGCATGAGGTCACTGGCGAACTGGATGGGGGGCCGATCCTGGGGCAGGCCCGGATTCCCGTCGCAGCAGATGACACGCCCGAAACGCTCGCGGCAAAGGTGTTGCCATATGAGCATCAGTTGTACCCTGCAGTGCTCCGCCGTTTTGTAAGTGGCGACAAGACACCAGTTTTTTTGCCTTAACCATTTCCAATGTGGACGGGATCGCGTATCAGGAGGGATCGATCCTAACGTATACACTCGCGCAACGCAAAAGCACAAAATACATGCGAACACTCACCAGCACAGACGACCTTGCCGCGTTTTGTCATGAGGCGGCGAAGCGTCCTTATGTGACGGTCGATACGGAATTTTTGCGCGAACGCACTTACTATTCGAAGTTATGCTTGGTGCAGCTAGCCTATCAGGATGAGGCAGGTGCGGACGCGGTTTTGGTTGATCCGCTGGAAAGAGACCTTTCACTTGCGCCGCTTTATGACCTTTTTCGCGATGAAGGCGTCGTCAAGGTCTTTCACGCGGCGCGACAGGATCTTGAGATTTTCTTCGTGGATGAAGCCGTCATCCCGTCACCCCTTTTCGACACGCAAGTGGCCGCGATGGTCTGCGGCTTCGGCGAGCAAGTGGGCTATGAAACGCTTGTGCGGAAAATTGCGAAGTCGGATCTTGATAAGTCGTCACGCTTCACTGATTGGTCCCGCCGGCCCCTGACCGATGCCCAAAAGAAGTACGCCATCGCAGATGTCACCCATCTGCGGGATATCTATGAGCATTTAGCAGCTGAGCTTGACAAGTCGGGCCGACACAAGTGGGTCAAAGAAGAGTTGGCTGTACTACAGGCACCAGAGACTTATCAGACCGAACCAGATGACGCATGGTTACGCGTTAAGACCCGCACGACTTCTGGTCGATTTCTTGCCATCGTCCGCGAGCTCGCAAAGTTTCGCGAGGGCTATGCGCAAGGACGAAACGTGCCGCGTAGCAGAGTCTTCAAAGATGATGCACTGGTTGAACTGGCTTCGACCAAGCCGCAGTCAGAGCACGATCTCGGGCGGTCCCGCTTGCTGTTACGAGAAGCCAGAAAGGGCGACATCGCCTCGGGTATCTTGGAAGCCGTCAAGACCGGTCTTGCGGTGCCACAAGACGAGTTACCCCGCCCAGACAGGGGCCGTACGAAGTTGCAGGTAAACCCGGCTTTGGCGGATCTGCTGCGGGTCTTGCTGAAAGCGAAATCTGAAGATGCAGGCGTGGCTCAAAAGCTCATTGCGACCGCAGCTGATTTGGATGCTTTGGCCGCAGGACAGCGCGACATCGTTGCCTTGAAAGGCTGGCGCAAAGAGGTTTTTGGCAAAGATGCATTGGATTTATGCGAAGGCAAAGTCGGCTTGCGCGTCGATGGCCAAAAGGTTGTGACCATTTCGGTTTAACCGGCACTGGACGTTTCGGCAGGGCGACCCTAAGTCTCAGGCGACTGTAGGAGATGCGGATGGCCACTGAAGCCTTTGAAGAAATTGCAGACACGTTTGAGTTCTTGGACGATTGGGAAGACCGGTATCGTCATGTGATCGACCTCGGAAAGGCAATGCCGCCGTTGGATGATGCGTTTAAAGTGCCAGCGACCAAGGTGGATGGCTGTGCAAGCCAAGTTTGGCTCCTACCCAAAATTGACACAGGTGTATTTTCATTCAGTGGCGATAGTGATGCGATGATCGTCAAAGGGCTGATTGCGGTGCTTATGGCGCTTTACAATGGGGTTCCTGTCAAGGACGTGAGTGCGATTGATGCGGCGGCCGAGCTGGGGCGCTTGGGGCTGAATGATCACCTGTCAGCGCAACGCTCCAACGGCGTACGGGCGATGGTCGCGCGCATTCAGGAAGTTGCGTCTGCCGCCTAAAGGCGCCGTAGTTCGGTGGTAAGATCACCGTAACCTGTCAAACGCCGCTCGAACGCGAGCCCGAGTTGCTTTGCATACCGTTCTGCCTTGACCGTCAGCGCTGAATCCTCTGTTTGCGCCTGATAAACAAGGGTTTTGTAGTGCCCAAAATACATGTCCCGGAGAACCTGAAATCGGTCTGGGTGGCGGGCAAAACCAAGCGGCTCCCACACAAAGGCGTCGAATTGACGGACAAGAAAGTCGGTCAAGTAGAAGGCCGTCATTTCGTCTCGTGCAGCGAAAGTATCGTTGCCTTCAAAAAATGAATAGCAGTGCGGGCCGGCCATCATCTTGACCCCTAGCTCGTTGCAAGCAGCTTGTAGTAGGCCACCTGTGCCACAATCTGCATAGACAACGAAGATGTCGTCATAGTCGGAGCGGTGTTTTTCCACCGCGGCACGCACTGCCGGAACGATACGTTCGGGGTGGTTGTGGAAGATTGCTGGAAGGCATTGCAGATCGAGGTGGTCCCAGCCATTGGCCGCTTTGACGGCCAGAATTTCGCGGGCCAGCGCACCGCAGGCCAACAGCAGGATGGATCCTTCACCGCGGGCGGAAAGACCGGCGGTCGTAAGGCTGTCAAACGTTGGGCTGTGCGTCACGATCTGCTGCGGGCGACGGCGTATCGCAACACCAGTGCTGCGATGACGGCGACGGGCAAGGCCCAAGCAACGTTTGTTATTCCACCAAAGAGCAGCGCCACAGTGAGCGCTGCAGCGCAGATGACGCCACCGATGAGGAATGCGAAAGTTGAAGATGGCATGGCAGTCTCCAAAGCAAGGGATCACCATTCATATGGGGACCCAAAGCCATTACCAAAAGGGGCTAAGCCGCCCCCGCACCTTGGTTGTGTTTACGTGCGACAAAGGTCTTGGCTGTTTCAACGGCTACGGCTGCGTCACGGCAGTAAGCGTCGGCGCCGATCGCCTTACCAAACTCCTCGTTCAAAGGTGCGCCACCGACCAAGATGATGTAGTCATCGCGGATACCCTGAGCGATCATCGTGTCGATCACGACCTTCATGTAAGGCATGGTGGTCGTCAGAAGGGCGGACATACCAAGGATGTCGGCATCTTCCTTCTCAAGCGCCTCAAGGTAGGATTCAACGGCGTTATTAATGCCAAGATCCACCACCTCAAACCCGGCGCCTTCCATCATCATACCGACAAGGTTTTTGCCGATGTCATGGATGTCACCCTTGACGGTGCCAATCACCATCTTGCCGACCCGTGGCGCACCAGTTTCGGCCAGCAGTGGCTTGAGGATTGCCATGCCACCTTTCATAGCGTTCGCGGCCAAAAGCACTTCAGGCACGAACAGGATCCCGTCGCGAAAGTCATTTCCAACGATCGTCATTCCGCCGACGAGGGCCTCGGTCAGGATGCGGTAGGGTTCCCACCCGCGTTCCAGAAGGATGTTGACACTTTCCTCGATCTCTTCCTTCATCCCATCGTACAGATCGTCAAACATCTGCGCGACAAGCTCTTCGTCGTCTAGCTCTGCCAGGATGATATCGTCTTCGTCAGACATGGAGGTCTCCGTCGTCATTGGAATGGGCATAGGCCCTCTGATTTTCACTATTGCGATCTTCGTTCACAGAACACTGAACAAATCGCGACATCTTCTGCTGCGAGAGCGACTTCGCCTTGCCGATGTTCTGTTTTTGTTCTAGTTGTCGGTTATGGAGACTGAGAAGCTGCAACCGCAGCATGCAACGCCGGGGCGAGCGGCCTTGTCGAACCCCGAGAACCGCTTTGATCGTTTGGTGTCCCACCAGATTGATGACGGGTGGGAAGGGGATGGCGAGGCGCCGCCGGTTTTGCGCACCACCGTGCGTGAGGAAGTACCGCGCAAGGTGATTACCCGGAACTCGTCTCCTGATTTGTCCTTCGACCGCTCCATCAATCCCTACCGAGGGTGTGAGCATGGGTGCATCTACTGCTTTGCGCGTCCCAGCCACGCCTATCTCGGGCTCTCGCCGGGTTTGGATTTTGAGACTCAATTGGTGGCCCGGCCCGACGCTGCTGATTTGCTGCGGAAAGAGTTGTCGCGCCCCGCCTATAGACCCGCAACGATCGCGATTGGTACGAACACAGACCCGTATCAACCTATTGAGCGGGATCGCGAAATCATGCGTCAAATCTTGCGGGTGCTGGCAGAGTTCAATCATCCCGTAGCGATCGTTACCAAAGGAACATTGATCGCGCGCGACGTCGACATATTGGCGCCAATGGCGGCGAAAGGACTGTTGCGTGTAGGCATTTCTGTGACGACGCTCGATCCAAAGACATCCCGGTTGATGGAACCCCGTGTCCCCAGCCCGAAGGCGCGGCTGCGGGTGATCCGACTTTTGACCGATGCGGGTATTCCGGTGCGAGCGATGGTTTCCCCCGTCGTCCCTGCATTGACGGATCATGAGTTGGAGGCGATCTTGTCGGCCTGCGCGGAAGCGGGCGCTGTTGCGGCCTCGTCCATCGTTTTGCGTCTGCCGCGGGAGGTGGCAGGGCTGTTTCGTGACTGGATTGCGGAACACTACCCTGATCGGGCGGGGCGCGTGATGGCACGTGTGCGCGAATTGCATGGTGGAAAAGACTACGACCCTGCCTTCGGGACGCGCATGGTCGGCCACGGCAAATGGGCGGCCTTGATGCAGCAACGATTCAAACTGGCGACCAAGCAATTGGGGCTCGACCGCAGCCTGCCGCCACTGCGGACGGATCTGTTTGCCGTGCCGCCGCAAACCGGGGATCAACTGTCGCTGTTTTAAAGACCGGTTCATGAAACCACAGGGCTGAAGGTGATAACGTTTTCGTGGAAATCAGATGGAAACTTCACCAGTTTCCGCAACCGTTCAGACGTTTCGTTACGCTCGCCGCCGTCCGCGCCGTGCCGCGCGTGTGGGCCCCGCGCCATCAGTGCCGTCGGACTCGGATGAGAAACCGCCAAGGGCTGCTTCAATCTGCGTAAGGCTTGGAGCTTCACCCTTTGGGCGCGTCTCCAGCGCTTCTCGCATATGCCGCAGATGCTCCGGCGTGGTGCCACAGCAGCCTCCGATGATGGTGGCGCCGCAATCGCGGGCAAGGACCGCGTAGTCCGCCATTAACTCTGGCGTGCCATCGTAGTGGATATGCCCGTCATGATACTTTGGAATTCCGGCGTTGCCTTTGGAGATCAGCGGCTTGGTGGGCACCGTCTGCTTCATCCCAAGTACGGTTCGCAACATGTCCGATGCGCCCACACCGCAATTGGCACCGAAAGCAAGTGGTTGATTGTCAAGTTTGCCAATCAGCTTTGTCATCGCAACAGAGGTCACACCCATCATTGTGCGCCCGGCGGTATCAAAGCTCATTGTTCCACACCACGGCATACCGACCATGGCGAAGGCCTCTGCTGCGGCTTTAAATTCCTCTGGCGCAGAAATTGTTTCGACCCACAGCACGTCGGCGCCGCCAGCCTTTAGCCCTTCGGCTTGTTCATGAAACATCTCAACCGCGCTTGCGTGGGTAAGGCTGCCCATCGGCTCCATAATTTCACCTGTGGGGCCGACCGAGCCTGCAACGATTACAGGGCGATCCATGGCGTCAGCAACTTGACGGCCCAGTTCCGCCCCGATTTTGTTGAGCTCAAACACACGGTGCTGGGCGTCGTGCAGTTTGAGGCGGGCTGCATTTCCGCCAAATGTATTCGTCAGAAAGAGGTCGGAACCCGCATGGGCGGCGCCTTCGTAGAGTTTGGTGATACGGTCGGAGTGATCGACGTTCCACAGCTCTGGTGGATCACCTGCCCCGAGCCCCATATTAAAAAGGTTCGTGCCTGTTGCACCGTCTGCGAGGAGCCAGTCACGCTCGGCCAGCAATGTCGAAAGTCGGTTGGTCATCTGCGTGGCCCTCGAAAATTATGTTGTTAGGTGTCGTCCTGTCGCAGTCCTTATTATGAATCAAATGAATAATTCTCTCCATCTTTATGAGCGTGGTGATAGCTAGAAAGAGGCGAGCTCGAGATCGGGAAATCGGACGTTGCGTATGCCAGATAATAAGCGCGAGGGAGAGTACCCATTGGACCCGGTTGGGGGCCGCCAGGTAGCGTGGCGACCAGCGCGGACCGAAGGCCGATTTAAACTGTTTCAGCCCCGCCTTCTTCACGAGGATTGCGGTTTGGAGGGCGGAGTCTTCCGGCCCATCGGGGACGGCGCCGAGAGAAAGCGTCGCGACATCCGCAGCTGCCGCATCCGTAATAATCCGCGTCACTGCAGCATGCATCGCGCCATGCGGCATTGAAGCTGTGTGGCGAATGAGATCAATGGCCCAAACCTCATTCCGCGTTTGCACTGTAACGAACCCGCACAACGTGTCGTTTTCATAGATGAGGTAGGTGCTTTGTTGCGCGACATAGGAAGGTTCGTAGCGCCCCATGGTGTAGCCAAGTTCGCTCCCATGCTGGTCTGACCATGCTTTGGCAACGGAGGTCATGGCTGTCTCTGGCTTGTCAGCACCGGCGCGCAATATTGTGACACCAGCTTTGTCTGCCTGACGTAATTTCCGGCGGAGTTGTTTGCGATCGGCGCCAGCGGCAGACTAGGTTCTTGGCGTGACGATTGCGTCAGATGCGATCCGGCGGACCGTCCAGCCGGAGACGCGTGCGCGAGCTGCGACGCTGGCCGGACACTTGTATAGTGATTGGACAAAAATGGGTTGCTGGCTGCGAGCAAAGTCCCACGTGCGCGGCTCCAGCACGACAGTCCCAATGAAGTGGCGGCGTGCGACGTGAGTTCCATTGCGATCCGCGAGAAGTGTTGCGCCTTGGTGGCAAAGGTCGCTGAGCGGGTGATTGTTTTTGGTTATTGTGAGCGGCGCATTACGCAAATGCGAAGCGAACAGGACACCAGCCCCAAAAAGCGCCGGCACAGCATAGTAAACAACCCGGAAGCCCAGGATGGTCGCCAATAAGGTCGCATCTGGTACGGCAGGCAGAAGCGCGACAAGGGCAAGATCAAAGGCCCCAAGACCACCTGGCGCGTTGGATACCAGTCCGGCACCAAGAGCCAATGTGAATGCGGCACATAGCACGCCAAACCCAACCCCGACCGTTTCGGGCAACAACACCCATAGGGCGAAAGCCGCGAAGACGATATCGACCGTCGACCACAGCATCAGGCGAGAGATCTTCGCGGAATGACGTGCGACCACAGGGTGTCTGGGCAAGACGCGCACCGCCACTCCTGCAACGACCAAAACCGCAACAGTCAGAGCGATTGGGATCAATCCCAGTCGGCTGGCCGCCAGGATCGCCAGCACGGCCCAACACCCGAAGAACGATAGTGCGATAGCGATCGTGAGCGTCACCGATACCCGGAATGGCAGGCCACGCAGCAGGTGCCACCGCAGAAAGCTGCCGGCAACAGTACCCATTCCAACCGCCTGAGCAATTGCGACTGTGGCCATCCCGGTGCGATGGGCTTTGATGGGGCTGACACCCGTCTTCATGTGATTATGCCAAACCACGTCGTAGTGACCGATCGCCCAGAAGCTAACGGTGGTTGCAGCAAGGGCAGCAGTCCATTGCCAGATCGAAATGGTGCGGAGGGTGGCAGACAATTCCGCCCATGAAACGTCCGACACTTGGTGCCACAGCGCCCAGAGGCAAATTGCGGAAACGACTAGGGCGACCAGTGGCTGGAGGCGCGAAAGGGTACTCGTCAACATCAACAGTCCTTTGAAATCAAGACTGTTGGTTAGGTAGTGAGCGGGTCTTAACTGGGCATGAAAAACGGCGCGGACTATGCGAACGCGCCGTTGAATTCTCTTCCGAGTTTATGCGGAGTTTATGAATAAATCGCTTAAACTTCGTCCATCAGCTGCGCTTTCGCTTCGACCAAGAGCTCCGCCATTTTGGCGCGGATCGTCGCTTCGTCAGACTTGTCACCAAGATCCCCCGCGAGCTTGCGATAAACGTCCTCGTCGCCTGCTTCTTCGAAGTCCGCCTTGATCACGTCCTTCGCATAATCATCCGCAGCGCTGCCGTCTTTGCCCAACAAACCTGCAGCCCAAAGGCCCAGAAGCTTGTTGCGGCGGGCTTCGGCTTTGAACTGCATCTCGGCGTCATGGGCGTACTTGTTTTCGAACGCGTCTTTGCGATCTGTCATGCTGGACATTGCGGGGCTCCCTTTCGCATTCCGTTGGCACAGATATGGGCCCTCTGCGCGCGCCTGACAACTGGGAACAGCGGGGAATTCAAACCTTGCCGGGGCAGGGCGCTTGCCCCTCCCAGACCCTTCCCCTATAGCACGCGCAACGTGCCAGCGCCTGTTGCGCTGGTCTTTGGGGTATGATCCGCATGGCGCGTCGCAAAAAAATCTACGAAGGCAAAGCAAAAATCCTCTATGAGGGCCCGGAACCGGGGACATTGGTGCAGTACTTCAAAGATGATGCAACGGCTTTTAACGCGGAAAAAAGAGCGACCATTGAAGGCAAGGGCGTGTTGAATAATCGACTGTCCGAGTTCTTCATGAATGGCCTGACGCAAGTTGGCGTGCCGACCCATTTCCTGAAGCGATTGAACATGCGTGAACAGTTGATCCGCCAGGTCGAGATCATTCCGCTTGAAGTGATTGTACGCAACTTTGCGGCAGGATCCATGGCGAAGCGCCTGGGGATCGAAGAAGGGACGCGGCTCCCACGCCCGATTGTGGAGTTTTCCTACAAGGACGACTCGCTCGGCGACCCGCTCGTGCCAGAAGAATACATTGCGGCATTCGGCTGGGCGTCACAGCAAGACATGGACGACATTGTCGCGATTGCGCTGCGCGTGAATGACTTTCTGTCAGGTGTCATGTTTGGTGTCGGGATCAAACTGGTCGACTTTAAGATTGAGGTTGGCCGTGTTTGGGACAATGAATTTCCGCGCCTCATTGTGGCAGATGAGATCAGCCCCGACAGCTGCCGCCTTTGGGACATCGAAAGCGGCCAGAAGCTAGACAAGGACGTGTTTCGCCAAGACCTCGGTAGTCTGTCTGATGCCTATACCGAGGTCGCACGGCGCCTTGGTGTACTGCCGTCCAACGTGACCCATAATCCCACAAAACCGACCCTGATCAACTAAGGACTGCTGCCGATGAAAGCCCGTGTTTATGTGATGCTCAAAAGCGGGGTACTCGACCCGCAAGGGGCGGCGGTGCAGCACGCACTTGGGTCTTTGGGCTTCGACGGCGTCAATGATGTGCGCCAGGGCAAAGTGATTGAACTTGACCTCGCAGATGGAACGGATGAGGCCACCATCGGGGATATGTGCGAGAAGCTTTTGGCGAATACGGTGATCGAAAGCTATCGAATCGAGGTGCTGTGATGAAATCTGCCGTGATTGTGTTCCCGGGCTCCAATTGTGACCGAGACATGGCAGTGGCCCTTCGTGCAGCGGGTGCAGACGTCACCATGGTCTGGCATAAAGATGCCGATCTGCCACAAGGGGTTGACCTGGTTGCGGTGCCTGGAGGGTTCTCTTTCGGCGACTATTTGCGGTGTGGAGCGATTGCCGCCCAATCCCCAATTTCCAAGGCAATTGTTTCGCATGTGGAAAAAGGTGGATACGCGTTAGGCGTGTGTAACGGATTTCAAGTTTTGACAGAAACTGGCCTACTGCCTGGGGCGCTCATGCGCAATGCCGGGCTGAAGTTCGTTTGCCGTGCGCAAACTTTGAGGATCGCGGCGCAATCATCTGCTTTTACTGACAAATACAGAAATTCCGCATCGATTGTTCTGCCGATTGCTCATCATGATGGGAACTACACGGCGGATGCTGATACCGTTGCAAAACTCCGTGCGGAAGATCGCATTGCCTTCACCTATGAGAACAACCCTAACGGGTCTCAGGCTGATATCGCCGGTGTCCTCTCGGAAAACCGCCGTGTTTTGGGTATGATGCCCCATCCGGAGCGCGCAATTGATGCGGGCCACGGGGGAACAGATGGTCAACCGCTGTTTGCGGGCCTGGTTGGGCAATTGACCGCCGCATAGGCGGTGTTCAGCTTGTTTCGCATTTCGGCGCACCTTAGGGTTCGCTCATGAGTAGTGCTTTTGCAGAACAAGAAGAAAGCAAACGCCCCGATCGCTGGTTTTTCCGACTAGCGATCGTCCTGATTTGTTTGCTCGGCATCGTGACAATCACGGTGACGAATAACCTTCTGACACAACGCTTTACTGCCAGCACTGTTAACCGGGCTGAGGTGCGCCTGACGCTTTACGTCGCAAGTTTGATGAGTGAGTTGCAACGTAACTCGATCGTCCCCCAACTCTTGGCCCGAGACCCGGATTTGATCACGGCGTTGACGGACCGAAACTATTCTCTTTCGACGCAACGGTTGCTCTCCTTCGTCGATGAAATTGGAGCAGCGTCGCTGACTTTGATGGACGAGAACGGCCGGACTGTGGCTGCCACCGATCGCAATCGCCTGGGCGAAAGCCACAGCGCTCAACCTTACTTTGTCAACGCAACCCGCACAAACAGCACAGTTTTTACGGTAAGTGACCGTGAAGCAGGCGGCTTCGCCTTTGTCTATTCACGCAAGGTCGAATTGCAAGGCGAAGCGCTCGGCGTGATCTCTGTCGAGGTTGACATGCCAAAGCTGGAACGCGGCTGGGCGGGTGTGTCCGATGCCGTGCTTGTCACGAACAGTGAAGGGGAAATTATTCTCTCAACTGAGCCACGTTGGCGCGGCCTGCAAGAGACTGAAGCCCTGACGCTCCAATCCGCACCATCCGCGATTGAGCGCGCGCTCCGCGCGACGCAGGATTGGGCGACCCCGCCGGTCGACGCCTACCTTGGCGGCGAGGCTGTGCTTCGACGTGAAATCCGGGTCCCCTTCCAGGGATGGCGCATGGTGAGTTTCACGACCTACAGCTCAGTACGAGAGAAGGTGAATGGTTTCTTAGCCATCGAAGTCATGGGCTTTGCCCTACTTTTGGCGCTGCTGTTTTGGGCGTCAAATCGCAAGACGGCATCCCGGCTTGTTTTCTTTCAACGAGAATCTGCGGAACTCCGTCAGCTGAACGCGCGTTTGCAACGCGAGATCGCAGAACGTGAGAAAGTTGAAAAGACCTTGGAAGTGGCTGAACAAACCTTGGCGCAGTCGTCGAAACTCGCCGCATTGGGCGAGATGTCCGCGGCGGTGAGCCACGAATTGAACCAGCCTTTAGCGGCGATGAAGACTTATTTGGCGGGGGCACGCTTGTTGCTGAACCGCAAGAGGCCGGACGAGGCGATGTCCTCGTTCCAACGGATTGACGATCTCATTGACAGGATGGGTCAGATTACCCGACAGCTGAAATCATACGCCCGAAAAGGCGGTGAAAACCTGACGCCCGTGGATTGCCGTGCGGCGGTGTCGTCGGCCTTGGCGATGATGGAACCACAACTGAAGACCCGCAAAGTGAATATCACGCGCACCCTGCCGTCGGAGCCTGTTTTGATAATGGGCGATCGGCTCCGCTTGGAGCAGGTGATTATTAACCTCTTGCGAAACGCCTTGGATGCCACAAAATTGTCTGAAGACCCGGCTATTGAGATCTTGCTGGCCGCTGGAGACACGGTCCGCTTGACGGTCAGAGACAATGGACCGGGCATTGAAGATCTCGATGAGCTGTTTGAGCCGTTCTACACGACCAAGCAGCCTGGGGATGGTGTAGGCCTCGGCCTCGCGATCTCCTCAGGAATAGTCAATGACCTCGGAGGTCGCCTAACCGCGCGGAACGCTCTGGCCGGTGGTGCAGTGTTCGAGGTACGCCTGCCAATCTATGAAGAGCAGGTCGCGGCAGCAGAATAAAAAGTAAAGGATGGTCCAATGACCAAAGCGATGAAGATTGCGATTGTCGACGACGAAAAGGACATGCGTCAGTCGATCTCCCAATGGCTGGCATTGTCTGGCTTCGACACAGAGACCTTTGAGAGTGCTGAAGAGGCCCTAAAAGGTCTTGGAAACGACTACCCCGGGATTGTGGTGTCTGACATCAAGATGCCTGGCATGGACGGGATGCAATTTCTGAAAAAGCTAAAAGGCGTGGATAGCGGTTTGCCCGTCATCATGATCACCGGTCACGGAGACGTGCCGATGGCTGTGGAGGCAATGCGCGTTGGCGCGTTCGACTTCCTCGAAAAGCCATTCAATCCCGATCAGATGACCGAACTGGCGAAGCGCGCAACAAATGCCCGTCGCTTGACGCTGGACAACCGTGCGCTGCGTCGGGAGCTCTCTGACGGCTCGGCCATCATCAAGAAACTGATCGGCCAGTCTCCAGTGATGGAACGCCTGAAAGAAGATATCCTTGATCTAGGACAGGCCGATGGCCATGTGCTGATCGAGGGTGAAACCGGAACCGGAAAAACGCTTGTTGCCCATGCGCTCCACGCAGTTGGTGCCCGCGCGAACAAAAAGTTCACGCTGATCAGCTGTTCGGCCTATGAGGAAGAGGCGCTGAGCCGTCGCTTGTTTGGGCCCGCGCAGGACGATGAGCCAACCCCCGCGATTGAAGAAGCACGTGGCGGGACATTGGTGCTTGAGGACATTGAAAGCCTGTCGGACAAGTTGCAAGCACGCTTGCTAACGACGATCAACGAGCAAGGCACACCGTCTGAAACCCGCATCGTCGCAATCTGCAACCTGCAAGAGCAAAACAAGACCTGCGAAGATGTGTTGCGCCCAGACTTGTTCTACCGCCTCGCTGCGTTGCGGATCACCGTGCCGCCGTTGCGGACTCGCGGTGAAGACATCCTCGCACTCTTCACCAAACTCGGAGAGCAGTTTGCTGACGAGTATGGTTGTGATGCGCCAGAAGTGACTGCACAGGAAGCCGCACAGCTGCTGCAGGCTCCGTGGCCGGGCAACGTGCGTCAGTTGATCAATGTTGCAGAACGGGCGGTGCTGCAAAACCGCCGCGGCTCAGGCTCCATCGCGTCACTGCTGATGTCGGATAACACGGAAGACGAAATTAAGCCGGCAATGACCACCGAAGGCAAACCGTTGAAAGAGTTTGTCGAGGCGTTTGAACGCATGCTGATCGACAACACGATGCGGCGCCACAAAGGGTCGATTGTCGCGGTAATGGACGAACTGTGTTTGCCCCGCCGGACGTTGAACGAAAAGATGGCGAAGTATGGCTTGCAGCGTTCGGATTACCTCAACGCCTCTTGAGTTCGTTGGGCCCAATGAAGAACTACATACTGTGTTTTGCCGCCTGCACGGCACTGTCAGCTTGCGGCGGGACCGGTCGTGAATTCGTCGGCGCCATTGAAGTTGATGTGGAAGAGACCGGTGCAGTGGTGGGGCTTGATACGGCGCCACTTTCAACCGTGAGCAGCGATGTTGGTGGATTCGCCTTCGGGCTTGTCAGCGACGTCGATGCCACAGCTTTCAACGTCAATTTCGGACAAAGCGACGGTGACCTGGCAAGCTTTGTTGTCTCTGGCGTCCTGCCAGAGCCAAATGTCGGCTTGGCAATCGGCGGCGGCGTGGCAACCTATACTGGGCAATACGCCATGGAAGTTATTAAGGGGCACGAAGACACACCAAACGCCAATGCGTGGGACCGCGAGAGCTTTGGTGGCGCTGTGACCGTTGTGGTGGACCTGCATGAAGAAGGGTCACATCTTGGCGACCCAGCGCATGGACACTCCCACGAGGCTGATGAAATCCGTATGAGTTTGGCTGCAGATGACGGTCATCTTGTCTTTGATGATGTGATCTTGTTTGAACTTCAGTTTCCAGCCCAGCCGATGACTGGACCATTTGATGTATCGGGTGGGACTGCCGTGATCGATGATGTCGAAGTGAGCCTGACAAGTCAGGTCTATGCTGGTCAAGATGGCGTTGTGGGGGCCTTCCAAGGGGAAGGGCCAAATACACTTGTTGCTGGCGGATTCGTCGCCGGGAACTAGGGGTAGATCGAATTTATCGCGCTTTTCCAAAATGGTAATGCAAACTGCGCGTTTTCGATTGTAAATTCCGGACGCTTCCCCTTATGTAGTCCTTACGGGTAGGCCGCGAGATGGATCGCGGTGAACCCGGTGAGTTTCTCTGACGTGTCGCTTGGGCGGACACCCAAACACGATCAGCTGATGTGGTGGAAACACCAGTTAAACGTCCCGCCAAGCTGCGAAAGCTATCGGTAGGGCCAAGAATGGGTCGCTTGACATGATTAAGTGGCCGGAGACCAACGCGATGAAAAGCGCGCAGAGGATGTCGAGTGATGCAAGCGCCCTGAGGGGCCGCCTCGTACCCTGTGCCATGATCGCCCTAAAAAATCACGACATGCGAACAGCCGCCCCACCGGGCGACACCCCCCTGTGTCGTGTGAATGGACAATATGCCAAAGAAAATGCTGATAGACGCAACGCACGCGGAAGAAACCCGCGTCGTTGTGGTAGATGGAAACAAAGTCGAGGAGTTTGATTTCGAGAGCCAGTTCAAGCGTCAGCTTGCTGGGAACATATACTTAGCCAAAGTCACGCGGGTTGAACCCTCGTTGCAGGCGGCGTTTGTGGACTATGGCGGCAACCGCCATGGTTTCCTTGCTTTCTCAGAAATCCACCCCGACTACTACCAAATCCCCGTTGCCGATCGTGAGGCGTTGATCGCCGAAGAAAAGGCCCATGCCGAAGCCATGAAGGCGGAGGCGGAAGCTGAGGACGCAGCGAAAGAAAAAACCAAACCAAGGCGCCGTCGGCGGAGCCGGACGAAGGCAGCGGAGGCTGCAAGCGATGATGCGGTAGTGACCGGCGAAGTCGCTGGTATGGAGACGATCGACCTCGACGAGAGCGAAGAAGGATCTTCCCCGATGGAGCTCGTCGGGGAGACCCCGGTCGAGACGCCTGTTACCGATGACGGCGTTGCGTCAGAAGAGACTGAAGGAGTTTCAGCCGAGGCGGCCGAAGAGCCGGATCAGTCGGAAGCTGCGGATGGGACGGCTTCCGAAGAGGCACCTGAAGACGAGGGCACGGAAGCTGATGATGACGAGGGTGAGAAAGGCGGCAAGGATGCCTCATCCAAGGACGATAGTATCGAAAGCGTCGCTGAAGAGGACGACAGAGATGAAGTCCGTCCTGTTCGCAAGCCACGCCCCAAGCGCTACAAAATCCAGGAAGTCATCAAGGTCCGCCAGATCTTGTTGATACAGGTCGTGAAAGAAGAGCGGGGCAACAAAGGCGCTGCGCTAACGACATATCTTTCGCTTGCTGGTCGCTATTGCGTTCTGATGCCGAACACCGCACGTGGCGGCGGCATCAGCCGCAAAATTACCAACGCCGCTGACCGCAAGAAGCTGAAGGAAATCGCTAATGATATGACCGTGCCGGAGGGCGCAGGTCTGATCATACGCACAGCGGGCTCCCAGCGAACTAAGGCAGAGATCAAGCGCGACTACGAATATCTGCAACGGATGTGGGAACAGATCCGCGAGCAAACTTTGAAGTCCATCGCACCGGCGAAAATTTACGAAGAAGGCGACCTGATCAAACGCTCGATCCGCGACCTCTACAACAAAGAGATCGATGAGGTCATCGTCGCGGGTGAGGATGGCTACAAGACCGCCAAGACGTTCATGAAAATGATCATGCCGTCGCACGCCAAGAACGTGAAGCAATACGCTGAACAACTTCCACTCTATGCCCGTTACCAGGTCGAGACCTACCTGGGCGGCATGTTCAATCCGACCGTGCAACTGCCGTCCGGTGGTTACATCGTTATCGGGGTGACGGAGGCTCTGGTGGCCATCGATGTGAACTCTGGTCGGGCTACAAAGGAAGGCTCGATTGAGCAAACCGCGTTGAAAACCAACCTTGAAGCCGCGGATGAGGTGGCTCGCCAATTGCGTCTGCGCGACTTGGCCGGTCTGATCGTTATCGACTTTATTGATATGGATGAGCGGCGCAACAACACGGCCGTTGAAAAGCGCTTCAAAGAGAAGCTGAAGACCGACCGTGCCCGTATCCAAGTGGGCCGGATTTCCGGTTTCGGTCTGCTTGAGATGTCCCGCCAACGTTTACGTCCTGGCATGCTCGAGGCGACGACCCAAATGTGTCCACATTGCCATGGGACGGGCTTGTTGCGGTCTGATGACAACGTGTCCTTGTCCATCTTGCGTGCCCTGGAAGAAGAAGGCGTTCGCGGTCGCTCCAAAGAAGTGTTGGTCAAAGCCCCAATCTCGATCGCTAACTTCCTGATGAACAGCAAGCGGGAACACATTGGCGAGATTGAAGCACGCTATGGAATGTCTGTGCGGATCGAATGTGATCCCGGGATGGTGTCTCCAGATTTCCAGATCGAGAAGTTCAAAACGGCGACGCGCATCGTCCCAGACGCGCCGGCCGTTGTTGGATCCGCCGTGATGATGGAAGATTTCCCCGATGAAGACGTCTTGGTTGACACGGCCGAGGAAGAAGCGACTGAAGATCAACCGAAGCGCAAGCGCCGTCGCCGGCGGCGGCGGCGGGGCGGTGGCGGAGCCGATGCGCAGCAGGCGACTGACCAGCAGCCTCAAGAGAACGCTGATGCTGAAGTTGGCGCTGCGAACGCTGAGTCGGTGACGGAAGAGCCAGTTGCGGTCACGCCTGAGGCAGAGACCGAAGAGAAGCCGAAGCGCCGTCGGCGGTCACGCAAAAAACCAGAGCCTGAGGCAGCTGCGGCGGATATAACATCTGAGGCCGAGTCGGAAGCTGAAACGATCGAGCCCACAGACGAGGCTGAGGCCGTCGAAGCTGCTCCGGTTGAGGAAAAGCCTAAGCCAAAACGCCGGAGCCGTGCAAAGAAGAAGCCCGAAGCAGAAGAGGCCCCCAAGGAAGAGGCCGAAGCGTCAGAGGCTGTTGCTGAGCCGCCAGCCGAAGAAAAGCCGAAGCCGAAGCGGAAGAGCCGCGCCAAGAAGGTGGCGGAACCCATTGCTGAAGAGGCTGCACCGGAGCCCGTCGTCGCGACGGCAGATGCAGAAACATCAACGGAACCCGTGCCTGAACCAGTTGCGGCGGATCCGGACACACCGGCAAAGCCAAAGCGCAAAGGGTGGTGGTCCCTCGGACGCTAATCAAGAGCGAACAACAAGGGTAACGGCCAGCCTAAGCGCTGGCCTTTACTTTTTTTGGATATCGAACGTAAGGATGCCGTCGTTGTCAGTCTGCGCCAAAAGCCTGTGTCCGGCTTCATGGCAATAGTGCGGGACATCAACGATAGCGGCCGGATCGTCGGCGATCATGCGCAGGATTTGGCCCGAAGACAGGGCGCTGATCCGTTTGCGGGCCTTCAGCACGGGCAATGGGCAAAGTAGTCCTAAAGCGTCCAATGTTTCATCATGATCGGTCATCCGCCGTCTCCTAGGACCCATGTTTCAGAAAGTCCACAGAGTTGTGACAAGGCTTTGCGTGACCTCGCCACAATTGCCACGTAGAGAAGAGAGACGCAAAAGGACACCTCATGCTTGACGCAACAACAATACTAGACGCGACGCTTCTGCCGGCGATGATGATTGCGCTTTCGGCAGGGTTATTGTCGTTCTTGTCACCATGCGTCTTGCCCATTGTTCCACCATATCTGGCTTACATGGGCGGTGTAAGCATGTCCGACATGGAAGAGGAGCATTCTGCCCGTCGTCGTGTCCTCTTATCGGCAGCCTTCTTCGTTCTGGGTCTTTCGACGGTCTTTTTGCTTTTAGGTTTCGCCTTCTCGGCATTGGGTCGCACGTTCTTGCAGTTTCAGGACTGGTTCCTCACGATCTCTGGCATCGTGGTCATGATCTTCGGCGCCCATTTTGTAGGTGTGTTCCGCATCGGGTTCCTTGACCGTGAGGCGCGTGTCGATGCGGGTGATAAAGGCGGAACAGCAATGGGGGCCTACATCCTTGGGCTCGCTTTTGCCTTTGGCTGGACACCTTGCCTGGGCCCCATCTTGGGGGCAATTCTGGGTCTGGCAGCATCTGAGGCCGACATGGCCCGCGGCACCGCGTTACTCGCTGTTTATGCGATGGGTCTTGGCATTCCGTTCCTTTTGGTGGCCGCGTTCTTTCCACGATTGAAAGGCGTCATGGCTTGGATGAAGACCCATATGGGCCAGATCGAGCGGACGTCTGGCTTGCTGCTTTGGACTGTTGGGCTGATGATGATCACAGGTCAGTTTGCAGCATTAAGCTACTGGATGCTTGAGGCCTTCCCTGGTCTCGCGACGCTTGGCTAACTTGGGCCATTCGCAAGCAAATTCTTAATTTCGCCCGGTTTATGGGTTAACCTGCCGCAAAAGAACGAGCAGCAGATGACCGACCACGGGCCGACCGATAGCGTAAGCAAGCGCCGGGTGTTTTACATTCCGGGTTACGATCCGATTCATCCACGCCGTTATCGAGAGCTATATCGCAAGGAAGGGGCGGCGCAGGCGGACATTTCTGGTTATGAGCTTGGAATAGAGCCGAAACGCAAATCCGCGACTTTTGGTTGGCATGCTAAGGCAGTGATAGACGCCAGACATATTGAGGCCGATATCGACGTCTTGATTTGGTCCGACATTGTACGTGAGAGCATGGATGGATCAATCCTCCAAACCTACGTCTCACTCATCCGCACCGCCTGGGTTTACATCAGCACGGGCGCATTGCGGCGCTTGATGTGGCTGCGAAAGGGACCTGTGATTGCCGCGCTCTATCCGGTTGGGATGTTGCTTCTTCAATTGGTGATCGCATTTGCCGTCGGAGCAACCATACTGGCAATCCTCAAAGGTTTCCTGACCCCGCTGATCGGTCCCGCCGGTGAGGTCATCGCTGGGGTTGCAGGGATCCTTGCCTTTATCGCAATCCTACGTTGGTTCAAATCAAAGGATAACAGGTTCTTCGCGTATTACTTGATGCATGACTATAGCTATTCTGCCCGTTGGCGAGGAGCGAACCCGGCGCCGTTGGAGGCGCGACTTGGCGCGTTTGCAGACCAAATCGCTGAAGCGCTGAGAACCGATGTAGATGAAGTGCTTGTGGTTGGTCACTCCAGCGGGGCGCATTTGGCAACTTCCATCCTGGCGGACCTCCTCCGTTCAGGTCGTGTGCCGAACGAAGGGCCACACTTAGCGTTTCTGTCTTTGGGTCAAGTTGTGCCCATGGTGTCCTTTCTGCCCTACGCGACGCGTTTGCGGGGCGATCTGGCTTATCTCAGTACCCAGGATCGGTTAACCTGGGTCGATATCACGGCCCCTGGTGATGGCTGCGCCTTTGCACTCTGCGATCCTGTCGCCGTGTCGGGGGTGGCTCCAGATGGCCAGCGTTGGCCATTGGTGGTGTCGGCCGCGTTTACCCAAACCCTGAAGCCCGAGACGTGGAAAGCCCTTCGGTGGCGGTTCTTCCGGCTCCATTTCCAGTACCTTTGTGCCTTCGACAACCCTGGTGACTACGATTACTTCAAGATCACTTGCGGTCCGAAGCCACTGTCCGAGCGGTATTTTGGCCGGAAACCTTCAAAAAACCGGATTACCATCCCGGCTTCGAAATACACTTCCGTCGCATGACAGTGCCGCCCAAACCACCCGCACGACCCGATCGTGTATCGTTTTGGCGCTACCTCCGCTTGTTCCGGAAAGACATCTTGTCAGCTCAGCCTGCGAAACTCTATCGAGCGTGGATGGCAGAGTTTCGGACGCCATTCTTTCGCAGCTACCTCGCGAACGATCCGGACCTACTGGATCTTGTGCTCAGGGTCCGCCCCGAAGATTTTCCAAAGTCAGACCGAATTGGGGCGGGGCTGCGTCCGCTCTTGGGGAACTCTGTCTTTTTGACCAATGGCGAGACCTGGAAGCGCCAAAGGCGGATCATTGATCCAGCTTTTGAGGGTGGGCGATTGCGGGATGCCTTTCCAGCGATTTGGGCCGCTGGTGAGGCCACCGTAGAGCGCTTTGCTCAGGCAGCCGACGGGGCCGCGCATGATATTGAACCAATGACGAGTCATGCCGCGGCGGATGTTATCTTTCGAACGCTCTTTTCGCTTCCCATCGAAAACGCGGTCGCGACGGAAGTCTTTGAAACATTCAAAGCTCACCAGCGGTCACAACCAATCCTGAACCTTGCTGCATTTGTGCGCGGCCCAACCTGGATGCCGCGCTTCTTTCGAAAAGAAACCAGACGGACAGCAACTGAAATTCGTCGTTTGATCAAAGGCCTTGTTGAGGACCGATTGCATCAAGTCGCCGGCGGTGACGTGCCCAATGACCTGGCGACCAAAATTCTCACCACTGAGGACCCGGTGACCGGCAATACATTTGATCTCGATGAGATGGTCGATCAGGTCGCGATCTTCTTTCTCGCTGGCCATGAAACGTCGGCGTCGGCGCTTGCTTGGACGCTTTATCTGCTCGCGCTCTATCCAGATTGGCAAGATCAGGTTGCGGCTGAAGCGCACGAGATGAGCGGTAGCTTCGCGCAGCTTTCGACCCTCAAGAACACCCGTGATGTGTTCCGCGAGAGCCTACGACTTTATCCCCCTGTGCCTATGATGGTGCGCGAGACCACCCGGCCCGAAGTGTTCCGCAACCGGACAGTACAGCCTGGCGCGCAGGTTGTTCTCTCGCCTTGGCACCTCCATCGCCACACACGACTTTGGACCGATCCCGACGCTTTTGACCCTGGGCGCTGGCAGCGTGAGGAAGAAAGGGAGGCGCACAGGAAGGCCTTTATGCCGTTCTCGGCTGGCCCGCGGGTGTGCACGGGCGCAGGTTTTGCCATGATCGAAGGAGTCGTCCTTCTGACGCTACTCGTCAGGGCCTATCGCTTCTCGATCGTCACTGAACGTCCTCCTGTTCCGGTGGCACATTTAACCGTGCGCGCGAAAGATGGAATTTGGCTGCGATTCGAACCGCGTGAGACGTGATTGTTTCGGTTCAGTCAGCAATGGAAGCGGAAGCCCGTGACTGTGGAAGTGTCCAGCGCATCAAGTATGCACGATACCATTGCGGTCTGAGCGATTTTATCTCTTAAAGACAGAACCTTATCCGGGTATTGCAAGGATTTGCACGAAAATGTGCCCGAAATTTGGCACTGATGCGGCGGATATTGTGCTAATTTCTTGACCAACGCTTAATCAGTTGACGAGAGGACGGACATGGCATTTTCGATGACGAACGTTTTGAACGCGATTGTAGAATCAACAACGCGGACGCCTCATGCAGTGCAGCTGTCCGAGCTTGACGACGTTTATGCGCACCGTCCCATGGGGCGACCAGATATCGCAGACATGATGGACGCAAAGCCGACTGCACCAACGCGTCCCGAAGATGCGGGTAAGACCGGTGAGCAAATCGAACACGATACGCTGACCCGTATCCGTGACGCATTGTACCGCGATCAGCAGGCCTGAACCGATTTCAAAACAAACACGCGAATGGCCGATGCAAGACCGATGTCGCCCCGAGCCGCATCAATCTCGCTCGCTAAATCGTTGATCGCTTGACCTCGCGCCGCGGCGATCTTGCGAAACTCCACCCAAAACACATCTTCGAGAGACACGCTCGTCCGGTGGCCCTTTAGGGTCAAAGAATGCTTCACCGGACGTCCGCCGAAGGTGTCACTCATCTTCGAACTTTTGTTGGTCGAGACGATCAGCCAGATCGAGAGCGTCGTGTAGGGAAAGAGTGTTCTCTTCCGTGTAGTTCTCGGTGGGCGCCGGATCATTAAAAAGGGGGGGGGGGG
>JBCBHE010000026.1:0-62021 GCA_038526085.1 Pseudomonadota bacterium | reverse complement strand
GGGCGAAGCTGCATGAAAGCAAGGTGATAGACCACGCTGGGGTAAAGGGTCTTGTGAGCATTATCAGCATCAAATGGACGACGGCCCGGTTGGTGGCGGAGCGCGTGGTTGATGTGTTGGCCAAGAGGCATAGCGAGGCAGGGAGGTGTAAGACACGTACTGCGATCTTACCGGATTCGACAACTTGCCAGCACGACACGGCGAACTTGGATAATGATGGACTACGTGCTTTCGTCGAAATGCACATTGCGCATACGCAAGCGCGGCATTTGGACGATATCGTATTACGGCGGACCAATGATCTTGTTTTGGCCAAGATCACCCGGAGCCAATTGCGTACGATTGTTGCTGTGATGGCCGCACATTTTGGCTGGACGGACAAAGAGCGGAACGAAGAAGTGCGGACGACTTTGTCGCGGTTGGCACCTTCATCCTATCGGCAGACGTTGGCTGCCGCATTTTCAGGAGTAAATTTATGAGTATCGGTAAGGGCGACATTGTTCTGGTCACGGGTGCCACGGGCTTTACAGGGGTGCATCTGGTACGCACCCTGTGCGAGACAGGTGCAGAGGTGCGCGCGATTGTCCGGGAAAGATCAAATCTGGAAGCGATCAAAGATCTGCCGATCACCTACATAAGAGGTGATGTCTATGACGAGGCAGTGTGCCAAGAAGCCGCCGTCGGAGTACATTACGTCTTTCATGTAGCGGCTGCTTTTCGTGAGGCGAAGATTCAAGACAACATTTACCACCGGGTACATGTAGAGAGTACGCAGCATCTGGCAAAGATCTGCCTAGGGAATGAGGGTTTCAAGCGGTTCATCCATGTGTCCACCATGGGTGTACATGGCCATATTGAAGAACCGCCTGCGACAGAGGAGTACCGCTTTGCCCCGGGCGATGCGTACCAGCGTACCAAGGTTGATGCCGAAAATTGGGTTAGGGACTACGCCAAGGAAACGGGGCTGCCGCTGACGGTGGTGCGACCATGTGCGATATACGGGCCCGGTGATCGTCGCCTTTTGAAGGTGTTCAAGATGGCGAAGTTGAAGGTTGTGCCTGTGCTTGGGGTAGGGTGTAAGAACCTCTATCATCTGGTGCATGTGAAAGATTTAGTGGATTTCATGGTTCATGCGTCGCAGCAGGAAAACACGCTGGGCGAGGTTTATCTATGCGGTGCTGATGAGGCAATCCGACTTGTCGATATGATCGACCGGATTGCGAAACGTCTTGGGACCAAACCGAAGATACTCCGGTTGCCTGTGGCGCCGTTTTTCTGGGCAGGTGATCTGTGTGAGTTGATCTGCAAGCCGCTTGGGATCGAGCCGCCAATCTATCGGCGCAGGGTCGCATTTTATACCAAGGATCGGTCCTTCGATACGTCGAAGATGCGGTCTAGTGGGTACACAAATCAATACAGCAATGCGTCGGGGATCGATGATCTGACCGACTGGTACGTGAAGGAAGGGTGGCTGTAATGGGGAAACAAAAGGCAGATATGCTGGTGGTAGCCCCGCATCCGTTTTTTACACCGCGCGGCACACCATTTTCCGTCTATTACCGCACCATGGTGCTCGCCGAAGCGGGCGTGAAGATCGATCTGCTGACTTATGGGGTTGGGCAGGATGTCGATATTCCGGGCTGCCGGATCGTACGGGTCCCGCGTATCAAAGCACTGGAGCCCGTGCCGATTGGGCCTTCGGGTAAGAAGTTGGTTCTGGACGTCTTTATGCTGCTTTGGACTGTCGGGATGATGATCAAGAACCAGTATAGAATTGTGCACGCCCATGAAGAGGCGGTGTTCTGGGTGCGGTTCTTAAAGCCACTCTTCTTGTACAAGATGATTTACGATATGCATTCGAGCCTGCCACAGCAGTTGGGGAACTTCGGGTTTTCAAAGTCGAAAGCGCTCGTAAGCGTGTTTAAATGGCTGGAAGATAGTGCCTTGAAGGCCTCCGATGCAGTGATCACGATTTGCCCTGATCTACGGGACTATGCATTAGAGCAGGGTGTGCCTGAGGACAGACAATTCCTGATTGAGAATTCGATATTTGAAGATGTGAAGCTGGTGGATAGTCCTTCTGCGCCGTCGTTCGCAAATGCAGACGCCGAGCAGATTGAATTCTCCGCTGATATGCCAACAATGGTCTATGCAGGTACATTTGAGAAGTATCAAGGAATTGACCGGGTCATCAACGCCTTTGCCAAGGTCGCGATAGACTGGCCAGATGTGCGCTTGATCCTCGCCGGTGGCACTGATGTGCAAGTTGATGAGATGAAAAATGTCGCTGCGCTGGCTGGGCTTGGCGAGAACTGCATTTTCACGGGGCGGGTTTCAAAAACGCTTGCGTTGAAGTTCAATCAGGAAGCGGATGTGTTGCTGAGCCCGCGTGTAGATGGCACCAATACGCCGCTGAAGATCTATGAGCAGTTGGCAAGTGGAAAGCCTCTGGTTGCAACGGCTATCTGGTCGCACACGCAGGTCCTAACCGATGAGGTATGCTTCCTTGTTGATCCTACCCCGGAGAGTATCGCAGAGGGCATGTTGCAGGTTCTCAACGACAGTGCAGAGGCCGGACGCCGTGCTTCTGCCGCGCGTGCCTTGTATGACCGTGACTATGCCCGGCCCATCTACGAAGAAAAAATCCGGGCGCTGTTGGCGCGCGTTGGGTTTTCGGGAACTTAAGGCGGGACCGTTGCATTAATCGCGAGTATTGGCCAGTTTCAGGTCTTTGAGGTTGATCATGCCACGGAGGTCCCCGTCCAAGCACCGCCGTTTTCCGCGTGACGTCATCCTGAGTGCAGTTCGATGGTATCTTCGTTATCCGCTTTCGTATCAGGACGTCGTTGACCTACTGGCCGAGCGCGGGATCGCTGTTGATCGGTCGACGGTAAATCGTTGGGTTCAGAAATTTGTCCTTGAAATGGCCAAGCGCCCTGAGAAGCATCTTCGCCGATCCAGTCTAGATTGGCATGTGGACGAAACGTACATGCGAGTGAGTGGGAAGTGGCGTTTCCTTTGGCGGTCTGTTGATGCAAACGGTCAGATGATCGACTTCCGCCTGACAGCTAGACGGGATGCGAAGGCGGCCAAAGCCTTTCTGAACAAGGCGATTGAGCGTGTCAGGCTACATCGACCGATCACGATCGTGACGGACAAGGCCCACTCGTATCGGCAGGTGATCCGTGAAATCAATCACCCCTACGACCCACACTTCGACACCATCCGGCATATCGACAAAAATTGGCGAGACAACCTGATCGAGAGCGACCATGCAGCTATAAAACGGCTACTTGGCTACCGACGGAGCTTTCGGTCTCTGCGTTCAGCCGAAGCAAACCTGAGCGGGATCGAGGTGATCCGAACCATCAAAAACGGGCACATCTGTTATAGACATCTGGGCGTTCCGGGCGAGATCCTGTTGATCAATCAGCTGTTCGAAGGCGCATAATTCAACTCAGCCATCAGGGCACCAGATCATGCTCAAGCAAATAATACAACGGTCCTATCCATCAACAACTTCACGCCAATAACTAGCATGTTATGCGTGGCGATAGACAATTTTGAGCGGTCTGGTGAATCATTCAGATTATCGGTGATCTCCCAAGCGATATGGTCCTGCAGTTCGTCCAAGACGTTTGGTTCTTTCTTAGAAAAGGCAATTGGGTCGAGTTCTTCGGATCCAAAGTTATCCATCCACAGAATCTAACGCCGAAAGTCAAAATACTCTTCAACTTTCTTTTCGGGCGTGTGGGCTGCTTTCCATGCCACTTCGCGACGCAATCGGTCCAACAACTTTTCGTGCATTGATGACCTGTTGTGTTCAGACTTCTTTCGTAGGAAGGATACTGCACCAGCCTAACGGCAAGCTGGAGCGCTTCCTCACGGCTACGAATGGGATGAAAAACCAATTTGTCCCCCATATGCCCCCAATCCTCAAAATTGTGGAATTCGGCAAAGCCCGAAAATCATATTTTCTGTTTGATTTCAATGGTGAAGCCGTTGATCCAAGCCTAGGTCAGTCTCTTTCGACAGCGCACAACGCCTCTTGTGCCTTTGTCTCAGCTAAGCCCTAGCAGCTTTTTCTTTTCGGTCGCCCATTTTAAGATCGCAAGGTCAAAGGTCAGGGCCATCAACGACACACAAATCCCCAGGACGAAATTCTTGCCCAAATCCGTCCCGGCGAGTGTCCGTTGCAATTCCTGCCCAAGGTCCTGCGTTCCAATGAAGGCCGCAATAATGACCATGAAAAATGCAAACATGATCGCCTGATTGAACCCAATTGCCATGGTTGGTAGCGCCAGCGGCAATTCCACATTCCACAGTTTTTGGAGACGTGTGGCGCCGGACATGTCGGCGGCCTCCGTGATCTCTGAGGGGACGGTTCTGAGCCCCTCAATCGTGTACCGCGTCAATGGCACCATGGTAAAAATGAGGATGGAGAAAATGACTGCGATGTCGGTGATCCCGAAAAGCATGATCGCAGGGATCAGGTAGATGAAGCTCGGGAAGGTTTGTGCGGTGTCGCAGATCAGCAGCACACGTTCAGACCACTTGCTTGACCGCGACGCGACGATTCCCAGCGGCAAGCTAAACAAAGCTGCCAGGGTCACGGCGGAGATAACCGAATAAAGCGTGATGACAGACCGGTCCCACCAGCCAGACAAAGCCACCAAGGAAAAGAAGATCGCTGCATAGATGGCTTGTTTTCGCCCCGCAATTGCCAGCGCAAACGCCGTGACCAACATGATCAGCGCTGGTGTGGGGATCGACAGCATGAAGTTTCTGAATGGGATCAACACCTGTACGTTCATAAATGCTCGCAGCCAACCGGTCGTGGCTTTGACCCACTCAATCGCAAGAAAGCCCTTGATGAGCCCATCAATCTCACGGCCTTGGCTTAGATTTTGGCGCCGACCGACCTCAGCCAGTATTGGCAGCACTTGGCTTACGGCAAGAAATAGCAAAAATGCCCCAAGAGCCATCAGCGCGAGTTGGTTACGCTTCCACCAGGGTGTTCCCTTTTCGAAGTGATCTGGCTGCTTGACGACCCAGGCTTTCGACAATCGGTCCAATGTGACCGCGACAAGAACAATCGTGACGCCGATCTCAAACGAGTTCCCAAGTTTGAAACTGCCCATGTTCGATAGTAATTTGGCTCCCAGTCCTGGCATGCCGATAAAGGCCGTCAGTACCACCATTGCCAGACACAGCATGATCACCTGATTCACGCCCACCAGAATTTCGGTTCGCGCAGAGGGGATATAGACGTGCCGCAACATCTGATAGCGGCTGCAGCCAGACATTTTGCCGGCCTCTATTACCTCCGGCGAGACCTTCTGTAGACCCAAAGTTGTCATCAAGATCATCGGCGGGATCGCGTAGATCGTGGTGGCAATTGCACCAGCCGTCGGCCCAACCTTGAAGAAGATCACCGCCGGCAAGAGGTATGTGAAAAATGGAAGCGTTTGTAGGACTGACAAGATCGGCTTGATGGCGGCGTTGACCCACTCATACTTCCAAGCCGCAATGCCGAGCGAAAGGCCAATTACGAATGCCATTGGCGCCGCGACAGCCAGTACGGACATCGTCTGCATCGCGATTTCCCATTGACCGATCAGGGCCGTCCACAGGCAGGTCCCCCCTGCCAAAAGTGCCAATCGCCAACCGCCAAGCGCATATCCAAGAATTGCAACTGGGACTGCGACAGCGGACCAAGGAATTGGCCCAAGGAAAGGCCAACGCCGCTTACCCTCCAAGAGATTGGCTGTGGTGTTCAACATGAACTCCAGTGGCCCTTCGGCGAACCAACGGGTGATGTAAATCAGACCAAAGCGCCCCTCCTCCGGGTCACCACGGATGACGTTGAAAACTGCGTCCAGCCATGTCGCGAAGGGCGGCACAAAAGCCTCTGGGAGGCGATGGAGCCACTCCGGCAGCATTCCTGTGTATCGAAGCAGCGTGAGGACAACAGCGCAGGCGACAAGCGCGAGGGCAATTTGCGGCCGCGTGAAGGCCGGTCTTTGAGGATCAGCGTCGGTCGCCAAAACCGCCATTACGCCGCCCCAAGCAGGACATCCAATGCCGCTTGACGTGACATCGCACCGATCAATTCGTTGTCACGTTGGACCGGGATAAGGTCGCGGTTGTCTTCGACCAGTAAGCGCGCCATCGCGTGAACGGTGGTGTCGGCGGGAATCGCAGCACCTTCCGCTGAGGCGCTCGGATCAACAAGCGCACCCGCAATCACCACATTGGCTTTGTCGATGTCTTCAGTAAATTTGCGCACGTATTCGGTAGCCGGGTTCATCACGATCTTATCTGGCGTATCGCATTGCTCTATCGCGCCGTCTTTCATGATCGCAATGCGATCCGCGAGGCGCAGAGCCTCATCAAAATCGTGGGTAATGAAGACAATCGTCTTGTTCAGCAGTTGCTGAAGTCGCAGAAATTCATCCTGCATTTCTTTTCGGATCAAAGGATCAAGCGCGCTGAAAGGTTCGTCCAAAAACCAGATATCCGGCTCAATCGCGAGGCTACGGGCGATCCCGACGCGTTGCTGCTGCCCACCGGAAAGCTCACGTGGGAAGTAGTCTTCGCGCCCTTCCAAACCGACCAGCTTAACCACCTCAAGCGCCCGATCACGCCGCGTGTGTTTGTCTTGCCCGCGCATTTCCAAAGGGAATGCCACATTTTCCAAAACAGTGCGGTGTGGCAGCAAACCAAAAGATTGAAAAACCATGCCCATTTTAGAGCGACGCAGCTCGATAAGCTCTTTTTCAGCCAATGACATGATGTCCTGACCTTCAACCGTGATTGTACCACCCGTTATGTCATGCAGACGCGAAAAACACCGTACCAGTGTCGACTTGCCAGAGCCCGACAAGCCCATGATCACTAGCATTTCACCTTTATGGACGTCGACCGAAACGTCTCGAACGCCTGCGATGTAACCGTCAGCACGGATGTCATCAAATGTCTGACTTGGTTTAAGGTTTTTGTAGTATCCTGCTGGGTCCGGCCCAAAAAGCTTCCAAGCGTTTTGGCAAGAGATGATTGGCGTATCAGCAGACATAAGGGACCTTACGTTAGTATCCCCGCCCAGAGCAAACTGGACGGGGATTAATTTCGAATGAAAGCAGGCTTAGTTCAGCCATCCTTGCCAAACGTCAGGGTTTTCTTCCAACCAAACTTCTGCGGCCTCTTCCGGCTCATACTCGTCGATGTCGACGAGCTTTGCCATTTCCGCAATCTGCGGGTTGGTGAAGCTGATCTTTTCTAGAACAGCGTAAGCGTCTGGCCATTTCGCTTCCATGCCTTCCCATGCTGCCTTCTTCAGGTAGCCGTTTGCAGGGTTACCACAGTCGTAAAGCGCGTCTGGGTTTGGCCCGACTGCCGGGTCTTTGTCGCATCCGTCTACCCATTCCGGGAATTCAACAAATTCACCCGGCCAGACGGCTTCGGCAAAGTTTGGCGTCCAGTTGAACACGACAACGGGCGTTTTGTCCGCCTCAGCTGCGCCAATTTCGGCCCAAAGGGCTGCGGCGGAGCCTGCGTTCACAACGACAAAGTCCATACCAAGCGCTTCCACGCGTTCTTGACCATGCTTTAGCCAGTCAACTGGTCCATCCAAATAGCGACCTTTTTCACCAGTTTCGGCAGTCGCAAAGATTGCGGCACATTCGTTCAGGGCTTCCCAAGACGGCAGGCCGGGGCAAGCATCTTTGGTCCACATTGGGTACCACCAGTCTTCGCGTGTCACGGCGTCGTGGTCGCCAACATCAATGATGCCACCCTTTTCCAACGCAGCGCGGAAGGATGCGCCAAATGCGCCTTCCCAGACTTCCAGCTCCAGCGTTACGTCGCCGAGCCGGACCGACTCATAAACCGCCTGGCTGTCCGTGGTCACGTATTCGACGTTCAGATCCATTTCCTCGAAAATCTGCCCGACGACATTGGACATGACGATCTGGCTGGACCAGTTGTGAATCGGGATAACGATTGGATCTTCGCTATCGGCAATGGCGGTCAGTGGCAGCGCGGCCAGTACACCCGCCGTTAAAGCAGTTGTGAACTTTCTCATTTGGTTCTCCCCTGTGAATATCATTCGACTGAGTTGCGACTCTCCGGTCGCCTTTTCTCGTCGCCAACTCTGCCCGAATTTTCCTCATAAGCAAGTTTTTTTCTTGCCAGTATGTTTGGCACTCTGCGCAGTAACTGTTCCGATGTCGGAAATGCGTCCACTTTTGTCCTGAATCTGTAGGACAAACAACGTGTTCAAAGTCATTGATACTGAGAGAGGTGAGCTATGCGATATTCCGGCTTTCAAGTCATCAAACAGGCGCTGACCGGCCACAAAGGTTGGACGCCGGCGTGGCGCGACCCAGAACCTGCTGACCACTATGACGTTGTAATCATTGGCGGTGGTGGCCACGGGCTCGCCACGGCGCACTACCTTGCCAAGGTTTATGGAAACTCGAAGGTCGCAGTCATTGAAAAGGGCTGGATCGGCGGCGGCAACGTCGGGCGGAATACAACGATCATCCGCTCAAACTACCTGCTTGACGGAAATGAACCGTTTTATGAGTTTTCTCTCAAGCTGTGGGAAGGCCTGGAACAGGACCTGAACTATAACGCGATGATCAGTCAGCGCGGGATCCTTAACCTGATCCACTCGGACGGTCAGCGCGATGCATTTATTCGGCGCGGCAATGCGATGATCTTGAATGGCGCAGATGCTGAAATGATGAGCACCGCACAGATCAAAGCGCGCTATCCATTTCTAAACACCTATGATGCCAGGTTCCCGATCAAGGGGGGCTTAGCACAACACCGTGGGGGCACAGTGCGCCACGATGCGGTCGCTTGGGGATATGCTCGCAGCGCTGATAGCCGCGGTGTCGATATCATACAAAACTGCGAGGTCACCGGCTTCAGGATCAAGGACGGTGTTTGCAAGGGCGTCGAAACATCGCGTGGTTTCATTGGGGCCGGCAAAGTCGGCTGCGCGGTGGCTGGTCACTCTGGCCGTTTGATGTCGAAAGCCGGGATGCGATTGCCGATCGAAAGTCATGTGTTGCAGGCCTTTGTCAGCGAAGGGCTAAAGCCAGTCCTACCAGGGGTAATTACCTTCGGCGCCGGGCACTTCTATTGCAGCCAGTCAGACAAGGGCGGGCTGGTCTTTGGCGGCGACATTGACGGCTACAACTCTTACGCCCAGCGCGGCAACCTACCGGTGGTCGAAGACGTGTGCGAGGGGGCGATGGCCATCTTTCCAATGCTCGGCCGCGCACGCTTGTTGCGGATGTGGGCGGGGATCATGGATATGTCGATGGATGGCTCTCCGATCATTGACCAAACCCATATCAAGGGCCTCTATTTCAACGGTGGCTGGTGCTACGGCGGATTCAAAGCCACCCCAGCGAGCGGCCACGTGTTCGCCCATCTGCTGGCAACTGGCGAACCCCATCCCACGGCAACGGCCTATCGGTTTGACCGCTTTCAGAAGGGCCTGATGATTGATGAAAAGGGAATGGGCAATCAGCCCAACTTGCACTGATGATTATTGACCACCCGCTCCTTGGCCCACGTGATAGCGCTGAATTCACCTACATGGGTGATGCACGCCTAATCGACCGCCCTGATCCTGAGGCCACTGATGCCGCGGAAGCGTTCTACGACTATGGCTATCTACGCGACAACCCAGCCGGATGGCATGACGAACTGTGGTTTCATGAGGCGGGCGACAGGTCTTGGCTGGTAATCACCCGCAACACGATCACGCATGAGATCAGCAAGGTCGAACTGGCCCGCGATGTGGCGCGCGCAAGGGGGCGTTCAAAATGACACAGCCGAACCGAATTTCTGGCGGTCAGATTAATCGCGAGACGGCGCTCAACTTCACCTTTGATGGCCGGTCATACAGCGGCCACCCGGGTGACACGCTGGCCTCGGCCCTGTTGGCAAATGGTGTGCGTCTGATGGGCCGCAGCTTCAAATACCATCGCCCGCGCGGACCGCTAACCGCTGGTTCAGAAGAACCAAACGCACTTGTCGAGCTACGCGGCGGCGCCCGGCAAGAACCAAATACCCGCGCAACAACAACCGAGTTGTTTGACGGCCTGACCGCCAACAGCCAAAACCGGCTGGGGTCGCTGCGCTTTGACTTGCTTGCGATCAACGACCAGCTATCAAACTTTTTGACCGCGGGGTTCTACTACAAAACGTTCATGTGGCCTGCTGCGTTCTGGGAGAAACTCTACGAACCGATTATCCGAAAAGCCGCCGGTCTTGGGTCCTTGTCCCTTAAGGACGACTCGGACGTTTACGACAAAGGCTTCTTACACTGTGATCTGCTCATTGTCGGGGCCGGACCTGCGGGCCTCATGGCCGCATTGACCGCAGGGCGCAGCGGCGCAGAGGTCATCTTGGCCGATGAAGACTTCCGCATGGGCGGTCGTTTGAATAGCGAAACGCTAACAGTAGACGATCAAGCAGGTACGGATTGGGCCGCTGCCATGGTTGCCGAGTTGGCGGCGCTGCCGAACGTTCGGCTGATGCCCCGCACGACGATCATCGGCGCTTTCGACCACGGCATCTACGGCGCGGTGGAGCGGGTCAGCGACCACTTGCATACGCCTGATCCGGGCAAGCCCCGTCAGATCCTTTGGCGGATCTATACACAAAAAACTGTTCTCGCAGCGGGCGCGATTGAGCGGCCCATTGCGTTTGAGAATAACGACCGACCCGGGATAATGACCGCAAGTGCTTTGCGGACCTACGCCAACCGCTATGGCGTGGCCGTTGATCAGCGCGCCGTCGTGTTCACGAACAACGCTGACGGACACAGAACAGCCCGCGATCTGAATGCCAAGGGGGTTAAGGTTTACGTCATCGACACAAGACACGATGCACCAAGATCGCAGGACTATGAGGTTTTAGCTGGTGCCACCGTGGTAGACACGAAAGGGCGCCTCGGCTTGACCTTTGCAGAGATTCAACTGGCAGACGGCACGGCGCGTATCATTGAGTGTGGCGCCTTGGGTGTCTCAGGTGGATGGAATCCAAATGTGCATCTCACTTGCCATCAGCGCGGTCGGCCGATCTGGAATGAACCCCTCAGCGCCTTCGTCCCGGGTGACGTCCCTCCGGGCTTGCACATCTGCGGTGCGGCGCAAGGTGATATGTCGACCCACGGCGCGCTTGCTGGGGGGGTACAGGCAGCAAGTGACGCGCTTGACCTAAATGGAACGATGCCTGCCATTCCGCAGGCAGAAGACGCGCCTGTTGAGATTTCGCCATTTTGGTATGTCGAAGGATGCAGCCGCGCCTGGCTCGACCAGCAAAACGACGTCACCGTTAAGGACATCAAGCTGAGCCATCAGGAAGGGTTCCGGTCAGTTGAACATCTCAAGCGCTATACGACCCTTGGGATGGCGACGGATCAAGGCAAGACTTCCAATATGGGTGGCCTGGCGATCATGGCCGAACTGGCAGGTAAAACTATACCCGAGGTTGGAACTACGATCTTTCGCCCTCCCTACACACCAGTATCGATTGGTGCATTTGCTGGCCGCCATCGCGGGCAAGAATTTCACCCCAAACGCCTGACACCATCCCATGACTGGGCGGCGGAACAGGGCGCTGTCATTGTTGAAGCGGGCAATTGGTTGCGCGCGCAATGGTTCCCTCAGCCCGGCGAAACCACCTGGCGCGAAAGCGTGGACCGCGAAGTCCTTGCAACGCGGGGATCTGTGGGGGTGTGTGACGTCACAACGCTTGGCAAGGTGGATGTGCAAGGCGCGGACGCCGCTGATTTCCTCAACAAGATCTATTGCAATGGATTTGCCAAACTGCCCGTTGGCAAGACCCGCTATGGGCTGATGTTGCGCGAAGACGGGATTGCCATGGACGATGGCACAGCAGCCCGGTTGGCCGAGGACCATTTTGTTGTCACCACCACCACGGCAAACGCCCTGCCAGTTTATCGACATATGGAGTTTGTGCGCCAATGCTTGATGCCTGATGCGGACGTGCAGTTGATCTCAACCACGGAGGCCTGGGCCCAATTTGCCGTTGCTGGCCCCAATAGCCGCAAGGTGTTGACGCATCTCGTGGATCAAGACATCTCCAACGACGCGTTCCCATTCATGGCCTGCGCAAACATAACGGTATGCGGCGGCTTGCGTGCCCGTCTTTTCCGCATCTCGTTCAGCGGCGAGTTGGCCTACGAGATTGCCGTTCCAACCGCATATGGCGACGCGCTGATCCGGCGGATCATGGACGTGGGTGCGCCATACGATATCACCCCTTATGGCACCGAAGCCCTGAGCGTCATGCGGATCGAAAAGGGCCACGCCGCGGGGAACGAGCTGAACGGCACCACGTCCGCACAGAATCTTGGAATGGGCCGGATGGTGTCGACCAAGAAGGACAGTATTGGGGCCGTTCTGTCTCGTCGGGACGGGTTCAACCAACCTGATGACTTGCGGCAGGTTGGGATCAAACCCGTTGACCCTGCAGACAAGGTCCCAGCCGGCGCGCATCTGATGAATGCCGATGGGCCGGTCGATGCTGCACATGACCAAGGATATGTGACATCTGCCTGTTACTCTCCAATCTTGGGCCATCATATCGCGCTTGGCTTTCTGAAAGATGGTGGAAATCGGATGGGTGAGACGATGCGCCTTGTCAGCCCACTCACCGGCGTCGACGTTGGGGTTGAGATTTGCAGCGCCCATTTTGTTGATCCGGACGGGGAACGGTTACGTGCATGATTTGAAACCAGTTACTGCGCTTGGCGAAGCAACACCGCGTGTGGACACAATTGGCACCATCACGATTGCTGAAAACGACGGCGTTGCGCTGGCATCCGTTGCGGCGCGTTTGGGCCATGAAGCTGCATGTAAGGCGGGACTGGCTGATCTTTTGGGCGCGACGCCGGAGGTCGGCAAAGCCATCTTGCGCGATCCCGAGGCGGGTTTCTGGATGGGTCCGGATCAATGGATGATCGGTGCGCCACGCAGCAGTCACGACGATCTTGCGGATCAACTCGCGCTAAATCTGAAAGAGGCAGCTTCAGTGACAGAGCAGTCTGGGGCCTGGGTTGTCTTTGACATCACAGGAAAGAAGATGGCTGACCTCTGTGAGATCCTTTGCAACATTCCCATTCGCCGCATGACCGCAGGTGACGTTCAACGAACGATGATCCACCAAATGAGCTGTTTCGTGATACGGCGCATCGATGACGACCATATCCGCATACTTGGCCCACGCGCCTCGGCACGGTCGCTGCACCACGCACTGGTCACTGCCGCACGGTCGGTGGGTTAGGCCTGAGGAAGAACGGCGTTCTTTTCAACGCGGAACAAGTTAATTTTTCGCCTGTCTTCTAAAGGGTGCACGTCAAAAACTTCCTGATAGTTGTGCACTAGTGCTCCGGAGGAGTTGTACCCAACAGCCACGGCGATATCCAGCAACCGGTCGTTGGAATAAAGGACCAATTGCCGGGCCGCCTTCATCCGAATGGAACGGTAGTATTGCAGCGGGCTCATCCCGGTTGATTGACGGAACAGCCTTTCCAGCTGACGGCTAGAAACGCCCGTCGCCTTTGCAACGTCCGAAATCCTGACGGGATCTTCCACATGAGTTTCGAATATCTCCGTTGCGACCCGCAAGATCTCTGGCAACATATCGTCGGTACAGGTCGCACTTGGCGTGGGTTTACGCTGCAACACGCCCTGCCCCCGGACCATTGGATGCTGGAACCAACAGGCGACCTCGGTCGCAACATGGGCACCCACCGCGTCCTGGATAATGTGTAAGGCAAGATCAAATGCTGCAGCGGCACCAGACGCGGTGATCCGCTTTCCAGCAAGTGCAATGACGCTCTCTGTCGCCGTTAAATCCGGGAATTCCGCCTGAAACGCGGCAGCATAGCACCAATGGACTGAGATCTCAGCGTCTTCGAGCAAACCGGCGCGGGCGAGTGGAAAAATACCGCCACTAATCGCACCCATGGTCACACCAAATCGCGCCAACCTGCGCAGCTTGCCTTCTCCTGCACGTAAGTCATCGAAGTTACTGGCGGGCCCACTCAGGACGAACAATTGATCTAGCTTTTCAACCTCAGCGAGGGTCAGATCGGGTTCGAACGCGACGTCTGCACTTGATGTGACCCGTCCACCGCTTTCTGAGATCAGCGTCCAAGCGAAGACTTTTTGTCCCGAAACTTCGTTTGCGACGCGAAAAGGCTCGATCATGGATGTAAGACAGGACATCGGGAAGCCCGGGAAGACCAAAAACCCAACGCGGATTGATTCACTAGCAGTCATATTTTTATCCTATCAGGAAATTTCTCTGCTAAGCTAGTTCCATATTGGTCATTCTTGATGATCCCAACAAAAGCTGTAGAACGCCATGAGATTGATATAATGTCGGAAGCCATGGCCAGCAGCATCCTTTCTCAGGACCCCCACAGCGTGCGCGAAACGCGCGAGAAAGTTTTGGAAGTCGCAATTGGTCGTGAAGTGCGCGCGCACCGGCGCAAGCAGGAAATAACTGTCGCTGATCTTTCCGAGAGCACCGGATTGTCGATCGGGATGCTGTCAAAGATTGAAAACGGCAATACGTCACCATCGCTAACCACCCTTCAGACCCTCGCAAACGCCCTTGCCGTACCCATAACTGCATTCTTTCGCGGCTTTGAAGAAGTCCGCAGCGCAGTACACACAAAGTCAGGTGAAGGCGTCGAAATTGAACGCCGTGGGACTCGTGCAAATCACCAATATAATCTGCTTGGCCATATTGGCGCGAATGCCAGCGGTGTCATCGTTGAGCCTTACATGATCACGCTTTCCGAAGAATCGGACGTCTTTCCGACCTTCCAGCATGGCGGAATGGAAATGATCTATATGCTGGAGGGCGAAGTGGATTACCGGCATGGCGAGGCGATCTACAAGCTGCAGCCCGGCGATACACTCTTCTTCGATGCTGACGCACCACACGGACCCGAAGAACTGATTACGTTGCCGGCGCGCTATCTGTCGATCATCAGTTATCCGCAAAACACCTAACGGGCGTTGAGTTGGCCGAGAACAATCGGCGACAATTCTTTGATTAGTTTGAGGCGCATCGCACGCGCATAGTCCTCATAGCCGTCTGCGATCATAGCAAAAGCGTTGGGCCCGTGGATGACCTCACGGCGATAATAGTCTTCCAACATGGCCGCACTTTGATTGATTGTATCTCCGGCTTCCGTCTTGCTATCGACGACTACCAGCGCGTTGACTGTGATCATATCAAAGGTGGCTGCGCGATATGCATCAATTGGCGTCGGACCGATGTTGTTTTCCCCATCCCCGGAGACGTCAATCGTTCGCGTCCAGCAGTCGGTGTGTTGATCGAGCATCGCACTTGCAAAACCGAGCGCTGTTCCCAGCGCAGTGCGCAGGCCCGCACGTACCTTGCGATGCCTTCGAATTTGTAAGACAGCCTGATCAAGGGCGGCGTCTGAATCCAGCGTGATCCACGGCTGGATGATGTATTGGTGGTTGCGAGAGCTCCACTCAAACACCGCGAGTTTGACGGGTGGACCATCGCTAAGAAGAATCAGATTTCGCACGACTGGATGGTCAAGCGCACTTGCCAAGCCATTGATTTGTTGTGAAAATTCGACCTCATTGACCGAACCGGAGACGTCCAGGGCAAGCACCAGCGCCTGTCTGCATGGGTCTGCCTGCGCTGCGGAGGCAAGCCAGAGCCAAAAGAGCAGCGCAATCCGCACTTACGTTTGGAGAGGCGGTTCGGTCTCCGTGTCTGGGAAGACACCCGGGCTGGTCGGCAGCCCGTCGTCAAACTGGCTCAGATAGTCGAGCATCATCGGACGGTTGTCGATGAACCCTTTGTAAGTCGCCAATTCCACCGGCAGATCGCGCACGACACGGTGCAACCTGCGGCCCCATTTCGGTTTTGTCATCAAGTCTTGGAAGCTGCACAAATAGCACCGGATCGGAAACACGAGCGCGTTTGACCGGGGCAGTCGGTAGAAGGTTTGCAGTTCTACCCGTAAGTGCTGTTTCGCGCCAATGTTTTCAGGCGTCAGCGTCGTCTTTTGAATACCCCATTTGTGGTAGTTTTCTGGGCTGGTATCCAGCAACGGATTCACTGTCATCGTCCAGTTGAGCCGCCGCGCGGGGGCCCCTTGCTGAATGTTCAACAGGAACTTCAACGCCCGAACAAAAATGCCCTTCTCATGCGCTAGCGGGACCGGCGCATGCCATTCGAAAAAGTTCATGCCGATGTCAAAATCAAGAGACCAATCTGCTTGCGTGGTCACCATACCGGCATCCATCCACAGATTATCTTCGCGCTGATCTAGCACGCAGAAATCACCCTGCGATTGGCGTGTAATGTACTCCATTGGGCCATAGGGCAGCGTCGTTTCATCAAGGAACGTGAAACTGTCATCTATTCCCAGCGGTTTATTGACCCAACGCCATTGGTTGCCGTCGCGGTGCAGTTCGAAAAGGTCAGGATAATCTTCGGACTTGCTGACCATGATCAGCTCTAACAAATCCCACCCGGCAAGCGTCATATGTGGAAGCGACTGGCAGCGCAGCGGATCATCCGCCAGCACCATCGCCCGGTCCCGCATTTCCGCGACATAGTGCTCATCAACATCGAACCGCTTTTCGTAGACTGAGCCTTCGGGCCCGCCACGGTGCTGCTCCATGTTCACCGCATACATGTAGCTGTCTTCATGAAACGGGAACGGAAACCGTTGGATCGCCCAGTCGGAGTTGTGGAACGAATAGTCGTCGCGGAAGGTTTCGTCGTTGAACTGAATCGTCATCTATCAAGCTCCAAAGTTCCGCCAACAAAGCGGCTGACACATGGCATAATTTTCTTGCCCGATGCGTGGTCTTCATCTTCTAGCCAATGATCGCGGTGTACAAAGTCGCCGTCCGCGCGCACCACATCCGTCTCGCACTGCCCGCAGGACCCGCCGCGGCAAAGGAACGGGGCTTCAACGCCCGCCCGCTCAATCGCTTCGAGCAAGCTCTCGTTTTCGCCGACTGTGATCGTCTTGTCAGATTTGCAAAGGCGGACCTCAAAAGGTTGGCCTGGCTCTGGCGCAAGGAATTCTTCAGAATGAACGTGCGCGTCGGGCCAGCCCATGCCCTTGGCAGTCTCATGGACCCAACCAATCATGCCAGCAGGCCCGCAAACATAGGCATGGGTGCCAAGAGGCTGACCATCAAGAAGACCGCCCAAAGGGATCCGCTGATCTTGATCATCATAGTAGACATGCACCTTTTTTGGGAACTTCGTAGTCAGCATATCCACGTATGACCCCAGCGTCTCTGACCGCGCGGAATAATGCAGCTCCCAATTGCCATTGGATTGCTCCAGCTGGCCAATCATCGACAGGAACGGCGTGATGCCGATGCCGCCTGCGAAGAAGACATGTTTCTTTGCCCGAAGATCTAAGCTGAACAGGTTCACCGGATAGGTGATTGTCATCGCGTCACCTTCGGACACGTTCGCATGCATAAAGACGGATCCACCCCGCCCTTCGTCATCCCGCCGTACCGAGATCGCATAGGTCGACAAATCGGCGGGATCCGACATTAACGAATAGGGATTCAGCCGATCGCGCCCGTCGTCTTTCATCGTGACCACTGTGTGGGCACCACCCGAGAAAGGCGGAAACTGCGCGCCGTCGGCTCGTTTGAATTCGAACCGCGTTACCAGGTCATTCACGTGCACCTTGGCGCTGACAATCACGTCGATCTTTTCCGCGCCCGGTTTGGCTTTTTGAGGGGCAGCGCTCATTCGTAGATCCCCTTTTGTGCAGGTACATTGCCGGGGTCTTCAGCATCAATACAAACCCCCTGATAAGCGGCCAACCGGCGCGAATAGTGATCGCGCACGAACAGGTTCAACCCGCAATGGCTGCAGACAAACGGATCAGTTTCGACGTCTTCGGTAATACCTTTGCAATGCACGCACTGCATGCGCCGCGCGATGGAGCCACGGTGTTCAGTCTGGATCGCAGTATGTGGAATGCCCGCCTGCATCGCCTCGTTCAGTGCCTGGCCCATCAAGCCCTCAGTTCCAGCAAGATAGACCTGCAGCCCCATCTTCGCTTCAGCAAGTGTATGCCGAATGCGAGAGGCGGACGCGGCATAGCTCGGGCCTTCGTAAAACTGTGCCGGGTTCAAGGCGCGCAGCTGATCCGCAAAATCCTGACCTCGCGGGATATAGATGATATGGCCAGCTGCCATGATCTCTGGCGTGGCGACATCCAAAATCGCCTCTGCCCCATCTGCATCCGCAATGAACAAATGCGCCGGCCCTTGCCGCGCTTCCAAAGTGCCCCAAACTGGGCGGCTCTTAATACTGGGTGGGAATTCGAACTTCGACATTGTCCTACCTTTGAAGTGCAAAGGGCGCGAGGTCACCCCCGCGCCCTCGATAGCAATCAGCCCTTGGCAGAGCGGATCGACTTGTCTTTGTCATAGAACGGCATCTCTTCGGCCGTTGCTGACAGCTCCGTCCCGTCGGGTTGAACAACAGTCAGCGTGGTGCCTGGCGTCGCAACTGATGGGTGCAGTCGCGCAATGGCAACGGAATAGCCGTTTAGCTCTGACGACAAACCGTAGGTGATCACGCCGACGTCTTTGCCGTCTGCCTGCACGCGGGCAAACATTTCCATCTGATCCATGCTGTCAGACAGCTTCACACCGTAAATCTTGAACCGCTCTTTACCTTCCATGGCGTAGTGGTTCTCAGCCCCAATGAAGCCTTCTTTGCCGGGCGACACGACAAATTCAAGCCCCAGCTCCCAAAGGCTGTCGCCCGCTGGTGTGCCATCCTCAAATGGGAAGGTTTCGGAGTTATCGCCCGGGTAGAACAGCAGGTAGCTTTCAATACGCAGCATATCGAGGGTGCTGAACTGTGTCGGCCGAATGCCCATGCTTTCGCCGTCGGACAAAATGTTGTCCCAGACATGTACTGCGTCTTTACGACCGACGAAAATCTCATACCCCCGTTCGCCGGTGTACCCTGTCCGGCTGATCATCACGTTCTTGCCAAACAGCTTCGTGTGCATGATCCCGAAGTAAGCAAGGTCGCGAATGCCCGGCACGTGCTTTTCCAGGAAATCGACAGCCACAGGCCCTTGCAACGACATATCATGCAGATCGTCGTCCATGATGACGGCGCAGTTCTTGGCCGCAGCGACCTTCGTCAGCTGTTCCATCCCCGTCCCGGTGCCATGCACCACCATCCAAGAGTTCACCGCAAGGTGATAGATCACGCAGTCATCGATAAAGAGCCCACGCTCATCCAGCATCGCAGCATAGGTCGCCCGACCGACGCCGATCTTCTCCACGTTGCGGGTTGTGACGCGGTCGATCACATAGGCGGCATTCTCGCCCACCACATGCACCTTCTTCAGGCCAGACACGTCCATGAGGCCTGCTTTGGTCCGGATCGCCTCATAGTCAGCTTTGGCGCGCTCGGGCGTGTCGTCATAGAACCAGGCGGTTCCCATGCCGTTCCAGTCTTCCAGCTCTCCGCCGATTTCGGCGTGACGTGCGGCAAGCGCAGACGTCCTCCAAAGAATGGCCATGATGTTCTCCCCGTCGGTAAATTTTGTTGTTTCGATTGAGACTCAGTCCCGGTGCAAAAGCAAGACTGCTAGTCAAAAAAGTTTCCTGTCAGGCAAAAGGGGCCCGCGGTGCAGGCCCCTTTGCAAATTTGTTCAGCACATCATTTGTAGTCGCGATACTTCGCGGCTTCTTTGCCCTGCCCGATCACGAGCGCAGCGATACAGATGATAATCGCAATGACGGTAAACAGTCCCGGCATCGCACTGCCGTAGCCCATAAAGATCGGGCCAGATACGCCGTCCCATGTGCCGCCTTCGTATGGAAAACCCATATTCGTCTCTCCTTTTGCTTAGCTAGATGCAGGGGCAGATTCACCAATGCCCTCTGGATAGGCCTGTGCAGGCACTTTGACAGTGTCGAGACCTGCGATCTCGGCGGCTTCCGGGACACGCAACATGCCCAGCATCTTCAGAATCAACGACACGACATAGCCGTTCGAGAACCCGATCGCGACGAACACAATAGAACCGACCAACTGACCAATAAAGCTCACAGTTGGGGCCTCTGCGCCAGTGAGAGCCGGATAGCCGCTGCCGAAGATTCCCAAAAGCAACATGCCGTAGACACCAATTGTGCCGTGCACCGTGACCGCACCAACCGCGTCATCAATCCCCATGTTCTCAAGGATCGTCGCTGCAGGCTTCAAGATGACCCCCGCGCTGAAGGCGATCACAAACGACAGGCCGGGCCAATACAAGTCAACACCAGATGCCACTGAGATAATCCCAGCAAGTGCGCCGGACATCATCCAGAATGGGTCTTTCGTAAAGAGCCATGCACCAATGATACCGCCAGCAACTGCCATCAAAATGTTAAAGGCCAATGCCCCAAGGTTCGTCGGTGTGCCGTAAATGGTCGTGAAGTTACCGCCCCATGACCAAGCCTCGCCGCCCACGACGACGCAACCCATCAGGAAGCCCCAGAAACCGACGATAATCAGCATGAGGCCGGTCGCGGTGAACGGCATATTGTGCCCTGCGATGTGATTGGCCGTGCCGTCCGGGTTGAACTTGCCGATCCGCGGTCCAAGATTGATCAGCACACCTAGCGCGAAGAATGCCGCAACAGCATGCACCAATCCCGCAGCGCCGAAGTCATGCACGCCCCAGTTCTGCACAAGCCAGCCATCTGCGTGCCAGCCCCAAGCGGCCGCAAGTGTCCAGCTGAACCCACCCAGAACAACGGCGAGAATGACAAATCCAACAGTTTGAATTCGCTCGATCAAAGCACCAGACATAATCGATGCGGTTGTCGCGGCGAACAACGTGAAGGCGCCCCAGAACACACCATCGATCTGGTCTTCTGTATTCGGCCCCATGTACGCAGCACTTTCACCCCAACCCCAAGCAATGGAGTTCGCGTAAGCGGCGCCTGATATGCCATTTGGCCCTTCCGAGAGCGAGAAACCGGTCGGGAAACCCCAGTACACCCACCACCCAAAGAAGTAGAAGGCTGGGATGACAAATGCGAACGCGAGTATGTTCTTCACTCCGGAAGATAGCGCGTTCTTGGCGCGTGATGCGCCCATCTCGTAGGCTAAAAAGCCCGCGTGAATGATGATCATCAATGGAATGGTTAAGTAATAATACGTTTCTGCGAACATCGTGTTCGTCAGATTCCCCTTCGCTTCGATGGCAGCGACCTGCGCTGCAAGTTCGGCTAATTGTTCTTCCACGTCCAAGGACCCCCGTGTCAGCTTTCTGTTCGCGCAGCCGATCTTCGCGTCAGCTGCCGTCGCAAATGAAACATGAGATTGTCGGATCGCCTAGGATTTTTTGCCTAAGGTGAAAATTATTTTCCTGCCAGTTGAGCGGCCTTTTTTTTGGTGCTAGCGTCGATTCGAGCCCATATGAATAGAATGGGAAACTTTTTGGGGACTTCATATGTGCGGGATTGTTGGTCTTTTCCTGAAAGACAAAGCGTTAGAACCTCAGCTGGGTGAACTCCTGACGGCGATGCTCATCACCATGACGGATCGTGGGCCAGACAGCGCTGGGATCGCGATTTATGGCGATGAAACAAAAGGTAAGACGAAACTTGTAGTCCAGTCTGACGCGCCCGAATTGGCCTTTGCGGGCCTGGACACGGCAATAGGAAATGTGCTTGACGCACGCGTTTCGATGGATGTGAAAAGCACACATGCTGTGTTGCACGTTCCTACAGGTTCAACCGCTGCCGCGCGGACCGCTTTGACCGAGATCAACCCTGCCATTCGCGTGATGAGCCGAGGTGACTTGTTGGAGATTTATAAAGAAGTCGGCCTGCCCAAAGATGTGGCGGCGCGATTTGAGATTGCACAGATGTCGGGCAGCCACGGCATCGGCCACACTCGGATGGCAACCGAATCGGCCGTCACCACAATGGGGGCACATCCATTCAATACCGGCGACGATCAGTGCCTGGTTCACAACGGATCCTTGTCCAACCACAATAGTCTCCGGCGCAAGCTGCGCCGCGAAGGTATCCATATCGAAACCGAGAACGATACAGAGGTCGGCGCAGCTTACTTAACCTGGCGTATGCAGCAGGGCGCGACACTCGGAGAGGCGCTGAAAAGCTCCCTCGATGACCTGGATGGCTTTTTCACGTTTGTTGTTGGCACAAAAGATGGTTTTGGCGTCGTCCGGGACCCAATTGCCTGTAAACCGGCCGTGATGGCCGAAACCGACCAATATGTCGCCTTCGGCTCCGAATACCGCGCGCTTGTAGACCTGCCCGGCATTGATGATGCGCGGGTATGGGAGCCTGAACCGGCGACAGTGTATTTTTGGAGCCACCATAAACAGCCGATCAGTAAGAAGGCGGCTTAAATGCAAACGATTGACCTTCAAACATCAGGTCTGCGCGACCTGAACGCGACCCTTCACGCGCAAGCGGAAACCACAAACCAAACGTCCTGGACGATCGAAAATCCTAAAGGCGCACATGCAATCGCTTGCGGTCTTGATGCGCCGATTGAGGTGACGGTCAAAGGCTCCACCGGATATTACTGCGCTGGGATGAACAAGCAGGCGACAGTCAACATCGAAGGCTCCGCCGGGCCGGGCGTCGCCGAAAACATGATGAGCGGAATGGTCGTAATCAACGGTGATGCCAGCCAATACGCTGGCGCCACCGGCCATGGTGGGCTGCTGGTGATCAAAGGCAATGCCTCCAGCCGATGCGGGATTTCGATGAAAGGTATCGACATCGTTGTGCATGGCAATATCGGGCACATGTCGGCGTTCATGGCACAGTCTGGCAACTTGGTTGTCTGTGGCGATGCGGGCGAGGCCCTGGGCGACAGCCTATATGAAGCGCGCCTTTTTGTACGCGGCTCTGTCAAATCATTAGGTGCCGACTGCATTGAAAAAGAGATGCGCCCGGAGCACTTAGAGATCCTTGCAGACCTCCTCGATAAGGCAGGGGCAAACGCCAAACCTGAAGAGTTCACGCGCTATGGCTCTGCACGGCAGCTCTATAACTTCAACATCGACAACGCATATTAGGGGACGTGCATGAAAGACAATCACTCAGGCGCCCCGCGCACCGTACCCATCCAATCAGCAACCTTTTCGAACCCCGTCAATGCCGAAATCCGGCGCGCAGCCGCGACTGGTATCTATGACATTCGGGGGGGTGGGGCGAAGCGCAAGCTGCCGCACTTTGATGATCTGCTGTTTCTGGGGGCCTCCATCTCGCGCTACCCGCTGGAAGGATACCGAGAGAAGTGCGAGACATCGGTGACACTTGGCACCCGGTTCGCCAAAAACCCGATTGAGCTCGATATCCCCATCACTATCGCAGGTATGTCCTTCGGCGCCTTGTCAGGCGGCGCCAAAGAAGCCTTGGGTCGTGGCGCGACCCTTGCGGGCACCTCTACGACAACCGGCGACGGCGGCATGACGAACGAGGAACGCGGGCATTCTGACAAGCTCGTTTATCAGTACCTGCCATCCCGCTATGGGATGAACCCGGATGATCTGCGCCGCGCAGACGCGATTGAGATCGTGGTCGGCCAGGGCGCGAAACCCGGCGGCGGCGGCATGCTTTTGGGTCAAAAAATAAGTGACCGCGTGGCAGAGATGCGCAATCTGCCGAAGGGCATCGACCAACGCTCTGCCTGTCGTCACCCGGATTGGACCGGTCCCGATGATCTTGAGATCAAGATCCTCGAATTGCGTGAAATCACCAGTTGGAAGGTCCCGATCTATATCAAAGTGGGCGGGGCCCGTCCTTACTTTGACACGACATTGGCCGTGAAATCTGGGGCGGACGTTGTGGTGCTGGACGGAATGCAAGGCGGCACGGCCGCGACCCAAGACGTGTTCATCGAACATGTGGGCCAACCGATTATTGCATGCATTCGCGAGGCCGTGCGCGCACTGCAAGACCTTGGCATGCACCGCGAGGTGCAGTTGGTCGTATCAGGCGGTGTGCGCACGGGTGCGGACGTGGCCAAATGCATGGCGCTTGGCGCGGATGCGGTTGCCATCGGAACAGCGGCACTAATCGCGCTCGGCGACAACGACCCGAAGTGGGAGGCCGAGTATAACGCCCTTGGCACCACAGCGGGCGCCTATGATGACTGGCACGAAGGGCAAGATCCGGCAGGTATCACCACACAAGACCCAGAGCTGATGAAACGGTTCGACCCAGTCGAAGGGGGCCGCCGATTAAACAACTACCTCAAAGTGATGACGCTAGAGGCGCAGACGATCGCGCGGGCCTGCGGCAAAAACCACCTACACAACCTCGAACCTGAAGACCTTTGCGCTGTCACGCTGGAGGCCGCCGCTATGGCCAAAATCCCGCTTGCTGGCACCGACTGGTACCCCGGCAAACAGGGAACATCCTACTAATCCACAAAAGGGCGCGGCTGCGAGGCAGGATGCGCCCTTTCCTTTTCGACGACAGGGAAATCGCAATGACCACAGATCTTGCCAAATTCGCCGCCGACAATGGCGTGAAATACTTTATGATCAGCTTTACCGACCTCTTTGGCGGCCAACGGGCGAAACTGGTCCCGGCCCAAGCCATCAGCGACATGCAGGAGGAAGGCGCGGGTTTTGCAGGTTTCGCGACTTGGCTCGATATGACCCCCGCGCATCCCGATATGCTTGCAGTGCCCGATCCATCATCCGTGATCCAATTGCCGTGGAAGCCAGAGGTTGCTTGGGTCGCGGCCAACTGCGTGATGGAAGGCGAGGACGTCGATCAAGCTCCGCGCAACGTGCTACGAAAACTGATTGATGAAGCCGCAACAGAAGGCCTGCGCGTAAAAACGGGGATCGAGGCGGAGTATTTCTTGCTGACCCCAGATGGCAGCCAGATCTCGGACGAGTTTGATACCGCTGAAAAGCCTTGTTACGACCAGCAAGCGGTCATGCGGCGCTACGATGTGGTGCGTGAGATCTGCGACTACATGCTCGATCTCGGTTGGGGCCCTTACCAAAACGACCACGAAGACGCGAATGGTCAGTTCGAAATGAACTGGGAATTCGACGACGTTCTCCGCACCGCAGACAAGCATTCGTTCTTCAAGTTCATGACGAAGTCGGTCGCAGAAAAGCACGGCTTCCGCGCGACATTCATGCCCAAACCAATCGAGGGGCTTACCGGTAACGGCTGCCATGCACACATCTCTGTCTGGGATATGGACGGCAAGACGAACGTCTTTGCGATGGACCCCAATGACAGCAGCCAAACCGCTGAATTGGGATTGTCGGATCAGGGCCGTCACTTCCTTGGCGGGATCATGAAACACGCGAGCGCCCTGGCCGCGATCACCAACCCAACCGTGAATAGCTACAAAAGGATCAATGCGCCGCGCACCGTCTCCGGCGCATCGTGGGCCCCAAACACCGTCACTTGGACCGGCAACAACCGCACCCACATGGTGCGCGTCCCAGGCCCAGGCCGTTTCGAATTGCGTCTGCCCGACGGCGCCGCAAACCCTTACCTGCTACAAGCCGTGATCATCGCAGCAGGTCTCTCTGGCATTCGGTCAAAGGCCGACCCTGGCAAACGCTACGACATCGACATGTACGCCGAGGGTCATAAGGTCCGGGGCGCACCAAAGCTGCCGCTGAACATGCTCGATGCCCTACGTGAATACGACAAGGACAAGGGTTTAAAAGCCGCGATGGGTGAGGATTTCTCCAAGTCCTATGTGAAGATGAAGATGCAGGAATGGAATTCCTTCGTCAGCCACTTCAGCCAGTGGGAAAAGGATAATACGCTCGATATCTGAACGAACAGTATCGCAGCAAACAGATGGCTGGGACATCGATGTCCCAGCCCTTTTCTTGCTTAATCACAAGGATTGACCAGCCATGGCTGACAACCGACTGATCAACGGCGTCGCGGTGAAAAAGCGGATCATCGCAGAGGTCAGGGACTACACCGACGACAATACAAACATGCCTGCGCTCGTCTCCATCCTTGTCGGTGACGTGCCAGAAGCGGATGTATATGTGCGCAATCAGGTACGTGGGGCGGATCAGGCAGGTTTGCCGTTCAAGCAACTCAACTGGCCAGCGGACATCGCACAAGAGGACTGCAAACGCCGGATCGTGGCAATGAATGATGACCCCTCCGTCTTAGGGATTATCTTGCAACGCCCCCTACCCGATCACATCAACGTTCGGTCGCTCCAATCCGCAATCCATCCGCTGAAAGACGTCGAAGGGATGAACCCAGCCTCGATCGGCAATATCGTATACTCCGATATTGCTTTGGCGCCCTGCACCGCAGCGGCCAGCGTCGAACTGATCCGCGAAACGGGTCTGCCCTTAAAGGGGTTGGAGGTTGTCATGATCGGACATTCCGAAATCGTCGGCAAACCCGCTGCGATCATGCTGATGGCCGAAGGGGCCACCGTGACTGTCTGCCACCACATGACCCGCTCGGTAGCGATGCATTCGCGGCGCGCCGATGTTGTGGTTGTCGCAGTCGGCAAGGCACATCTCGTCGGTCCCGACATGATCAAACCCGGTGCCGCAGTGATCGACATCGGCATCAATCAGATTGAAACGCCCGATGGCCCAAAGATCGTCGGTGATGTGGATACTGACGCAGTGATCGAGGTTGCAGGTTGGATATCGCCTGTCCCAGGTGGTGTCGGCCCGGTCACAGTCGCGATCCTCATGCGCAACGCGGTCGTTGCGCATCAAAGGCAGCGCGCTGCTGGATGGCTCTAAGTCCGGTACATTAGCCTAGCCAACCGCGCCCACGCGCGCTTTGTGCTGTCCAAAGCAAAATGATCGCGACAACTACAGACATCCCCGTCGTTGTCACCACTTGGCTTGTCAATCCGGACACCATCACGGCATGGATCAGCACGACGGCCGTACCCAAAAGTGAGATTGCCAAAACCGGCACTGAAACTGCGCGGCGCAGCAGCATTAAGATACACCCGACCGCCCCGCCAAAGACCGAGATCGCAAACGCCCCCGTCGCCCAGGCGGGTCTACCGTCGATCAATAATTGATAACTTTCTGGCATCGTCGCAACGACATCTGGGTTGCTTTGGCTGACGTAATTCATACAGCCCATCAGATTCCAAAGCAGTCCCAAGATAACGACCGGCCAAAAATTCCAACCTGGCTTGTCCATGAAGCACCCCTCCCAAATTAGAGGCAGACTAACCACTTTGGCTGCTCAGAAAAGAGGCGATCCAAATTTCCTCATAAGAATATTAATTGACTTTGGGTGAAGCCTGAGATGCAATTCTGTGGAATGTATCGTGTAGGAGATCGCCCCCATGACCAACCGGATTGCTGTCCTTGGCGCTGGCCCGTCAGGCCTTGCGCAGCTTCGCGCCTTTCAATCTGCCCAAGCAAATGGGGAGGAAATCCCAGAGATCGTTTGCTTTGAAAAGCAGTCGAATTGGGGCGGCCTGTGGAACTACACATGGCGGACTGGACTAGATGAATACGGGGAGCCCGTTCACGGCTCCATGTATCGCTATCTTTGGTCAAATGGGCCAAAGGAAGGCCTTGAGTTCGCCGATTACTCATTTGAGGAACACTTCGGCAAACAGATCGCGAGCTATCCGCCCCGCGCCGTTCTTTTCGATTACATCCAAGGCCGCGTCGAAAAAGCCGGAGTACGAGACTGGATCAGGTTTGAAACCGCCGTTCGCTGGGTCGAAAAGGCAGGCGATAAGTTCAACGTCACCGTCTGTCATTTGCCGGAAGACCACACCTACACCGAAGAGTTCGACCACGTGGTCGTCTGTACCGGCCACTTCAGTACACCAAATGTGCCCTACTTCGCAGGTTTCGAAAGCTTCAAAGGCCGTGTCTTGCACGCACATGATTTTCGCGACGCGATGGAGTTTAAGGACAAAGACATCTTGATCGTCGGCACCAGCTATTCTGCCGAAGATATTGGATCACAGTGCTGGAAATACGGCTGCAAATCCGTGACGGTCAGCCACCGAACGGCCGCCATGGGCTACGACTGGCCTGACAACTGGCAAGAGGTCCCTCTTCTGACTCATGTCGATGGCAATACCGCCCACTTCAAGGATGGCACCTCTAAAGACGTCGATGCGGTCATCCTTTGCACCGGCTACAAGCACCACTTCCCCTTCCTGCCGGACGATCTGCGCTTGAAAACCGCCAATCGTCTGGCGACGGCTGACCTCTACAAAGGTGTGGCTTACGTCCACGAACCTGGATTGTTCTATATCGGCATGCAGGACCAATGGTTCACGTTCAACATGTTCGATGCCCAAGCCTGGTGGGCCCGCGATGTGATTATGGGCAAGATCGCGATCCCCGACAAAGCAGCCATGGAGGCCGACGTGGCCGACCGCGTGGCACGTGAAGACGCAGGCGAAGATGACTATGACGCGATCTGGTACCAAGGCGATTACGTGAAAGAGCTGATCGGCGAAACCGACTATCCTGACTTCGACCTCGAAGGTGCCTGTCAGGCCTTCAAACAATGGAAAGGCCATAAGAAGAAAGGCATCATGACCTTCCGTGACAATGGTTACGCGTCTGTCATCACAGGAACGATGGCGCCCAAGCACCACACACCCTGGAAAGACGCGCTCGACGATAGTCTTGAGGTCTATTTGCAAAACTGATGCGCCTGCTAGCCTTTCAGCACACGCCGGGCGAACACCCAGCGGCCTTTGCGGATCATGCAAAGGCTACAGGGGATGCGGTGACGGCTGTGCGCCGCACTAAGACCCCGAAGCGGCGCGCAAAAACAGCCAGGTCTCCGCTAACGCGCCCTTGTCTTTCAAAGACACGCTGACCTCTGCATCTTGGACCGAAAACATGCGCAGATCGTAGCTGTCAGGATGGCTGACTTGGGAGTCATCCCGACCCAACACGTCGCCACAGCGCGCGACGCCTCCCAACAGATCGTCGAACGCCGCCATCGCCGCGGCGTCGCGATAAGGATACGACCATCCGCAGGTTACGGCCCTGACCCCGCCCAGCTCAAGACTGCGCGAGCAGTCCGGCGGCGTCGGCGCCCCTGCAAGGTCAAACGTGACTGGGCGGTCGGACACAGCCTGGTCAACAAGATCATTCAAATCTGCGCAAATGCCGTCAGCGAAGGCAACCGACGGGAACAGCAACAGGGACAATGCCCACTTCATTTGGCGATCAATTGCTGGCCATCCAGGACGGCAAAGGGCGTGGGCGGCGTGGCTTTGCTCACCCAAAAGAAGTCCCCAGCAAATTCCATGACGAACCAGCCTTCCCAGTCTGCATCATTGGGCCAAATGGACTGATACTCGCCGTCCGCGATCCGCCACTGACCCAGCGTCGAACGAGCCCCGTCTTGCGCATAAATGGTTGTCCCATCGGCGTCAAAGTACTGGCGATAAAGCTGCCCTTCCCACATCCCCACCGCGGTGTTACCAGTCAGGAGGGCCGCAATTTCATGCTCTTGGAGTTTCACAGATTGGGCCTGTGCCGCGCTGGCGACCAAAACGGCAAAAGCGGCGAGACGCATCATGACCGCGGCTTTTCCTTTTTGGGATCATATGCAGCCAGATCTGCCCGGATGACGGCCGGCAGGCGCTTTTGGTGACCGTCCAATTTTCCGATCTCAAGTGCGGTCCCTGGTGCAGCATGGGCCACATCGACCCGGGCCATTGCGATGTTGCGGCCCAACAGCGGGGAGCGCATCGCTGATGTCACTTCGCCGATCTGCGCACGGCCGACATGGATGCAATCGCCGTGGCCGATTTCGACCTCAGATCCCACATCAAGACCCACGAGCTTTTTCATCGGATGGTCTTTCCGACGGATCAGCGCGTCGCGCCCGATAAAATCGTCCGGCTTTGATTTCAGCGGGACAGTGAAACCGATGCCCGCCTCGAACGGATCGGTTTGGTCGCTGAAATCATAGCCCGCGAAAATCAAACCAGCCTCGACCCGCACCATATCCAACGCCTCAAGCCCCATGGGCTGCAGTCCATGCGGCTGCCCGGCCTTCCAAATGGCGTCAAAGACCTCTGGCGCATGTTTTGGATGGCACATTACCTCGTACCCCAATTCCCCGGTGTAGCCGGTACGCGAGATCACGATCGGCACCCCACTTTCGTCACCCAATCTGGCGGGGGTGAAGCGGAACCAGGCGAGTTGATCAAACTGCGGGTTATGAGGCGCCGTCCAAATCAGATCACGCAAAAGATCGCGGGATTTTGGACCCTGCACAGCAACGTTATGCAGCTGATCGGTCGACGACCGGATCAGCACCTTCAGCCCCAGCTTTTCTGCCTGGTCGCGAATCCACTGACCGCCATAATCATTGCCACCGATCCAACGGAAATTGTCACGCCCCAGCCGGAAGACGGTGCCGTCGTCAATCATCCCGCCGTGTTCGTAACACATCGCCGTGTAGACAACGCCACCGACAGGCAAGGTCTTCATGTTGCGGGTGAAGACGTACTGGCACAGGGCCTCTGCATCTGGACCATTGATCTCAAACTTCCGGAGTGGCGACAGGTCCATCATGACGGCATCTTGGCGGCAGGCATGATATTCGGCAATCGGCCCGGCGGCCGCGAAGCAATTCGGGAGCCAATAGCCGTTGTATTCCACAAAGTTCCGCGTGTGCTGTGCAAACTTATCATGGAAGCCGGTTTCTTTGGTCATTTGAGGCTCCGAATCTGGGGTCGCGCGGATGGCGATGGCTTTCTTAAAGGTCTCCTTGCCGGAATAAGTCCGCACATGGATATCCGTCGGATTCCACCCATTGGCGGCGGTGGTGTCATCGGGACAGGCGCTGGAGACGCAGACAATATCGGTCAAGGCCCGCAACAAAACATAGTCGCCAGGCCGCGACCAAGGCTCATCCGTGAACATGACGCCATGCTCATCAATTCCGGTGTTGAAGAAGAAATTGATGGCCATCCAACCCGGTCGTCCGGTGACGCCGTACGCGGCCAAGGCAGTATTGAAGTTGTCGGAACAATTCGGATGGCCCGGATAGCCAATGTCATCGTAATACTTCGCAGCACAGGCCATCGCAAATGCATCATGCCGTCCGCACGTGTCCTGCACGACTTCGACCAGCGGAACCATCTCTTGATCGTAGTACTTCGCGTGCAGCCCCGGCATCGGATAGGCATGACCCATAAGCGTGCGGGTGGTGGTCACATCCAGTGCATGCTCGATCCCCTTGTCGAGCTTACGGGCGCTAAAACACTCAAAATCCGTACACTGACGTCCATCCACATCCAGGATCTGGATATAGTCCCCTGCCTTCACGAAATAGGCTTCCGCCGTCTGGGTATGGACCCGGATATCTTGGAGCGGATCGGCTAGCGGCTCTGGGAGCGCAAATCTGGCCTGCGACTCAATCGTTGCACGCTTCATCACAACTGTCAGCGGCGTCGCAGTGTTTTGACACTCAAGATCCATGTCTGGGCCGGGCGCTGCCACCACAATCGCCCCATCACGGGCGACGGTGAAGTCCTGTGCCGTTTTTGCCGGCGTCGTTTCTTCAAAGAGGTGCACTGCACCGGGTGTGCTGAGGTCGACGCCGCGCGCATTTAACCCCATCCGCAACCCACGCAACGAACGATCATCACGTGCTAAAAGGGCCTGTAACCCTGTGGCTGGTCCCTGCCCCGCCGCACCCACAAGGCCCGCGTCAACCACGCCTTTGCTATCGAACGCCAGGACTTCACACAGCTGGCCGCCTTCATCATTTGTGATACTCAGAACATCACCGGCGTAGACAGGGATCAGGGCCGCACTTTGGCCCTCAATCACATACCGTTCTGTTCCGGGCGGCAAAGAAAAGACGCGCGGCTCGACGATCACGCTCGGCTGAGGAGGGCCTGGCACGACGTTCGGTAGTCTATCCAGCATTTGCGCGCCTCATGTTGCATGACCGGAAAATTTATTTAATGGTAAGAATATATCCCCGTCCCATTTACGCAATCAAAATCGACCCGGACATGACAAACAGACAGATCAATTTCATCGGTTGGATCCTCTTTGTGATCTCTGCCATCGGGTTTTGCATTGCGAGCATCGGCAGTTTTTGGGGCATGTTCGGCAGCGTTTTCTTCTTGATCGCCTGTTTGGTCTTTATGGTCCCGTTCTTCAGAGACGAGGAATGACATCACTTCTCCTTGGCTTCATCGCAGCCTTGGCCTGGGGGTTCCACGACTTTCTTGTCCGGTACATTACACAAACCGTGCCAATCAGCGCCTGCATCTTGGCCGTCTTGGTCATTGGATTTGGGTTCCAGTTTAGCCTTACATTCGCAACGGGTCGCCTCGTACCTATGTCTAACGATGCCGTTTTGCTCTCTCTTGCAGCGGGCCTGTGCTTTGTCATTGCGAACTTGGGTCTCTACGGCTCCTTTCAACGCGGACCAGTGTGGCTCGCAGCCCCACTTGTCGCCTGTTTTGCTGTATTTTCAGTTGCGCTATCCGCTGCCACCGGCGCCACAATCACGCCATGGCAATGGTTTGCCGTGTTGATGGTTTTGGGGGGCATTTCTATTGTGTCCGCTCTCTCGGACGACGACCAATCAGACATCCCGGCAAAGGGCAAAACGGTCCTTTATGCACTGATTTCGGCCGTTGGCTTTACAGGGACCTTTGCACTCGGTCAGGCGGCAACCGAACTCAGCAATGAAATGCTATCGGCACTTGCAACCCGGCTGTTTGCGATCGCGGTGATGAGTGCGGGCATCATCGCATTTCGTTTGCCGTTTTGGCCGGGGCGAAAGTCTTTGGGGATCCTGACTTTGATGGGTTTGGCAGATTGCATCGCTATCCTTGCCATTGTGTCGGCTGGTGGGAAGCCAAATGCAGAGTATACGGCGGTTGCAACATCGATGTACGGTTTGCCTGCTATATGGCTGGCGGCGACCTTTCTGAACGAAAAGCTGAACAAGCGACAATGGCTTGGGTGTCTGATTGCATTTGCTGGGGTGGGTTACCTCGCGTGGTAACGCTGAGCAAAATCATGCACACCAAACAACGGGGACTGTTCGGTTGATTTGCTTGGGCCGCGGGTTTGCCAACCTAACTGCGGGGTGCGCAGCTCCAAACGGTCCGCGTATGATCTGGACTTCGCCGTTAACTCTGGGGTGTTTATTGTGGACGAGGCCACACTCAATCGAACAGGGTAGCCCGTTCACCGTCGTTCAGAAAATCAGTAGACACAAAACACGTCTGAAGGCGCAACGTCACACCCGCATGGCAGACCACGCGAGTGAAAATGATCAAAGCCAGCACTTCCACGGACGGTAGTCGGTGATCAGTGACGGATGGTTGCGCAGGGTCCACGCCCCATAAAACGATGAGCTCAGTTCTGAGCGGATCAAAAAAACGAAGCTTTCGAATTCAGTGGTGAGCCGTGCAGGATTCGAACCTGCGACCCACTGATTAAAAGTCAGTTGCTCTACCAACTGAGCTAACGGCCCACTGAGCGCCGCTTCTAGAAACACCAGACACACCGGTCAACCCCTAAACCACGCAGACCTGGAATAGCTGCTATGCTTTGTCTATATGCCGCAGCATGGACGCCAAAACCGCTCTCTCTCTCCCGTTTATGAAGATGCATGGACTGGGAAACGACTTCGTTGTCATCGATGAACGGGGAATCGCCCCGCGCGTCGATGCAGGCGTCGCTATGGCGATGGCCGACAGACATCGCGGGGTGGGGTTCGACCAGTTGGCAGTGATTTCCGATGCGCCACATGCGGACATGCATCTGACCTTCTGGAACGCCGATGGTTCAACCTCTGCCGCCTGCGGGAACGCAACCCGCTGTATCGCGCGCCATACCATGGACCAGACAGGTCAATCGGCTTTGACCATCACCACAGATCGCGGCACGCTGCAGGCTGCGGATGTGGACGGGCTCGCCTCTGTCAATATGGGTCAGCCCCAGCTCAACTGGGATGAGATTCCGCTTGCAGAGGCGATGGAGACTCTTGAACTCCCCATCCCAGGTCGACCAACCGCGACTGGCATGGGGAACCCCCATTGCACGTTCTTTGTCGATGACGCTGAGACGGTCGACCTCCAAGCCCGCGGTGCCGCCCTAGAGCATCACCCGCTCTACCCACAGCGGACCAACGTTCAATTTGCGAGCGTGATTGGCCCAGACCACCTGCGCATGCGCGTGTGGGAGCGGGGTGTGGGTGTCACGCTGGCGTCTGGCTCGTCGTCTTGCGCCACAGCTGTCGCAGCCCATCGGCGGGGCCTAGCGGGACGATCCGTCAAGATCGACCTCGACGGCGGGACCTTGCAGGTCGATTGGCGCGAAGATGGCGTTTGGATGACCGGCCCCACCGCTCATGTTTTTGACGGCATTTGGCATGGCTAAAGCCCCGCTCTTTTCGAACCATGGTTGCCGGCTCAACGCCTATGAGACCGAAGCGATGAAGGATCTCGCCACCAAGGCGGGCGTCGAGAACGCGATCATTGTGAACACCTGCGCTGTCACGGCAGAGGCGGTGCGCAAGGCCAAGCAGGACATTCGCAAACAGCGCCGGGCCAATCCTGACGCGCAAATCATCGTCACGGGCTGCGCGGCCCAAACCGAACCAAAAACCTTCGCCGATATGAACGAAGTCAACGTCGTCCTGGGCAACACTGAAAAGATGAACCTGGCAACCTGGCGCGGCCTTGCCCCCGATCTGATCGGGGAGACAGAACCCGTCCAAGTCGACGATATCATGAGCGTCACAGAAACCGCCGGTCATCTGATCGATGGTTTCGGCACCCGAAGTCGGGCCTATGTCCAAGTCCAGAACGGCTGCGACCACCGCTGCACCTTCTGCATCATCCCCTACGGGCGCGGAAACTCGCGGTCCGTGCCAGCCGGGGTTGTGGTCGATCAGATCAAGCGACTGGTGCAGAAGGGGTACAATGAGGTGGTCCTCACGGGCGTTGACCTCACCTCTTGGGGGGCTGACCTGCCTGCCACGCCAAAACTCGGCGACCTTGTCATGCGCATCCTCAAGCTCGTGCCCGATTTACCGCGTTTGCGGATCAGCTCCATCGACAGCATTGAAGTGGATGACAACCTCATGCAGGCCATCGCGACCGAACCGCGTTTGATGCCCCACCTGCATCTGTCGCTGCAACACGGCGACGACCTGATCCTCAAACGCATGAAACGCCGCCACCTGCGTGATGACGCGATCCGGTTTACCGAAGAGGCCGGCAAACTCCGGCCCGAGATGACCTATGGCGCTGACATCATCGCAGGTTTCCCGACAGAGACCGACGCGGCGTTCGAAAACTCCCTCAAACTCGTCACCGACTGCAACCTCACCTGGCTGCATGTCTTCCCCTACTCCGCCCGGCAAGGGACGCCAGCGGCCCGCATGCCGGCCGTCAAAGGGCCAGATATCAAGTCGCGGGCCGCGCGCCTCCGCGCCGCCGGTGACGCGCAAGTTCAAAAGCACCTCGCGAATCAAATCGGCAAATCCCACGACGTCTTAATGGAAAATCCCCGCATGGGCAGGACGCCTCAGTTTGCGGAGGTGGCCTTCACAACCGATCAACCCGAAAGCCAGATCGTCACAACCAAAATTACCGGGAAAGAAGGGACGTCGCTCACGGCTTAAGCCGCGCCCCTCTTCCATTTGCCCGAACAATTGTCGCCCCACATGCCCCAAACGCCCATCCTCTGGTCCTTTCGTCGCTGCCCCTACGCCATGCGGGCGCGCTTGGCGGTCTTGGCGTCTGGCATAACGGTCGATCTTCGCGAGATCCTTCTCAAAGACAAACCAGGGGCCTTCCGGGCCGCCAGCCTCAGCGCGACCGTTCCCTGCCTTGAAGCCAACGGGCAGATCCTTGATGAGAGCCGCGACATCATGCTGTGGGCACTGACCCAGCACGATCCGGACGGTTGGCTTGTTGATCCTCAAGACACTGCCGCGCTCATTGACACCAATGACGGCCCGTTCAAGACTGCGCTGGACCATACCAAATACGCCGTCCGGTTCCCGGACCGTGACGCATCAGCGGATCGCACCACAGCCGCCGACATCCTGCAAACCTACGACACACGCCTTGCCCATCACGCCCACCTCCTGCGCGACCGGGAATCCATGGCAGACGCTGCCTTACGCCCCTTCGTACGGCAGTTTGCCAATACCGACCGGGCCTGGTTCGATGCGCAAGACTGGCCACATCTCATCCGTTGGTTGACCGCCTGGGAAACCTCTGACAGCTTCCAGGCGATCATGGTCAAACGGCCCGTCTGGCAACCGAACGACCCGCCCGCCTACTTTCCAGAGGCTGGGTAACATTCCAGCTGCACAAAGGGCCGCGACATTCACCCGAACCCCGCTTTCCGCAAAGCCGAGCGCGCCAAGAACATCGCCTTTGCGCGGCAGCGCGGCTTTGGCACCCTCGCCCTCAATGGGGACGACGGCCCGCTCTTGGCCCATATCCCCTTCGCACTTGCCGACAACGGGCAAGACGCGGATCTTCACTTGGTGCGCTCCAACCCGATACTGCGGCGGCTCGAAACCCCACAAACAGCCGTCATCGCCGTCACCGGCCCAGACGGCTATATCTCACCTGATTGGTATGAAACAGCCGATCAGGTGCCCACTTGGAATTACATCGCGATCCATTTGCGCGGCACGCTGACTCGACTGCCGCAGGATGACATGCACGCGATGCTCGATCACCAATCAGCCCATTTCGAAGACCAACTCGCTAAGCAACCTTGGACGACGGATAAGATGGCACCGGCGGTCCTTGAAAAGATGATGCGCCAGATCGTTCCCTGTCGGATGAAAGTCACGCAAATCGACGGCACCTGGAAACTGAACCAAAACAAGCCGGACGACGTGCGGCTGCGCGCCGCTGATAATGTCGAAACATCGACCCTTGGCAGCGACACGCAAACGCTTGCTCACCTCATGCGCCACCCCAATACCTAAGGAAATCCAATGAAGCTGCTCATCTCCCCCGCCTCGCCCTTCGTTCGCAAAGTCCGGGTTCTCACCCGCGAATTAGGACTCACTGACTTGGTGACGGAAGAGGAAGTGACGACGACCGCCTTCAACTCCGACCCGGCCGTCGTCGCAGCAAACCCCATCGGTAAGATCCCCGCGCTGATCCGTGATGACGCGCCAACGCTTTACGACAGCCGGGTGATCACTCGATACCTCAATGATATCAATGCGGGGTCGCTCTACCCCGATGCGCGCATCTGGGAGACACTCACGCTCGAGGCCACGGGCGATGGCGTCATGGAAACCTGCGTGTCCATGGCCTATGAGGTTCGCCTGCGTCCGGATGATCAACAATCCCCAGACTGGATCGAAGCCCAATGGAAGAAAGCCAGCCGCGGCATCGCTGCGGTCAATGCGCGCTGGATGAGCCACCTGGCCGGCCCGCTTGATATGGGCCAAATCGCGATCGCTTGCGCGCTGTCATACGCAGACCTCCGACATGGCCCTCGCAACTGGCGGGACGGCAATGATGACCTCGCCGCGTGGCATGCAAGCTTCTGTGAACGGGAAAGTATGCAAGCCACGGCACCTGCATAATGCAAAAAAGCTGAGCTTCTTTGATGCTCAGAACGGGTCCCCCTCCGCAGGATCCGTTCTTTCCACGCGCACCGGCACCTGCGTGACCAGACAAAAACTGGTACGTGCGCACAGCGCGCTCCTTTGGATCAAACCGGGCTAAAAGCGATAGCTGATCCCGATGTTGATTGCATTGGTCGAAATGTCGGACGTCAGCGCGCCACCCCCCACAAGATCCACCTCGTTTTGGGTGTAGGTATACTTGTACTCTGTAAAGACAGACCATGTGTCGGTTACGGGCACGCTCACACCTGCAAGCACTTGGGCCGCGACCCCGGTGATCTGATACTCGAACGTGTCCGACCCCTGATACCGAATCTCGACCCCCGGCAATGAGATCCCTGCACCGGCGCCCACGTAGGGGGTCAAACCACCCACGGGTGTCTCAACGACATCTGGCCACCGGTAATAAGCCGTGATCAACCAGGTGTTCAGCCCGTCCGTGAACTCAAGATTGTCGAATCCTTCCGGCTCCTGACCGCGAGTCGGTTCTACCTTGTTGTGTGTCCAATCCAGGCCATAGCCGAAATTCGCGCTTTGCCAATAGGTGACCCGAACACCGCCATAGATCGGCCATGTGCTCGAATTGCCTGTCCAATCCTGCTCAAAGTCCATATCCGGGATCACATCGTCACCGCGGATGCTGATGTCAGACGGCGGTGCTGTCTGGTTGCCGTAGTAAAGGCTCACTTCGTACTCAGCGATTGCAGCCGTCGGCAGCAAAATGGTCAGAAGCAGCAAAGACGTCAGACGCATTGGGGCACCTCGGGTCCTAGAAGTTGAAACTCACACCAACATTAATGGCATTCGTGAAAATATCGGTGCTGATCGTCCCGCCAGTTTCAAGATCGCCAGTGTTACTGGTGAAGGTGCCTTTGTACTCACCAAAGACAGACCATTGGTCGTTGATTGGCATACTGGCACCGGCAATCAGGGTCGCAGCGGGACCCGTGATTTGAAACTCAGCCGTGCGTGAGTCGCCGGAGGTGAATTCCACGTGCGGGATCGACAGGCCCAGACCGGCCCCAACATAAGGCGTGATCTCGCGCTCCATGGGTGCAAAACGGTAGTAGCCGTTGACGGTGAGAGTGTTCAGCCCGTCCGTAAATTCAAGCCGATCAATGTCAGCGGGCAGTTCACCATCCTGCGGATAGACCTTGTTGTGCGTGAAATCGAGGCCGTAACCCAGCTGGGCTGACTGCCAGCGCGTCACGCGAATCCCGTAATAGGGCGGCGCTTCGAATGGGCGACCATCCCAGGCAATATCCAAATCGCGGTCCGCGACGACATCGTCGTCCCGAATGGTCACGTCAGAATCCAAAGCAGACTGAAAGCCGCCGTAGACGCTGATCTCTGTTTCCGCCGCTGCAGCTCCGGCCGTGCCAGCCAAAGCGGCCAAAGTGATCAATAGGGTGCGCATCGCTGCTCTCATTCATATTTTGTTAACGGAGATTTAGCTCTCCTGGGCCTTGTTCTCAAGGCGTGCGGCTGGCTGTTGGGAAAAGTGATTGCGGCGAAGCGAAGCAGCGATTCTAATTGTGGTGTTTGCGCCGATAAGAACCCCATCATGTTGAACGAACGGCACTGTCAGCCGTCTTGACGAACCTGAAACAACTCTATCTTACACCCCGAACAAGGCGTGCGCGGGAATGTCCGCTGGACGGGCCTGTGATTGCCGTCTAAATAGCGCTCGGTTAGCGCTGCCTGGCAGAGGCGGCCGGAGTTACGCGCGGTGCGCCGCAGGAGCAAAACGGAGACTGAACTCGTGTCACACGCTGATGATCACGCCGACGGCCACGGGGCCACACGACGCGACTTTATCTACTACGCCACAGCAGGTGCCGGGGCGGTGACCGCCGGTGCTGCGGTTTGGCCGCTGGTGAACCAAATGAACCCATCTGCAGATGTGTTGGCGCTGGCCTCGATCCGCGTCGACGTAAGCGTTGTCGATCCTGGCACCCAGATTACCGTGCTGTGGCAAGGCAAGCCTGTCTTCATCCGGAACCGGACGGAAGAGGAAATCGCCGAGGCCCGCGCAGTCGAAGTGGCTGAACTACCAGACCAACTTGCTGCCAACGACAACTTGCCAACAGAATCTCCGGCGACTGACGAGAATCGCGCGCTGAACGAAGAAGGCAACTGGCTCGTTCAAATGGGTGTTTGTACCCACCTTGGCTGCGTGCCACTGGGTGATGGTGCAGGCGATTTCGGCGGCTGGTTCTGCCCGTGCCACGGGTCCCACTACGATACGTCTGGCCGGATCCGCAAAGGTCCAGCACCTGCAAACCTGCAGGTCCCCACAGCGTCGTTCATCGACGAATTCACGATCCAACTCGGTTAAGGAGAGAGACCCATGGGCGGCATTCCCCACGACCACTACGAACCAAAGACCGAATTTGAAAAAGGCCTGCATTCGCGCCTACCTATCGTCAGCTTGATCTACGACACGCTGATGATCCCCACACCCAAGAACCTGAATTGGATGTGGATCTGGGGCATCGTCCTGGTGTTTGCGCTGGTGATGCAGATCGTGACCGGCATCGTGCTGGTGATGCACTACACCCCGCATGTCGACATGGCATTTGCATCGATCGAACACATCATGCGCGACGTGAACGGCGGCCATATGATCCGCTATTTCCACATGAACGGCGCATCGCTGATGTTCTTCGCCGTCTACATGCACATCTTCCGCGGCCTGTACTATGGCTCTTACAAAACACCGCGCGAAGTGACCTGGGTGCTTGGATCTCTGATGTTGGTGCTGATGATGGGCATCGCCTTCATGGGCTACGTGCTGCCTTGGGGTCAAATGTCCTTCCACGGCACGGCCGTGATCACTGGCCTCTTCGGTGCGATCCCATTTGTGGGTGAAGCTGTACAGACATGGCTTTTGGGGGCGTCCGCCGTTGGTCAGCCTGCGCTGAACCGCTTCTTCTCCCTGCACTACTTGCTGCCATTCATTCTGCTGGGTCTGACGATCCTGCACGTTTGGGCCTTCCATACGACAGGGAACAACAACCCAACTGGTGTTGAGGTCCGCCGCACGTCAAAGGAAGACGCAGCGAAAGACACGCTGCCGTTCTGGCCTTACTTCGTCATCAAAGACTTGTTCGCGCTGGGCATCGTTATGGTGCTCTTCATGGCGACGGTTGGGTTTATGCCAAATTACCTTGGGCACCCCGACAACTACATCCCAGCGAACGCTCTGGCGACGCCAGCGCACATCGTGCCGGAATGGTACCTGCTGCCCTTCTACGCGATCCTACGGGCCTTCACGGCTGACGTGTGGCTAGTAATGCTGGTGGAGTTCCTGAGCTTCGGGATCATTGATGCGAAGTTCTTTGGGGTTCTGGCCATGTTCGGCGCCATCGTCGTTCTCGCGCTGGCGCCATGGCTTGATACGTCGTCGGTCCGTTCCGGCCGCTATCGTCCGCTGTTTAAGTGGTGGTTCTGGCTGCTGGTCGCTGACTTCATCCTGCTGATGTGGGTTGGCGCACGTCCGGCGGAGTTCCCATACGACTGGATCGCGCTGATCGGCTCCGCCTATTGGTTCGGCTACTTCCTCGTGATCCTACCGCTTCTGGGCGTGATCGAGAAACCCGACACACCGCCGGCGACGATCGAAGACGACTTCAACGCCCACTACCCAAAGGCAGCTGGCGGCAGCGCTGCGGCGCAACCGGCTGAGTAAGGAAACGACACGATGACAATTCTCCGTAATCTTACTCTTTCAGCTGCAGCCGCACTGGCCCTCACTGGGGGCCAGGCGATGGCGGCAGGCGATGCGAAGAACTCCCCAGATGTCGACTTCCCGTTTGACGGCATGTTTGGTTCTTTTGATCAAATGCAGCTGCAACGTGGTCTTCAGGTCTTCACTGAGGTCTGCGCAGCCTGTCACGGGCTCGAGCACGTGGCCTTCCGGACCCTCGGTGACGACGGTGGGCCCGGCCTGCCAGAAGACCAAGTCTTCGCTTATGCCGAGTTCTATGAGGTCTGGGACCCAGCTTTGTTCGAGGGCGAAGGCGACTTCCGCCCGGCAACACCGGCCGACAAGTTCCCAGCATCCAGCTTGTCCAACGCGCCGGACCTGTCCTTGATGGCCAAAGCCCGCGCGGGCTTCCACGGCCCATACGGCACAGGACTGGCGCAGCTGTGGTACGGCATGGGCGGCGCGGAATACATCACCGCGATCCTCTCGGGCTACGAAGAAGAACCTGAATGCGCACTCGAAGGTGAACCGATGGACGGGTACTACAACAAGTACTTCACCGCCGGCGGTTTCCCCGACAGCTGCAAGTATGAAGACGGCACTCACAAAATTGAAGGGTCCTGGATCGCAATGGCCCCGCCACTCGATGACGGTTGGGTCGAATTCGCAGACGGCCACGCCAACGACGTTCAGCACCTGTCCGAAGACGTTGCTGCTTTCCTGATGTGGACGGCGGAGCCGAAGCTGAACGCCCGGAAAGAAGCTGGCCTGACCGGCGTCATCTTCCTCGCGATCCTCTCTGTGTTGCTCTACATCACTAACAAGCGTCTGTGGGCACCGCACAAAGGCAAAGACTGATCCAGGTTTGATCTTACGAAAGGCCCGCCCATCCGGTGGGCCTTTTGCGTTTGCAGGTTGCGATTTTCTTAACCGAGATAGTCTCGCAGGGCATCCGGTGGATTGGCGAAGACTGCCTGGGTTTCGGTCGGCCCCTCGGCGCGCCCATCGGCAACAACCACAACCTGACTCGCGAGCACCTTTGCATCACCCGGATCATGCGTGACCATCACGACCGTCTTTCCAGCGTCCCCAAGGACCGCGCGCACCAGATCCAGCATCTCCGCCTTCATCGCAGGCCCGAGTGCCGAAAACGGTTCGTCCAACAAAACAACAGGCCGATCCGCGACGAGCACGCGCGCCAAGGCGACCCGGCTTTGCTGCCCACCAGAAAGCGTCTTGGGCAGACGGGCATCAAAACCGTCAAGTCCCACCTGTGACAATGCCCGCCCGACGGCAGCCTTGTCGGCAGGCGAAAGCCGTAGATTGGGCTGCAGCCCAAGGCCGACGTTCTGCCCAACGGTCAGATGGGGAAACAGGTTGTGGTCTTGAAACAGCATGCTCACGGGACGCGCGCCGGGCGCAAAGCCACCCAGATCCCCACCGGCCCACTGCACCGCCCCTTGCATAGGTGCTAAGAACCCCGCGACGGCAGCCAAGAGTGTCGATTTCCCCGCCCCCGAGGGCCCGATCACGGCAGTGATCCCAGGGCCAATCGACAAATCGACGCTGAGGCGAAAGTCGCCCTGCGCCAGCATCACGTCATCAAACGTCAGCACCCATCCGCCCTCCGCGATCACACATCCAAAACAACAAGAGGCTGAGGCCCACCAAAACCAGGGCTGTGCCTGCCGCCGCCTCCATCTGATAGGCCCCCATCAGCCTGTACATGAACAGTGGCAAGGTCGCGCTTTCGCCATCCGCAAACAAGGCAATCACGCCGAGGTCCCCCATCGACAACGCCGCAGCAAGACCCACCGCAAACCCCAGCGGCGCACGCACCCGCGGCAAAATTACCAGGCGCAACCGTGTCCACCCAACCATACCCAGTTGCGCGGCTAAGAGCCCGAAGTCTGCCTGCGCCGTCGCCACCGCTGGCCGCAAAGCGCGCACCGCGAACGGCAAAGCCATCGTCGCATTCACCAATGCTGTCACAATCAAAGCCATATCGCTCGGACGCACATAGGGTTGGATGATCACAAATAGCCCCGTGCCCACCACGAGGCCTGATGCCGCCAACGGCAGCATGCTGATCACCATCGTCCATCGGCCACCATGCAGCGAGAGCGCCAAAGCCATAACGCCTGTAAGTAGGGCCGAAACAACAGCGACGGAGACTGACCGTCGAACAGCAGGCCAAATGCTGGCCGGCACCTCAGCCAGCCCTGCAGTGCCCTCCAAAAGAACCATCGCCAAAGGCACTAACAAAAAAAGTGCCGCAGCACCGATGCAAAGCCCATCAATCAACGCCGATCCGTCCCAGCGCTGCACTGTTCGATCCAATCCCGCACCCAATCCATCTGCCAAACTGACCCGCCACGCGACCAATGCCGCAATCGCACAGATCCCAAACTGGAGACTTGCCAGGAAAGCGGCACGGCCCAGATCAAAGTCGAACCGCAGTGCCTCGTAAATCGCGAGTTCGACCGTCGTCGCGCGCGGCCCGCCCCCCAACGTGAGGGCCACCGCAAAGCTGGTCAAACAGATCACGAATATCGCCAGAAACGCCCCCGGCACGATCTGCCGCAGCATTGGCCATTCCAACAAGCGGCCAATGGGCGCGCCCAATGACGCGGCCAAACGAAACCGCTCCGCCGGGATCGCGAGCCAACCTTGCAGCACAAATCGCGTCGCAAGGGGCAAGTTGAAAAACACATGGGCCAAGACAACGCCGTGAAACCCGTAGATCGACACCTCGGGTAGGCCCAGCGCCCCAAGCACCGTGTTAAGCACCCCGTTACGGCCAAAGACAGCCAGAAGGCCAAGAACAGCAACAATGATCGGCAGAATGAACGGTGCGCCCAGCAGCGTGATAAACACCCCCCGCCCTAGAAACTGCCGCCGGGCCAAGGCCCGTGCCACGGGGATTGCGAGGATCACGCTCAGGCTGGCCGAAACCAGTGCCTGAGACACCGTAAACCGGATGGCGGCCCAGTCCGCGGATCGCAGGCCGCCAAAGCCCTCTGCCCGCCCCAAAACGGCTGCCAAGGTGCCCAGAGTCAGCCCGAGCACCAAGATCGCCGTCAAAATGACGGGTAGGATCCGCGCTATTGCGACAACGCGCTGCGCCACGCTTCAATCGCCTCATCCCGCAGATCAGCTGCCTCGTCCTCAGAGTAGAACAAAACCTTTTCAGGGACTGGCAAGCTCTGGAAGCCCTCTGGCCACTGATCTGTCGGCAGCGCTGCCGGGAAAGACCAATTCGTGGTTGGGATCATGGTTTGAAAGGTTGGCGTCAGGATGAACGCCATGAACTGATCCGCCAGGTCCGCATTGTCTGTCGTCGCCACCTTCGCGGCGACCTCCACCATAAAGTAATGGCCTTCTTCGAAGATCGCGGCCGACTTCGTTAGGTCCTCTTCCGCGATGATGTGGTAGGCAGGGGAGGTGGTGTAGGACAGCACGACATCTGCCTCGCCATCGGTGAACAACCCGTAGGATTCAGACCAGCCTTTCGTGACCGTCAGGATCTTGGGCGCAAGCTGCGCCCATGCGGCTTCTGCCCCTTCGCCGTAGACGGCATTCACCCAAAGCACCAAGGCCAGACCAGAGATCGAGGTACGTGGGTCCTGAATAACGATCCGCAGGTCATCAGGCGCATTGAGCAGCGCGTCAAAGCTGTCGAAGCCATCAAGCTTCGTGTTGTCGTAGATAAATGCGGTGTGGCCATAGTTGAACGGCACAAAAGTATCATCCGCCCACTCAATCGGCAGGGTCAGCCCTGCAAAATCAACACCGTGGGTCGTCAACAAACCACTTTCGCGCGCCTTCTTGGTCACGTCAGTGTTCAGGCCAATCACAACATCGGCTTCGGTGTTGTCACCTTCCAGCAACAAACGCGGCAGCACATCGCCGGTCTGATAAACGAGGTCACAGCCGCATTCTTCTTCAAATGCGGCCTCAATCGACGGTCCAGGGCCCCATTCGGAGCCGAAGTAGTCAGGCGCGTAGACTGTTAGCGTATTGGCATGTCCATCCGCAAAGGCGGGCGTGGCCAAAAACAGTCCTGCGACAGCGAGTAGGGTTTTTTGCATCTTTCATCCTCTCAATGCGCCGGACGGAGAAAGAGCATGGGGCATGTGGTGGCCCGTTACCTTCCCTCCGCCGGTCTTAACCGGTTCAGGTTCAACGGGTCAGCTTTCGCAATCTCAGCCCAAACGTGGGCCCCCCGAGGTGTCGTTTTGGGTAAAGGAAGTTTGCGCCAAGCACAAGATTTTCATGGATTTTTTGACTGCATTATGATAAGGTATTGGTACACCGACATTTTCAGGAGAAAGGAGGCGCCCTTGGGGGAACGCAGCTAATGATTCTATGCCTTGAGCTGGGCTTTGTTTGGCTCGTCTATTTCGGATTTGGTCTCGCGACAGCCCATAACATGCCAATCTGGCTGACAGCTCTGTTGGTCATCGGCGTAGACCGCACCGTTACCTTTATCACTGACTACGCAAAGCGACGACGGGATGGTCTAAAAGACCATGCTTGATGTGTGAACCTGCCGTACCGATAGCCGGGCATTTGCAGACGCCGTTGCCGCGACCGCAATTTGAGTGCCAGCCGGCTCACAAGTGATCTCATTTGCGTCACTTTCCCCGTAGACCTCATGTTTTGTTGGGGTTGCGGCGGTCACTCGGCCATTTTTTTGCCTGGTTTTACCTGCATTTTACCAGGCGTTAACGTTGTTGTTTGGAACGCGGTATGGCCATCGGTGAAGTCGGCACACTCACAAGAGGGAGTTTTGGGGCAGAAGAAGACGTGCGCGTGGATTTCACGCAGCCGATCGAAAATGCTGTCATCATGCTCACCGCGACCAACGATGGCGGAAACGAATACTCCATCGTCGTAACTTCGGTCGATGCCAACGGGTTCACCTTCCGGATCGACGAATGGGAAGACGAAGACGGCCCCCACCCCGCGACCGAAACGGTCAATTGGATCGCCGTTGAACCCGGCATTCATACCTTGCCCGATGGCCGGATCGTTGAGGCTGGAACGACCACAGCAACGACAACCGCATCCAACGTCACACTAAACGGTGGGTTCACCGATCCGCCAGTCGTGCTCACCAATCGGATGAGCGAGAACGACCCGGATGTCGCCGACAGCGACCCTTTCAACATCACAGCTAGCGGGTTCGACGTCGCCTTGCAGGAAGGATCACGCGTTGATGGCGTCAACACAGGCGAAACCGTCGGCTACATCGCCATTTCACCCGGCGGCGACGCTGACAACGGCACGGCTGTTACTTACAACAACCTCACCACATCAAACCAAAACTTCGACCTAGACGCGACGTTCACCCAAGGCATCACGCTGGCTGAAACGCAGTCGATGAATGAATCCGACGCCGGCAACGTTCATTTGGAAAACAACGCGTCTGAGTCTGTCGCCCAATTGCGGTTCGATGAAGAAACGGGCGATGGCTCCGGCGCCCATGTCGCCGAAACGGTCGGGATCGTGACGTTTGAAAACGGGCTGATCCCCTGTTTCACGCCTGGTGCGATGGTCACCACGATCCGCGGCAAGGTCGATGTAGATGATGTCGTTGAAGGCGATATGGTGCTGACCCGTGATCATGGCTTCCAACCTATCCGCTGGGTTTGCAAGACGCAGATCGGCAAAGAACGCCTGATGTCCGATCCAACGCTCTCACCGATTTGCATTCGCAAAGACGCGATCGCCCCCGGTCTGCCCTCCGCTGACCTGTGGGTCTCGCCCCAACATCGGATGCTCGTCACAGGCTGGAAAGCGGAGCTTTATGCCGGTCAATCTGAAGTGTTTGTTCCGTCACGTGGCCTTCTCAACGACCAGGGCGTCCTGCAACCCCGCTCACCAGGCGTGACCTACATCCATCTGCTCTTTGATGAGCATGAGGTGATCTACGCAAACGACACACCCACAGAAAGCTTGCATGCCGGGCAGCTCGATAAAGCGGAAATTAGCGAAGAAGCTCGTGCAGAACTTCTATCTATTTTCCCAGAACTGCAGCTGGGCTACGGCCCAGCCGCCCGAAGGTGCTTGACAGTGGCGCAAAGCCGCGCCTTCTCCGAATAATCAAATAGACAGATTTGCGACAGTTTCTTACGCGAATGCGCTGTCGTCTCGCCATGATATTGCGCACACTCCCGCCCGGAGAGTAACGTTTGATCGGGGGGAGACGATTGGAACCGATCAGCCTAAGTTTGGAGATGTCGGTGGTCTTAGGACTGCTGGCGTTCACTGTTTTCTTGTTCGTGTCCGAAATCGTGCGGATCGACCTTGCGGCGATCCTTGTGATGGTGCTGCTCGGCATTCTTAGCCAGATCCCAGCGCTTTCAAGTCTTGCGGACGTCAATCACCTCTTCGATGGCCTGTCGAGTAACGCCGTCGTCTCGATCATCGCGGTCATGATCATCGGGGCTGGCCTCGACAAAACCGGGCTGATGAGCAAGGTCGCCGCGCTCATCCTCAAACATGGCGGCAAAACAGAAACGCGGATCATTCCCATCATTTCTGGCACCGTTGGCGTCATTTCGTCGTTCATGCAAAACGTTGGGGCGGCAGCGCTATTCTTACCCGTCGTCAGCCGGATTTCCGTCAGGACAGAATTGCCGCTCAGCCGTCTGCTGATGCCGATGGGTTTCTGCGCGATCCTGGGCGGGACACTGACAATGGTCGGATCGTCGCCCTTGATCCTGCTGAACGACCTGATCCTCAACGCCAATGACATGCTGCCGTCGGATCAGAAGATGGACGCATTTAGCCTCTTTTCTGTCACGCCAATCGGCATCTGTCTTGTCGTGACAGGGATCCTGTATTTCATGCTCTTCGGGCGGTGGGTCCTCCCTGCAGGGTCAAAGCAAAGCGACGGGACCTCCGGTCAGTCGCTGAAAGAGTTTCTGAAGAACATTTACGGCCTGCAGACAGATATCTTTGAGATTTCGATCCCAGAAGGGCACGCCTGCGCAGGGCAAACCTTCGACGATGTCATGCAGCGCTACCACATCTACATCATTGGCAGCGCCTATCAGGGCAAACGCTGGTTCGCACCAGTGATCCAAACACAAATCACGGCACCTTGCCGCATTGCGGTACTCGGCCGGGAAAAGGTGATCCGGCAAATGGTCGAAGATGGCGGGTATATTCTGCATCCCGAACTCGATGTCTTCGCAGAGGACTACGCCCCAACCAAGTCCGGCGTCGCAGAGATGGTCGTGCCGCCAGGGTCATCTGTTATTGGCAAATGCGCGCATGACCTCGTGTTCCGCAAGACTTATGGGGCAAGCCTCCTGGCCATCCACCGCGATGAAGAGACCTTCAGCTATGTCGAAACAGAAGACCACGCCCCGACACCCGTGGGCGAGATTGAGTTCCACGCGGGCGATACTTTGGTCATTCACAGCACCTGGGAAGCTCTGACGCGCTTGTCCCGCGACCGCGACTTTGTGGTCGTAACGACCAACTACCCCCGCGAAGAGCTGCGGCCAAAGAAAGTCGGCTGGGCAGTCCTATTCTTCCTCATCGCGCTGTCGATGATCCTCTTTACCGACGTCCGCCTTTCGCTGTGCCTCCTGACTGGGGCGGTGGGGATGATCATCACCAAAGTGATCGATATCGATGAGGCCTATCAGGCAGTGAGTTGGAGTACGGTCTTCCTCCTTGCCAGTTTGATACCCCTGGGCACAGCCGTGCAATCGACCGGCACCGCCGAATGGATCGCGCAGCAGATCTTGACGCTTCTAAACGGCTGGCCGATCTGGGCGCTGCAGGCGGGCGTCGCGGTTTTGGCGACGATCTTCACATTAATTATGTCCAACGTCGGCGCGACCGTCCTTCTTGTACCGCTCGCCGTGTCGATCGCTGCCGCGGCCGGTGGCGACCCCGCGCTCTTTGCTTTGACGGTGGCAATTTCCACATCGAACTCTTTCCTGATCCCGACCCACCAGGTGAACGCATTGATCATGGGACCAGCGGGCTACAAGGTGACCGACTTCGTGAAAAGCGGGGGGATCATGACGATCCTGTTCTTGATCGTGTCTCTCTCCGTCATGAACGTGGTCTTCTAACCACGGTTGATTGTCTTCTTTGAAAGAAAACAGACCGGAAACTCTGAACGATATCGCTCCGCTACTCCCCTATCCAAGAAGGTCCCTGACAATCCGGGCGAAGATCGTCGATCCAATCGGGATAAGGTCATCAGGAAAATCAAAGTCCGGATGATGCAAGGCGGGGTGATCCACGCCCGATCCAAGGCACAGCATTGCGGCTTTCGCGTCGTGCCCAAAAACGCCGAAATCCTCCGACGCGCGCATCGGCACGCCCATCTCATTTCGTGCAATGCCTAACCCCGTCAAAGCGTGCTCTGCCAGTGCGACCGCCTCGGTGTCATTGATACTCGCGGCAAAGACATCGTGATCCGTGGTTTCGACACGCAGACCAGCCGCCGCTGCAGCGTCCGCAGCCAGGACGGTCGCCGCAGCCACCATTTCTGCCAAAGCGGCATCGCTTGCGGCGCGCAAAGTGACATTGATCACCGCCTCCCCCGGCGCGATCCCGAAACTTGGCACGCCCAATTGGGCATGGGTCACAGTTGCCAGTCGAAAGTGATCCGACATTTCACCGCCCGTGCCCAAAGCAGCCAAAGCAGGGATCAACCCCGCCATCGCGACCCCGGGTGAAACGCCCGTCTCGGGCTCTGCCGCATGGGCGGTCTTCCCCAACAGTCGGATCTGCAGGCCTTGCGACGCTGGGTTCATCAACCCCTCCCGCATTGCGACGGCCCCCCGTGGTACGCCCGGCAAGTTGTGAATGGCAAAGGCCCAATCCGGTGCGATCTGCGCAAACTGCCGGTCCGCGACCACCGCCCGCGCCCCGCTACCAACTTCCTCAGCAGGCTGGTACAGCAAAACAACGCGCCCACGCTGCGGCCGTTCGCGGGACAAAAGGCGGCCAAGCCCAAGCACCATCGTCATGTGCCCGTCGTGGCCGCACAGGTGTCCCTGTCCAGGAATCTCCGACGCCCAGGGCACGCCGCATTCATCCGTGATCGGTAAACCATCCAACTCACATCGGATCATCACCGTCGGCCCCGGCGCGGCACCCGCGAAGACGGCCGCGACGCCATGGCCGCCAAGATCGGCGATAAGGTCATCCGGGTCCAAAACCCGCAAAGCATCGGCAATCACCGCCGCCGTCTGCGCCTCCGCCCCAGACACCTCTGGCCGCCGATGCAATTTGCGGCGCAAAGCCGTCAAGGCGGCAATGTCTGTCTCCGTCAACATGGCGACCACAGGCCAGGAAAAACCAAGGCGGGTCAAGGCCGCGCCCCTTCCATGCGCCCCCACTTTCGCCTAGGAAACGGCGATCACAAAGGGCACGACCATGTCACTCAACAGCTTTGGCCATCTCTTCCGCTTCACGACTTGGGGCGAAAGCCACGGACCCGCCTTGGGCGCGACGGTTGACGGCTGCCCACCCGGCGTGCCGCTGGAAGCGCCGATGATCCAACAGTGGATGGACAAGCGCCGCCCGGGCCTTAACAAAAATACCACCCAGCGGAACGAAGCAGACGCGGTCAAAATCCTGTCCGGCGTCTTTGAAGGCCAGACGACCGGGACGCCGATTCAGCTGATGATCGAAAACACGGATCAGCGGTCAAAAGACTACGGCGATATCGCGCAGACATTTCGGCCCGGCCATGCGGATATCACGTACCACCAAAAATACGGCCTACGAGATTATCGCGGCGGCGGGCGGTCCTCTGCCCGCGAAACAGCGGCGCGTGTCGCCGCTGGCGGTGTCGCGCGTGAGGCGATCAAGCAGATCGCGCAGAATGTGCAGATCAAAGGCTACATGACCCAGATGGGGACCAAGCAGATCAATCGGGACAATATGGATTGGTCCCAGATCGACCAGAACGATTTCTTCTGCCCCGATGCGACTGCCGCAGCGGAATGGAACGACTACCTCGCTTGGCTGCGCAAGGATGACCACAACTCCGTCGGGGCGATTATTGAAGTCGTGGCGCGCGGTGTCCCCGCCGGCATCGGCGCACCGATCTATGGCAAGCTCGACACCGATCTGGCTGCAGCGATGATGTCGATTAACGCCGTGAAAGGCGTGGAAATCGGTGAGGGCATGGCAGCAGCTTCGTTGACGGGCCGCGACAATGCAGATGAGATCTTCATGGGCCAAGGCGGGCCGGAGTATAGCTCAAACCACGCAGGCGGTATCTTGGGCGGGATCAGCACCGGGCAAGATGTCGTCGTACGCTTCGCGGTCAAACCAACCTCTTCCATTCTGTCTCCCCGCAAGTCCATCCGCATGGATGGGACCCCGACGGAGGTGATTACAAAAGGCCGCCACGACCCCTGCGTCGGTATTCGCGCGGTCCCGGTTGGCGAGGCGATGATGGCCTGCGTGATCCTCGATCATCTGCTGCTCGACCGTGGTCAAACAGGCGGCGTGCGCGGTTCAATCGGGTGACCCACCCGCTGCAGCCTCACCTTCGGGCAGCTCTCACATCGCCTACCGATAGCGCACATGACGCCGCCCATGCTGACCGGGTCTATAGCAACGCCCGCACCATCGCGGCCTCGGAAGGGCCGGTCGACGAAACCGTCCTCATCTGCGCCTGTTACCTGCACGACCTCGTGACGCTACCAAAGGATGCACCCAACCGCGCCGAAGCCTCGCGACTCTCAGCAGCGGCAGCCGGGCCGATCTTGCAGCAATTAGACCTGTCCGATGACAAAATCACCGCAACCCAGCACGCCATCATTGCACATAGCTATTCTGCACAGGTCGCGCCTGAAACGCTTGAGGCAATGATCGTTCAAGATGCAGACCGGGTTGAAAGCCTTGGCGCGATTGGTCTCGCACGGGTCTTCGCGGTTTCAGGGGCTCTGGGCCGGCCGCTTTTTGACGGTGATGACCCATTCGCGACACAGCGACCCTTCGAAGACGGCCAATAGGCCATCGATCATTTTCATGAAAAACTGCTGAAGCTACCCGGCACGATGCAAACTTTGGCAGGTCGCGCCCTGGCCAACGATCGGGCGCAGGTTCTGCGGGATTATCTAGCGGCTCTCGCTGCAGAACTGGGTGCGACACCCCCAAATTGGTAGGCCTATGCCTCCCGCGAACGTTGGACCGCAAGGATCCCGGCGGAAATGATCACGACCCCAACGACATCAAGCGTTCCAATCGCCTCGCTGAGAAAAACAGCCGCTACTGCGACCCCAAAAAACGGATTCAAAAAGTGGAACGTCGCAGCCTTCACAGCGCCAATCCGGCGCACCAACAGGAACCAGACCAAAGTCGCTAACAGCCCCGGCACCAAAGTCGTGTAGGCAAAAGCAATGACCAACTGCCATGTCCAGGTCACATCCCAGGTCTCCCACAGCATGGCCGGTACGAACAAAGCAGCGCTCCCGACAAGCATCTGCAGCCCCACAATCATCAGCACATTGCCACCCGACGTGGCCCCCAACACAGCCAAAGTCGCGACGGTCAGGGAAACAACACCCAAGACACACAGCAGCACACCCCAGACATCGGCACCACCTTCCAACCGCGCACCCATGATGATCGCCACGCCAATCACACCGGCAATCAATCCAGCCACGCCCAGTGGCTGCGTCCGTTTCCCCAGGACGGACCAGCCAAACAGCGCCACCAAAAGCGGCATCGTCGAAGCAATGATCGCCGCCAAAGATGCCTCAACCGTCTGCATCGCCACAAAGTTCAAGCCAAGGTAAAGCGCGTTCTGACACAGCCCAAACACCACCACGCCCAGCCACTGCTGCCGCGTCAGCCGGGCGTTCTGGCCGAGCCACCACGCAATCGCGACCCCCAGCAGACCAGAGATCAAGAACCGCAAGGACAGCGCCGTCAGCGGCGGCGCATGGGCCACAATCACGCGAGCGGAGGTGAAGGCAGAGGACCACATCGCCGCAAAGGCGAGGCCCATTAAAATCGCACGGATATCCATTTAGACCGGCTTGGGCTCCCACAATTCAATCGGGTTCCCTTCCGGGTCCTCCAGGTGGATGAACCGACCAAAGTCCTCATCCTCATCCGGCGTGTCCCAATAGGCGATGCTGGCGGCATCCAACCGGGCCAACACGGCATCCATATTCGTAACACGGAAGTTGATCATCACCTGCTTGTCGGCACGCCAATACTGCGTGTCGGCCGCAAAGGGTTGGAACACGGTATCCCCTGCCTGCTGCCCCCAAAATCCGTTGTCGATGGTCAGATCAAAGGTCGCAACGTACCAGGCCAGCAGACCTTCGGGATCCTTGGACCGAAAGAAAACACCGCCGATGCCGCTGACCAAGCTCATCCCATGCTCCAATGCAAAAGGGCCGCCATTAAGGCGACCCTTTCCTAAACCTAAAGAGAGGTCAACTTAGTCGTTGACGCTGTCCTTTAGCGCTTTCGCGATTGTCATTTTGACAACCTTGTCAGCGTCTTTTTTGATCTGCTCACCCGTGGCTGGGTTGCGCACCATACGCTCTGGGCGCTCACGGCAGTAGATCTTGCCAACGCCAGGTAAGGTCACAGCGCCGCCGCCGGACACTTCACGTGTGATGATGCTGATGATGCCGTCCAGGGCAGAAGATGCACCTTTCTTGTCGGTGCCCATTTCGTCAGCGAGCGCAGCCACCAGTTGGGCTTTGGTCATAGGTTTCGATGCCATGTCAGGTCTCCCTCGTTTCTTGTTCGTTGCCCCGCAGCCAAGTGGCAGCACTGCTCTACAGATGGGCATTCCCCCGCGAACACACGCGGTATGTAGAGGCATCCACTACAAATAGTGGTGCAAACGCAAGCAAAATAAGTGGTTTCCCTATGTTTTTTGCCCCTTTTTGCCGGTTTTGCGGCTTTAGAGGAACTCTCGAAGGTAAATTCACCCAATTTCGGCATGTCTCCCAACCGCTATTGCAGGCTCCCGCACTCAGCGAGCGCACAAGAATAAGCTCGAGGTACTACATAGATAGCCACAGGTCAGTCGCCGTCCTGCCGCAGTCTGGCTATCGCCTCAATCGTTGTGGTTTCTAGGAGAAGGTAGCACTCCGGGCATAACAGGCCCTGGCATCAACGTATGAGGCACGGTCCTTTGTCGGACAGCTGTACTGCTTGGCACGGATTGTTTAACATCATCGACAATGAGCTTCTCTGTCATCCAATAGCCCTGGCCTCGAGCGTTCGCTACATCTTCCATACGGGTAAGCCGTGTGGTCATTGTATTTATGGGCTCTTTACCACCAATGACGATTCCAGACCTCTTAAGCATTCCCAAAAGTTCTGCGCGTGATACGGGACCGTTGGACTCGGTCAGAATTTTACGAACTGCTTGTTCAAACTCCTTCATCGGGGAAGGCTTAAGTTGGTTCTCATTTGAGACCTTTGACGTAGTGTTTCCAGGCTCTGTTTCGTCGCTCAACAGTCCCACAACACTTCCAGCCCATTCATCATACTTTGAGATTGCGTCTTCAATCTTGCTCAACCGTGCCAAAATGGCAGCCCTCTCGTGACGAAGACGTGTAATGGCATCTGTCATAGTGAACCTCGTTCTATGTATGTTCCCGCTACATCTAACATACGGGATCACAAAACACAACAAACACAGCGACCGTTTGGGGTTGACCGTTAGTAGACTTTCTGAGATACACGTCACGACGGAATGTATGTCCGTCCAACATGATCAGACTGGAGTACCAGATGTTAGATGATTTGGTCCAGGAAGTGCGACAACTACCCGCCTTGCTGGACCCTAAGCAAGAGACCTGAACGCTAATGCGTTAGGCCTCCTACTATAGGTAGAAATTCATATGGGCCATGGGCCTAGGAAATTCCTCCGTTGCAAGAAGCAATTTCCCACAAACCATGGCCCACGTCAACTGAAACCCCGTTAGCAAGCGAGGCTGAAGTCATGCGTGATGTATTTGTCCGTGCGTATCAGCGTATCAGGTACGGCAAGCTGGAATTCGTATGCGCCCATTGGCGTAGCCGACCAGCTTAACTCTGATGGCTGACACGTCCAAAAGCTAAGCGGTAGCGGTGGCTGGGCAGAGTTTGAACTGAAACAAGACTGTGGGTGGCGGGGTACTGTCACCCTTTTTTTGCCTGTTTTGCGGCTTTAAAGGAACGCTGTTTCCTCAAATGAGCGTAGTTTCCGGCTATGAATACGCTCAAGCGGCATGTCCCGCAGCCCCTCCATCGCCCGAATTCCGATCATTAAATGCCGCGAAACCTGGGTCTTGTAAAAGTCTGACGCCATGCCAGGCAGCTTCAATTCCCCATGCAGCGGCTTGTCCGAGACGCACAAAAGCGTGCCATAGGGCACCCGAAACCGGAACCCGTTGGCGGCGATTGTTGCGCTTTCCATGTCCAACCCAATGGCGCGCGATTGGCTTAGGCGCTGTACCGGCCCGGAATGATCACGCAACTCCCAGTTCCGATTGTCGATCGTTGCCACTGTGCCAGTCCGCATGATCTTCTTGAGCTCAAAGCCTTTCAATTCCGTCACATCAGCCACAGCCGTCTCTAGCGCGATTTGTATCTCGGCCAGCGCCGGGATCGGCACCCAAACAGGTAAGTCATCGTCCAACACGTGATCTTCCCGCAGATACGCATGTGCGAGCACGAAATCACCCAGCGATTGCGAATTCCGCAGTCCGGCACAGTGGCCAACCATCAGCCAAGCATGCGGACGCAAAACCGCAATATGGTCGGTCGCCGTCTTTGCATTCGACGGACCAACCCCAATGTTTACCAACGTGATCCCACCGCCGCCCTCTCGCTTGAGGTGATAGGTCGGCATCTGCGGCATCTTAGCGGGCGCAACGATCTCCGTTTCCGGATCGTTGATCTCCACGTTCCCAGTGCTCACAAAACTGGTATAGCCGCTCGTCGGATCCGCCAACATCTCCCGCGCGTAGGCCTCAAACTCTTCGACATAGAACTGGTAGTTCGTGAAAAGGATGTGGTTTTGAAAGTGTTCGGCGGCCGTTGCCGTGTAGTGCTGCAAACGCGCCAAGGAATAATCGACACGCTGAGCCGTAAACGGTGCCAAAGGCGCGGAACCATCAGGGTAGTGAAACTCAGTCCCGTTCACGATATTGTCGTGCGTCGTCGCTAGGTCTGGCACGTCGAACACGTCCCGCAACGCAAAATCCATGCTACCATCTTGCGGCACGGTCATCGTACTGTCGTTTGCGACGGCGAAATGCACAGGCATTTCCGTGTCCGACACACCAACTGTCACGGGCACGCCATGGTTCTTTAACAAAAGACCAATCTGAAGCTCCAAATAGTTTGCAAAAAGATCAGGTCGCGTAACTGTGGTGCTGTAGGTTCCTGGCTCGGAAACATGTCCAAACGACAGTCGGCTGTCGATGGTCGAATAGGTTGTCGTGACAAATCGAACTTCGGGGTAAAATGCGCGGTACTTCTGGATCGGCGCCTCGCCTGAGACAGCATTGGCAAAATGCCCACACAAAAATTGCGTTGCAATATCGTAAAGCTCAATCAAACGCGCAACGGCGGCTTTGGCGTCGATAAAGGCTTCTGGTGCTGGCACATCGGGTGTCAGCAAGGGGAGTGTTTGGGTCATTCGTTAACTTTCAATCAAATCGGTCAGTTCAAAGGTCGTCACGTCCACAAGACCCAAATCAGAGATCCGTAACGCGGGAATGACGACCAAGGCCAGCAGGGAATGCTGCATGTAAGCGTTGTTGAGGGTGCAGCCACAGGCGGCCATCGCCGCGACCATCGCATCCGCTTTCGCGGCGACGGTTGCGGCAGGTTGGTCAGACATAAGACCGGCGATTGGTAATTCAACTAGGGCCAGTTCCGCACCGTCTTTCCACACGGTGACACCCCCGCCAACTTCACCCAAGCGGTTCGCTGCCTTTGCCATCATGTCACGGTCTGAACCCACAACAATCATATGGTGGCTGTCATGGGCCACGGTGGAGGCAATTGCCATCCGCCCGTCGTAACCAAAACCGGACACAAAGCCGTTCACCACATCACCTGTCGCACGATGGCGTTCGACAAGGGCGATTTGGCACACGCCGTCCTGCCCTTCGACCAACCCATCGATCACTGGCAGTTCCGCAGTCAGCGCTTCGGTTGGGGCTTGGTTCTCCACCACGCCGATAACTTTCGCAACGACGCTGTTCTTCCCTTCGGGTGCGGGGATCGCAAAATCCTGTTGCGAGAGGGTCTTACCCATATGCACCGTTTGCCGCGCACTGTCTGGCCAGGCGAAGTGCGGGCAGTCCACCAGGATTTTGCCGGCCTCAGCAATCCGTTCACCGCGCGCAAAAACCACATCAACTGGTAATTTTTGCAAATTCGACGTCAAAATCACATCAGCGCGGCGCCCAGGCGCAATCGACCCCAACTCGCGCTCAATCCCGAAATGGGTCGCCGTATTGATCGTCGCCATCTGCAGCGCAACAACCGGGTCGCAACCGCACTCAACCGCATGCCGCACGACCCGGTTCATATGGCCGTCATTAACTAACGTGCCGGAGTGGCAGTCATCGGTGCACAAGATGAAATTGCGCGGATCGAGACCTTTCTCGGTCACTGCAGTAATTTGACTTTCAACGTCATACCATGCCGATCCAAGACGCATCATTGATCTCATGCCATTCCGCGCTCGCGCCAAAGCATCCGCCTCGGCTGTGCCTTCGTGGTCATCGGCGGCCCCGCCAGCGACATAAGCAGAAAACGCAACGCCCTTGTCTGGCGAAGCATAGTGCCCGCCCACGGTCTTGCCCGCATCCATCGTCGCAGCCATCTCTGCCAGCATCTGCGGATCACCGTTGATCACCCCGGGGAAGTTCATCATCTCCCCCAACCCAATGATGCCCGGCCAGCCCATCGCTTCTTTGACGTCATCGGCGGTAATCTCAAATCCCGTCGTCTCCAACCCTGGCGCAGACGGCGCGCAAGAGGGCATTTGGGTGAAGATATTGATGGGCTGCATCAGCGCTTCATCATGCATCATCCGCACGCCGTCCAAACCTAAGACATTTGCGATCTCATGCGGGTCGGTGAACATGGTGGTGGTGCCATGGGGGATCACAGCAGCCGCAAACTCTGCCGGGGTCAGCATGCCGCTTTCGATGTGCATGTGCCCGTCACAAAGACCGGGGATCAGGTAAGATCCCTCCGCCTCAACCACCTCTGTCTCCGGCCCAATGCAATGGCGCGCATCCGGGCCGACATAAGCGAAACGCCCCTTGGCAATCGCGACCTGCCAACCATCCAAAATCTCGCGCGTGTGGACGTTCACCAACTTGCCGCCGCGGATCACCAAATCCGCAGCTGCGCGGCCCGCTGCGACAGCAACCAAATGGGGGGCCACGTCAGCCCAAGATGCAATGTGAGGTTCCATGTCCAATGGTTTCACCGTTCATAAAGAGGTGCAAGGGGGGTTAAAGCTGATCAACCTGTAAGGGCTGCTGATCGGGGTTCAGCTGGACCATCTGCCAATTCAACGCGGCTGCGACTGTCACCCACATCAAGTAGGGCACAAAGGCAAGTCCAGCCCAGGTGTCGACCTGAAAGTGCGCGATCGTGGCCCCCAGAACTGACACCCAAAGTGCAGCCATTATCGGCAGAGATTTGCGCAAACCCCGCAACCCAAAGAACACTGGCGTCCAGAGCGTGTTGAACGCAATCTGCAATGCCCAAAAGGCCAAGGCCCACTGCGCGCCGTCCATTGTCGCCACACGTGCACCTGCGAAGGAGATGAGGAGGTAAATCGACGTCCAAGCCACTGGGAACAGCCAGTTCGGTGGCACCCAACGCGGCTTGTTCAGCTTTTCGTACCACGCCCCAGGCGGAAACATGGCCCCCGTGGCCGCCGCCCCAAAGGTCGCGAAGAGGAAGATGAAAAACAAGGTGATATCCATGGCGTGCCCCTTGGCAGGTTCACCCCATCACTTAGACCTCTGTTGGCGGGGTGCCAACCCGCGCCATGTCGCGCGCCTTGAGGTCCGCGAGGATATCCAGCACCGCATGCGACCGCGCGGCATCGGGCACACGTCGTGCAGCAGCATCGACAAGGAACTGCACCTCTTCCAACGGTTTGGCATAAATCACCGCAGAGCGGGGCATCACGACCGATCCGGCTGTCCGCAGTCCAGCCTGCATCAACCATCCAAGCTTCTGCGCCGTCCCCGTTCGGGCCCGCATCGAAATCGAGTCATACCCCTGCTTGCGGACTTCTGAACCGATGCCAGCATAGATCAGTCGCGCGGCCCAAATGCCGGTCCGGGCTTGTAACGGCAACACGTTGATCCCCGCCTCCGACCGCAGATATAGCCGCTGCGCTTCTGCCAGGAGGCGTTTGACCATCGCCCGCACCGCATCAGACGGCAACGGGTCGCGGGTAAAGTTCGTCGGGTTGATATCCGCTTCCGCCAGCCATTCCAGCGGCAGATAAATCCGCCCCATCCTGGCGTCTTCCCCCACATCCCGTGCGATGTTTGTGAGCTGCATGGCAACGCCAAGGTCGCAAGCGCGTGCCAAGGCATCTGCATCGCGCACTTTCATCAAGACACACATCATTGCCCCGACGGTACTCGCAACGCGGGCGGAATAATCGCGCACGCCGGACAAAGTCTCGTACCGCCGCTCATCCGCGTCCCAAGCGAGGCCTTCCAGCAGGGCCTCTGGCAAGGCGCGCGGCATATCGAACTCCGCAACGATGGCGGCAAAGGCCCGATCTTCCGGGGCATTGCGCGGTCGCCCCTGATAGGCCAGCTCTAGCCGCTCCTGCAACCGCAACACTGCACCGGTCTGATAGTCGCCCTCATCCACTTCATCATCCGCCAAGCGGCAAAAGGCATAAAGCGCCAGCGCCGGGTCGCGGACGGAAGATGGCAACAGCTTCGACGCGGCATGGAACGACAACGATCCATGGCGGATCGCCTCTTTGCAGTGGTCCAAGTCTTTGGGATCAATCATTCTGCGGCCATTTGTAGTTCATGTCGGACAGGGGCATCGGGGATTAGTTTGCCAAGCACCTCCGCGCTTGACACAACGCCGGGCAAGCCAGCGCCCGGGTGTGTGCCTGCGCCAGCAAGGTAAAGGCCCTTCGCTTCTTCGCTCACGTTATGCGGCCGGAACCAAGCGGATTGCAGGATGCGTGGCTCAAACGAAAAGCCAGAACCAAAGGGCGAAAGGTATCGATCACGGAAATCTTCAGGCGTGAAAATCAGCTCCGTCGTCAGATGATCGCGAAATCCGGGGATCAACGTATCAAGTGTTTGCGCCACCTTCGTTCGGTATTCATCTTTCATCGCCTGCCAATCAACAGGGTTTTTGTGCCCCAGATGTGGAACGGGGGAGAGGGCGTAGAACGTGTCATCCCCCGCAGGTGCCACCGTCGGGTCGGTGATCGCCGGGCGATGAACGTATAGCGACATGTCGTTGGCCAGTTTGCCCTTGATAAAGATATCCTTCAGCAGCCCCTCATATCGCGGCCCCGACAGGATCGTATGATGCCCGACATCGCGCCATTTGCTGGCCGTGCCGTGGGTGCCAAAGTACCAAACGAACAAACCCATCGACCAGCGTTTGGCGTCAACTTTGCGGGGTGACCACCACTTGCGGGGACCGTCGAGCATATCTTTGTACGTGTGGCCGGCATCCGCATTGCTCACGATCAGCGGCGCGTGAAGCTGCTCGCCGCTGGCTGTCTCAACGCCCTTTGCCGCGCCGTTCTCGACCGCAATCCGCGAGACTTGCTCACCAAAACGGATGACACCGCCTTGGGATCGCACGACCTTCGCCATCGCGTCGGCCATCGCCTGCACACCACCGATGGCGTAGTGCACGCCGAATTCTTTTTCCAGGTGGCTGACCAAAGCATACATCGACGTCACATTCATCGGGTCGCCCCCGATGAAAAGCGGGTGGAACGACAAGGCCATCTGCAACCGCTTGTCCCGCACCCGGGCCTTGGCAAGGCCAAGAATAGATCGATCCGCCCGCAGCATCGCAAATTCTGGCAAGACCTTAATAGTCGACCAAGCCTTATGCATCGGCTCGGCCACCATGCCTTCAAACCCAACAACATACCGACGGTGGCTGTCCTTTAAAAACCGGAGGTAGCCTTTCACGTCACCCGGTGAAAGGCGGGCAACTTCGGCCTTCATCTTTTCCGTATCGCCACAGGCCGTGAACTTGGAACCATCAGGCCAACGGATCTCATAAAACGGATCAAGCGACTTCAGTTGTACGTCCGACCGAAAGTCGCGTCCGCAAGCGGCCCAGAGTTTTTCAAAGACCTGCGGCACCGTGACAATGGTCGGTCCGAGATCAAACCGATGACCAGCTTGCGTGATCGAAGACCCACGCCCACCCGGCCGATCCAACTTATCCAGCACCGTGACTTGGTACCCTTTGGCGCCCAGCCGCATCGCCGCGGCCAAGCCACCCAGACCAGCACCAATCACAATGGTCGGCATCTGCGGCGTACTGTCCATTTATGTTGACACACCATGGATCAGAATCGAACGCAGGTCGGGCCATTG
>JBCBHE010000025.1:0-62203 GCA_038526085.1 Pseudomonadota bacterium | reverse complement strand
GGGAGTTTGAGTTTGCCTTTGTCGGCGGTTTGATCTGCTATTAACTTCGTTTTTTGCGCCACTAACTGCTTCAGGCCGGCGACTTTCGCTTCGTTTTCCAACTCTGTGGCGATGTGATCGGACAGGTCGCCAATCGCAGTTTCCTCTCGATCCCGGGATTGCCGGAAGCGATGCGTGTTCTGGTCTCGAAGCTCGCTGAAGTTGGTCGCGCCATCGGTGCTGTTTGGATCATGCGCCTGATAAACAACGCGCTCGATCTCATGGACCAGGCCATCGGAGATGCCGGTGGACGAACAAAGATCCTCGACAAATTGTTGGGAGAGATAGCGCGCACGGGGATAGGCCGACAGCTGTCCTGCGTCAGAGCCATCAAGAGCGCGATCGACACGTTCGCCGCTGCCCCAAGTGAGGGTCGCCCGGGACGATCCGATCAAAGGTTTGGCACGTGCAAGAAACGACGGAGTTTGCAGGTTATCTTCGTCGTCAGACCAGACGGCGGGCGGCACAGCATCGCATGTAGCGGCAATGATGTCGGCCAGGGCGGTCTTGCCCGAGCCCCGCGCGCCGATGACGGTAACTAGGCCTGGATTTAACGGAACGGTGGGCGTGGCGGCCCAATCCGCATCTGAGATGGTTATGGAGCTGATCACTTGAGATGGAAGGGCACCGGAAGGGTGCGCATCCGCAACAAAAGCACGGTATTCTGGATCGATGCAAGCCTGGCGCAAAGCATCAAAGGTCGCGGCGCCCTTCACCCAAGAGTACCGATTGTGGTCGGGCTGGCCGACCTCATCAGGGCGATGCGCATCGCAACCATGAAGGCAAGGCTTGCAACCGTCATAGCGCTCCTTAAGCCCTTGGATGGAAATAGCCTGGCGCTTGCCAGTCCAGAATTCCCGTTGGGCAATGCTGCTTGCGAAGATGATGTGTGCGAACTTCTCGATTTCAGCGCGCAACGTTGCATCAGACGCCTGACGCAATCCAGATGTGCCGTCGTCTTTTCCACCGGCGACAGCGATCAGGACGTTTTTCTTCGCCCAATCGGATTTTCGGTAGATGTTCTTCAGCTGGTTGAATTCGACCTTGAATTGGTTCGCACCGGCAGCGACAAGCGCCTTTTCGGATGCGTCGCTAGCCAGAGACTTGCGGCCCAGTCGAATAAGATCGTCGCGGGTGCATTTGAATACGTCGCCATGGGCCTCAAAATCCAGCAAGCCAAGGAACCGCTCTGCCGCTTCAATGTGGTCATCTTCGGTTGGGTCGATCAGGAGATGGATATTGACAAACCCATTGGCCGCCCGCGTTGTCAGACGCAGCTCGATGTTGGGAAAGATTGTCGTGACATCGACCAATCGGCTGTTCGCCTTGTGCAGAAGCACCGCGCGATACGTGTCTAGAAGATAGTAATCAGTGACCCCAAGCACCTCGATCTTGGGATCGCTGGACTCAACGGCGGACAGGTAGGTGTCCCAAGCATCGGCACCGCCAAACTGGTCGTTCAGAGTCGTTCCAGGCGCATGAATGTGTGGTTCCCATCGTCTCCAGATTGATCCAAGGGTTAGGGTATGGGCATTCGAATTCATGCGGGGTATCTTTGCTCCAATCTAGGCTTTGAAAAGTTTTTCTATAATATTGGCCCTATTGTTCGAAAGCATGCAAGGCAGCAACGTCTTCCTCAACTGCCTGAGCAGAAAGACGAACCTCTTGGGGTCACGACGGGTCGACTACAAGGGAAGGAAGCCGAATAAAATTCGCTAAGCGTTCCTATACCCGCAGGTGCATAGTCTTTCATTCAATACTTCTGCCCGAGGCAGCAAGGCCACACCGTGGTTTCTTGAAACGCTTACTGTGTCTTCGAAACACTTAGGTACATAGAAAACTATGTCGCGCCATTCCTTGGGATGATGCAAGACACTCAGAAGACTGGAGGTGATATGGCTACTATTAAATCGTGGAGCGGGTCCTCGCCACACGCGCGCGAAGTTGCAGCACTTGATGAGCTACGAAAGGGTTTGCCATCGAACTGGTTCGGCTATGCGAATGTATTTGTAAAGGACCCACGATCAGACACCGGCTATGAGGTCGATCTTATCCTGATTTCCGATGATCGAATTCTAATGATTGACGTCAAGGATTGGGTTGGGAAAATTTCCTATAACCGTGGCCAATGGTGCCAAGAAGTTGCGGATCGAAAACAAAGAACGATGGGCAGAGACCCGGTTCTCAAACTAATTGATGCTGGAAATGCACTCATTACAAGCATGAGAAGCGCTGGGATAAATCCAGTTCCGTTTGTTATGAAAGCCGTTGTGTTTGCGCGTTCGACGACCGACTTCTCGGAAGTTGCCGAAATCCACAAAAAAGGTGGCAAGGGAAGAGTTTTGGATGTTGCAACGCTGACTTCTAACTCAAAGAATACGAGGAGACTTGATGCAGTAATTGGGAAACCAGCTTTTAAATCAGCACCAACCGGGCTTACGAATAAGAACAGCGATCTATATAGGAAACTAAAAGGTTTCTTTCAGGTTGGCCGTCATTTTTCAGTCGCCGAAATGGACTACTCGGCCTACAGGGCAAAGAACGATGAAGTATTTTCGACGGACTTGTGGGCACACTATGAAGCGACATCGAAAGACGCACATGACGACTTAGCTTTACTAAGGCGGTGGAACTTCGACGCAGAAGTTGGCGTGACGATAGTTGACGCGGATCGAGACGCGCTTGTCGGGCGAGAAAACAACATCCAAGCGTTCCTTCGCAGCCACAAGACCGGCCGAGACACCCCGCTGCTTGCATTCAAAGAAAGCAGCAATACAGGCGGCGCTCTTCGATGGGAACTGTTTCAAAACCATCCAGATAACGTTGTTCTTCAACGGTTCTTGCCAAGAACTAGGTCCGAGGTCTCCAACCACACCCGCATTGCACTTCTTGAAGCCCTCATGGAAGCTGGTTCTTCCCTTGCAGCAGCAGAAGTAGCCCACCGGGACATCGGGGAGCATAGTGTTTGGCTCGACCTCGAGCGGCAAAGTGTCAGTCTATCGAATCTTGTGACGGCACGTGCCCCAGAGACCAAGACGACGGCTCGTAATCTTGCCTGGCTTGCACACAGTCGCCTAGTCGATCCAGCCACAGAAGATAGCAAGGAAGCAGATGCGCTCGATCCTTTCCGCGCAGATGTTCATGCCTTCGCGTACGCAGGCCTAAAAATTCTTCTCGGGCCACTAGCAAAAAATGAGCTGGACGATGAATGTGCGTTCTACGCAGTCAACGAAGAAGCAAAGACAGAGGCCGGTATTGGGCCCGCTCTAGATTCTTGGTTTGAAACGGCACTTTCAGCGAATCCAAGAGAGCGTTTCGACAATTGCATCGAAGCGCACAGCGCACTTCTAAAAGCGCTTTCGCAAGACCGCGAAGACGACCCGATAGACTTGCTTGAGCCACACAGACGACAAGAGCCTTGCATGATGGCTTACCCGATACATGAAAGCCTGTCCACGACAAGACCGGGCGTAACGGAGTGGCGTAGCAAGCTGGGGTCGGGGGCCATGCTGCGAGCACGTCTGTGGAACGTCAGCAATGCTCAGGATCAAGCTTCAGCAATTTTAGATTTCGTTCGGCGAGGCAAGTCGTTGTCCGTTCTACCACCCACCATCGCGCCGCGGATAGTCGAATGTTCGTTAGACGCCTATGGTCCGTTCCTTTGCGTTGAAGAGACAATCGGAGATCGCCTGTCAGACTGTAATGACTATATCCGGGATTTGGACCAAGACGGCCTTGTCGATTTGTGCCGTTCTGTCGCGAAGGCGGTGCTGATTGCCCACGACCTCGACCTTGCTCACGGTGATCTTTCACCATCCAACCTTTTGTTCGCAAAGCAATCAGGAGGCGGAGATTCAGAAGATGAGGATGTTGCTGTTCGCATCATTGACTGGCTAGACTTTTCGACAAACGAGGCAGGGCCAAGAGAAACAGTAGCGTATGGAGGCCACGAACCCGATCCGATGCAGCGCGACCGAAGGGCTCTAGGTCGCATCATTCTGGAGCTCGTCAAAAACTGTGCTGCTGCAAGTGATATCATAGAAGCAGCCGAGATTTTTGCAGCTGAGAGCCCACAAGATGCCGGCCTAAGTTGGAGAGAGATTTCTCTCTTGGATGTTGATGAGCTACTTTCGACAAAAATCGAGGAAGAAGCACGGATTGCAGTTCCCATCAAAGACATGCTGAATGGCCAGATCATCTCACCTGAAGACGGCGGGTACCGCGTTCTGTTTGACAAGATCGATGGGTCCACCGGTAGGGACCCAAGTGCACGAAGTGTTAAGATAGTTGGTTCGAATGCCGTGGTTGAAGTCTCATTTGACGCCACCACAAAGAACTTTCGCCTAGCGCAATCCCGACGCTCATCGAACCGGCTCGAACAATTCGCCAGCCGGAAAGGCCATCGGATTGAACTCACTCTTGTTTCAGATGCGTCAGCGAACTCGAACTGTTGGAACTTCGTCCGCGAACTTCCAGGATTTGACGAAATGTTTCCCGAGTCGCCGGATCTTCAAAAGCGCAGGCGCCGCCCTATTCTCAGCATATCATCAAGAAAGGAGCCTGAAGTACAAGGCCAATCACCGGAACCAGCCATGCCAAGCCCTTTAAGGATCTGGGATGCAATGCTGGATGCAGAAGCCACGACCTGGCCAAGCGCAACCGCGCTATCTGAAGCGAAGCGGATGGCTAGCCGACCGGGCGTTTACCGTGTTGAGGTGGACTTTGCGACCGAACCCAATCTCCTAGAGCCAGGTCTACTTGTTACGGCAAATGATCGAACCGTTGCCAAGCTTGAAAAAGTGCGTGGGTCTGAGGGAGTGATTGAGATCGTATCTGATCGAGGTCCACCATCAATCATCAAACCAAACGTCCCAATGGAATTCATCGATATTGGCGAAAGGTCAAACATCAGACGTAGGCAAACAGCTCTACGGAAAATTTTGGACGCCCCCAAAATTGTATCTCTGGAAAGGTACTTCTCAGATAGAGCCCCTGCCACACTTGGTGAGTCTCTTGAACTCGGCCGCGAGCCTCTTGACTACTCTCTGAATGAGCCACAATCGCGAGCACTTACAAAGCTTTGGCAACGCGGCCCTGTCTCGTTCCTACAGGGGCCGCCGGGCACTGGAAAAACCATGTTCATTGCGGCTTTCATTCACCATGCTCTAACACATGGAGGAGCAAAGAATGTACTGCTGACCGCGCAAACGCATGAAGCCGTTGACGGGGCGGCAGCTCGGCTACTGGAATTGTTTCAAAACAGGGGAGAGGAAATTGACCTAATTCGGATTGCTTCGAATGCTGAGAGGATTGATGGCGCCCTAAGAAATGCACACGCGGCAGCACTACAAGAACGTGTGCGACAGCGCTTCTCCGCAGAACGCGCAGAACGGGTAGTGGCTCTGGCAACTCCTCTTGGTATCGAGCCGGAATTTGTTCGAGAGTGCTCGAAGATCCTTCGTAGCGTGGTTGCGACAGCCGAAACGGTTGAAGCGCTGCAATCACAAATCGAAGGCTCGGGCGTTGCAGAACCCGCTGAGGCTGAAATGCTCAGGCGGATGAAAGGTGTCTTGGAGCGTCAGTGCGCAAGCTATGGAGTCGAACCCGAACTTGGCCAGAACCCTTTAGCGTTACGCTTTCGGTTATTCGAAGATGCCGCGAAGCGCCATCGTGTGAAGCGGGCCGATGCTTCGCGGCTGATCCTCAGATTGTTTGAGGCTGCAAACGAGTACGAGGAAGCACTTGGACAACGTGGCGCTCTCGAACCGGTCTTTGTCCGAACACGTCGTTTGGTTTGCGGGACCTGTGTCGGTCTTGGTGACGAAAAACTTGGATTGATTGATGAAGCATTTGATCTCGTCGTCGTTGACGAGGCCGCCCGAGCGCAAGGAAGTGAATTGGCAATTCCACTTGTTACGGGCCGAAAGGTCTTGCTCGTGGGAGACCAGAAACAACTTGAACCATTTCTTGATCGCGAGGCGTTGCAGAAAGCGGCAAAGGAACTGGGGCTTGAAGAAGCACAGTTGATGCGTAGCGATTTCGAAAGAGCTTTTGGGAGCCCCTACGGCGAGACAGCATCAGCGCTATTGGACATTCAATACAGAATGGCGCCTACTATCGGGGGGATGGTCTCCGACGTCTTCTATGATGGAAAACTTAAGACCGGTCGAGGAGCGCCGCAGCCGGAGTGGAGAGCCCTGCCTTGGCCGTTCGACAGCGAGATATCTTGGGTTAGCTCGAGCGGGAAAGAAACCGCTCGGTCTGGCCGCGTCAGCAACGATTCTGAAGTAGAGGACATTGTAGAAAGTTTAGAGCGCCTTGCTGGATCGGACCAAGGCAGAAGCCTTTTGGACAATCATTTGTGCGCACAAAAGAGCGAACTATTTGTCGGTGTAATTGCCATGTACGCTGAGCAGGTAGCAGCTATTCAACGACGCATTGGCACCTCTTCTCTCGATCGGAATTGGCGTGATCAGATTAAAGTAGGGACGGTTGATAGTTATCAAGGCAAAGAGAACCCAATTGTGATGGTATCTCTGGTGCGAGATAACTCCAAGAAGAACATTGGCTTCCTGCGGACTGAGAACCGTATCAACGTGGCCTTAAGTCGAGCGAAGGAGCGTTTGGTGATTTTCGGTTCTCAACGCATGTTTTCCGGTTCCGATAGCAAGCTAGCTCAGGTCTTGGCCCATCCATGCCTGAAGGGTCGTATCGGGCCGATTAAACATGACGACTTTGTGGTGGACTAAGAAGATGTCAGAAGATGCAACCATTGCTACCGTCTGCCTGGAAGCCCGAACACGCCGTTACCGTATTGATGCGATACTTCGGCGTAAACCGATACTGGAAGCTCCTGCTGAGGCCTGCTTGAAGGCTCTTTTCATTGCCGAGCGTTTGCCAGAAACCGTGTTGATGCAGTACCTTGGTCTGGTGCCATCAGAGTTCGACGTTATTGCCTCTCAACTTGCGACAAATGCGCTCATCACGAGAAGCGGTCCTGATTTGCTGCTAACCGCTGAAGGGAAAAAGGCAATCGACCCAAACTCCGAAGGTCAGAACAGAGAACCGATTACCGATACAATTGCTTTTGAAGATACCGCTTTTGCAGAAGCCCCGCGAGAGAAGGCACGGCCTTGGATGCTGCCTCTTGAGAGCACGCAACTTCGTGAAGATGGGCGCCCCGAGGCTACAATAGCATTCCGAGATGGCTTTTTTGCTTGGCGAGCACGCAGATACGCAGAAAGGAGCGGCGATAGTTCTTCACAAGCCGTTGGTTTAGCGCGGATCGCAAATGTAGTCCCACTCGGGCGGGACTCGTCCGCCATTAGAGCGCCAGTAGTCCTGGCGCCCACCTCCAACGCCGCATATGTCGACGTCTCTAGGATAGATTTAGGTTCTCTGACGTCTCCTGAGAGGCGTGAGGTTTGCGCAGAGGCGTTTCGAAAGGGAATTACTGCTGCTTCAACTCCGCAAGACGGAGAGAAAGCTATCTCGTGGATTGGGCGCTTTATCGAAGAACTCCCAGGGGCACCCCATTTGGACCCCGTAGATTGGGCTCGCAGGGTGCGATCCGGCGAAATTGTGACCAGTGGCCAAGGACAGCTAATATCTCAGTCTTTACCGTCATTTGTGACATCAGGCGGAGTTGACACCGAACAATTGAGCGCAGAGTTTGGGGATCCTCATATCGTTTTCTGGTCACCACCAGAAGGTGATGCCTGGCGACTTGATGCGGACATTGATCCTGCCATAAGACGGCTTTCAAAGTATGGAAGGCGGTTCGACCACACAAACGAGGTTAGAGTGAGCGCCGTCTTTCGCGTCCGAAAGGGGACAGAGCGCGACACAGAATACACTTGGTTTCTTAGGCAACAAAATGGCCCCTTTGGCGCAGCACTGCTTCTCTCGACGCCGCCCGCAGACTCCACCAGATTGCCCATGGGGCTAGGCGAGGATTTCCCTCAGGCCCTTGAGTTGCTCTTGAAGCCGGGCCATTGGGTTGCTGCTGTATCGCACGTGGTCGCCGAGCGAGCTCATATTCCGATCCCCGTTGGGGTCGCTACTGATGATCCTCAAGCAGTCCAGCGCGTTCAAGCGGTTCTTCATGATAGGATCGCGGCTTCCAAGGGCAGCAACTGGCGAGCTGCAGGAGATCCCAACGCCGGGGAACGGATGGCAAAAAGAGCAATTGTCGCAACCGAGCCGCAGCAAAGCTAAACTGTTCGCAAAGACTACATGGAATTCTTACGCTTTCAGTCAGCTCCGACAATTCCTTGCAGTGACGTTCGGCTACGTGAATCCAATTGTTACATGCCACAAATGTCCTTGTTCTGGTTTGAACGCTCAATGCGGTTACATATCGCCAGAATGCGGGGATTAGTTTAGGAAAAGCAGAAACTTACTTGCGGCCTTTTGATGAACCCGACAGAAATTGCAGACGCTTTAGAGGAAATCGCAAACTGCCCGTTCGACGGCGCAGAGTTCCCGCTTGCGTTCGCCGCCGCCATGGGCAGTCCCCAAGCCACCGTTTCAAAGCTCCGTAGTGGTACGATCAACAAGTCGAAGGTGCCCGGCGCGGTACTGATGAACCGCAAGTTCTATGCCATCGTCACCGACCCTAGCGGCGTGGACGCGGGCCTTGCCATGATCCGGTCAGACAAGAAGACCGCTACGCACAAACCGCCAATCTTGCTCGCCACGGATGGTGAGGAACTCTCAGCCGAAAACACCGCCACCGGCGAGCGATTGCACATCAAACGCACCGAGCTGCACCGTCATTTCGGCTTCTTCCTGCCCGCCGCCGGCATGCAGCGCTACAAGGCCGCCGATGAAAACCCCGTGGACATCAAGGCTACCGGACAGCTGGCCAAGCTCTACGATGCGCTGCTCAAGGACAACCCAAGCTGGCAGACCCCGGAACGCCGACACGACCTGAATCTGCTTATGACCCGGCTGGTCTTTTGCATGTTCGCCGAGGATGTGGGGATCTTTGACGACAACCTCTTCTCGCGCCTGATCTTCACCCATGCGGGCGACAACGGGGAAGAGGCACAGCTGTGTGTGACCCAAGCCTTCACCGCAATGAACCGCCAGAAGGACGCGCGCGGCGACCTCCCGGATTGGACGGTGGAACTGCCGTACGTCAACGGCGGGCTCTTTGCAGATACGCTGGAGGTGCCGCGTTTTTACCGGGGGGCCTACCGCTACCTCAAGGACGCCGCCGGGCTCGACTGGCGAGAGATCAACCCGGACATTTTCGGCTCTATGATCCAATCCGTGGCGGACCCGGAAAAACGGTCCGAACTGGGGATGCACTACACCTCCGTGCCGAACATCCTGAAGGTGCTGGGGCCGCTCTTCCTCGATGATCTGGATGCGCAGATCGACAAGGCGCAAAGCGCCCGCGCGCTGCACAAGGTGCTCGACCGCATCGCGGGCATCCGGGTGTTTGATCCGGCTTGCGGGTCCGGCAACTTTCTTGTGGTGGCCTACCGCGAGTTGCGGCGTCGCGAGATTGCAGTGCTGGAGCGGATGGCCGCCCAGCGGGACGCGGGGCAGGGGTCGCTGATGGCGGCGATGGTGTCGGGCGTGCGGCTGGATCATTTCTACGGGATCGAGATCACGGATTTCGCCGCCGAGACCGCCAAGCTTGCGCTGTTCATCGCCGAATATCAGGCCAATGCTCGGTTCGCGGATGTCTTTGGGCAGAGCGCCGCTGCACTGCCCCTGCGCGATGGCGGCAACATCGTCTGCAACAATGCCCTGCGGCTGGACTGGGAGACTGTCTGCCCCCCGCCCGACGACGGTGAGGAAGTGTTCATCGCGGGGAATCCGCCGTTTTTGGGGAAAGCCCAGCAAGAAGCGCACCACAAAGCTGACAAGGACTATGTGTTTGGTGATCTTGGCGTAAACTATAAAGCCTTCGACTATGTGGTTGGGTGGTTCTTCAAAGCTGGCAAATACATCGCCGGCAGACCGGGGCAGGCTGCGCTTGTGGCAACGAACTCAATCGCGCAGGGCGACGCGGCCTCGACGAACTGGCCACTCATTCTTGATACAGGACGGGAGATCGGCTTTGCCCACCGCACATTTAAATGGCGCAACAATGCGTCCGCGAATGCAGCGGTGATGTGCGTGGTCGTTGGTATTCGAAATCGGTCAAACGCGCCCAAGATGCTTTTTGATGGGGATTTGCGCACCCCGACTGCGCACATCAACAACTACCTGCTTGCCATGGGCGACATCGTGGTCACACGTGCCAGCGCATCCTTGTTTGAACTTCCCGACATGCAGTTTGGCAACATGCCCTACGACGCTGGAAACCTCCTGATGACGCCGGACAAAAAACAAGCGCTTTTGGAAAACCACCCAGAGGCCGAACGTTTTGTGCGGCGCTTTATGGGATCTCAGGAAGTGGTCAAAGGAATTGAGCGCCACTGTCTGTGGATTGACGACGATAAGTTGCCTGAGGCAATGCAGATCACCGGCATCGCAGAAATGGTCGAAGAAACACGGCTTGCGCGCCTCGAAATGAAAGACAAAGCGGGAAAAGAGCTCGCAGCCCGCCCTCACCAGTTTCGAGAGCACTATGCACCCAAGAAATCCGCTATTCTCACGCCCAGTGTAACGTCTGAACGCCGCCCATACCTCCCAGTAGACCGCGTGGGAGCCGATGTCATCGCCTCAAACCTCAACTTCGCGCTCTACGACGCTCCTGAATGGTGCCTAGCGCTGATTGGCTCGCGGTTGCATCTGGTCTGGATCGGAACGGTCTGTGGCAAGCTGAAATCGGATTTCCGCTACTCCAACACTCTGGGCTGGAATACCTTCCCCGTCCCGCGTTTTACCGAGGATCAGCTGGCCGCGCTCAACGCCTCCGCCCGGGAGATCCTGCGCACCCGCTACATGCATCACCCCAAGACCATCGCGCAGCTCTATGACCCAGACAAGATGCCCGACGACCTGCGCGCGGTGCACAAGGCCAATGATGATCTGCTGGAAGAGATGTATATCGGGCGCCCCTTCCGCAACGACACCGAACGGCTGGAGCGCCTCTTCAAACTCTACGCCGCTCGGATAGAGAAACTGAAAGCGGAGGATGCCGCATGACCACGCAACTGGTGCAGATGACCTACGGCGGCTCTGGCGGAGGCGGATCTAACGCCATGGGCATGCGCGAGATGCAGGCGCGCGTCTATGCCGCCCGCGCCGCGCAGTTCCTCCTGCTGAAAGCGCCGCCCGCCGCCGGTAAGTCCCGCGCGCTGATGTTCCTCGCCCTCGACAAGCTGGAAAATCAGGGCGTCAAGAAGGTGATCGTGGCCGTGCCCGAAACTTCCATCGGCGGCTCCTTCCGTTCCACCGATCTGACGTCCCACGGCTTCTGGGCCGATTGGGAGGTGGAGGACCGCTGGAACCTGTGCCTGTCGGGCGAGGAGGGGATGGCCACCACGCAAAAGGTCAAAGCTTTTGAGGCCTTCATGGACTCGGATGCACGTGTCATCGTCTGCACCCACGCCACCTTCCGGTTTGCTTTTGATGCCATTGAGAAAGCGCGCGGCGTGGAAGCATTTGACGATTGCCTGATTGCCGTGGACGAGTTCCATCACGTAGCCGCCAGCGATGACAACCGGCTGGGCGAGATTCTGCGCCGGCTTTTGTCCCGTGAACGGGCGCATATGATGGCGATGACGGGCTCGTATTTCCGTGGCGATGCCGTGCCGGTGCTGCGGGCCGAGGATGAGGCGAAGTTCAAGTCTATCACCTACAGCTATTACGAACAGCTTGAGGGTTACGCGCATCTGAAATCGTTGGGGATTTCGTATTCGTTTTACAGGGGCCGCTATATCTCGGCGATCCCGGATGTGCTGGACAGCGACCTCAAGACCATCGTGCACATCCCCCATCGCGGCTCTGCCGAGGCCTTTGGCGAAAAGCACGACGAGGTGGGCCTGATCATGGGCGCTTTGGGCGAACATGTGGGCCGCGATCCAGACACGGGCTTTGATCTGGTGAAACGCCCTGACGGGCGGGTACTGAAAGTGGCTGATCTGGTGGATGACGGTGATGGGCGCGACGGCATCAAGGCGGCGCTGCAGGCCGAGGCCAAGGGGCCGGATGACAAGCGGGATGACGACGCGGATCGTGCGAAGGTGGACATCATCATCGCGCTTGGCATGGCTAAGGAGGGGTTTGACTGGCCGTGGTGTGAACACGCGCTGACCATCGGTTACCGCAACTCACTAACCGAAATCGTGCAGATCATCGGGCGCGCCACCCGCGATGCGCCTGGCAAACCGCATGCGCAGTTTACGAACCTCGTGGCTGAACCCGGCGTTGAGACCACTGTCGTGGCAGACGCCGTGAACGATATGCTCAAGGCGATTTCGGGCGCGATGCTGATGGAACAAGTGCTGGCGCCGAACTTCAAGTTCTATCGCCGAGAGGATGACGACATCCGCGCGCCCGTCGAGACCACCGCTGACGGCAAAGTGCATATCGGGATCAAGGGCCTGATGGAGCCGCCCACCGCGCGGGCCCGGACCATCGTCGAGAACGATATGCAAGAGCTTGTCGCCAAAGCCTGTCAAGCCATGGATCGGCGCGTGGTCGCCGATGATGTGGCACCGGAAGTGGCGACGCAGATGGTGCTGACAGACATCATTGAGAAGACCTATGAGACCCTGACAGATGACGAAACCGAAGCGGTGCGCCAGGACCTAGCCGCGCGCATGAACCTCATAGGGATGGCCAAGCGCGAAGCCATGGGCATGGCTGAGGACGGCGCGGAATGGGAGGGCAAAACGGACGATGAGGCGCCGGGCGAGAACCTGTCGTTGATGAACATGGTGAAGCGCTTTGTAAATGTACGGGAATTGGACATCGACCTGATCGACAGCGTGAACCCGTTCAAAGAGGGCTTCGACGTTGCCTCCCGCGCTTTTGACACGCCTTTGCTGAAAACGATCCAGGAGGCTATGATCTCGCAACGGATCCAGATGACTGAGAAAGAGGCGCTTGTATTGTGGCCTCGCATCAAACGCTTCCGTTCCCAGGAGGGCCGCGAGCCGAACCCGCATGCCGCTGACCCGCTGGAAAAGCGTTTGGCCGAGGCGCATGCCTACATCAAAACGAAGAAAGCCGAACGTCAGCGGGCAGCACAGGCGGGCGCCTGACATGCCGCGCTACCGCTCCCTTGACGAAATCTTTGATGAACCGGACGAGTTCGGTCTGCTTGAGATCAAAGAGCGGGCTCGCGGCAGCGCCAGCACGCCCGATGCCAGGAACGCCGAGATCGTAGCGCAGGTGAACGCGTTCTTTGAGACGCATGGGCGGGTTCCTGACGACAATAGTCTCGACCTGGAAGAGATGAAGCTGGGCACGATCTGGCGGCAGGTCCGCACCAGCCCAAGCGCCGCTATGATGGAGTCAGACCGCAACCGATTATTGGGCCATGGCCATCCGGTAGCCAATGAGCCCAAAGCCGTTGTGCTCGCGCCGCCGCCAGAACCAGACTGGCGCGACGATCCCGGAGCGGATGACATTCCCGAAAGTCTTGACGACATCTTCGATGAGGATGACGACCCGTTGCATGAAGCCGTTGTCGCCATTCGAAACGTCACCCCTGCGGCTGAACGCGAGCAGCCTGCTCACCGCGCCGACATGTATCCATGCAAGGACTTCGAGACCTTTTCTGACGGCTTTGAGGACATGCAAGCCAAGCTGGACGCCGGCGACCGCTTGGTTCAGCCTGTTCAGAACAATGTTGAGATTGCCGTGCACGAGGGCGACTACTTCATCCATCGCGGGCTGTTGATCTACGTCGCCGAAAAAACGGAACTATCACGGCGAAGTGGAAAACCTGATCACCGTCTGCGGATCGTGTTCTCCAACGGTATGGAGAACGACCCTCTTGCATCGTCCTTCCGAAAGGCTCTTGCTGCAGACAAAACCGCCCGGATCATCGAAAGACCCGGATTTGGACGCCTCGATCCGGATTGGGAAGCAGATGCCATGACCGTCACCGGAACGGTCTATGTGGCCCGATCTTTGTCAAAGGATCCTGAAATCGCCGAAGTGCGCAACATCCTCCACAAGGTTGGTGTTACCAGCCAAGATGTCCGCCGCCGCGTCGCCGACGCGCGCAACGATCCGACGTTCTTGCTAGCGCCCGTCGAGATTGTGGCCACATACGAGCTCCACAATCTCGAACGAATGAAAGTCGAAGACCTTCTGCACCGCTTCTTTGACGCAGCGCGCCCGCAGGGTCTCGCTATCACTGACAGGTTTGGAAAAACAGTACATCCTAGAGAGTGGTTCTATGTGCTGCCCGAACACGTTAGCCGTGCTGTTGAGTTGATCAAAACTCGTGAATTGCACCATTACAAATTCTGTCCTTCGGACCAAAGCATCCAGCCAAAAGCGCGTGGCAAACAATCCTAAATACGTCAGTGTTGCTGTCATATTTTACATAATAGAACTTACGCGATTTTAGCGTGACGCCAATTTTTATCCTAAAAGCAGATACTCACGTCACCGCCCTGAACGCCGAGAGTCTATCTTATGTTAAGGTGGCCCTAAGTTTCTACATTGAGCCTTCAATCCTACGTTTGAACACCGATCGAACATTGGCACGCCCCACCCACTTCGGTTCGCTACGGAGCCAGTCCAATCCTCCAAAGACGACTGTAGAGAGCCGTGCCTGCGCGTTTGGGGCGTTTGTCACATTCTTGCGGCCTGTTCCGCCTTCGCCCGGCTCCACAGAGACGCGGCGGCTGTTTCGGCAGCCTCCAGAACCGCCATTTTGTCCACGCGCGACGGTTCGCCGCCAGAGACAACAACTTCGCCTTCGACAATGACCGTATCTACATCGCGGCCCTGCCCTGTATGCACCAGCGTCCCGAGCTCATTGGTCAGCGGCCGCAAATGAGGGCGGCGGAAATCAAACAAGACCAGATCCGCCCGCTTACCAACCGTCAGGGAGCCAAGTTCGGCCTCCAGCCCCAATGCGCGCGCGCCTCCCAGTGTCGCAGCCTCGAACACTCTTGATGGCTGCCAGGCATCGCTGACCTTTCCTTCCTGCAATCGGCCGGACGCCAGAGCCCACCGCATCAATTCAACCATGTCCGCGTGCATGTTGTCCGTTGACAGAGCGAGGTTCATGCCCGCGCCACATAGCGCATGCGTTGGAGCCATATGGCCATGTGTTTGGTTTCCTTTGGCAATATGTGCCAGGTGGGCCCCAGCGCGGCCAAGACGCGCGATATCGGCCTCCGAGACATGAATGCAATGTGCGCCAATCAAACGATCGTCCAAGAGGCCAACGTCCTCCAGCAATTCCGGCGGGCTCATCCCATCGCGCTCGCGGATGAAATCCGCCTCGACCGTGCTTTGCGACACATGGGTGTTGATCCGCAGTCCAGTCTCATCGCGCATCTGCCGCACCTGCCGCAACAGATCGGGCGTACATGTGTCCGGCGCATGTGGGGCGAGGACAACGCCAGTGCGCAGGCCAACCGGGTCGTGATGTTTCGCGATCAGTTCTGCGGCGTCGGCAAGCGTTTGCGCACCGATTTTGGTGTCATAGGTCCATTGCCCAAGATGAACACGCGTGAAATCCACATCATGGATGCGCCCGCAACCAAAGGCCCGAATCCCTGTTTCGGCCATCGCGGGCAACGCCACATTCTGGTGGCAATAGCTGTCGTTGATTGTCGTAGTGCCAAAACACAGCGCCTCAAGCCCGCCAAGCTGGGCCATCGCATAAGCCTCGTCCGGGCTCGGGTCATGCCCATGCGGTACGCCAATTGTATAAGCGGGGGCAAAGCCCATATCCTCGGCCACACCGCGCACCATGCTCAGGATCGCGTGGGTGTGGACATTGACAAACCCGGGGGTAATGACATGTCCGCTGGCGTCGATGACCCGTGTGTTGGGATGAATGTGCTCCGGCGCGCTGTCCTCGATCGCCGCTATCCGCCCATCTTGGATGATCACCCATCCCCGCTTTAGATAGGGCCTTTCCGGGTCAGAGGTCAGCAATGTGCCCCCGGCAACAATCATATCTGGATTGGACGTTGTTTCAGTCATGGGTCAAGTGCCGCAGAAAGCGCTGCGCTCCAGTTGATCTGGGCGCGCCAAAAAGCTGTTCTGGTGGGCCTTCTTCTGCAATCACACCATCTTCCATGTAAATCACCCGATCTGCCACGTCTCGGGCAAAGCTCATTTCATGGGTGACAACCACCATTGTCATGCCGTCGCGCGCCAGCGCTTTCATCACGTCCAACACCTCTTGCACCAATTCAGGGTCAAGCGCCGACGTCGGCTCGTCAAAGAGCATGACCCGTGGTTTCATGGCCAGCGCCCGGGCGATCGCAACGCGCTGTTGCTGCCCGCCGGACAACTCGCTGGGGCGTTTGTCGGCGTGGCCCAGCATATGCACCCGCGTCAATTCCTGCTCTGCCAAGGCTTGGGCGTCAGCGCGGGGCATCTTGCGGACCTTCTCCGGCCCGATGGCGACATTGTCCCGGGCCGTCAGATGGGGGAAGAGGTTGAAGCGTTGGAACACGAAACCGAACTGGCTGATCTGGTCCGCGACCAGGGCCTCAGAGGCGCTGGCGCCGACCAAGGTGCCGTCAAGCCGGACAGCGCCGTCTGAAGGCTCTTCCAAACGGTTCAGGCAGCGCAAAAACGTTGTCTTTCCAGACCCAGACGCGCCGATGATCACCACCGTTTCACCCGCAGCCACATCCAACGAGACGCCCCGCAGAACCAGATTGTCCCCAAAGCTCTTGCTGAGCCCCTGCACCTGAATGACGGGCATCACCATGTCGGCAGCCTTCGTTCGAGTTGCACAGAAAGCCAGCTGAGCGCCTTGATCAGCACGTAGTAGTACAGCGCCAGAAGCGTGTAGATTTCAAATGGAACAAAGTGGACAGAGATGATGGCCTGCCCTGCCCGCGTCAATTCATAAACCGAGATGACGGACAGCAGCGACGAATTCTTGACCAGGCTGATGAGTTCGTTGGTCAGCGGTGGCACCATCTGCCGGTAGGCCTGCGGCAAAAGGATATAAACGAGGACCTGACGATGACGCATCCCAATTGCCTTGGCGGCCTCGGCCTGCCCGCGTTCAATCGAACCGACCCCGCCGCGTACAACTTCGGCCACGAACGCGGCGGCGTTCAGCGACAGCGCGACGACCCCAGCGGAGAATTCATCAAACCGAATGCCGATCATAGGCAAGGCAAAGAAAACCAGAAAGATTTGGATGAGAAGCGGTGTGCCACGAATGAAATCGACATAGGCGGCAACGGTCCAACGGACAGCACGGCTGCGTGACAAGGCCCCCAAACCTAACGCAACGCCAAGTGCCAGCCCCAAGACGGCCGACAAGGCCGAAACCTGCAAAGTGACGATCACACCCTCTGCCAGCAGCGGGATGCTCTCAAGGATGATACCCCAGTCGATTGTCATCTAGTCAATCCGTGCAGAACGCGCGCGCCTTTCAGGCACGCGCGATCCTCTAAATGTGGCTTTTCAGGAGAATGTCGGGATCGTGTCCGCCAACTCCATTTTGAAGCCAAACCACTTTTCCTGAAGTGCGTAGATTTCGCCGCTGTCTTTGAGGCGGGTCAGTTCTTCGTCCATCCACGCGACAATCTCGGGATCTTCCTTTCGCGCGGCGATGCCTGCCCAGTTGAGCTTGCCAATCGGGCGCACAATCGCATAAGCGCCGGGACGGTCCTTCATAACCTGGCCCAGTGTGGATGAGGTGTTCAGCACGCCGTCAACAGATCCTTGGCTGAGGGCGAGATAGGCAGACGGATGATCATCATAGATCTTCACGTCCGAGAAACCCGCACCGGCTGCGGCCGCTATCTCTTCGTCCAGACCGGGTTTCATCATCTCGCCTGGAGAGCCAAGCTTGACGCCAAGCACCTTGCCAGACAATCCGTTGATGGATGTGATGGTCTCCGCATCCTCTGCACGGATCAAAAGCGCTTGAGCGGCTTCCGCATAGGGGATGGAGAAGGCCACTTTTTCCAGCCGCTCCTTGCGGTAGCTCATCGACGACATAATGACATCGAAGCGCCCTGCATAAAGCGCGGGAATGACACCGGACCATTGGGTATCGATGAATTCCGGCTCGACGCCGAGCGAGGCGCACATTAGCGCAGCCAGATCGACGTCGTAGCCGACGATTTCGCCTTTGTCGCGGAAAGTGAACGGCGGATACGTTGCTTCACACCCGATCTGGAGCACACCAGCAGCCTTCACATCAGCCAGTGTCTTACCAGCAGCAAAAGCGCGTGTTGGTGCCAGCATGGGCGCGGCCAAACCAGCAGCCGCACCAAGCAGAACGGCGCGGCGTGTTGTATGTAGTTTTGTCATCTTTAAACCCCTTCGATGATTTCGTTTCGTGATGCTCAAAACCAAAATGGCATGCCATCCGATGATTGTGCCGACACCGTCGGGAACCTCCCAGCGTGCAGCAAGCAAATGGCACCGCGCCTTCGCCTACTTTTTTGGGCTTGCGCGGTTAGCGGTCAGCTGTCGGCAAAAATGATTAAAACATGCGCAAAAACGAAACATGGGCACCAATGGATAGGGTCGGCCGTGAAAACCGCCGTCGACAATAGATTCAAAACTGCACAGGGATTGACGCGCCCCGAGATTTTGGGACATCTGAAATCCCTGATGAGACGTTTTCGCAGATGACAGACGCTTTGCAGCAACATTCGGACAATGCAAAAGCCGGGGCCGCACATGTCGCAGGGCTGCTCCGTGATCGGATTGTCAAAGGAGAAATCGCCGCCGGGGATCGACTGATCGAAAGGCAACTCTCTAAGGAATTGGACGTATCGCGCACGCCTATTCGCGAGGCACTCAAACTGTTGGAGGCCGATGGGCTGATCGAAATTTCGATGCATCGCGGGGCGATTGTTTCAGAATACCGACCTGAAGATGCCTCTGCCCTGTTTGATGTGATCGCCGTTTTGGAAGGCTTGGCCGCCAGACGCCTATGTGCGGCGATGACATCGGACCGCTTGCAAAAACTGGAAGATTTGCACGGAACGATGCTGGAGCATCATAGGGCCGGGCGTCGGAATGACTATTTTGACTGTAATACCGTGATCCATGATTTCATCATTCGGCATTCCGGAAATCCAATGCTGGAAACAACACATGAGCGGCTGATGGTGCGCGCCAAGCGAGGCCGCTTTATCGCGATCATGAACCCGGATCGTTTAGCGCAGGCAGTAAGCGAGCACGAAGCACTCATGCATATGTTCCGCACAGGTGACGCACAGCACGCTGCGACCGTGTGGGAACAGCATTTGCGCCATACCGGCGAAACCGTTGCCGAGGCGCTGCTCGATTCCATTAACGCCAATAATTAATCAACCCCGGGCCCGGGGCGCCTGATTTTCCATCAAGTGCCTGTTTCTGCCATCGCTGGCGTCTGATTGGAGTCTGATCACGCAAATGGCATGCCATTTTGCGCCTGAGTGGGTTTCAGGAGGCCGCAGTGACGTTTGCTGTCGTTACACCAAAGGCTCTGATATGACGCGCGATCTGCGTGGATATTGGGGCGCAGAGCCGGCGCCATGCTGGCCCAACGGTGCAAGGCTGGCGGTTTCCTTTGTTGTCAATATCGAGGAAGGCGCAGAACTGTCAGTGGCGCGCGGGGACGAGCGCAACGAAAGCCGTTACGAGGCGGTTGAGGAAGTCAAAAGCGCACCTGATCCCTGTATGGAGAGCCATTTCGGCTACGGTCCCCGGCGCGGCTATCAGCGCATCACACAGGCTTTGACAGCGCATGATGCGCTGGCGACGTTCTCCACCTGCGGTCGCGCAGCAGAGGCGACACCCTGGCTTATACAGGATGCGGTCACGCGTGGCCACGAAATTTCCTGCCACGGATGGCGTTGGGAAACCCACGCTGGCATGGATGGCGAACAGGAACGCGGCGTCATTCATAGGACGCATGAGACGCTCGCTCAGATTGCCGGCGTTGCGCCGGTTGGCTGGCACACGCGCTCTGCCACCTCTCCTCAGACCCGCGACTTGCTGAAAGCCCATGGCGGCTTCACCTATGACAGCAACGCTTATGACGACGACATCCCCTATATGGATGGTGATTTGGTCGTCTTGCCCTATGCATTTGACACCAACGACATGCGGTTCACGCCCGGCGGCGGGTTCATCCAAGCGCACGACTTTGCCGATTATGTCATCGCCGGGTTTGAACGGCTTTACGCCGAGGGGGCACAGGCTGCACGGATGATGTCCATCGGGCTGCACACGCGCATCATTGGCCGACCGTCGCGCATCGGCGGGCTGGAGGCAGTTCTGTCCCACATCGCCGCAAAAGCGGACGTCTGGATTGCCCCACGCAAAGACATCGCGGCCTGTTGGGCCAGACATCATGGGCCCGCGTCATGACCCTGCTGGATGGCCCCCTCGCTGCCCTCGTTAAGGCCGTTCAAACCGGCGAAACATCGGCTGAGGCCCTCGCCATCGAGGCGTTGAACCGCGTGGAGGCTCGCAATCCAGAGATCAACGCAATTTGCGGGATCAGCCCTGCCGCGTTGAACGAAGCGCAGAACGTTGATGACCGGCTCAAAGCGGGGAAACATCTGCCACTGGTAGGTGTTCCGGTTGTGATCAAGGACAACATCTGGGTCAAAGGCCTGCGGATCGCGCAGGGCTCCAGTCTTTTTGCCGATCACATTGCACCGGAAGACGCCGAGGCGGTCACACGTCTGCGCAAAGCCGGGGCTGTGGTCATTGGCATAGCAACCTGTTCCGAATTCGCCTGCAAGGGCGCAACCAATTCACCGCTGCACGGGATCACCCGCAACCCACTTGATCCTGACCTTACGCCCGGCGGTTCTTCTGGCGGGTCGGTAGCGGCGGTGGCCGCCGGTATCGTTCCGCTGGCGCTTGGTACGGATGCGGGCGGATCGACCCGCCGTCCTCCAGCGCATACGGGCCTTTGTGGCTTGAAGCCGACCCAGGATCTGATCCCCTATGGTCCGGGCTTTACCGAGCCCGTCTGGGGTATTTCAGTTATCTGTCCCGCTGCTCGCCGGATGCAGGATATTGCTCTGGCCATGCAGATTCTAGGGGGGCTTGGGCCATCAAACGAGCCACCTTCGGCCATCGCGGTTTCAACTGATTTCGGAACGGGCCAAGTGCTTGACTCAGATGTCGCTGCGAATTTCGAAAGGGTCGTTGACGCCTTGAAGGCCGCAGGGCTCGAGATCACGAAAGCCGACATCCATTGGCCGGATGGCATTCAGGGTAATGACATTCAACCCCTGCAATATGCGGGCCTTGCGCAATTGTACGGCTCCGAATGGAAGGCGCAGCCCGAGCTTTTTGATCCCGCTTTGGGAGAGCAGGTTGAAAAAGGTCTTGCGCTTAGCGGAGTTGAGGTCGCCGCGGCACATCAGGTGTCCCACAATATGCGCGAGACACTGAATGCCGCGCTGGACCGTTACGGGATCATCGCGACGCCCACCACCCCGTGCGCAGCCTGGCCGGCCGAGCAAAACGGTCCTGCAACAATTGGTGGCCGGCCCGCCGCTCCGCGTGACCACGCGGCATTTACCCCTCAGATCAACCACGCCGGTGTTCCCGCGCTGTCAGTCCCTTGCGGCTCAGACAGCCTTGGCCGTCCGTTGGGTCTGCAACTAATCGCCCAGAGGGGCGCCGATGCCGAATTGATCGCCCTCGGCCAATCCCTAGAACCCATTTTGCAAGAGATCACCTGACATGCGCATTTTGATGATCAATCCCAACATGACCCAGAGCATGACGGATACGATGACCGAGGTGGCTGTCGAAACGGCGGGCGAAATTGCCCAGATCATCCCATCAACAGCGACACGGGGGTTCCCTTACATCTCATCACGCGCCGAGGCGCAGATCGCCGGCGCGCACGTGTTGGAGACCATAGCAGCACATCAGGGACAGGTAGACGCGGTCATCGTTGCCGCTTTTGGAGACCCCGGACTCGTCGCTGCGCGCGAGCTGTTTGATATTCCGGTCGTGGGCATGGCCGAGGCCGCGGTTTTGACCGCAGCCGTTCTGGGCGAGCGCTTTGCAGTGGTCACGTTTTCTCCGCATATGGTGCGGTGGTATCAGGATTGCGTGCTGCAAACCGGTCTTGATGCGCGCTTTACCGGTGTGCGCTGCCCCAAAGACCCGCCCGTGTCCATTGACAACATCGCGACGGAGTTGAAAAGCGACCTGATCGCCCTTGCGGGACAAGCAACATCGGACGATGGCGCGGATGTCATCATCCTTGGCGGTGCGCCCTTGGCCGGGCTCGCGCCGAAGATCGCGAAAGACAGCCCCGGCATCCTGATCGACCCAATCGCAGCCGCGACGGCGCAAGCCATCGCGATGCTTCAACTTTCGCCAAACTACAGCAACCGTGCGGCGCGACCGGCGGCCAAAGCCTCGACCGGGCTGGACCTTGCTCTTGCCGCCATCATCGCAGGAGTGCCTTCATGACACATGACACCGTTATCACCGGCGCACGCGTCGTCACGGCCAGCGGGACGACGCAGTGCGATATCGGGATCACAGGCGGCAAGATTGTAACGCTTGGAACCGATCTGAAAGGGGCCGAGGTCATCGATGCCGCCGGTCTGGTCGCCCTGCCCGGCGGCATCGACAGCCACGTCCATATCTCCCAGCCCTCGGGGCCGGGTATCGAAATGGCCGACGACTTCACCAGCGGCACGCGATCCGCGGCCTGTGGCGGCAACACCACCGTCCTGCCTTTCTGCCTGCCCGATGAGGGTCAAACCCTGCGCGAGGCCGTCGCCGCCTATCGTGCCAAGGCGGAAGGCAATTGCCTGACCGATGTGTCCTTCCACCTGATCGTCAAACAGACCGACCCGGTGACATTGGGCCAGGATCTGCCGGCTCTCATTCAGGCCGGTTACACCAGCTTCAAAGTCTTCATGACCTATGCCGGGCTGGCGTTGAGTGATCGGCAGATCCTGGATGTGATGGCTGTGGCGAAAGAACAGAACGCCATGGTCATGGTCCATGCCGAAAACGAAGATGCCATCGAGTTTTTGCGCGACAAGGCAGAGCGCGACGGCGAAACCGGCCCCTATCACCACGCCACCACCCGTCCTGTCCCCGTAGAGCGTGAGGCAACCCACCGCGCCATCAGCCTTGCGGAAATCGCGGGCGTGCCGTTGACCATCGTGCATGTCTCGAACGGCGAGGCGACCGAAGAAATCGTGCGCGCGCGCCAGCGGGGCCTGACCGTTTTCGCCGAAACCTGCCCGCAATACATTACCCTCACCGCGCAGGATCTGGACCGCGATGGATTTGATGGCGCGAAATATGTCTGCTCGCCTCCGCCCCGGACCTCCGATGAATGGCCCAAGATCTGGTCCGGGATCGAACAAGGCGCCTTTGATCTGTTCTCCTCTGACCATTGCCCGTTCCGGTTCAACGATCCATCGGGCAAGGATGCGCCCGGCGCGCGTCAGAGCTTTCGAAACATCCCCAATGGCATTCCCGGGGTCGAAACACGTCTGCCGATCCTCTTTTCCGAAGGTGTCGTGAAGGGACGGCTCAGCTTTGAGCGCTTCGCGGCCATCACCGCCACCAACCACGCCAAGCTATACGGGCTGTTCCCCCGAAAGGGCGCCATCATGGTCGGCGCGGATGCCGATATCACCCTGTGGGACCCGGGCCTGTCCAAACCGATCCGGCAGGCCGATCTCAACCACGGATCAGACTACACGCCATGGGAGGGTTTTGAGATCACAGGCTGGCCCGTGCGCACGATCCTGCGCGGCGTGACCGTCGCCAAGGATGGCGCCCCTGTCAGCGCCCCGATCGGGACCCATCTGGAACGGGAGGCCCCGGATGTCCTGTTCTAGATCCGACCTCCTGACAGGCGGCGACAAGAGGCTGCACCAGGGGTACCGCGACCTCGCTTGCGATGCGGATTGCTGCCTCGGCAAGAGGGCCGCCGCCTATGATGACCCGCTGTGCTTGGGCCTGCGTGGCCGCCCGACAAGCCCTGATCAGCGCACGATCCAGCGCGGCCGGATCAGCCATCAGCGCCTCGGGGTCACCGGGCGTGAGAAAACAGCCCAGATATCCGCTGCCATGGGCCTGCATCAAAGCGTCAATGGCCGGGGCGAGCTTGGGCGTTGTTGTCACGACGGCAAAAGGCGCACCGTCCTGCCCCGCCGCCCGCGCAGCCGCAGCTCCTATGCCGACAACGGGACAGTCCAACCGTTGTGCCAAGGCGACAGCGCCGGGATCCCCGAAAGCTGCCACGATAACCGCAGAGGCTGGTGGCAAGTCGGCATCAGCGATGGACCCGGCGGCCTGCTCCAATGCCGCGGGATCGGTAATCATCTTCGGCGCGGCGACATTTGTCCAACCCCGCACATCCGGCAGGTGCTTCATGACGATGCGCAGCATCGCCGCAGTCGTTTGCTCCGAACTGTTCGGATTGATCAGCAAAACAGGTTTCATCAGATGAGGTATCCCGCATGACAGCGCAATTGGCCAGCACACGTTTGGGCATGCTCACCCCATCATCCAACACGGTGCTGGAACCCCTGACGGCCGCGATGCTGGCGGACTTGCCGGACGCCTCGGCACACTTTGCGCGGTTCCGTGTGCTGAAAATATCGATGGAGGATGACGCTCTTAGCCAGTTCACCAACGAACCCATGCTGGCGGCGGCTGAACTCTTGGCCGACGCGCAGGTGCAATCCATTTGCTGGAATGGCACATCTTCGGGCTGGCTGGGATTTGACACCGATCGCGCACTGATCGCCGAGATCGAGGCGCGCACGGGGGTCAAGGCGTGCTCGTCCATCCTGGCGATGAATGAACTGCTGGAAAAGCTGGGGGCGAAGCGCGTGGCTTTCGTGACGCCCTATCTGGACGAGATCCAGACCCGCATCCTCGCCAACTATCGCGCGGAAGGATTTGAGATTGCGGGTGAAAAGCACCTTGGCGACCCTGGGAACTTTTCTTTCGCGACATATTCCGAGGCCGACATTCTTGAGTTGTGCCGCGCCGTTGCAGCCGAGAGACCAGACGCGATCACCATCTATTGCACCAATTTCCGGGGCGCGCGGCTCGCGCCTATCATCGAGGCTGAAACCGGCATCCCAGTGCTCGACAGCGTCTCGACCGCCCTTTGGAAGTCGATGCAAGTCGCCGGCGACGACCCGGCACGGATCAAAGGTTGGGGGCAATTGTTCGATGTCTGAACGGGACCTCATCGGATATGCTGGCGCGCCGCCGCAGATCATTTGGCCCAATGGGGCCCGTGTGGCTGTCTCTGTCGCTGTCAATTACGAAGAAGGCGCCGAGATGCAAGTGGGCGACGGCGACCCCACCTCCGAGCGTGTCGGAGAGGTGCTGAGCGTCGTGCCGGGCGGCCAGCGCGATCAGGGACAGGAACAGATCTTTGCTTATGGCAGCCGTGTCGGGCTTTGGCGGTTTCTGGATGCGTTGAAAGACACCGGGACCCCTGCGACGTTCTTGATGTGCGGCCGCGCAGTGGAACGCAGCCCGCAATTAGCCCGGGCCATCACCGAAGCCGGGCACGAGGCAGCCAATCATGGTTGGCTTTGGCGTCCGCACGCGGATTTCACCGACATTGAGACGGAACGCGCGGCCCTGACACGCGCGACGGATGCGATTGAAACCAAAACGGGAACGCGGCCCGTTGGCTTCTTTTGCCGGGGATCGGAAAGCCCATGGACGCGAGGCCTGCTGGCGGAGGCAGGTTATACCTACACGTCCAACGCGTTCGACGATGACCTGCCCTATGCCGATCCGTCAGGGCTGGTGGTGGTGCCCTACAATCTCGACGCCAATGACATGAAATTCTTTCATCCCAATGGCTTCACCCGGGCGTCCGAGATGGTCGACTATGTGAAAGACGCCATCCGGCAATTGCTGGCTGAAGCAGAGCGCGGCAAATCTTCAACCCTTTCTATTGGTTTCCACCTGCGCATCACGGGCCGTCCTGCACGGTTCCGCGCGGTTACCGAAATTCTGGAATTTCTGGCCGGCCTCGACGGTCAGATTTGGCGGGCGCGTCGCATCGACATCGCCCGGCATTTCGCTGCGTCTCCTCCTAGCAGCCAAACCACAAACCAACACGGAGAAACACAATGAAAATGACATCCCTACTGGCCGCCGCAAGCTTTGTGGTCGCCGGAACACCGATCTTGGCCGAGACATCAATCCGGGCCACCGGGCTGGTCTCCACCCATAAATTCCACACCGCGCTGGAACAGGAGTTCTACGCGGGCCTGTCCGAGAAAACCGGCATTGACCTTGAGATCAACTTCAATCCGCTCGACGTGGTGGGCGTTGATATGCAAGACACACTGCGGATGGTGCGGACAGGCGCTTTTGACATCGTGCAAAGCACTGTGGGCGCTGCGGCCCGGGACGATGCCTTCCTGGAAGGAATCGACCTGATCGGGGTCTCGACCTCGATGGAACAGCTCGAAGAGGCCGTCGATGCCTTCATGCCCGAACTGGAAAAACGCGTGGCGGAGAAATTCAACGCCAAGCCACTGGCCGTCTGGCCCTATGGTCCGCAAGTGTTCTACTGCAATGCCGAGATAGCCAGTCTTGACGATTTCGAGGGCCTCAAGATCCGGTCCTACACCTCGTCGATGTCAACCCTGATCGAGGCTTTGGGCGCGACCCCAGTGACCATGAGCTTCAAAGAAGTCTACCCCGCCCTCCAGCGCGGCGTTGTGGATTGTGCGATCACTTCCCCCACCTCGGGCAACACCGGCAACTGGCCCGAAGTGACCACCCACTTCCTGCCTTTGGGCATTTCGTGGTCGGTGAACGCGCATTTCATCAATCTCGACAAATGGAACAGCTTCTCGGACGAGGAAAAGGCGGCATTGGAGGCCGAATTCGCGGGCTTTGAGGACGCTTTCTGGGCGCTCGCCAAAGAGAACAACGGCTGGGCGATTGCCTGCAACACCGGTGGCGAGGGCTGCGAGAATTATACGCCGTTTGACATGACGCTGGTTGACCCCTCGCCCGAGGATCAAGCGAAAGTCACCGCTGCAACGATGGATAAGGTTCTGCCGGGCTGGGCCGAAAGCTGCAACGCGGGCTTTGCCGATTGCTCCTCGATCTGGAACGCCACCGTCGGCGCGGCGCGTGGCATCGAACTGAAGTAAATCAAACAGGGCGCACCGGACCGGTGCGCCCTTCGCAATGGGGAAGCAAAGATGCGCATTATCGGGATACTCGGGGGTTATGCCTGTCTTGGGCTGTCTTTCCTTATCTTTTTTGAGATCTTGGCCCGCAAGCTGTTCAACCATTCCCTGCAGGGCGTGGATGAGATCGGCGGGTACGTGGTCGCTGTCACCGGCACATTCGGCATGGCGCTTGCTGCGGTTGAGCGCGCGCATACACGGATTGATGTGTTGCTCTTGCGGCTGCCTGGACCGGTGCAGGCAGGACTTAACCTCCTGTCATATGTCGCTTTGGGGCTGGGCGCGGGATTTATGGGCTATATGGGCTGGCGCACGCTGGACGATAGCCTGACATTCGGCTCGGTCTCTTCCAGCCCACTGCAAGTCCCCCTCTGGATTCCGCAATCCCTGTGGATGGCCGGTCTGGTCGTTTTCGCAGTTTCCGCACTGTGGACGGCACTAAGAGGTCTTCTGGCATTACGCCACGGTTTGGCAAATGCCGACCGCGTGCTGGCACCGCCCACGGTGGCGGAAGAAATCGAAGAGGCCCGAAAATGATTGACCTCACGGGCGCGCTTATCGGCTTTGTGATCATGCTGGGGCTGATGTTCATCGGTTTGCATGTGGGTATCGCCATGCTGGCCACGGGCATTTTGGGCGCTTTGGTTTATTTCGGACCGCCTGTGCTCTTGTCCTTTGGCACAAATCTCTGGTCGGTGATGAATGACTTCCTGCTGACCACCATTCCGCTTTTTGTCTTGCTGGGTGAACTGCTGCTCCGCGCTGGCATTACCCGCAACATGTATGAAAGCCTGACCGATTGGCTTAGCCGCCTCCCCGGAGGCCTGCTTCACACCAATATTGGCGCTTGTGCGATGTTCTCAGCGGTGTCGGGATCATCTGTCGCCACCGCCGCCACGATTGGGACGGTCGCGCTGGACGAGTTCAAACGCCGCGCCTATCACGAGCCACTGGTGCTGGGCACGATCGCAGCCGGGGCGACGCTTGGTATCCTGATCCCGCCCTCGGTGAACCTGATTATCTATGGTGCGCTGACCAATACGTCGATCGGCCAACTCTTTGCAGCCGGGATCCTGCCGGGCATCCTGCTGACCCTGCTTTTTATGGCAATCATCGCCGCCGCCGTTTTGTGGCGCCCCTCGCTCGCCGAACAGGTCACCGAGGTGCCGCCACGTGCGGAGCGCCTGCGTCGCCTGCGCTATCTGCTGCCACCGCTGGGTATTTTCGTGGTGGTGATGGGCGCGATCTACGGTGGCTGGGCCACCCCGACAGAGGCCGCTGCGTTGGGCGTGGTTCTGGCTTTCGGGCTGGCCGCCGCGAACCGCGCGTTAAGCTTTGCGATGCTGCATGCGGCGTTCATCGCCACGATCAAAACCTCTGCCATGCTGCTCTTTATCATCACGGCCGCGTTCTTCCTGAACTTCATCGTCGGTCTTTTGGGCGTGCCACAAGCCATGAGCCGCGCGGTCACTGACCTTGGCCTGAACGCGACCGAGATGATTCTGATCCTTGTGCTGTTCTACCTCGTCATGGGCTGCTTTCTGGAAACCCTGTCAATGATGGTCGGGACCATCCCCGTGGTGATGCCGGTCATTTTGCATTTGGGCATCGACCCTGTCTGGTTTGGCATCTTTCTGGTGATCATGATGGAACTGGCGCTGATCACTCCTCCGGTGGGCATGAACCTCTATGTGGTCCAAGGCGTACGGGGACGCGGAGAACTGGCCGATGTCTATCGGGGTATCCTGCCCTTTGTGGCGGCTATGCTGACCATGGTTGGTTTGATCATCCTATGGCCACAGATCGTCATGGTCATACCTGAGGCGCTGTTTTGAGCGCAATTGAGCGTGCATGTCGGCTGTTTACCGAGCTAGCCGAGATCAGCGCCGACCCGCCGGGCGTTACCCGCGCCAGTTTTGGCCCTGTTGAAAACACGGCGCATGAGATGATCCGGCGCGAGTCCGAGACCATTGGGCTCGAGCATCGGACGGACGCCATCGGAAACCTCTACGTTACCCTACCTGGCCTGGACCGAAATGCGCCTGTTTTGATGACCGGATCACATCTCGATTCCGTGCCCCATGGCGGAAATTACGATGGTGCGGCGGGTGTTCTGGCCGGGCTTTATATGCTCGAAGAATTAAGCGCCGGTCCAACGCCGCCTTGCGATGTGACCCTCATGGTGATCCGCGCCGAAGAGATGATCTGGTTCCCGGAGCATTACCTGGGCAGCCGCGCCGCCTTTGGTCTGCTTCCCAACGACACGCCAGATCGGGTAAGACGCTCCGACACCGGTCAGACGTTGGGCGAACACATGACCATCTCTGGCTTTGATCCCCAACCGATCCGGGACGGCCAGGCCCAATTCGATGCCAAGCGCATCCGCGCCTTTGTCGAAGTCCATATTGAACAAGGCCCGGTCCTTGTTGAAGCAGACCTGCCCATCGGCATCGTGACAGGCATTCGCGGCAATATCCGGCACAGGTTCGCCAGCATCACGGGCGAGACCACCCATGCTGGCGGTGTACCTCGTGCAAGCCGCCGGGATGCAGTGATGGCCGGTTCCGAGCTGGTCTCAAGCCTGGAGCAATGGTGGCATCAGATTGAGGCCAATGGCGGTGATATGGTCCTGACCCTTGGTGAGTTCTCTACAAACCCAGAACGGCACGGTATCACCAAAGTGCCCGGACATGTGGGGTTCACACTGGATATGCGCAGCCAGAATCCGGCCATTTTGGATCGGTTCGACGCATACTTGAAAGCGAGGTCCGCAGAGATTGCCGCAAAGCGTGATGTCGCTATCGACCTTGGGCCAGCAACCCGCGCGGCACCTGCTCCGATGGATGACACGGTGCAATCGGACCTCGTTGCGGCGGCGCAGCACTGCAATGTGGGCACCATGAGCTTACCTTCTGGCGGCGGTCACGACTCTGCAACTTTTGCGGGGCTGGGCGTGCCTTCCGGTATGCTATTCATTCGGAACGAAAACGGCAGCCATAACCCGGAAGAACACATGTCTTTGGACGATTTTCACTGCGCTGCAAGGGTTCTGACCAAGTGGGCGCGGTGCATGTTGTCCAGCGCCTAGCTCATCCACTTTTGAGTCGTCACTGGCACAAAGTTGATCAATCCATCGACCAAGTCCGCAGGAGCCTGCTGCACAACAATCGCGTTCCTGTGGGAAGGCGGAAGGAACTTTTCAGCAATCATGTGATCCACCATGCCCATCAACGGCTGATAGTAGCCCTGCGCATCATAGAGCCCTGCAGGCTTGGCAATCTCCCCCAATTGGTTGAGCGTCCAGACCTCCATGAATTCTTCCAAGGTTCCAATCCCGCCCGGCATCGCGACAAATGCGTCAGCCATCTCGATCATCCGCTTTTTGCGGGCCTGCATTGTGGGCAAGGTTTCAACGGCGTTCAGGTGCTGATGGGTGTGGCCTTTTCCCTTGAGACGCTCGGTAATCACCCCGGTGACATGACCGCCACCCGCCAGCGCCGCATCGGCCAACGCGCCCATCAAACCCTTGTGGGTGCCGCCATAGACAATCCTGATATCGCGCGCCACCAACACGGCGCCAAGCTCTGATGCCGCGCGCAGATAGGTATCGCCCTGCCCCTTGTTGGATCCACAATATACCGCAACGGTTCTTATGACTGGCATGGGATGCGTCCTTGCTCTGAGAGGCAACGCGCCAGATAAGTCAGGATATGCAGACGCACAACATTTGAACAGCGCACCGAAGGTTCGGCGGGCGATTGCCAGACCAACTCGACGATCTCACTGCTGGCCTTCGGGGTGCTGTCGACCGTACCGCTATACAGCCAGACCTCGACCAGCATATTACCGCGCCCGGCCGCTTTGGCTTCAAAGGTTGCCATATGCGCCGCGCTGTCGGGGACAAGCGTTACTGCCATCTCCTCTTGCACCTCGCGGATCAGGGCGTCGATATCGCTTTCGCCGGGTTCGATCTTACCGCCAGGGATCTGGAAATGCGTATCTCCCCCGCTGCGCGCCAAAAGCACTTGCCCGTCCCTCATCAGGCAAAGCCCCGCCTTGATGATCCGCTTGGTCACGATCCGGCCAGTTCGAAAGAGATATCCTTGGCCCCTTCCCACAGCACCGCATTGCCCAGCGTCTTGAGGTTCTCAAGCCCCGAAGTCAGTGTGATGAAATGGTTCCCGGCCAGCATCCCCATCTTGGACGCAAAGCAGACGCCGCCATAGGCCAGCAAGATTTCGGTTTCGCTGATCCCGCCGGGATACAGCAGGATCTGCCCCGGTCCTGCGTGACTGGTATGGTTTTCGTACTCGACACCGAAATCTTCGTCGCCAAGCGGAATCCAGACCCCCTCACCCGACCAGCGCACATGCACGATCTGCCCCGAATAGGGCAGAAGCTTGCGGAACATCGCGCATGTCTTGGGGGCGTCCGCATCCTCGAACCGCGCCCCAAAGGTGAAGCCACCCGCCTTGACGATCAATTCGCTCATGTGTTCTTCCTTTTCTTATCCAAATAAGGTGCCTAGCAGCACCCTCGGTAGTGATCTTCTATGGCGTGTTCCACTTGCGGCCAGAGCGATAGCAACGCCGCTTTGCCTGACAGTCCTGCGCGATACGCATCGCGCAGATCGGTCTCCAGCCGGGCCAGATCAACGCCGAGGACCTTGCCGTGATGCAAGACCCGTCTTCCACCCGCCCAGATGTCGACCACATGCGCTGAAGTTGCGCGGGCAAAGAGCAAGTCCTTGGCAGGCACAGGCATCAGCGCGTCACGGTCAAGGCCAGCAAGATCCAGGATCAGCAGATCAGCGGGCCCGCCAACCTCCAGTACACCGCCATCCGGCAGGCCCAAGGCGGCGCGTCCGGTCTGACAGGCCGCCCGCAGGGCAGCTTTGTGGGAAACACCCTCGTTTTCGGGATAGCCCGGATTGCGCCCCAACAGATGGTAAAGCCGCAACTCACGCAGGCCGTCGTCGTCTTCGTCCAGCGCGCAACCATCGAGACCCATCGCGATAGAAACACCCGCCACGTGCATCGCGGCAAGCGGTGCGCGGCCCGAATAAAGATGCAGGTTGGACGAGTTATTCACCACGATCCGTGCGCCGGAAGCCGCGATTTGCTCCAGTTCATCGGGTCGTGCCCATACGCAGTGGGCCAGTGTGAGCCGGTCCGACAACAGCCCGATCTCTTTCAAAAACGCAACGCCGCCTTGCGGGTAAGTCTGATCCAGCCACGCCCGCTGAGGCTTGGTTTCAAGCAGGTGCATATGTATGCGCCGTCCGGTCCGCGCGGAAGCCTTCGCGATGGCCAGCAGCAGATCATCGCTGCACCACTGCACACCTGTCGGTCCATATTGCACATCCACGTGGGGCTGATCTGCCAAGGCCTGCGCGACCTCATCGACAAGGGAAAGTTGCTCTGTGACGGATGGCAACGGCCTGAGCCATGTGTCGTAGGCCAGTTGCGCCACCTCGGATGGCAATCCGGTCAAAAGCGCCTCATGGTCTCCATAGACTAAAGGGTTACGGTCGCGCATCGAGATGGCAAAGCCGATAGACACGCCCACATCCGCGGCCGCGCGCGCAATATCCCGGGCTTCTTCAGGCAAAGGTTTTTGCCCCATCGCGCGGGTCAGGTGCACCATGACGCTGGTTGCACCGCCGCATAGAGAGCGCGCAAAAGAGGCTGCTGCAGCGGTATAGGCATCAACGGCAGGCATCACAGCAAGCTGCGGGAGCCATTGTTCCAGTGGCTTCCCACCGCACCCAAAGGAGGTGGTCGACAAGGGCCGCGCATGATTGTGGGCGTCCGCCAAAGCGGGCATCGCAAGCCGTGCGGGACCGTCCGGTGCAGGCGCGGGCTCAATCGCGCTGATCCGCCCGGCTTCGATGAAAATCTTAACGGGGCCGGAGGTTTGATACTCCGGCCCCAGAAGGGCTGCATTGACGTGAAGCTGTGTCATTGTCGATCTCTCCACGCCAATCGCCAGATCAGAAGGACCGCATCTCCATGGGCGGCAGGAACGAGGCGTCAAACACAGCCTCCGCCGCGGGAGCATCGGGCAGATCATAGAGACCTTGGATCGTTGAAATCGAACGCGTCAGTCGCTCGGTATCAACAGCGCCGATGCCATTGGCCTTGCTTTCATCCGAGAAGATCAGGTTGTCGAGGGCAAATTGCAGGCGTTTCATCTCCAACTCGCCATCGGAAAGCGGCTCTGTGGCGGTGATCACGTCGATCCCTTCCTGCGGATTGGCCAGTACATCCGCCATCGCCTTGGCAATGGCATTCACAAGGCCTTGCACGGCTTCGGGATTTTCTTCCAGAAGCTTGGGCGAAACCATGACGCCGTTCGAGTAGATGTCCAGACCCGAGGCACCGTAGGGGTACCAGGTGAAATCCTTGTCGGGGTCCATCCCGATCCCAAGGATGTTCAGATAACTGGTCACGTTGAAGACAAGGCTGGCCGAGACCTGATCCTGCACCAGCATTTGCTCTTGCAGATTGGACTTGACGCTGACCAGCTCGACCTTTTCCGCATCAAACCCGGCCGCCGAGGCCAGCGCCGGGAACAGCTTGGTCGAGGCAGAGCCCGGAGGCGCACCAACCTTCAGACCCTCAAGGCTGGCAAGGCTTTCGACAGGGCCGCCGGTTTTCGTCAAAACGGCAAAAGGTGGCTGGTTGTAGATCTGATAGACCATCACCGGGGCCTCGTCCGGATTGGTGGCGGCGTTCTGGATGATGGCGTTCATATCACCAAAGCCCGCGTCATAAGCCCCGGACATGATCCGGCTGACCGTGGCAGCAGAGCCTTCGCCTTGGTCGATGGTCACATCGAGGCCCTCTGCAGCAAAGTAGCCCTTTTCCTTGGCCAGATAGAACCAGCCATGTACGCCCTGGATTTTCCAATCCAGCGTGAATTTGATCGGGACACCTTCGGCAAAGGCTGCCCCCGCAAATCCAACCGCGAATGCGATTGTTGTCAGTAGTTTATGCAATGGTCTTCTCCTTGTTGGTTCGTGTTGGATGTCAAGCGATGTTCTTACGGGTCGCCCAGCCCGTCATGCGCCGTTCGAGAAAGGCGAAAATCGCATAAAGAGAGATGCCCATCACCGCGAGCACCATCAGACCCGAGAACACGAGCGGCACATTGAATTGCGAGGACGCGATTAGCATCATGTTGCCCACACCCTTGTTCGAGGCCACGGTCTCGGCAATCACCGATCCGACAAAGCTGAGCGTGATCGCCACCTTCAAAGCGGCAAAGAAATAAGGCAACGAACGGGGCAGACCGACGTTCCAGAGGATTTCCAGCTTGCTGGCCTTGAGCGATCGCATCACATCCTCCAACTCAGGTTCAACCGTGGCGATGCCGGTCGAGACGTTCACAACGATTGGAAAAATGCAGATAATCATCGCCGTCAGGATGGCGGGAACGGTCCCTGCACCGAACCACAGGACAAAAATCGGCACCACAGCGACCTTGGGTATGGACGAGATGCCCACAAGCAGCGGGTAACAAGTGTCGTAGGCCAGCTTTGATGATCCGATCAGCACCCCAAGCGACAGGCCAATCAGCACCCCAAAGAAGAAACCCACCAATGTGGTATAAAGGGTTTGCCAGGCATGGGGCGCGATGGCGGGTGCGAATTGGAGAAACGCCTCGATGATCCGGCTGGGTCTTGGCAGAATGAGTTCCGATATACCGGCGGCAAGGCAAAACAGCTCCCAAAAGACAAAAACGCCGACGATCAGCGCGGCAGAGGCGAGTTTTTGCTGGCGTGGGCTCATGCTGCATCCGCCTTGGCAACGGCCGGGGCATGCACGATCATCTGCCGCAGGTCCTGCACCAACTGGATAAAGCTCTGTTCGAAGGTGATGTCGATTTTCCGTGGCCTTTGGAAAGCAACCTCGCGATCCTCAAGAATGCGTCCCGGTCGCGCGCTCATCACACAAACGCGGTTGGCCAGGTAAGCCGCCTCGCGCAGGTCGTGGGTGACGAGCAGCACAGTGGATTTTCTGCTCATCCACAGGTCTTGCAGGGTCTGCCACAGCTCTTCGCGGGTGAATTGGTCCAGCGCACCGAAAGGCTCATCCAAGAGCAGCAGGTCCGGGTCATGCACCAGCGCCCGGCACAGGTTTGCCCGCTGCATCATTCCCCCTGATAGTTGCCAAGGGCTTTTGTCGGCAAAATCGATCAGTCCGACTTGTTCCAGCAGCGCATCGACACGGTCTTTGAATTCGCCATGCCGTTTGGCGCGGAATTCTGCCTTGAAGGGCGGCACGATCTTGAGCGGCAACATCACATTGTCGCGCACCGTCATCCATTGCAGCAGGCTCGCGCTTTGAAAAGCCATGCCCACGCGAACCGGTTTTGCCCCAAGCTCCCGCCCGCCAAAAAAGATATGCCCTTCGCTGGGTTTCAAAAGCTCGCTGACCAGCTTGAGGATTGTGGACTTGCCGCAGCCCGAAGGGCCGACCAGCGCGACAAAATCCCCTTGGGCGATGGACAGATCAGTCGGGCACAACGCCTGTGTCTTGTCGGCCCTTGCCCCGTAAGTGACACCAACACCTTCGAATTTCACGAATTCCTTGCCGATCATGTCGCGCCTCTCAAAAGATGAGCAAGGCTCTGATCGACGTTCTGCGGGCTTGGCGCCGGCATCGCCTGAATATCGGTCACTTGTGTCCCGTGCCCGGCCATGCCTTCAACGATCTGGCGGTCCTTTTGCACAAAGGCCCCGCGCACCAGAGTGTGCACCGGCGCGCCGACGGTCTTGCGGCCCTCAAACGGGGTGATCTTGCCGCGCGAATGCAAACGCTCGGCCGCGATCACCTCCTCGCGCGACAAATCCACCGCCGTGATATCCGCCAAAGCGCCCACGGCGATGCGCCCCTTGTGCGGCCACATGCCGAACGCCCGCGCCGGGTTCGCCGATGAGATCTTGACGTAGTGCTCGAGCGACATGCGCCCGGCGGCCACCTCTGTCAGCATCAGAGGCATTTGCGTTTCCACGCCCGGAAAGCCGCAATCGGCCTTCCATATCACGTCATTGCGTTTCTCTTCGGGCGTGTGCGGCGCATGATCGGTCGCGATCATGTCCACGATGCCGGTTTGCAACGCGTCCCAGATGGCCGCGCTGTCCTTGGCCTCGCGCACCGGCGGGTTCACGCGGATCACGCTGCCCAGCCGCTCGTAATCGCCCGAGTTCAGGAACAGATAGCAGGGGCAGGTCTCGCCCGTGATCTCGACGCCGCGGGCTTTGGCCTCGGCCAGCGGCCTCAACTCGCCAGCGGAGGAGATATGCAGCACATGGATGCGCGCACCGGTCCATTCCGCCAGGATCGCTGCGCGCGCCACCGCTTCGATGGCGACCACCTCGGGCCGCGCAGCGATGTGGCAGAGCGGATCGTTCAGCCCCGCTGCCTCCAGCTTGGCCTGTCGCCATGCCATGATCGATGCGGTTTCGGCATGCAGCGAAATGCGCAGACCCGAGCCTGCAATGATCTCGAACCCTTCCAGCATTGCCCCGGTCGAGGGCGACGGCAGGTTGCCAAAGGTATTTCCCATGAAGCATTTGAAAGCATTTGCTCCCGCCTCAATCAGCTCCAGCAACTCATCGATGTTGTCCTCGGCTAGAAGGCCATAGATCCCAAAGTCAACGCAGGCTTTCTTCGCGCAGTCCTGCTTTTGCCGGAACTCGGTGACCGAGCGCGTGGGAGGATGGGTATTGGGCATCTCGAACACGGTCGTCACGCCGCCCATGGCCGCTGCGCGCGTGCCGGTTTCCCAGTCTTCCTTGTGGGTGTAACCGGGCTCGCGGAAGTGCACATGCATATCGATGGCTCCCGGGATCAGGTGCAGTCCGGTGACGTCCATCACCTCTGCCGCATCGCCCAGCGTTCCCGGCGCACCGATGGCCGACACGCGCCCGTCGGTGATGGCGACGTCCGCCACATCGCGTGCGGTTGCATTGACCACCCAACCGCCCGTTAAAATCATGTCTGTCATAGCGCGGCCCATCCCCCGTCGACCGGCAGGTCTACGCCGGTGATTTGTCTTGCGCGATGAGATGCGAGAAACAGCGTTGCAGCCGCCACGTCTTCATCCGTGCTCACCCGACCAAGCGCATAGTCCGCAGCGTGTTTTGCAGCGGCCTCCTCCAGAGAAATTCCATGCTGCTCAGCCACTTGCGGAACGACCTTATCGCGAAAGCGCGGTCCATCGACCATGCCCGGCGCCACAAGATTGACATTGATATTGTCGGCCCCGAGCTCCAGCGCGAAACTTTTTGTCATGCCTCTGAGCCCCCATTTCGAACTGGAATAGGACAGTCGCATCGCGCGCCCGCGCATCCCGAAGGTGCCGCCCACATTGACGATTTTGCCGCCGCCCCTGGTCTTCATGACAGGGGCGACGGCGTGTATCAGGTTAAATGGACCCAGAACATTCAGACGCAGGATGTCGTCAAACTCCTCCTGCGTGGTCTCAAGGCCGGTCTTGCCAATCGGCCCGGTTCCACCGGCGACATTGACCAAAATGTCGATTTGGCCGTCAAAGGCCGCCAAGACACCTTCGATCACTGTCGCAACAGCGTCAGACTGTGTGACGTCACAGGCAAAGATCTCTGCCTTGGCACCTTTCGCACGCGCCGCTTCGCATACCGGTCCAATGGCCGCCGTGTCGCGCCCCAGCAAGGCAAGATGCGCGCCTTCCCGGGCAAAACCCATGGAAATGGCGGCACCCATCCCTTTGGCCGGGCCGGTGATCACGACGACCTTGTCTTTCAGTTCCAGGTCCATTTCGATCAGAGCAGCTTGTAGATGCGTTCGTCTTCCGCAGGCAGGAAAGCATCCGAAAAAATCTCTGACGGCTCTGGTGTCCGCGGCAGGGCATTGGCCTTCACCACAAGGTCGATAGCCTGTTTGAAGCGGTCGGGGTCGACATTGCCCAGCCCGGTCGTCGCCAATTCAGGATGGTTCATCTCGTCCTGCAGCGTCGCGATCAGGCGTTCCTTCTCGATCTCCTTGTTGATCAGCGGCTCGCGCGCCGCGACCGCGTCGACCGCCGCATCCAGATCAGCCAGCGTGTCTTTGACACCCTGGTTGATCGCCCAGCACATGCCCCTGACCATCTCGGGGCTTTCCTCAGCCATCGCCTTGGGAATGATCAGACCGTTGGAATAGAGATCCATCCCGTAATCGCCGTATGAGATAAAGCGGATCTCCTCATCCGGGTTCATGCCCGAAAGCTTGGCCGAGAAGCGGATGGTGTTCACATAGCCAAAGACGCCCTCGACTTCCTTAATCTTCAACATCTGCTCGCGCAGGTTCGATTTGAAGTTCAGGATTTCAATGCCGCTGGTATCGAGACCGGCGACATTGGCAAAAGCCGGGAACAGCTTGAGCGCACCGTCATTCGCGGATCCGCCCAACAGACGCCCCTGAAGATCTTCGGCAGTCTGAATGTCGCTATCGGCTAGGACGGCCACAGTAAACGGCGGCTTGTTGTACATCTGATAGACACACAGCGGCGCCTCGTCGGGTTTGGTTCCAGCCAAACGGATGAGAGCGTTCACATCGCCGAAGCCCACATCATAGGCCCCGCCCGCGACATGGCCGACCGCCGCGCCGGAACCGTTGCCCTGGTCCATCGTCAGGTCGATCCCGGCCTCATCAAAATAGCCCTTGTCCTGCGCAAGGAAGAACCAGGATTGCGGGCCCTGATAACGCCAATTCAGGATCATCTTGATCTTGGTTTTGCCCTGAGCAAACGCCGGGGCTGCAAGCGTGGTTGCCATTGCGGCACCAGCGAGTTTGGTGAAATTCCGTCGTGTAATAGTCATGACTTCGCTCCGATGTTTGTTTGTGTTGAAAGGGCTGCAACGATGTCTTCAGACATGGCTGTGAAGCCATAAAGCAGCCGGATGATGTAAAGAATCGCGTCCGTCACATGGGACGGGGACACTGTCGTCGTGGCGTCTTCAACAAGCACCGCGTCAAACCCGTTGAAACATCCGTCTGCGAGGGTCGCAAAGACGCAGCGGTCAAGGTTTACGCCTGTGAAAAACAAAGTGCTGACGCCCAAGCGGCGCAGGATGCTGTCCAATTCGTTATCCCGAAAACCGGTTAGCCGGGTCTTGCCCACGTCGATGTCGTCTGTGCCCTTGTCGATAGTCGGCACCGATTGCGCCCCCCAGTCCCCGTCCACCAGCACCCGCCCAGACGCGATCTGGTCGCCGTAACCGGGGCGCGCCCCGCAATCGGACCCTTTGTCGAGAACATTGGCGGGCAGATTGGCCGCGTCAGACCGGACCGCCCAGTTGATGTGGATCACGGGGGATCCGACTTTGCGAAAGGCAGCGCTCAAAGCGTTGATCCGCCCCACCACGTCAGACAGACGGGACACATCCGCGCAACGAGAGGTGGCGAACCAACCTTCGTCGCTCAGAAAATCGTTCTGCATGTCGATGATCATCAGTGCAGAGCGCGCCATGTCCGCCTCGACCGATTTCGGGTCGGCGACAAAGCGGATCGGCCGCGAGTTGCGCGCAGGCCGCAGAAGGGACACAGCGGAACCATCGTTGAGTGGCGTCCAACGATCTGAATGTAAGTGATTTTGCCGATTCTGCATACGTACCCCCAGTACCGGATCAAGCCTGTTCCGAATTCGCGTTGCTGTCGTCTGCTATTTTTCGACCAAGGCGTTGCCGAAAATCGTACACCCACGTAAGCTTTTGATATGAAACACCTCACCACCTTCCGGGTCATCGATGCCATTGCCCGAACCGGCTCTATCCGAGGGGCAGCCGACAACTTGTCGCTGACCCCTTCAGCGGTTCAGCGGCGATTGCAGTCCTATGAGGAAGAGATCGGCTATGAGATCTTCGACCGTGGGCCGCAGGGGGTCGAGTTGAACTCTGCCGGGGAACTGGTGATAATGCACATACGCGAGACCTTTTCCGAAACTGGAAAGTTGACCTCGCGCCTGGCGGATCTTTCCGGAATGCGTCGAGGCGAGGTGCGGATTGGCTGCAGTCAGGCCTTGGTTCCCTACTTTCTGCCTCGCCACATAAGCAGCTACCAGTCGGCATATCCCAATGTGACGTTTGAGGTCGTGGTGATGGAACATCGGGCAGCGCAAAGCGCCTTGGCCAGCCACGTGATTGATCTTGCCCTTGTGTTTGGCGCCGAAGAGGTGCCTGAGTTCAAGACGCTGTTGGGCGTCCGCCAGCGATTGGCTGCCGTGATGGCTCCGAACCACCCGCTTGCCCATTTTGAACAGCTGCGTTTGCGCCAGTGTTACGAGCATCCTGTGGCGATGCCAGGTGTTGGATTTGGCAGCCGGGCCTTGGTGGATGCGGCGCTTCAGGAGAAATCCTACGCCCGCTCACCAGAGCTGGAAAGCAACTCGTTTGAGTACCTAAAGGCCCATGTGGCCAAGACTATGGCGGTGACGTTTCAAATCGAAAGCGGCGCCCCTCTTGCCCCGGTTCAAGACACATATCTCACCGCCCGGCTGATAGATGCACGAGATGTCGCCCCCGGGACACTCTGGATGGGGCAATTGGCCGGGCGCAGCCTGTCGGTCGCCGCCTCCCGGTTTGCAGAACAGATCGGACGCGACCTTTCAGAGCGGTATCAGCATGTCTAGCCGGCTGGCGGGCGGAGATCCTATCCAAAAATCGTTTTCGACGTTTCTTCACTGAGCAAGCCATCCTCGATGTCGTCCGCGACCGCCTCTGGCGGACGCTTCTTCGGGTCGCCATATCCGCCGCCGCTTGGACCAACCGACACCAGCTTTTCCCCGGCTTTGACTTTGAAATATGGCACCTTGGATGGCAGGCTGGTGGTTGTGCCATCGGTATGAACCAAGGTCAGCTCGGCCTCATAGCCGTCTGCGCCACCATCGAACCCCCAAGGCTTGAAGGCATGCCCCTCACCTTCGAGAGAAAAGCCCGCCTCATCGAGAAAGGTGAACTCGCGGATGGCACCGATGCCGCCCCGCCATTGTCCTGCAGCCATTGCGTTTTCACGCAACTCATAGCGTTCCACGCGAATAGGAATGTGAGATTCAATATCTTCAATCGGGTTGTTGCGGGTGTTGGCATAGAGCGTATCTACCGCATCCATCCCATCGAGCCCTTTGCGCCCGCCGTAACTGCCTTCCATAATCTCCATATGCACCCAATGGTCGCCGTCCCGCAGGCCGGACAGAGCCACGACCCGCAAATTGCCAATCCCGGCCGAGACCTGCTCTGGCACGATCTGCGAAAAGGCCTTCATTACCGTATCGGCCAATTGGTTGCCCGGACAGAAACGCGCGATCACAGGGGCAGGGAAGATCGGATTGACCAGCGTGCCCTTGGGCGCCTCAATCGTGATCGGTCGGGTCAGGCCCGAATTCTGCGGGATCGGCCCATAGGTCACGGTATCGAGCAAGATTGACCGGATCGTCAGCCAGACCGAGCAATCCACGGTGCCCACCAGCGGCATGTTGATCGGCTTGTCAGGCACTTGCGCCGCAGTGCCGCTCAGATCGACGGTCAGATCATCCCCTTGAACCTTGAGCGTCACCACCAGCGGCAATTCACGGCGCGCGGGGTTTGGGTCATCCAAGTAACCGTCAAGCATGGTGCTTGCAGAATACTCCCCATCTGGCAAAGCGCGGATCGCATCGCGCATGAGCCGTTCAGAATAGTCCATCAGGTCGTGAAAAGCGGCCATCGTGCTGTCCAACCGGTAACGGTCCACCAGCCCCAAAAGCCGCGCCGCCCCGATGCGGGCCGCTTCGATCTGCGCCTCCATATCGCCGACGACCAGATCAGTGGCGCGGATATTGGCGCGCAAGATATGCCAGACCGCATCGTTGCGTTTGCCTTGATCAAAGACCTTTATCGCTTTGAACTGAAGACCTTCTGCATAGGTGTCTACAGCATCCACAATCCCGCAACTGCCCGGGCTCAGGGCACCAATGTCCAGATGGTGCGCTGTCGTGGCGGACCAGCCGATCAGCGCCTCACCCTGAAAGACGGGAACACAAAAAGCCACGTCAGGCCCGTGCGACGCCCCACCGTAGGGGTCGTTGTGCATGATGACATCGCCGGGACGCACGGGGTCATCCCGTTCTGCCAGCACCTTGAGCACGTTGCGGATATAGCCGGGGATCGGCCCGGATTGCAGAGGCGTGGACATCCGACACTCGCACATTTGCTGCCCTTCGGCATCGGTCAGGGCAGCGCCGAAGTCTTCGGATTCGCGAATGATCGAGGAGTAGGACATGCGCATCAGCTTGTGCCCCATTTCCAAGGCGATGCTTTCCAGCGCCCCCTGAATGACAGCACCGGTGACGGGGTCGATGCGGCTCATGACTTGCTCTCCAGACTGATAATCACACTGCCCGTTTCATGGGGTATGGCTGTGGCCCTAGGTGGCACGACGGTTGTACTGTCTTTTTGAAGCAGAATCGCAGGCCCGGGCACCGGCACCCCCAGTGGCAGAAGATCGCGGCGATAGACTTGCGTCTCAAAACTTTGCAACCGACCATCAACCCGGAACACCGCCTGGCGCGTCCGGACATACGCCGCGTCCAGTCCTTTGCCGCCTTCCAGTGTGGGCAAGTCCAGGTCGGGCGATGGACCGACAGCTGTCATTCGCAAATTTACAACCTCAATCGCACTGCTTTCAAAGGCATGGCCGTATTCGGCGGCATGGCTGTCATGAAACCGCTGCCAGACCTCTTCCAGCGCGGCCTCGGTCACCGCACCCAGTTCAAATGGCACACGCAGTTCATAGCCTTGGCCGAGATAGCGCAAATCTCCGGCCCTCTCGAACCGCACATCGTCCGTGCTCAGGCCGTCCTCGGCCAGCCGTGCGGTGAGTTTGGCTTCCATCTCGGCAAATTCGCTGTTGAACAAGGCAAGATCGGCGGAGGTCGAGACCTGAAACTGGGTGTGAATCACGTCATATTTGAGATCGGCGATCAGAAGACCCAAGGCAGATGTAATTCCGGGGTGCGGCGGCACAATGACCTCGGGGACCTCTAACATTCCAGCCACCTCAGCCCCCTGCAACGGTCCTGCACCGCCCATCGCCACCAGTGAGAAGGCGCGCGGATCAATGCCGCGCTGCACCGTGCGGGACCGGATCGCATTGGCCATATTGGCGTTAAGGATCGTCAACACGCCCTCGGCCGCCTCTAGCGGGTCCATGCCCAGCTCCGCCGCCAGTTCGTTGATGACCGCTTTCGCGGCCTCCAAATCCAGTTCCATCTCGCCGCCCAGAAAATCACCCGGTTCCAGCCGCCCCAAGACAAGGTTCGCATCCGTCACCGTGGGCTTGGTGCCCCCGCGTCCGTAGGCTGCGGGCCCCGGATCAGCCCCCGCGCTTTGTGGCCCAACCTTAAAGGCGCCGCCCCGATCCACATGGGCGATTGAACCGCCCCCAGCCCCGATCGTGTGGATATCAAGCATCGGCATCAAAAGGGGGAATCCTGCGATGGAGGTCGAGCGCGCATCCGTCTCGGCACAGACCCCATCGACCGCAATCCCAATATCCGCTGAGGTGCCGCCAATATCAAAGGTGATCACTTTGTCCCGCCCACAGCGCTGCCCAACCCATGCGCCGCCAAGAACGCCTGCGGCCAAACCAGACATCATCGTTAGCGCCGGGTTCTGAATCACCATCCGGGGCGTCACAACGCCGCCGTTTGACGCCATGATCCGCAAATCGCCACCGATCTTTTGATCTGCCAACGCGCCCTCAAGATTCCTGACATACCTGCCGACCTTGGGGCCAACAAAGGTGGCAAGGGCCGCGGTTGTGAACCGTTCAAACTCGCGAAACTGGGGCGAGATGTCCGAGGACGTCGTGACAAATGCATCCGGCATTTCTTCGGCCACAATAGCCCTTGCCCGATTTTCGTGTATCGGGTTGAGGTAGGAAAAGAGAAAGCAAATCGCCACTGCCTCGACCCCATCAGCCTTCAACTCTTGTGCGGCTTTTCGAATTGCTGCCTCGTCCAGCGGTTCAAGTTCTGCACCAGTTGGCGGGACCAGTCGCCCCGGCACGGTCTTGCGGTAGCGCCGTTTGATCAGGGGGCGGTTTTGCCAGGGGATCTCTTGCATGATGGAATAGTGATCGGGTCGTTGATGGCGACCGATATGCAGCACGTCGCGAAACCCTTCATTGGTAATCATCCCAGCACAGGCGCCGCGCGCCTCTAGCACCGCATTGGTTGCGGTCGTCGTGCCGTGAAAGACTTGGGCTATGTCGCTTGCGGCAATCGCGCCTTCTAACATGAGCTCCGACAGCCCCGTTATCACGCCCCGCGACGGATCGTCTGGCGTGGTCGATACCTTGTGTACGCCTTGCGCCCCGGTCCGACGATCCACATAGATCAAATCTGTGAACGTCCCGCCCACGTCGATACCAATCGCCTTCATCCGATCCCCACAGCTTTTGCTTGTTGGTTGAGGCTAAATTGGCATCGGGCCGCTTGTCTGTGAATTGGCCCAAAAATGGCATGCAATCCGTCGTAGGTGATCGCAAACCGCACAAATTCGCGGATACTGCCTGAAAGTTAATCGATTTCTACGCCAAAAGGACACAAGCGTTTTATGCCGCTGGTCTTCGCGCGCTACACCGCTCCACTGTGCCGAAAAAGGAGCACCAATGATGTCAGAGCCCCACATGCCCAAGATCGATCCCGAGATGGTCGAAGATATGATCCTCTCGCTGGCACAGCATGGCGCGGTGGGCGAGACTGGGGTCTGTCGGCTGGTCTATACCGATGCGTGGCAAAAGGCGCAGGCCCAAGTGCAGACCTGGGCGCAAGAGGCCGGGCTTACAACAAGTTTTGATCAGGTAGGCAACCTGTGGGCCAAAGCTGAGGGGCAAAGCTCCGGCCCCTCTTTCGTCACCGGTTCGCATATCGACAGCCAGCGTTCTGGCGGGCGCTATGACGGGGCGCTTGGTGTGATTGCGGGACTGGTGGCGATCAAGACCTTGTTTGAAACCTTTGGACCGCCCAAACGCCCGTTGGAACTGGTCAGCCTTTGTGAAGAAGAAAGCAGCCGCTTTCCCAACGCTGGCTTTTGGGGCTCGCGTGCGATCGTAGGGCGGTCGAGCCCGGAGGATTGCGAAATCGTGGTAGATGAGGCTGGTGCCCCGATCAGCGCCGCAATGCGCGCCTGCGGATTCGATCCGGCCCGCATCGGTGAGGTCGCCCGTAACGATATTGCAGGCTTTATCGAGTTGCACATCGAACAGGGCCCGATCCTTGAAGATGCCGATCTTTCAGTCGCGGTGGTCGATGCGATCACTCATATCCGGCATACAGAGGTCACATTGACCGGCGTCTCGAACCACGCGGGGGCCTTCCCGATGGACATTCGGGCCGATCCGATGGCCGGGATGGTCGAGATCGCCGCTGCAGCCATTGCCCATGCCGAGGCTCTGGGCCGCCCGGCCGTCACCACAATTGGCCAGTGCAGCATCGACCCAAATGCGCCTGCAATCATCCCGCGCAGCGTGACCTTCACCATAGATGCGCGCGACCCGGACCCAGCGGCCGCCAAAGCGCTTCACGATACGCATAACCAGATCATGGACAAGATCGCCGCCAAGCGAGGCCTGAAACTCACGCGCCGTCTAACGCTCGATCATGCGCCATGCCAAAGCGACCCGGGGCTATTGAACACCCTGCAAGATGCAGCCGACGCGGCAGACATCCAGACGCTGCGTATGGCGAGCGGGGCCGGGCATGACGCCCAACAGATGAGTCGGATTTGCCCCGTCGCCATGCTGTTCGTGCGCAGCAAAGATGGGCGCAGCCATACACCCGAGGAGCTTTCAAACATCCCCGACATTGTCGACGGGATTCAGATTCTAGCAGGCGCGTTGTATCGTCTCGGTTACTCCTGAAACCAGATGTTCGGCCCAAACCCGATATGCATCGCGCACAAAAAAGTACCATTCAGGCAGAAAAACGGGGCGAATTGCGGCCATCTTCGCAAAATTTGCAGCTTTCTGAGCCGAGCTGCTTTGAGAGAGGTCTGCTCCTGCAGCAACGTTGTGACAGCGCAAAGCGCCAGGTGAGGTTCTCTTATCGATCCGCCTGACTGCTTTTCTGGTTGGCGTGCCGAAACTGTCACAAATGAAGTGACGGGGTCGTTCGTCTGTTTTCCGCCCCTGCTCCTTCGTTTGTGTCCTGACAGAGAGGACATCACATGTGCGAAAGATGCGGAAACACGTACCATAAAATTCAAGAAGCAAGCCGTCGCGGCTTTCTTAAAGGCGGCGCTGCGGCCGCAGCCAGTCTGGCGATCCCTGCAGGGCTGATGTCGCCGGGCATGGCTGCGGCGCAGGGCCTGACCCGGATTAAGGCAACCCATGGCGGTGGATTGTGCAATCTGGGTATCTTCCTGGCCAAGGAACGCAAGCTGGCTGAAGCCGACGGCGTGGACCTCGACTTTGTCGTCACCCCCACAACCACCGATGTCGTGACGCTGTTCGGCGCAGGCATGGTAGATGTCTCGGTGATACCCTATTCCAACTTCATCACGCTGGTGGATGCCGGTGCGCCCGTACAGATCGTCGCCGGTGCTGGCGTTGAAGGCTGTATCCTCATTGGCTCCGAAGGGATTTCGTCTCCGGCAGACCTGAAAGGCAAAACCATCGGCACCTTCCAGGCCGACACGCTTGAAGTTCTTCCCTACGACTATATGACGTCGGCAGGCATGGAATTTGCCGAGGCGGAGATCAAATACTTCAACACCTCGCCGGAGCTTGCAGCAGCCTTCATCAACGGCGCGATCGACGCGGTCAGCCACATTGAACCCTATGCGACGCAATGCCTGCAGGAACGTGCCGGATCATCCATTCTGACCGACGGTCTGGATCTTTATGGCGAGGGATATTCCGACTGCGTTCTGGCCGCGCGGACTCCGTTGCTCGAAGAAAACCCGGATGCCGTCAAAGCCGTGATCAAAGCGATGATGACCGCGCAGTATCAATCCGAAACTGATACGGCCGCCGCTCTGGCCGAAACTCAGGGTACCTATTACAAAACCTCGCTTGAGGCTTTGACCCTTGCCCAATCGCGCCAGCCGGTCATGATCGACCAGCGCAACAACACCGATTTCTTTGTCGAGCGTTCCGTGTCCATGCAGAAAATGGGCTACGTCAAAAACACCCTGCCCGACACAGCCGTGAACTGGGCGCTCTTGGAAGAGGTGATTGCAGAGAATGGTGGCCTTTACGACAGTCTTGAACTGAAGACGGCCGCTTAAGGGCAAACCCATGACTGACGAAACACTTGGCTCACCAATGGTCGAAGAGAAACAGAGCTCATGGCTCAAGCGGCTGTTGAAGCGGCTTGAGCCGACCCTTTGGGTCTTTGCGTCGCTGTCGATTTTCGTCGGTTTCTGGGAATTCGCATGGTGGCGGGGGTGGGCGAACCCGCTGTTGCTTCCGCCACCACATATTTTTCTGGCGAATCTGCCCGACCAGTTTCGCTTCTTCGACCCCGGCGGCACGCGCGCTGGGGCGCTGGCAACAGGCGGCTCGATCTTTTCCGTTCTGGGCGTGATCGCCTGGTCGTCGTTTCGGGTGACGGCAGGGCTTGTGCTGGGCTTTACCCTGTCACTGGCGATCGGGATCGGTATTCGCTACTTCAGAATTTTCGGCAAACTGATGTTGCCGCTTGTGACAATGCTGGCACCGATTTCGCCCGTCGCTTGGCTGCCGGTAGCGGTGTTCATTTTTGGTATCGGCAATCCGCCCGCGATCTTTCTCGTCTTTATCGCAATCTTTTTCATCATGACGCTGGCCACCCTGTCCCAGATCGACAGTGTTCCCGTGCACTATATTCAGCTAGCGAGGATTATGGGCTGCAACAAGCGCCAGATCTATCGCCATGTGATCTTGCCAGCGATTCTGCCAGAGCTGTTCGTGACCCTGCGCATGAACCTCTTTGCCGCCTGGATGGTGGTGCTGATCGCCGAGGCCGTCGGCGTCGGTTCTGGGCTTGGTCAGGTCACGATGATGGCCCGCAATACTTTCAACGCTAGTCTCGTGTTTTTCACCATGACGCTCATCGGCCTTACGGGCTTCACTTTTGATCAGGCACTTCGCTACGTGCAACGCAAAGTGCTGTGGTGGGTTGGCCCGTCCAGCGTGGGAGGTCTTTGAGATGGCTTTGGGTCTGAAAGTCACCAACGTGTCCAAGACGTGGAACCCCGACGGGCCCGAACCAGTGCCAGCGGTTCGCAACCTGACGCTGGATGTGGAACTGGGGGAATTCGTGGTCCTTCTGGGGCCTTCTGGATGCGGAAAAAGCTCTTTGCTCTACATCGTCGCGGGGCTGGAGGACGCAACCGAAGGCAGCGTGACATTTGACGGATTGGAGGTCACGGAGCCGTCCCCCGAACGCAGTCTGATCTTTCAGGAAGCGGCCCTGTATCCGTGGCTGACAGTGGGCGACAACATCACATTTGGCCTTAAGATCGCTGGACAAACCCCTAAGAAACAGGATGAAGCGGCTGAGCGCTTACTGCGTCTTGTGGGACTCGTGGGCGCGGGCGACAAACGACCCCATGAACTTTCTGGCGGGATGCGGCAGCGGGCAGCCCTTGCCCGTGCGCTGGCAATGGAGCCCAAGGTTCTTTTGATGGATGAGCCTTTTGCTGCCCTCGATATCCAAACGCGCGCCCGTATGCAGAGCCATCTGCTTAATATATGGGAAAGTTCCAAAGCGTCGGTCCTGCTGGTCACCCATTCCATCGAAGAGGCGCTGGCACTGGCGGACCGCGTGGTCGTCTTTACCGCCCGCCCCGGCCAGATCAAGGCCGAGGTCCCGATCTCTGCCCCCCGCCCGCGCGATATGCGCAGCCCCGAGATGATTGACCTTGCCATACAGTGCGAAGCGCTGCTGGCCGAAGAGGTCGAAAAGTCTTTCAAAGAACAAGAGCAGGAATTGGCATGACGGTAGAAATCGTAACCGCCCGGTGGATCGTCAAAGGCGTCACAAAAGACGGCGTGCTGGAGATGCTGGACGACGCGGCACTGGCCCATCAGGATGGCGTTGTGTTGGCCGTTGGCCCGAAGGCTGAGGTGACAGACGCCTATCCAGACGCCAGCGTGACCGCACATTCCAACCACATGATCATTCCAGGGCTGGTGAACAGCCACCACCATATTGGTCTGACACCGCTACAACTGGGCGCGCCAGATTACCCGCTGGAACTTTGGTTTGCCGCCCGTTTGGCGATGCGCAAAATCGACCCCTATCTGGACACGATGTTTTCGGCGTTTGAGATGATCGCCTCGGGTGTCACCACGGTGCAGCATATTCAGGGCTGGGCCATGGGCGATTTTGATCAGGTCGTGGCCTCGGCCAGTGGCGTGCTGAGGGCCTATGATGATATCGGCATGCGGGTATCTTACTGCTATGCGGTGCGCGAGCAGAACCGCTTTGTCTATGAAGCTGACGAGGAATTCTGCAAACGACTGCCCCCTGATGTGGCCAAGGTCATGGCGGCGCATTTCGCGAGGCAAACCCTGCAGTTTGACGATTTCATGCAGCTTTTCGACGTGCTGGTGGCCAACAATGACAACCCGCGCACGCGCATCCAATTGGCCCCGGCCAACTTGCACTGGATGAGCGACGACGGGCTGCTGGCGATTCAGGAGAAATCGAGTTCCGCTGGCGCGCCCATGCACATGCATCTGCTTGAGACGGCATTTCAGAAGGAATATGCCTTCAAACGCACTGGAACAACGGCCGTCAAACATCTGGAAAAGCTTGGCCTTTTAGGCCCACATATGACCCTTGGTCACGGCGTCTGGATGACCAAAGAAGATATCGAGATATGTGCCGGAACCGGCACCTGTGTCTGTCACAACTGCTCATCGAACTTCCGCCTGCGCTCTGGCGTGCTGCCTCTTATGGAGCTGCAAAAGCGCGGGATGACCGTGGGCATGGGCATGGATGAGGCAGGCATCAACGATGATCGGGATATGTTGCAGGAAATGCGCATGGCGCTGACGGTCCACCGGGTTCCGGGCATGACAATCACGGACGTGCCCTCTCCGGCGCAGGTTTTGCGTATGGCGACCGAACATGGCGCTCTGACCACAGCCTTTGGCGCCGAGATCGGGCGGCTTGAGCCGGGCCGGCAGATGGATGTCGTCGTGCTGGACTATGACAGCGCCACCTACCCTTTCCAGGATCCGGATATCGCCCCGCTTGATGCCTTGATCCATCGCGCAAAAACCAAGGATGTGCAATCGGTCATGATCGCCGGACGTGTGGTCTACGAGGACGGAGAATTTACCCTAATCGATCGCGCGGCGATCCTCGCCCAAATCGCGGAGGCCTTGGCAAAACCCCGCGACGCGGAAGAGCAGGAACGCCATTGGTTACGCGAGCAGGTCTTCCCGTTGGTCGAAGACTTTTACGATGGGTATCTTCAGAACACGTCACAGCGCACGCCATTCTATCAAGGGTCGTCCTCCACATGACACAAACGCTGTTTCGGGGCGTGCGGCTGCTTGACCTTGACCTTGACCTGAAAGACGGCATGACCGCGGCCTGCGATCTACGGGTCAGTAACGGGCGCATTGCCGAAATTGCCAAGGATCTGTCCGCACAGCCGGGCGAAAAGGTGATCGAGGGCGCAGGCAACCTGCTGATGCCCGGCTTGATCAATGGGCATTTTCATTCTGCCGTGAACCATATGAAGGGCCGTCTGCCCTCACTCCCGCTTGAGATTTTCATGCTGTATGAATGCCCCGAGCTGGAGGTGCTGCGCCCGACCCCGCGTGAGGCCTATTTGCGCACGATGCTGGGCTGCATCGAAATGCTGCGTGGTGGCACCACTTCGGTGCAGGATGATTGCTTTTTCGTGCCGTCGCCCGATCCGGACATCATTGATGCCGTGGCGCAGGCTTATGTCGACAGCGGAATGCGCGCGCGGCTGGCGCTTGATCAGCCGGAACTGAGCGAGTTGGAAAAACTGCCCTACCTGCGCGAGATTCTACCGCCGGACATGCGCGCCCAGTTGTCAGCGCCTCAGGGGGTCGCCGCCCCTGCCTTGCTTGAAAGCTACGCACATCTTATCGCCGCTTGGCACGGCGCAGCGGATGGCCGCATCAAGGCCGCAGTGTCCTGTTCTGCCCCACAACGGGTCTCGCCTGACTATTTTCTGCAACTAGACGATATCAGCCTGCGCCATGATCTGCCCTTTTATGCGCACATGCTGGAGACGCGCCTGCAACGCGTCTATGGCGAGGAATGCCTGCAAGGACGGTCGCTTGTTCAATACACCCATGATCTGGGGCTGCTCAGCGACAGGATGAACGTGATCCACGCGATCTGGGTGGATGATGCGGATATCGATCTTCTGGCCGCATCCGGTGCAACCGTTGCGCATAACCCCAACTCCAACCTGCGCCTTGGCAGCGGCATCATGCGTTGGCGGGACATGCAGGACCGGGGCATTCCGCTGTGCATTGGTGTGGATGAGGCCATCGCTGATGATGCCATCAACATGTGGTCGGTGATGAAAACCGCCAGCGTCATCCACAACCTGAGCGATTGGGACTACACGCGCTGGCCGCAAGCGACCGAGGTGATCCACGCCGCCACAGCCGGCGGTGGACAGGCCATGCGCGAGCCGGGACTTGGCACGCTGGACATCGGCGCGCATGCGGATCTTATTATGGTCGATCTTACGGCGCTGCCCTTTGTGCCGCTGAACAATCTGCCCCGCCAATTGGTGCATTGCGAATTTGGTCAATCGGTGTTGATGACCATGGTTGCCGGCAATATCGTAGCCGAGCGCGGGCATCTTTCCATGATCGACGAAGCGGCAATTCTGGCGGAAGCTTCGGCCTTCTTCGCGGGCAAGAAACAAGCGATGGATATGGCCGACAAGCAGGTCGAAAAGTACCTCCCCCACTACCGGGAAATGTACCGTCGCGCCGGGGCTCGCAGCCTACCGCTGGAAAGACGCCTGCCGAACCCAGCGTAACGCGTTCGCGTTTTCGGCTCAGGCAGGCACAAGCACGGGCACCTTTAAGCTGGCCTGGCCATCCAAGCTGACGACCACGCCCTGTTTGACCACCATAAAGGGCTCATGTCCCAGCCAGCCATGCTGGGTGCCTTTCCGCACCACCCGCACCCGATCGCCCATCCCAAAGGACATCTCTTCGTAAAGGTCGTTGGCCCGAGGATGCGTCATACCGGTGGCTTGACCGTCTTCATTAATATGGACCTCTGGCGCGTCGCCGCGTTTCAGGCGCAGCCCCGCCCCCAAGATAATGTCATACTGCACAGTCTGGCGCAGCTGGATAGCATCCAAAGCCGCCTCGACTGCCAGAAGCCCAATCGCATTCTGAGGTTGGATCGCATTGTGAAGCGCGGCCACGCTGGCTGAAGTCGTCTCGCACATGCGCATGGCAACGCCTTGGTCTGCACGGCACAGGACCGACGGCATGTTTCCGATACCAATCTCTCCACCAACACAGAGCGCTATGAACCCAGCGTCAAACCCGGGCGCGTCCGCGATCAATTCGTCGACAGCCTGCTGAGCTGTGCGGCCCTCCTGCATCGCGCTTAGAATGGTCCCGTTCAACGGTTGTCCGTCGCGCATCAAAGCCTGCGGAAAGCGGTGCCCTGTAACCAGACCAACCCCGGGTTTGGCGGCGATGAATTGCGACAGGGGCTCGGGTCGGTCCGGTCCGCTTGAGATGAGCGCCGCCCGGGGCGCTTGCAAAATTTCGTCTGGTGGATCGCCCGGAAAAAGCCCCTTTGTGCCACTGTTTTGTGTTTCGGCCCGCAGCAAACGCCCATCCAAGGTGAGAACCGCTAAGCTGACAAAGCCTCCGATTGCGCCGCGTCCCACTGCTTCAGCCGCGTGCAAACCCGCTAAAACTCCAGCTCCGGCCCAAGGGCCTGATGCGACGATCCCGATCGTCATTCGGCGACCCAATGGCCGGCATCGACCTCTTTCAGTGGTCCCGCCGGATAGTCGCCCTGCAAGACCGGTCGCTTTCCGCGTTTGCGTGTTGGGTCGGGCACCGGGGCGACATCAATCAGCGCGCGTGTATAAGGATGCTTTGGCGCGGCAAACAAAGCCGAGGCTGGCCCCAATTCCAAAATCCGTCCATTCCGCATCACTGCGACCCGATCCGCGATTTGGCGGACCACCGCTAGGTCATGCGAGATGAACAGCATCGTAAGATCCTCACTTTGTTTCAACCCTTCAAGCAGGTCCAGCACCCGTGCCTGAATCGAGACATCAAGTGCCGAGGTCGGCTCATCTGCGATAACCAATGTGGGTCGCGCGGCCATCGCCCTGGCGATGGCGATGCGCTGACGCTGCCCGCCGGAAAATTCATGCGGGTAGCCTCGCGCCATATCCACGCCCAGACCAACTTTTTCGAGTAGGCTCTCTATGCGTTGCTTACGCTCGGCCTTGGTCAGGGCATCATGGATGATCATCGGCTCTGCAATTGTGCGCCCAACGGTCTGGCGCGGGTCGAGCGAGGCATAGGGGTCTTGAAACACCATCTGAACCGCGCGCCGCCGGGCTTGCAAATCGCGTCCGGCCAGACCGGTCAAGTCGGTGTCTTCCAGCAAGACCTGCCCGGCATCCGCCGATGTAAGACGTGCGATGACCCGGCCTAGTGTTGTTTTGCCCGACCCGCTTTCGCCGACCAGCGCCAGTGTTTCGCCGCGCCGCACATCAAGCGAGACGTCGTCCAACGCGCGATGCCCGGCACCACTTTTGAACAGCGCGCCACGGGTTTGGAAGGTCTTCGTGATACTACGCACCGACAAAAGCGTTTGCGCATCTAGCTCCGTACCCGCGCTAACCGCATCAATGCGCGGCACAGCTTTCAACAGTTCACGGGTGTATGCGGCCGTGGGCGATGCAAAGAGCTCGTTGGCCGGCCCAAGCTCTTCAGCCTTTCCAGCCTTCATGACCAGAACATGGTCGGCCATCTCTGCGACTACACCCATGTCATGGGTTATCAGGATCAAGCCGATTTGCGTCTCGTGAACGATCTGACGCAACAGATCGAGGATCTGTGCCTGCACGGTCACATCAAGCGCTGTCGTCGGCTCATCTGCGATCAACACACGCGGCCCAAGAAGCATCATCATTGCGATGACCACCCTCTGACGCATACCGCCTGACAGCTCATGCGGGTATTGATGCATGCGGGCTGAGGGCTCCGGGATGCCCACGCGGTCCAGCATTTCGATGGCGCGGCGTCGGGCTTCGGCTTTGGAGCAGAGCCCATGGCTTTCCAGTGCCTCGGTTAGCTGCAAACCTATGGTCAACACCGGGGTAAGCGCCGTCATCGGCTCTTGAAAGATCAGGCCAATGCCGGTGCCGCGCAGCGTCTGAGTATCCCGCGCAAGCAAGTTGGCGCCATCAAACATTGCCGTGCCTGTGGCACTGGCCTTTGGCGGCAACAACCCCATCAGCGCCTTGGCGGTCATGCTTTTGCCAGACCCACTTTCGCCCACAATCGACAGAACCTCGCCCGGGGCAACATCAAAGCTGATCTTGTCCACCAAGGTCTTACCACCCAGCGAGACGGACAGATCTTTGACGGACAGCAAAGCACTCATTTGCGTTCCACCGGGTCAAGGCTGGTGCGCAGACCGTCGCCCAACAGGTTGAACCCCAGAACAGTCACAGCAATCGCAATGCCGGGAATGGTCATCAACCACGGTGCGCGGTTGATGTAATCGCGCGATCCCGCCAGCATATAGCCCCATTCCGAGGTGGGTGGCTGCGCGCCAAGGCCCAAAAAGCTCAAGCCAGCCGCCGCCAGAATGGCTGTTGAAACCCCCAGCGTCGCAACGACGATCATCGTGGGCAGCACGTTTGGCAGCAAATGCACCAGCACTAGCCGTGCGGGCCCCGCACCCGCGCTTATGCTGGCCTCAAAATAGGGTTTGGACGTTTCAACCAAGGCAGCCGCATAACAGGTCCGAGCGTAAAACGGGATGCCCGCAACCCCGACAGCGATCACGGCGTTTTGCAGACTTGGCCCAAGAACAGCCACGAAACTGAGCGCGATCAAGGTTTCCGTAAAAGAAAACAGGACATCCGTGCTGCGCATCAGGATCGCCTCAACCCAACCACGTCGGAAAGCCGCGATCATGCCGACAGCCATGCCAATGGTCAAAGAGATGCCAACCGCGACAGCCCCGATCAAAAGAGTGATCCGACTGCCAAAGAGGATGCGCGAGAACATGTCTCGGCCGAACTCATCTGTGCCCAAAAGATGTTTGCCGCCCGGCGGAAGGAACCGCCCGCCTGCCCCCATCTTGGACGGGTTGTAAGGAGCCAGCATCTCTGCAAATAGCGCGCAGAAAATCAACAAAAGCACAATGGCCAACCCGATTGCCCCACTGGGAGAGCTGAGCAATCGTCGCAGAAAGCCAGGTGCTGCTCTGGGCCCATCTTGATGTGTCAATGCACTCATGATCAAGACCGCCGAATGCGCGGATCAAGCACCGCATAGAGCGCATCAATTCCGATGGCCACACAGACCACCACAACCGAGAAAGTCAGGATAAATCCCTGAATGATGGGATAGTCGCGCTGAAAGATCGCCTCGACCGCCATCCGCCCGACGCCGTTCCAGGAAAAGATGTTTTCTACAACGATGGCCCCGCCCATCATGAATGCAAACTGCAACCCCATCATCGTCACCACCGGCAACAGCCCCGCTCGCAAGACGTGGCGCCGCAGCACCAGCGCTTTGGGGAGGCCCTTGGCAAAGGCGGTTTGAACATAGTCCTGACTCATGACGTCGATCATGGACGATCGGGTGAGCCGCGCGAAAATGGCCGCATTCGACAGCCCCAGCGTCAGTGCCGGAAGGACCAAGTTGAGCCAACCGTTCCCGCTGACCGGCAGCCAGCCGAGTTCCAGTGCAAAGATGAACAACAGCATCAGCCCCAGCCAGAAATGCGGCATCGATATCCCTGCGATGGCAACGATCATCAATGCGATGTCCGTCAGCGTTCCTTCGCGATAGGCTGCAAGAAAGCCGATCGGCACACCGATCACGATGGCGATGAACATTGCGGCAATGGCCAGCAGCAGTGTGTTCGGAAGCCGCTGCAGAATAACTTCCAACACCGGTTGCCCACCTCGTATCGTGGCCCCCAGATCGCCTTGCAGCAGACGCTCCATATACATCACGTATTGCACCGGGATCGGACGGTCGAGGCCAAGAGATCGGCGTACCTCTTCGATCTGTTCGGGGGTCGTCCCCTGACTTTGCGCGTACATGATCTGCACCGGATCGCCCGGTACAGCGTGGATCAACAGCGTTACGAGAATGGTGGTGATCCAGATGGTAAAGGCCCCCATTGCAATGCGGGTGCCAAGAAAGCGCCACATGTGGCCGATCCTTTTTCAAAAAAGGCGGCCCGGGGCCGAAGCCCCGGGCCACACAATGCCTTAACCGCCGAGCTTCACGTCAGAGAAGTTTGGATAGACGAAAGGCGCCACGAAGAACCCTTCGACTTCAGGCCGGACCGCAAAGACCCATTCCCAGCCGGGGGTGTAAAGCGGCACGTGGATGGCGTTTTCCAGAAGATACTTAAAGACCTCCTGCACTTTTGCCTTACGTGCGTCTGGATCGGTTAGCACGCGGGTGTCATCCAGCATGGCGTCCAGCTCGGGTGAGGTATAGCCGCGATAGGCGCCGGGGGTATGCCACAAAGCGTAAAGGATATCCGGATCATACCACGACCAGGTCATCATATCCATCGAGCCGGTGGTGCCTTCGGTATTCTCGTTCTCCTGCCGCACGCGGGCATTCAAAGAGCCAATATCCATGATCTCGATGGAGGCCTTGATGCCAACCTCAGCCAATTGCGCCTGGAACACTTCACCCAGTTTCTGGCGGTTGCCACCCGTCCAGACCAGCAATGCTGTCTCAAGAGGATTGTCCATGCTGTAACCAAGCTCGGCCAATAACTCCTTGGACTTTTCTGGATCGTAAGCCGGGCGATACTGGGCGCAGAAGTCCTGATCATTGCCAAAGACACCGCGTGACACGGGGCAGTTTTCTGGAACGGACAGGTCGCCATAAATCAAGCTGATCGCCGTGGCGGCATCGGTGGCATGGGCCACGGCCAGACGGGCACGGACGTCATTGAACGGGGGACGATGCACGGCGAATTCCCAAAACACGTTCTGACCTGTGTTTTCGGCGACGATGATCGACAGCTCGCCCTCATCCTTGATCATGGGCACATCATCAAAGGGCGGCTCGGCGATATGCACCTCTCCTGTGGTCAGCGCCGCAAGCCGCGCCTGCGGTTCCGGCACCACGGTGATGATCAACCCGTCTTCATGCGGCGCGCCCGGGTTTTCGGCCAGTTTGCCAAAGTTCTGGTAGTCGGGGTTCTTTTCTAGAACGATCCGGTCACCTTTTGTCCAGGAAACCAGTTTCCAAGGGCCAGAACCAATGGCGCTCGTGGTTCCGAACCCTTCACCATTGCTGTCGCAGATGATCGAGGAAAAGCTGTCCGCCAGGAACGGGATCAAAGCCACAAACGGGGTTTCCAGCGTCAGTTTGATCGTCAACGGATCAACAACTTCCGCCGCGGTAATCGGACCCCAGCTGCCTTTGGTCAAGCTCGGCGTGTCCTCACTAAAGGCAGTATCGATCGTGTATTTGACATCGTTTGCGTCAAGCGGTGTGCCGTCGTGACACATAACACCGTCTTGCAGGCTGAACGTGTATTCGGTGCCGTCGGCATTCGACTCCCAAGACTTCGCAAAATGCGGGACAGGCAAGCCATCCGCGTCCGTCGCTAGAAGTGTATCATACATCAGGCTCCAAACCTGCAGGGACAGAGTGCTTGTTGCACGGTGGGGATCAAGCGAGTCGATATCGCCATAGCGGGCCCAGACGATATCGTCAGCGGCAACCGAACTGGCAAGACCGGCGGCCAAAGCCGTGGCTCCGGCTAGTCGGCGCAGGTTGGTGTGAAGGATAGTCATTTTGGTCCTCTCTGGTCGGGCCATGGGTGACCTGCTGCCGGCACATGGCGGCTGCAGCACCGTAGGCACAGAATTCTGATGCGCCTGAAGCGGGTTCAGACGGGATATCAGTCGTTGACTTTTACGTTGGTGTGATGGGTTACACCCCCAACGAAAAGGTTAGGAGGACGGTTGGACCGGGTCAAAAAGAACTCACAAATGAAGACTCTTTTTTCAATACTGACTCTTTTCGCGCCAAGAAGAGCCGATCAAAGCCAGCATTTGACTCTCAGACTATCCGGCATCACCCCAATCGTTGTGGATGCTGTCAATATAGCGCAACCGCTCCACGGCGTTTTGGCCAAGCCGATCTGCGACCGCCATGCAGAGATAGGTAATCACAGAGACCGGCGACGCGAGAGAGTCGAAATAGGTCAACCCACTGGTCCGGCATCGCAAAGTCACTTCGGCCAAGTCTGGGCTTGGCGTGCTCGCCACATCCGTGATTGCAATAGTCTTGGCATCTGCCAATCGCGCGGATTGCAAAATGGACCGCAACGTCGGCGTGCGTCGCCCAATTGCGAGGGCCAAGACGGCATCCGACGCGTGGATCGAGGCGAATTCTTCAGGTACGGAAAACCCTCCCAAAGGGATCATCCTGATGTCCGGCTTGACCTTGATCAGCTGCGCGCGAGCGAAGTGAGCCAAGGGATAATTGTCCCCGAACCCAACCACCCAAATCTTTTCAGCCCGCGACAGATAGGTGACCGCCGCCCTCAGATCGTCGCTCCGGATCGCCTCAATCGTCCTGATCAGGTTTTGCACGTCCGATGCCAGATGATCCGCAAGATCCCCCCGCCCGGTCAGATTTGGCACGGGTTCGGAATATACACGTTTGTTGTATTGACTGTCGTCCCGCACAATACGGGCCATCCGCTGCGCGGTTTTGAAGCTTGGAAACCCAAGACGTTTGAAGAACCGCGCCGTTGTCGCCTTGGACACCTGCGCCTGACCCGATATTTCGGCTGCCGTATGCAGAACCAAGCTGTCCGGGTTTTCCAGAAAGTGATCGGCCAGCAGCCGTTCAGACTTGGTCAAATCGTCGAAACATTCCAGAATGCGTTCCGATAAACGCGCGGATTTGTTAGATGCCACTTTCATATTTGACCACTTTTGATGCGCTATGAAACAAAGTAGTCATTCACTCATCCTTTTGGCAAAGGAATAGTCAACATGACGTTTTCCCTTCTGGCGCGCGATCCAGAAACCGGGGCACTTGGTGGCGCAGCGGCCACGGGCAATCTGTCTGTCGGTGCCTGGGTTTTACGCGCAAGCGCTGGCGTCGGTATATCGGCCAGTCAGGGCCATTTCCCAAGCACGCTTTGGGGTGAGGATGTCCTGACTGAGCTCGCAAATAGGGTTGCGCCAGAGCAGGCAATGCAGACCATCGTTTCAGCGGACCGAGGTCGCGCCTCAAGACAATTGCTTGTCCTGAACAACGGGGGATCAGGGGCCGCATTCTCGGGGGAAGACAACATCCCCGCGATGTCCGAGCTGGTGCAGCCTGGCCTATGTGCTGGGGGCAATATGCTCTTGAAGCCAGGCGTCATCGCGGCCACCGTAGAGGGGTACATGACGTCCAATGCCAGCTTCGCACGCCGACTGCTGGCAGGTCTCTTTTCGGGGGCAAAGGCCGGCGGCGACGCCCGAGGCTTGATGTCGGCAGCCCTCTTGATCGTCGCCCCGGATAGTCCTCCTATCGACTTGAGGGTCGATTTTGCCGACGCGCCATTGCGCAGTCTGGAAGAGCTTATTATCCGGACTGAAGCCGAGGACTATGAAGCGTGGCGAAGAGCCCTCCCTACCAGAGCGTCGCCCTAATCTGCTCACTGCCTCGACCCACCTAAACCATATCTGCAATTCAAGCCGGCCTGAAATCAAATGGCGGAGGGCGAAGGCAAGCCGGGTTCTTCTGCTATTCAAACAAGTCGAGCTCCTCATCTATCGCCGCCAGCGTTGAGATGCGCTGACTGACGGCTTCGGGGTTGCGGCCCAGATAGGCTACGGCAATCAACCGTAAGACGGAGAGCATCGTCGCATGCGTCGGAAGTGCGCCATAGCTGGCAATGTGGCACCGAAGAACAACCTCGGAGAACCGTTCGGCCTGCAGGGCGTAAGCGTGATCGGTCAACGTAATGATCCGCATGCGCGTGGTCCCCGCATGGGCAAGCAAGGGGCGTAATACCTTTGGACGCGGGTCAAATGTCAAAAGGACCAAAGCGTCACGTGGGCCTGTCGTCGACAGTTCATTGGCCCAGGTTTGCCCATGCCCCTGCAACTCGTGGACGCCGTGCCGCAGACGCGCAAAAAGCGACCGACCCAGCCGGGCCAGCCCCTGTTCATCGCCGAAGCCGACAAACCAGATATGCGGGGCCTCTTCCATGATCTGCGCGACTTCCGGCAACAGGTCCGAGCGCAACTCCTCAAAGGTCCGTGTCAGATTGCGCAGTTCCAGTTCAAGGTGATCGGATATGGTCCGCCCAAAAGTTGCCGTCTGCGGAATCAACTCGACATCTGCATAAGGTTCCCGCCGATTGCGCTCTTCGCGGGCCTGCAACCTGACCTCTTCAAAGTCAGCATACCCCAAACTGCGGAAAAAACGGGCAGTCGTCGCCTTGGACACTTCGGCCTTTGCCGCAAGTTCCGTTGCCGTATGCGTTTCGACAAGACTCTGATTTTGCAGCAAAACCTGCGCAATTTTCTTTTCGCTCGACGTCAAGTGCGCAGAACGCTCCTGAATTCTGAGGATTAGTCTTGAAGCCATGGAAAACGATTTCTCTTGACGTTTGGAACAGCTGTTTCAAGGTGATGAAACAATGAAACGCACGAAATGGGCAATATGTCGACCTCCAAGATCATCCGAGAAAAGATATGGACGAAACTAAAAGACGTGGCGAGGCCGGACACCCGGTTTCACATGAACTTTGCCGAGGTGATCCCGGATTTCGAAGGCTCGGAAGCTGCAAACGACCGCGTCGTCCAGACCGAGGCCTACCAAAACAGCCGCTTTGCCTTCATCACGCCTGACAATTGCCTTGCCGATCTACGGCGCCGAATGATCGAAGATGGCAAGCCCTTCGTCATGTCGACCTATGGGATTTACCGCGGCTTTGTTTACCTTGACCCGGCCACGGTGCCTGAAGGCGCTGCTCTCTATGCCTCGTGGCTTGATGGTATGGAGCATTTCGGAGTCCCGATTTCGCTGGAAGAAATCGCGCAGAAAGGGCGGCTTGACTATCTGGTCACCGGGGCATCGGCGGTATCGGTCAACGGTGTCCGTTTTGGAAAAGGCCACGGCTTCTTTGATCTCGAATGGGGCATGTTCACCGATCTTGGCCTTGTGGATGAACATACGCCCGTTCATGCCGTCGTCCATGATGTGCAGCTTGTCGAAGAGCAGTTGCAGCCCTCTGAGACCGATATTCTGGTTGATACCATCCTGACGCCGCACAAAACGCATGTGGTCGAACGCCGAGCCAAACGGCCGCGTGGCGTGAAATGGCCATTGCTCGAACCCAAACAGATTTCCGAAACGCCACCCTTGCAAGAGCTTCAGCGCCTTCAAGGCCTCGCCTGATCACCCAAACAAAGGAGCCCTTCCCATGACACTCAGACTGAATCGCCGCAATTTCCTTGGTACAGCCGCTGCAAGCGCAGCAGCTGCCTCCCTGCCGCTTCGGGCCAGTGCGGCCACGCCGTTCACCATGCAGGCGGCATGGATCAATGATGCCGAATTCGCCGGCTATTTCATTGGGATCGACGAAGGTTACTATGCCGAAGAAGGGCTCGACCTGACCTATCTGTCCGGCGG
>JBCBHE010000024.1:0-63480 GCA_038526085.1 Pseudomonadota bacterium | reverse complement strand
CTTCTCGAAAACGTTCAAGGAGCGCACCAGCCTGTCACCTTCGTTCTATCGTCGACGTTTGCAAGCATCCGAAGGATTGAAAGCAACTCGTAGGGAAAAGAAGGCGGGGAAGGAGAAGAATGTCCTGCTCTAGCTCTTAGCTCCAATAGCTTAAGCAAAACTCCGCTGTTTCCGGGGCCATTTTCGTGACATGCAACCGCGAGCAGGCATTTGCTCAGCCGCGGCACATGGCGGCAAAGCCCGCAAAGCGGAACCCTATCGTCTCAAAAACCCGAGCGTCTCGCCTGCCACTAAATCCGGCAGCTCTTCCGCCAGATAGTGCCCCCCCGGCAGGGCCCGGCCGCTGACGACCTCCGCCCGCTGTCGCCATAGGCCCAGACAATCGAAGCACTTTTCGATGACGCCGTTTGCCCCCCACAGCACGTGAATGGGACAGCGTATCACCCCACCCTCGTCGTCGTGTTCCATGTCGACTGTGGCGGCTGCCCGGTAGTCCTCACACATCGCATGCACGGTTTCAGGGTTTTGGATCGCAGTGTGATAGGCTGCCATTGCCTCCGGCGCGAAAGGGCCGCTTGCGCCCCAAGAGCCCAGTTTCTTTTGCAGGTAGAACAAGGGGTGTGCGTTGATCTGCGTTTCGGGAAATGGAGCCGGTTGGATCAACCAAAACCAGTGCCAATACAGTGTCGCGAATTCGGCTGTGGTCTTGGCATACATTTCGCGGGTTGGCGCGATGTCGAGCAAAACCATCTTTTCGATCACGTCCGGATGATCAACGGCCATGCGATGGGCCACGCGCGCACCGCGGTCATGGGCGAGGACCGCGTAGCGATCGTACCCAAACCCCGCCATGAGCCCGACCATATCCAAGGCCATGGCCCGTTTGGCATAGGGAGCATGGGTGTCATCCGACGGTGGTTTGCTGCTGTCCCCATAGCCGCGCAAATCGGCGATGACGAGGGTGAAGTGCTTTGCAAGTTCCGGCGCAACCTTATGCCACATGACGTGGGTTTGCGGGTACCCATGCAAAAGCAAAAGCGGCGGCCCGCTGCCGCCTGTCACACCGTGAATGGTGACGCCCGCGATATCGCGGTCAAACGTTTCAAAGTTCGTAAACATGGCAGAAGCTTAGCCCTGGCATGCCGGACTGAAAACCCGCCTAGACCCCGTAGCGTCCCCGAATGGGAAAGCCTTTGCTCCGGGTGAAAATGATCCCATTCAACACACCTTCAAGGTCCGGGCGCAGGAACGGCGCACTGCCGATATCAACGAGGCTCAGACGCCCTTCGGCATCGACAAAGAACAAGCCAGGTTCTGGAAACACGTGATCCGTTTCCGGCGGTGTCCGCGGGGCCGAGAGGTGCAACCCAAGTGCTTGCATCTGCTCAATCGTCAGCCCGTATGCGACATCGCCCGTATAACCGATCTCATTCATGAAGCCCTGCGCTTGATGTTCAGAATCAGCAGAGGCGGCAACAACTGAGATGTCCTCGGCCGCAAAACGTGGCAATAGCGACTCAAGTTTGGTGAGATAGGTCTTACAAACGGGGCAGTGCTGTCCACGATAGACGATGATGAGCTGCGCTGCAGGCGCGTCCCCGAGCGTGACGTCCCCACCAGCGAGCCGCGGAACCGTCATTGTGGGAAAGGCGACACCCGTGCTCAGCTTCGTTACCATCTGTTATTCCTCCTTGTTCCGACACCACCATATGCGCGGACCTTTCGCAGGTCATCCGCCTCACACAGCTTTGATCGCAAAGAAAAACCCCCGCAGGCGTGCCTTTGGGGGTTTCGTTGTTCTTAACGTCGAGAGGTGTGCCTTACAGCAGACCTTCACGCTGCGCTTTCTTGCGCGCCAGCTTGCGCTGACGGCGGATCGCTTCGGCCTTTTCGCGCGCTTTGCGCACGGACGGCTTTTCGAAGTGCTGCTTCAGTTTCATTTCCCGAAACACACCCTCGCGCTGAAGCTTCTTCTTCAGAGCACGCAACGCCTGATCGACGTTGTTATCACGAACACTAACCTGCATGTGGTATACACCACCTTTCTAATCTGGATTTGCAATAAGTTGCAGGAGTTGGGCATGTAGCATCCTGATCCTATCTTGTCTAGTATCGCTGCAAACTTGAGGAGTGCCTGTGATGCAAGCCCCGACTGACCCGATGTTGACCAAACTGATCGACGCCGCCCTGCCCCACGTTGCCTTTGATGGCTGGGGAGAAGTGGCCTTTCAGGCTGCGGTCGCAGACGCCGAGATCGACCCCGAACAAGCCCGTCAGATTTGCCCGCGCGGTGCGGTCGATCTGGCGATTGGCTACCACAAGGCTGGGGATGAGGCGATGCGCCAAGCCATGGGAGCCGCGGACCTTGGCAACATGCGCTACCGCGACAAGGTCGCTTATGCGATCCGCCTGCGTTTAGAGGCCGTGGACGATAAAGAGGCCGTGCGACGCGGCTCGACTCTATTTGCCCTGCCACACATGGCACCGGAAGGTGCGCGGCTCATCTGGGGCACGGCGGATGCGATCTGGACGGCGCTTGGCGATACGTCTGACGACGTGAACTGGTACACGAAGCGGGCGACACTATCGGCCGTCTATAGTTCTGTCGTGCTTTATTGGCTAGGTGATGATAGCGTTGATGGCCAAGCCACCCATGACTTCATCGACCGTCGGATTGAAGATGTGATGCAGGTGGAGCGGGTGAAAGCGGCGGTGCGGAAAAGTCCCATCTTAAAGCCATTCACCGGACCACTTGATCGCCTTGCTGGTCTGATCAAACCGCCGCGCCAGACAGCGGCAATGGACCTGCCGGGAATGTGGCGCGAGCCGGATTAAGCGCGCGTCAGGATCACGACCAAGGTCGCAGCGTGCAGGGCAGCGATGGGCAGGTTGGTCATTACAACCGGGTTGCCGAGCCCGACCGTGACGGCCGTCAATGTCTTATACACGATTTGCACCGAGAAGAGCCCGATGGCGAGTGTCACTGCAACCTCACTACGCCCCAAAGCCATCAGGGCCAAGCCGAGAGCACTGGTCAGCCAAATCGCTGCATAGATGCTCACAAGGATCTGGCGCGCCGGGGTTTCAGCGCCAAACGCCGCAACCATCCCGGCCGAGCCCGCCCAGAGCGGTGGGATCACAGCGGCCAGCACCAGCAGGTTCACCAAGAACGAAATTGTCATCATCCCAACCATTCGCCATAGCTAGCTTTGGAAACACCTGCGACAAGGACCATGCATGAACCTGCCATCCAGCCAAACCGTTGTCGAAATCAGTGCCCCTGGTGGGCCCGAGGTTTTGGTGCCGACCGAGCGTCCGATGCCTGTGCCCGGGCACGGTGAGGTCCTGATCAAAGTCGCATTTGCGGGCGTGAACCGACCCGATGCACTGCAACGCGCGGGCCTTTACAATCCGCCGCGTGGGGCGAGCGACCTGCCCGGTTTGGAATGTGCAGGCACGATTGCAGCGGTGGGGGATGGCATCACGGAACTGAGGGAGGGCGATACGGTCTGCGCGCTCCTGCCCGGTGGTGGCTATGCCGAATATGCGACAACACCCGCAGCCCATTGCCTTCCCGTCCCAGATGGCATGCCCCTTCAGGAGGCGGCCTGCTTGCCCGAGACCTTCTTTACCGTTTGGTCCAATGTTTTCGTCCGTGGTGGGTTACAAGCCGGGGAGCGATTTCTCGTCCATGGTGGGTCATCAGGGATTGGGACAACCGCCATCCAATTGGCAAAAGCTTTTGGCGCGCGGGTCTTCACCACCGCTGGGTCGGATGAAAAATGCGCGGCATGTCGGGCGCTTGGGGCAGAAGTTGCAATCAACTACCGCGATGCGGACTTTGTGGAGATCATGCGGGCCGCGGGCGGGGCCCATGTGGTGCTTGATATGGTCGGCGGACCTTATATTCAACGGAACCTGAAAGCCCTCGCCGACGATGGTCGCCTTGTCCAGATCGCCTTCCTGCAGGGGCCAAAGGCGGAGTTGAATTTGGTGCAACTGATGACACGTCGGTTGACGATTACGGGCTCCACACTTCGCCCGCAATCCGATCAGGCAAAAGCAGCCATAGCAATGGACTTGAAAGCAAAAGTCTGGCCGCTGCTTTCAACTGGTGCCATTGGCCCCGTGATGGACCAGACGTTTCCATTGAAAGACGCGGCCGCTGCCCATGCCCGGATGGAAAGCAGTCAGCACATTGGGAAGATTGTTCTTGCGGTTGGGGGCGAGGACGCGCGGTCTCTTTGATCCCAAAATTTTTTGCGGGGCCAGGAACGCAGCGCGCGGTACCCACCGACCAGAATTTTTCAAAAATTCTGATCAAATTTCTTCCTTAAGAAATTTGTCCTTACCGCGGCGGGATCGTTCCTTTCAGACGCATATAAAGCGATGCGCGTGGGGCCGTGCCCGTTTCTGGCCGCGACCGGCTGCGCAGCACCGGCGTGTTCTCCGACGCGCCAGACCGGCTTTCGCGTAAAACGATGTAGAGCCCAGAGGCGATGATGATCCCTGTCCCAATCGCTGTTGGCACATCGATCCGTTCATCAAAGAAGAAAAAGCCATAAATACTGGCCCAGATGATCTGGGAATACTGCATCGGCGCGATGATTGCCGCTTCCCCTGCCCGATACGCGCTGATCACCAAGCGTTGCGCGAACCAGGCAAAGAGCGCCACAAGCGCAAAGAGCCCAAAATGTTCCAGCGGCACTGGCTCATAGACCAATGGCAACAGCACTGCCATGACGACAAGATTCGCCATCATTGGGTAGAGCAACATGACAACCGGCCGCTCTTCCCCCCCAACTTTCCGCACAACCACAGCCGCGACGGCCCCGGCCACGGCCGTAACCCCCGCCGCCGCATGGCCAAGAGTGAGGTCGGTGGATCCTGGCCGCAGGACCACCAAAACGCCAACAAGACCAACCAGGACCGCCATCCACCGCCGCAAACGCACAGTCTCGCCCAGGATCGGGATTGCCAGGACCGTGATCACGAGGGGTGACGCAAAGATGATCGCATAGACCTGCGCCAAGGGCAGGACAGAGAAGGCATAGAACGCCGAGATACCCGTGGCCACGACCGCGACCGTTCTCAAGACCAACCACCAAGGATGGCGCGGGATCAACGTCCCGGGAGAGGCGTCACGCATGAGCATAATCGTCGCCAACGGAAAGCTGAGCAGCACTGAGAAGAAGACGATTTGAATAGGCGAGTAGAAACTTCCTAAGGTCTTGATAAACACGTCATGGGTTGAAAAAAGCCCGAACGCCGCGAGTGCCAATAAGGCCCCGCGCGCATTGGGGGTCATGGCGTATCTCGCAAGGCGGGCAGGCCGACGCCCGTTGCCTCAAACCCGCCATCCACGGAGAGTGTTTGGCCGGTGATGTAGCTTGCCTCGTCTGATGCGAGGAACACAATCGCCGCTGCGATTTCGCTTTCTTGACCGTAGCGGTTCAATGGGATCGCATCGTGATAGGCCGCGATGATTTCCGGCGTGTGCACGGCCAAAGCCAACTTTGTCCGCACCGGGCCTGGGCAAATGCAATTGGCCCGAATGCCGTGCTCCCCAAGCTCGACCGCTTGTTGCAAGGTCAGTTGGATGACCGCAGCTTTCGAGGTCCCGTAGGCGACCCGCAGGGTCGACGCCCGCAAGCCCGAGATGGACGCGATGTTCACTATCGCACCCTTGCGCGCTTTCAACTTCGGCGTTGCTGCCTGGGTCATCAGAAAGACGCCATCAAGGTTCGTCGCCATCACGCGCCGCCAGCGGTCGAAGTCGGTCTTTTCGATTGGTCCGAAGTCCGCCACGCCTGCGTTGTTGATCAGCGCATCCAAACCGTCGCATTTGGCGAACAATCCATCGACCTGTGCGGGGTCTGAGACGTCGACCTCAAATGCGTCCGCGCCGTCCAAACCAGCCTGCGCGGCGCGCAACGCATCGCCGTCGTTGTCGACCATCCAGACCCGCCATCCATCGGCCAAAAACCGATGGGTTGTCGCAAGGCCAATGCCCCGCGCCGCCCCTGTCACCAGGGCCAGAGGCGCTTGATCAGAGGCTGGCATCCAAAGCTTCCAAGATCACGTCGCCCATCTCAGTTGTGCTCAGCGGTGTCCCGCCTTCTGGTCCCATGAGGTCGCCGGTGCGGGCGCCATCGGCCAGTACCTTTTCGATGGCCGCTTCCAAACGATCAGCCTCTGCCCCCGCGTCAAAGGAGTAGCGCAGCGCCATGGCGAAGCTGAGAATACAGGCAATCGGGTTCGCCTTGCCCTGCCCCGTGATGTCGGGCGCAGAGCCATGTACCGGTTCGTACATCGCCTTCGGACGCCCGTTCGCCATCGGCTGGCCGAGGGAGGCAGATGGCAGCATACCCAAAGACCCTGTCAGCATCGCCGCGCAGTCGGACAGGATGTCACCAAACAGGTTGTCGGTGTAGATCACATCAAACTGTTTTGGCGCCCGCACGAGCTGCATCGCGCCGTTGTCAGCATACATATGCGACAATTCCACCTCGGGGTAGTCCGCATGCACTTCTGTGACCACATCCCGCCAGAGGATGCCGCTTTCCATCACGTTGGCTTTTTCCATGGAACACAGCTTTTTGTTCCGCTTCATCGCCAGCTCAAAAGCCGACCGCGCGCCGCGTTCGATCTCCGCTTCAGTGTAGCGCTGGGTGTTCACACCGACGCGCAAGTTGTCTTCCATATGGATGCCGCGCGGTTCGCCGAAGTAGACACCGGACGTCAGTTCGCGGACGATCATGATGTCGAGGCCCGCGACAACGTCTTTCTTCAGCGACGAAAAGTCGGCCAAAGCGTCAAAACACTGCGCCGGGCGCAGGTTGGCGTAAAGGTCCATTTCTTTCCGCAACCGCAGCAGGCCACGTTCGGGCTTCACCGAAAAGTCGAGGTTATCATAGGCTGGACCGCCAACCGCGCCCAAAAGCACTGCGTCAACTTCCTGCGCTTTGGCCATCGTCTCATCCGCCAAGGGCACGCCGTGTTTGTCATAGGCCGCGCCGCCGACAAGGTCTTCGGAGACATCAAACGCCAGATCCCGCTTTGCCCCAAACCAATCGATGATCCGCTTTACTTCCGTCATCACTTCCGGGCCAATGCCGTCGCCGGGCAGGATCAACAGGGATGGGTTTGCCATGGGTCTTCCTCGTCATGATTGGTTGCCAGCGGCCTACTCCGCCGGGCGGAAAGGTTCAAGAGACGAGGGGTTTGAGGCCATCAGTCAACAAATCCCAAACCCGGCGTATTCGCGGGGTCTGACGCATCGCTTGATGGGCCGTGAGCCAAACCGGCAATGTGGGCAGGGCAAACCCGATTTCGATCTTCTCAACTTCCGGGCTGGGAGATCCAATGTGGTGCTGTGCGAAGCCGATACCGCACCCCGCTTTCACAAGTTCCCAATAGGCGACGTTATCGTCGCAGCGCACCGAGAAGAAATCGCGATCCACTGGGAAGCCTGCCTCGCGAAACCCATCAACGATCCGAGTATCGGAGTCGTATCCGACAAAGTCGTGTTCCATGAACTGGGTCGGCGATTGCGGAACCCCGCGGCGCGCGATGTAGGACTTCGCTGCATAGATCCCCAGGTAGAAGTCACCCAGATGCTTCGTGACCAGATCAAGCTGTGTGGGCTGATACATGCGGACGGCGATATCGGCCTCTCGGTAAAGCAAATTGCGGCTGTCATCGGAGGCGACCAGCTCAATTGCGATCTCCGGCTCTTTCTGGCGAATGCCGGCGATTATGGTTGGCAAATGGTAGACTGAGGTCGCAACGCTTGCTGTGATCCTTACTGTTCCAGCAAGGCTTGCTGACTTTCCAGCCACTGTCAGCGCAAGTTCATTTGCCGCCGCGCGCATCGCCGTCGCTGCGGGCAACAGGGACGCTCCGGTCTCTGTCAGGTCAAAACCACGCGGGCTACGTTGGAATAAGGCGGTGCCCAATTGCTCTTCCAAGGCTTTGATTTGACGACCCAAGGTTGGTTGCGTGCTGCCCAGAACCCGCGCCGCTGCGGACAAGCTGCCATGATCCGCCACTGCCACAAAGGCTGAGATCAGCGACCAGTCGAGATTTCGGAGATCCGCGTCCATACAAAAACGTATAGCCGATGTACGCGCGCAGGCAATTTCTTTTCACATTCGCATAGTTCAAATCTAGATTATCAGAGACGGAGACACAGCATGACACAGACAGTTTTGATCCTCGGCGGCAGTGGCAAAATCGGCAAGCACTGTGCAGAAGCCTTTTGGAACGCGGGTTGGCAGGTGCGCCAATACACCCGCGGCACGGACATGGCGGAAGCTGCAAAAGGCGTTGATGTCATCATCAACGGGCTAAACCCGCCAAACTACAACAACTGGGCCAAGAACATTCCGGCCATTACCGCGCAAGTGATCGCAGCAGCGCAGGCCAGTGGAGCGACCGTGATCATCCCTGGCAATGTCTACAATTTCGGCGACCAGGGTGGCGTTTGGGATGAAAATACGCCGCACCAGCCTGTGACCGAAAAAGGCCAGATCCGCGTTGATATGGAAGCGGCCTATCGCGCGGCGGGCGTTCAAACGATCATCTTGCGCGCTGGCAATTTCATCGACCCTGACCGCAACAAGGACGTCTATTCGATGTTGATCGTCGGTAAGGTTGGCAAAGGTGTTATCACCAGTGCCGGCGATCCAGATGTCACCCAGGCCTACGCATACGTGCCCGATTGGGCGCGGGCTGCGGTTGAACTGGCCCAATTGCGGATGCAACTCAGCGCATTTGAGGATGTGCCGTTCCCGGGGCAAAGCCTGACGACGCGCGAAATCCGCGATATCTTGGCCAGCGCCCTTGAACGGGACATCAAAATCACGCGGTTCCCGTGGTGGGCCACGGCGCTTATGGCGCCGTTTTGGGAGATGATGCGAGAATTTCGGAAGATGCGGTACCTCTTTGAAACCTCGCATGCACTGAATGCCGCAAAGTTTGACCGCTTACTGCCTGACTTTCAGCACACCGACACAACAACCGTGCTGCTGTCCGGCCTATCGCCGGATGTCCACCCAGACAAGGTGGTGCGGACCAGCGGCACGGCCGTCGCTGCCCAGTAGTGTCGCTTGCGGATCGTCTGCGGTCGGCCAGAAAACGCCCGCATCCACGACCTCCCACGTGGCTGCGGGCAAAACGTATGACACACGCAGATTGCCCGGTCCCGTCTCTGCCCAATCTGCCGTGTCGAGACCCGGATCGCCTTGGTGGTCCGGGTTTGCGGCGGCGGCGCCTCCTGCACTCCTCGGCTTCGGGTCCTGGAGGCGGGGATCCTCGAGGAGCGCCAAAAGTTTCGCCCTTCGCCCTTCGCCATCAAAGGGGTCGAGGTTAAAGTTCGCGGTGAACACGACATTCGTCGGCGGCGCCCCAAACGTCCCATCCAGCACCGCTTGCCAGAGTAAAATTTCATCTTGGTTTCGCAGACCATTGCGATCTTCCGGCCCATCAAACACGGGCGGGGTGTGGGCTGAAATGAGGAGATCAAACTGTCCATCCGGTGCCGTAACCGGCACAATCCAATGGGCGGTCGAGGAGAGCTTTTGCACTGCCGCGACCTCCGCAGTGAGTGTGTCGGGCAACGTGGCACCGGCCAGATCGCGCCATAAGACATCCGACAAATCGGTGACCGCCCCCGTTTCAATCGCGTGCTGCGAAAGAACAGCTAGCCCGCCATCACCGGTGAATCGTCCATACCCTTGGGCGTCGCGCGCCTCCCCCACCTTCCCATTCCGATCAAGGTCGAGCCCTGTCGGGACACCGCTATTGGGCGCACGGCTGAACGTGTGAGGGTATCCCGTGAGTTGCGCGAAGCTCTGTAGCGCAAGTTGGTCGTAGTCGTAATCAAAGTCGGTGAGCACGAGAACATCTGGTGCCACTGCCGCGATCACGTCGGCGATTGATTGTATCTGCGGGTCGTCGCCCTTTTGAATGTCACGCAACAGTAACCCAGGTCCATCACGGCTAAGCGGGGCTGCATAGGTCGCGATGCGGAGCGTTTCGGCAGTCGCACACCCCGCGCCAAGCCAAATAAGACCTAGACCGGCAACATACCTTCGGCAGCGGCGGCGGCATAGGCCTTCTTCCGCTGCATATGGATCATTTGCGCCACCCGGCTTAGGGCGACACCGCGCATCAACAAACTGGCTGGCAGAAAGGCCCATATCGCCACCGTCCAAATCAAGGTCTGCGGCTCGTCGAACCGCACGGGGCCAATGACCGTCGCGCTTGCTTTCAGAGCAGCTGGGATCATGAATGGCAGTAAGAACCCTAACACCATGTTAATGTTGCAATCCCGATTTAGCCTTTGAACGACGTCGCCACCGGCTGTTGGGTCAAAGGTGGGTAGGTTGACCCAGAAATTGAAAGATTGCGTGCGCCGCGGCCAGCCGTTGTCCCGAATGATCACCAAAAAAATGGCCAGCGCGAAAAGCGATAGCAAGTAGGACACGCCTGCCGCGCTGCGCACATTGTTGATCACGCTTTGCGGAGTATCCGCGGGCACGGCCAAAGTTAACAAGCGGACCGGCGAATACGGGAAATCTACCATGTGCCCGACCCGATCGCCGACAACGACAATCGCCATATGCAGCGTCGACCCATCACGGTCGCCGCCTAAAATAACCGTCATGAGGAAGATGGCTAAGAAGAGCGTGGCAAAGCGGATCCGGTTAAAGGGTGGTGCGTCTCTGAACTCAATCAAGCTTGGGCTGGCTGTGCTATACTCTGCAATCGTGAACGCAGCCACGAAAAGCGCGACCACCATCACCACGAGCGCACCGTCGATACTGGCGACCGGGATCATCGTGATCGGGAGGATGATCAGCAACATGGCCAGCAGCGCACGCGCAGCCGCACCGGGCATTCTGGAAAGCACAGTTTGTCTACCCTTCTTCCGGCCACGAGCGATGCTTTGCCGCCGCGTTTTTCCGGACTGGTCCCGTGACTGGGGCACGGTCTGCCTCATTGTTGCCACGTTTTTGCCCAAGTTCGTACTTTCCTACAATCCACTGAAAACTTGAGACAAAAAGAGTGAGGCCCTTTTGCGACACAGACGCAGCAGGATTGGTGCGATTTGTCTCAAGTTCGCGTCACTTCGGCCAATCCTAGCGTGCGTCAATGCGAAAAATCAACCTAAAGTTGTGCAGCTCATTCAACCCGCTAAAGATCTGAATACAAACAGCTTTAACGTGAAGGGAGAGCGGCTACGACCAAAAAGAGAGGGCTCTACAGTTTGTTTCCGGCATCGAAAAAATGTGGTCGAATTGTGGCCCTGTACCGGAATGTGGGCCAGACAACTTGTCGCAATCGGTCCTGATCTGGTTGCCTTATGTCGGCGTCAGTAATGTGGCGTTGTCCCTGAAACGGAAAAGGCCCGGCAAATGTGGCCGGGCCTTAAGCGGATTGTTTAGGCTTGGTCACCTATACCCAGGGGCGCGCGGCCTCTGCTTGCGTCTCAAACGCGTCAATTGAGGCAACCTTCTCCATCGTGAGGCCGATGTCGTCGAGGCCGTTCAGAAGGCAATGCTTCTTGAAGGGATCAACTTCGAAGTTGAATACATCGCCATCGGAAGACGTGACAGTCTGCGCCTCCAAATCCACTTCGATCCGCGCGTTTGAACCTTTTTCGGCGTCCCTCATCAGCGCATCACGCTGATCTTCAGGCAGCACGATGGGCAAGATGCCGTTCTTAAAGCAGTTGTTATAGAAGATGTCGGCAAAGCTGGTGGAAATGACGCAGCGGATACCGAAGTCTGCGATGGCCCAAGGCGCGTGTTCACGCGAAGATCCGCACCCGAAATTGTCGCCCGCGACAAGAATTTGCGTCTCGCGGTACGCGGGTTGGTTCAGGACGAAGTCGGGGACCTCATTTCCTTGGCGGTCGAAGCGCATTTCGTCAAACAGGTTCACCCCAAGACCTGAGCGTTTGATTGTCTTCAGAAACTGCTTGGGGATGATCATGTCGGTATCGACGTTGACCAGAGGCATTGGGGCGGCGATGCCCGAAAGTGTTGTGAACTTTTCCATATTTTTCCTCGCTGCGCCGTATCAGGCGCTTGGCATGCTTGGTAGAACCGGACGCTGGCTTTCGTAACGGGCTGCGATCGTTTTGACGGACTCAACAAAGTAGGTCAGATCACAGTGGAACGGCACCGGTGCTGTTTTGGGTCGGGTGATGTCTTTGAGCCGTTGCGCGGCTTTCGCGGCGCGTGCCTTGGCCAGCATTTCGGATTGGAGGACCTTGCTACTGGCCCAGCGCCCACCATGGGTTGTGCCTTGCAAAGGACCCAAGATTCCGCGATCCGCCAAATGCTCCATCACTGCCGTCGCCTGTTCCAGCGACAGGTTTGCGGCCTTGGCCAATCCCCAGACGCTGAACACCGCGCGCGATTGCGCGTGATAGATCGCAGCGTGAACGGCGGACTTACTCAAGACGGCAGGAGTGGCTTTGGCGAACGCAGGGGTTGGCAGGACGGGTGCGGCAACCGCACCGCCCAACAACCCCAGAAAGCTGCGCCGCTTGATCGCCATGGCTTACATCATCTCCCGCACATCGGTGAGCTTGCCGGTGATCGCTGCAGCCGCCGCCATCGCCGGTGACATCAAGTGCGTCCGGCCTTTGAAGCCTTGGCGACCTTCAAAGTTCCGGTTGGAGGTCGAAGCGCAGCGCTCCCCTTCCGAGAGTTGGTCTGGGTTCATCGCCAGGCACATCGAACAGCCGGCAAGGCGCCATTCAAAACCAGCCTCTTTGAAGATGTCCGCCAAGCCTTCTTCTTCCGCTTGCGCGCGCACGAGGCCGGAGCCTGGCACAACCATCGCCCGCTTTACCGCGACCTTCTTGCCTTTCAGGATCTCCGCCGCCGCACGCAGGTCTTCAATGCGTCCGTTGGTGCAGGAGCCGATAAAGACCGTATCGATGGCGATGTCGGACAGAGGGGTTCCAGGTTCCAGCCCCATGTAATCAAGCGACCGCTGTGCCGCGCCGACTTTACCGCCTTCAAAAGTGTCGGCAGCTGGGACTGCTGCTGTAATCGGCAAGACGTCTTCAGGAGATGTCCCCCAGGTCACAACCGGTGCGATGTCTTCGCCCTTGATCGTGACGACCTTATCAAAGTGGGCGCCTTCATCGGTGAAGAGGGTTTTCCAATAGGTCACCGCCGCTTCCCATTCCGCGCCTTTCGGGGCGTGCGGGCGACCTTGGCAATAGGCGTAGGTTTTTTCATCCGGGGCTATTAGGCCAGCGCGCGCGCCGCCTTCGATGGCCATGTTGCAGACGGTCATGCGCCCTTCCATGGACAGATCGCGGATCGCCTCACCGCAGTACTCGATCACATAACCGGTGCCGCCTGCGGTGCCGGTGGCACCGATGACGGACAGGGTGATGTCCTTTGCGGTCACACCCGGGCGCAATTTGCCGGTGATCTCGACCTTCATGTTTTTGGATTTTTTCTGGATCAGCGTTTGCGTCGCCAGAACGTGTTCCACCTCAGACGTGCCAATGCCGTGCGCCAAGGCGCCAAAGGCGCCATGGGTCGCGGTGTGGCTGTCACCACAAACAACGGTCATGCCTGGCAGGGTCCAGCCCTGCTCCGGCCCGACGATATGGACGATGCCCTGACGGACGTCGGACACCGGGTAATAGTGAATGCCAAAGTCCTTGGCGTTCTTGTCGAGGGCGGCGACCTGGATCGCGCTATCCTCTGTCATGTTCTTGGGGTCATCCCGGCCAGCGGTTGTTGGTACGTTGTGGTCCGGCACCGCGATGGTCTGTTCTGGCTTGCGGACCTCGCGACCGGCCATGCGCAGCCCTTCGAAGGCTTGCGGGCTTGTCACCTCATGCACGAGGTGGCGGTCAATATAGAGCAGGCAAGTGCCATCGTCAGCTTCGTGGGCGACGTGCGCATCCCAGATTTTATCATAGAGTGTTTTGGGGGACATTGGTCCTCTCCCGTGGTTTTGCATGTTTGAAATGGTCATCGGCGCGCGCAGGCGCGAGCTAGACTAGTCGTGCAAGGACAGAGGCGCAGGCGGCCCCGAAGAAACGCCATGGCAAACGGGCGCGGTCATCCATATCGAAAACGATTGTCATGTGGGGGCTGTAACACCCAACATGCCTACGCCGCAAGGCTCGCCTGCAGGGCGTTGAACGACAACGGTCTTGTCAGGGTTAGCCGACCCGGGACACACGCGCATCGCGCGCTGACTGGAAATCGACCTCGGTCACATCACGATCACGCGGCAGTGGTCGTGCTTCGTTCAGGGGGACGAGCACCGAAACATTGCCCCGCGGCGCATCTTCATCTGGCGTCTCTGCCCAAAAGCACAATGCTGAGCCGAGGAAGAGACACACCGCACCCAGCAGCAAAAAGAACACGCCCATGATGATCCCCAAGGTGTTGTCGACCGGGGCTGCAATATTGGCGGCCACAATGGCGCTTCCGCCGACAAAGCCGAACAAGAAGGGAAGTGCCGCATGCGCCAGGACAACAGGTACAAGATGGTTCAGACGTGACGGATCTTTGATCCAGTCAGGTGTCAGGTAGGGCCACAGGAGCGAAAGGCTTACAACGCCAGCGATCACAGACACGCTGAGCGGGACACCAACGTACTGCTCACGCACGAGCGCGTCTGGAACGTTGCTGATCATCCATGCAACGAACACCAAACCCACGATGGCTTGGGCGCGGAAAGAGATAGAGTAGACATGATGGGCGATGCCACGCATTCAGTGTCTCCAGGTTCGCAGTTGTTGTGCTCGTTCTGCCTAAAGGTTTTCCTGTTTTTATGACGTGTTTTAGGCGAGCGCGCGGCGCTTGTTTTGATGCTGGCACAAATCCGCCAAAGCTGTCGGCGGTTGTTCACCAAGCAGCATCAATGATGGTAATTTTGAAAGCCGGAAAGCGCGACATCTGCGCAACAGTCTCATTTTCGATGACGATTCGTATCTCGACATTTCGACAAACCACCCAACCCAGAGCCGATCTGTGGCATCCTGTCGTCGTGACGAAAGCGCAGGGGGCGCACGGCGCATGGCAGAACACGTTCAGCTTTTAGTGGGCACGACGAAAGGGGCCTTTCTGATAAACGCGGCAGACGACCGAAGCAGCTGGGCTGTCACAGGACCGTATTGCGGCGGGTGCCCGATCAATCATTTGGCTGCTGACCCAAAGACCGGGACGATTTGGGCCGGTGGTGGAGGCGATTGGGATGGCGCTGTCGTCTGGCGCAGCGTTGATGGCGGGTCGGAGTGGGACCCCTGTCAATTGACCCGCGGGACGAAGGATCGCTGGGCCGCTGAGGATGCAGAGTTCGCCGAGATGATTGGTTGGACGGACGCGCCGCTTCCTTTCGAAGATGACTTTCAGCAGATTTGGTCGCTTGGCTTTCATCACGACAAACTTTTTGCAGGCGCGAAGCCCGCAACGCTGCTGGTGAGCAGCGACGGCGGCCAGTCATTTGAAAAGGTCTCCTCATTGACCGACGATCCTGCCGCAAAGGATTGGAACCCCGGCGCGGCTGGGCTGACATTGCACACTTTGGAGTTTGACCCTGCGGACCCAAACAAGATTTGGGTCGGCATTTCGGCAGCCGGCGTGTTTGCCTCTGAAGACGGCGGCACATCTTGGGAACGGCGCAATCGAATGTCGAATGCGACGGGCTGTCCCGATCAATCCGCTGACCCGGCTGCACCGTCGGGGGGCGAGACAGGGCTTTGCGTCCATAACATGGTCCGTGCCAATGCTGCAGGTGACATCCTTTATCAGCAAAACCACCAAGGCGTGTGGCGGTCCACCAACGGTGGACGCAGTTGGGACGATATTACCCACGGGCTGCCTTCGACCTTTGGCTTCCCAATTCGGGTGCATCCCCAAAAACCCGAGATGATTTGGACGATCCCGCTGAATGGCGATGACGCCGGGCGTTTCCCACCTGACGCGGCCGCTGCTGTTTGGCGGTCAACGGACGCGGGCGAGACGTGGGAAGCGATGCGCGAGGGTCTACCGCAAGAGGCGTGCTACTTCACGGTTCTGCGCCAAGCGATGGCGGTGGATCAGCATGAGGCTGTTGGTCTTTACTTCGGGACCAACAGCGGCTCCATATTTGCGAGCTTTGACGAAGGGCAAAGTTGGTCAGAGATCGTACGTCATTTGCCGACGATCTTGTCAGTCGAGACCGCCTAAGCCTCTTCAGCCTCCAACAAGTCGCCGGGCTGGCAATCGAGGACCTTGCAGATCTTTGCCAGAGTCTCAAACCGGATACCTTTGACCTTACCGGACTTCAGCAAGCTGAGGTTTTGTTCGGTGATTCCAATTTCTGCCGCCAGATCCCGGGACTTCATCTTGCGGCGGGCCAGCATGACATCAAGACGCACAATAATTTGCATCAGACAAACGCCTGGTTTTCAGCCCGGACCGCCGCGGCCTCGCGCATGGCCCACCCGATGACAATCATCAGGCCGGCGGCCAAAGCAAAGCCAATCATGTCAGAGTTCAAAGCGATACTGACTGAATGCTGACCTTCCGGATTGTCCCAAGTCAGCAGCAAGGATGTGATCGGGACCAAAAGCACCTGGAGTACCGATAGCCCCAACAAGCCCCATCCAACCCGCCGGATGTGCCGCGCGACCACATCGGTCAACACATGACCGGACGCGAAGCATCGAAACAGCAGGCGCATGTGATTGAGGATGTAGAGCCAAACTACGATAGCCGCCGCCGTGACAGCCAGCATGCCGCGCACGATGCCCGTGGACAAAACGGGCGCAACATCAATGTCCGGATATTCCAACTGCATCGCTTCCGCGGTCGGGGGTGCGACGACACAGACGAAAGCAAACCCCACAGCAAGTCCGATCATGCCAAGACATGTAACGATGTGAAGCAATCGCGACCACCTGCGCAACCTTTGGAAGTCAGCCATAAAATATCCTTTCTAGATTTAAAAATTAATGTAAAACAATAAAAAATATCTGTCAAAGGAGATTCGCATGAAACGATTGATCTGTGCATTCGGCGCGCTGACATTCACTGCGTGTACGGCACTTGTTCCCAGTACGTTGGGCCAATTGATGACACTTACGCCCCTCACAGCAGACCCGGAGGCCATCGCACTGCAGCTTACACTGCCGGACGGCGCTGGCATCATGCCGGGATCGGCGGCGATGGTGCTTGAAGCGACCCAAAATGGGGAAACCACGTCGGACACATTCGTGCTCGAACAATCCGGGGACATCTTTTCAGTCGCGGCATCTGACCTTTCCCGTTTGCGCGCACGCCAAGCAATGCTGCGCGCAGCAGAAGAGGCCGACCCGGACGGGGTATCCGGCGCGCTAAGTCTGACGGCAGGTCCCTGCCAAACTGGCGACAACTTGTCGGTGGACGCGCGTATCTCTGTCGGCATGCGATTGGCTGTCGATGGCCCGTTCTTACCGCTTGTCCGCAACGGCCCGCTATCTGCGGTCTTTGACGAGGCGGAGATTGCAGCGTGGCCTCCCTGCCCCATGCCTTAATTAGACATGAAAGTTTTACACCAAGAATGTTGAGATGCTGCAGGTGCGATGTTATTCTATCCACATGCCAAGCACCTGGGCTGAACAGGTGCACAACTTTGGAGGACAATGAACTGTCATTTTCCACAACGGCTGATAACTCAGCCAATCCAGGGCAATCTGCGATGAGTGCCCACCTGACCGCAACAAGCGAGACGCTGCTTGCGGCAATCTTGAAATCCCTCGACGATGACAAAGGCGAAGACATCGTGCAGATCAATCTGCGCGGCAAGTCTGAGATGGGTGACTATATGGTCATCGCCTCAGGACGGTCGACTCGTCAGGTTTCAGCGATGGCCGAAAAGATGACCGAAAAACTGAAGGCAGAGTTTGGCGTCGTTTCAAAAGTTGAGGGGAAAGACACCGGCGATTGGGTATTGATCGATACCGGTGATGTGATCGTGCATATCTTCCGCCCTGAAGTGCGGGAATTTTATCAGCTTGAAAAAATGTGGGCGCCAGGCGCCCAGGTTGCCGTCGCGGCGCAAGCTGACTAAAGCGTTATGCGCGTCACAATTTGCGCGGTCGGCCGCTTGCGCAAGGGGCCGGAGCGTGACCTATACGATGACTATTTGACCCGGTTTGACCGGACCGGGCGAGGCCTTGCACTTGGCCCTGCAAAGCTTGTTGAGGTTGAGGACAAAAAGGGTGGTGGCATGGCTGCTGAGGCTGCCTTGCTTGAACGATCCCTGCCCAACGGCGCATTGATCTGCACATTGGATGAACGGGGCGATGTGATGACCTCCCCGCAGTTTGCAAAGACGCTCGCAGGTTGGCGGGACCAGGGCCGCAGCGATGTGGCTTTTGTCATTGGCGGGGCAGATGGCATAGATCCAGCGTTGCGGTCAAAAGCGAATACATCGCTGAGTTTCGGCAAGATGGTCTGGCCACATATGTTGGTGCGGGTCATGCTGGCAGAGCAGCTTTATCGCGCTGCGTCGATCCTGTCAGGCGGGCCGTATCATCGGGTTTAGTGGGCGGCAGGCTTGGTGGCGCATTGCTTGAAAGAATTCGACAACAGGCCGCACCCACGTTTTGCCTGCCAGGCGCAGTTTTCAGGACAGTTTCACGCCGCATTCCGGTTTCCCTTTCTGCCCTAATCGGCTAGACCGCGCGCGTACGAACCAAGGAGCTGCCAATGCCCACCCCGAAGCCTGTTGTCCTGTGTATTCTCGATGGCTGGGGGATCAGTGATACTGAGGTGGGCAATGCCCCGCTTTTGGCCAAAACACCGAACTTTGACGCGATCATGCGGGGGCCCACAGCCAAGCTGTTGACCCACGGGCGCGACGCTGGTTTGCCAACGGGCCAAATGGGCAATTCGGAAGTCGGCCATACCAACATTGGCGCGGGCCGCGTGGTGGCGATGGACCTGGGCCAGATTGATCTGGCCATCGAAGACGGCAGTTTCGCGGACCAGGGCGCGCTGCAGGGGTTTATCGCCACGCTCAAAGAGAGTGGCGGGACTGCGCATTTGATGGGTGTGATTTCTGACGGTGGGGTGCACGGCCACATTGCGCATATTATTGCAACGGCGGAGGTGCTGGTGGATGCTGGTATTCCCGTTGTCTTACACGCGCTTACCGATGGCCGAGATGTTGCTCCTTCTTCCGCGCTCGACTTCATGGATGTGCTGCTTGCGGACCTCCCGGATGCCGTTGAAATTGGCACAGTGATCGGCCGCTATTACGCGATGGACCGCGACAATCGGTGGGAGCGTGTCGAGACGGCCTTCGGCGCCATGGTCAAAGCCGAAGGGCCAACGGCGGCGGACCCCCGCGAAGCGATTGAGGACGCCTACGACGACGGCAAAACAGATGAGTTTGTCCCGGCGACCGTCATTGAAGGCTATACCGGCTTTGCGGCTGAGGATGGGTTGTTTTGCCTCAACTTCCGCTCTGACCGTGCGCGGGAAATTCTTGAGGCCATTGCAAACCCGGACTTCGACGGCTTCGCCCGCGAGTTACCTCTGTTGGCAGCCCGTCTTGGCATGGTTGAATACTCCGACCGCCACACAACGTGGTATGATACCGTCTTCCCAAAGCGCAGTATTCCCAACACTTTAGGGGAATGGATATCAAAGCAGGGCAAGACCCAATTCCGGCTGGCTGAGACGGAAAAGTATCCACATGTGACCTTCTTTCTCAACGGCGGCGAAGAGACCCCGTTTGAAGGGGAAGAGCGGTTCATGCCGCAGTCTCCCAAGGTCGCGACGTATGACCTCCAGCCTGAAATGTCTGCGGGTGAAGTGACCGCACATTTCGTTGGAGCGATCGAAAAGGGCTATGACCTGATCGTAACCAACTTTGCCAATCCAGATATGGTTGGGCATACTGGCGACCTTGATGCAGCGATCGCGGCATGTGAGGCCGTGGATGCCGGACTTGGACAGGTGTTAGCCGCATTGACCACCGCCGGTGGCGCGATGATTGTGACCGCTGACCATGGAAATTGCGAAACGATGATCGACCCTGCGACAGGCGGCCCGCATACGGCCCATACGCTCAACCCTGTTCCAGTAGCGCTCGTGGGAGGGCCTGCCGGCGCTGTGCTTCGCGATGGCCGGTTGGCCGATTTGGCGCCTACAGTGCTCGCTTTGATGGAATTGCCACAGCCGGATGAGATGACCGGTGAGAGCCTGATCACCACATGATCCGTGCAGCGCTCCTCTGCCTGTGTTTGGCGACCCCGGCTGCCGCACAAGATGCGTTGGCCACGCAAACGGCCGCGGCAGCAGCGCGGTTGAGCGAGGCGGAGCAACTTTTTGCAGCCGCCCCCCACAGTGATCGGCCGATCCTGACACTGGCCGCCGCGATTTGGGCTTATGAGGACGGATTGATCGCGGTCCGTGCAGGCCTGCGCGACACGACAACGCAATACGACCGGCTACAAGCCGAGCTGGCAGCTAACACGGCCCGAAACGGCCAATTGTTAGCTGCGCTTCAGGCTGGGAACCAGCCAGTTCGCCCCAGGCGCGCTTTCCATCCAAAGGGCGCCCGCGCGACCGCCCAGGCCCATCTTCTTCGGACCTCCCTCGCGCCGTCATTGACCGCCCAAGCCGATGCGCTCCGCGAGCAATTGAACCATCTAACAAAAGCCAAAGCACTTCAGGAGACCGCAACAGAAACCTTGCAATCGGGCATCCTAGGGCTTGAGGCGGCCCATGCCGCATTGCGGGAGGCCTTTGAAGATCAGCCCGCGCCACCGCAGCGGTTTGCCGATGCACCCGATGAGGTGGCCGAATTGCGCGCGGCAGACCTGGCGCGCGGGCCATTTCTTGCTGGGCTTGCCGCGATCTATGATCGGGGGCTCCCTAACGATGCAGCGCTCGCGAGCAAAGGCACATTGCCGCTTCCGGCAACAGGACGCGCCCTTCCGATGGAAGCGGATGCGACTGGGTTTATCGTCGCGACACCTGCGCGCGCGCTTGTTGTCGCTCCCATTTCCGGCACGCTTTTGTACCAAGGGCCCCTTCCTGGTTTCGACACCGCCGTCGTCTTAGAACCGACTGCGGGAACACTTTTCGTGTTTGCGGGTTTGTCAGACACCTTTGGAACGGTTGGCCAAATCAGCCCGGCCGGGTGGCCACTGGGTGTGATGAGCGAAACAGCCACCCCCTCTGACGCGAATTTGACCACTGAATTTGCATCAGAACCTGGAAGCGCGTCACAAGCCCTTTATCTTGAGGTCAGAGACGGGCAAACTCCCGTGGATCCTGCGACTTGGTTCGCGATGGAACAATAGATGGACGTGAAATGAAAAAGCTGATGATGGCGGCCGCAGGCGGCAGTGTTTTGGGACTGGTCGCAACAACCCAGGTGGCCGGACCACTTTTGGCGCAAGAGGCGGCTTCGAACGCCTCCGTCTATGAACAGCTTGATTTGTTTGGCGACATCTTTGAACGCATCCGAGGAGGATACGTTGAAGAGGTCGACGAGAAAGACCTGATCGAAGCCGCAATCAATGGCATGCTCACATCGCTTGATCCGCATTCGAGCTATTTGTCCGCCGAAGACGCCGCTGCAATGCGCGTGCAGACCCGCGGCGAGTTTGGTGGGCTGGGGATCGAAGTGACCCAGGAAGAAGGCTACGTGAAGGTTGTGTCCCCGATTGATGGGACCCCGGCGGATGCTGCGGGCATTTTGGCGGGCGATTTCATCACCGCGGTAGATGGGGAATCTGTGCTGGGCTTAACGCTTGACGATGCGGTGGATTTGATGCGCGGCCCCGTTGGGTCAGAGATCGTGATCACCGTGGTGCGTGAAGGTGAAATTGAGCCGCTTGAAGTGTCGATCATCCGCGACACGATCAAACTGACAGCAGTGCGTCACCGAACTGAAGGCAATGCCATTGTCCTGCGCGTGACCACATTTAACGATCAGACCTTCCCGAACCTGCAAGACGGGCTCAAGGAGCAGGCCGAAGCAGCCGGCGGCATAGACAATGTGGACGGTATCGTAATCGACCTGCGGAACAATCCTGGCGGCTTGTTGAACCAGGCAATTTATGTATCCGATGCCTTCCTTGATGCTGGTGAGATCGTTTCGACCCGTGGTCGCGACCCTGAGGATGGTGATCGCTATAATGCGCAGCCCGGTGACTTGGCGGAAGGCAAACCGATTGTGGTGCTGATCAATGGTGGCTCTGCCTCCGCGTCGGAGATTGTTGCGGGTGCCTTGCAGGACCATCGCCGCGCAATCGTTGTTGGTACAAAGTCGTTTGGGAAAGGCTCCGTGCAGACGGTTGTCCCACTGGCGAGTGACGGCGCTATGCGCCTGACCACAGCCCGCTATTACACCCCGTCAGGTCGGTCCATTCAGTCTCTTGGCATTTCGCCCGATATCATCGTCGAACAGCCCCGCCCTGCACCTGTTGATCCGGAGGCGGAGGAGGATGATCGTCAGGTGCGGTCCGAAGCGGACTTGCGCGGATCGCTGGATAACGACAGCCTCAGCCAAGATGAGATAGATCAGATCGAGGCGGACCGGGCCCGCGCCGAAGCCGCAGCCCAACTGCGCGAGGACGATTACCAGTTGGCCTACGCCATTGATATTCTCAAAGGTCTGAACGCTTTGGGGCCTGCGGCCGAGTAAACGCGCTCCGCTCAATCGCTAAATCTAACAGGAGCTTTTCACGCAAAGCACAACTTTTGCGCGTGAAAATCTGTTGGCAGGCCCGCCGCGGCCCCATAACCTATGCCCAATCGTTTGGTCCGCAATTTCCATTTAGGACCAATTTCATAAGGGGAGTGTCGCGTGTTTGCGGCTTCTGACTTGGGGTAAGGACCAAACCAACATGACAACCCTAGCGAACACCCCTGGGCAATTCGATACCGCGCAAACGTTGATTGCGGTCGAGGCCGGCAAGCTTGGTATATGGTCGCTCGATTTTAGTGCCGACACGGTGTGGGGTAGCCGCCTTACAGCGGAACTGCTTGGACTGCCCAATGAGCAGCCGACATGGTCTGCTGCCGCGTTCTTTGATTGCATCCACGATGATGACCTTGAGCTTGTGTATCAAATGATCGAAGCGGCAAGACGCGGGGATCCGGACATGATCTGCGTGAACTTACGGCGGAAACCGCGGCCAGGAGACACATCCGACAAGACGGTGTGGCTTAGCACGCGCGCACGTGTCACCGAAGTCGCGGAAAATGGCGCGCCGCTTCGCCTGACTGGCCTCACGTGGCGGATCACAGAAACGACCGAAAAACAGCACCGGGCCGACCGTCAACTCGCTGCAGTGAACCACCGCGTTAACAACGCCTTTGCCGTGATCCGCGCTTTAGTGAACTTGGGTGAAACCGCGGCAACGGACATGTCCAGCTTTGCTGACACCCTCCGCAATCAGGTCGAGGCCCTCGCAAGCGCCAATAAGCTTACGACCCAAACGGCCCTCACAAAGGATCATGCCAGGGTCAAAGTCAGCTTGTTTCATGTAGTGGACGCCGCGCTGGCCTCGCGCATCATCCCAGGCAACATCGGATCTGTGTCGGTTACCAAAGACTGTCCACCGGAAATCCAGCTTGCGCCGGCAGACCTATCGAACGCGGCGATGATCCTATTTGAACTGGCAACAAATGCGGTAAAGCACGGTGTTCTTGGTGCGGGGCGCGGGGCTTTATCCGTGAGCGCACGGGCCGAGGCGGACAATACGCTGGTATTGACGTGGGTTGAGGACGGCGGACGCGCGACGCATCGCGGTGGTCAGACGCGCGCGAGCTTCGGCGAGGTCATTCTCGACCTCTGCGCGAGCAATCTAAATGCAACATACAGCCGGACCTTTACCCAAGACGGTATCCGGTTCGACCTTCACATGCGGCCACAAGCCTAGGCCTTTGCCCGCTCCCCTTTTGGGTCATAAAACGGTTTGAGCTGTGCGTCGGCTTTCACGCGTGTCCCCATCACATCGATTTCGTAGGTACTTGCCAGCAAGTCAGCCAAAGGCTCGCCCGGTTGCGCGCAGGGCACATAGCCCATGCCCACCGCCGCGCCGAGATAGTGTCCGTAGCCGCCGGAGGACAGATAACCGCAAACCTCCCCATCCCGTAGGATCGGTTCGTTGTGGTACAGGAGCGGTTCTGGGTCGGTCAGTTTGAACTGGATCAGACGTTGCGAGAGCCCGGCTTCTTTCTTTCGAAGGACGGCATCACGACCGATGAAATCCGGCTTGTCCGTCTTCACTGCAAAGCCAAGACCGGCCTCGAGCACATGATCCTCGGCGGTGATGTCATGGCCGAAGTGGCGGAAGCCCTTTTCCATACGACAGGTATCCATCATGTGCATGCCACAGAGAGTTGCGTCCAGATCAGCCCCGGCTTCTGCAATAGTTTCAAAGACATGTCCGCACATGTCGGTTGAGACATAAATCTCCCAACCTAGTTCACCGACGTAGGTCACACGGTGGACCCGCGCGAGGCCCATGCCAATTTCAATCTCTTGCGCGGTGCCAAAGGGGTTCGCCTCGTTTGAGAAATCGTTGGGTGACACCGCCTGCAACAAGGCACGGGCTTGCGGACCCATGACAGCTAAGACCCCTTCCCCGGCCGTCACATCCGTGATCACCACGTTGAAGTCACCCTTGTGTCGCTGCATCCAGGTTTGATCAGCAAGCCGCGTTGCCGCGGGTGTTACGACGAGATAGCAATCTTCTTCGATCCGCGTGACGGTGACATCCGCCTCAATCCCGGCGGTGGAATTCAGGAACTGCGTATAGACGATTTTCCCCACGGGCACGTCATATTGCCCACCGCCGATGTAGTTCATGAAGCGCACCGCGTCCGGCCCCTGCACGCGGATTTTGCCGAACGACGACATATCGTAAACGCCAACACTTTCGCGGATGGCCATATGCTCTTCGCGGACGTTGTCGAAGAAGTTCTGGCGTGACCAACTGTAGTCGTACTTCGCCTCTTGGCTGCCGCGCGCGAACCAATTGGCGCGTTCCCAGCCAGCAAGCTCACCCATCACTGCCCCACGGTCGAGTAGATGATGGTGGAACGGTGTGCGGCGCACACCGCGCGCGGTGTCTTTTTGCCGGTAGGGGAAGTGATCGGCGTAAAGCAGGCCCAAGGTCTCTTTCGAGCGCTCGAAGAGGTAGGTCTTATTGCCCTGGAAGGGTTGCATCCTGCTGATGTCCACATCGCCGAGGTCGAAGGGTTTTTCACCGCTGTCCATCCATTGCGAGAGCGCCATACCCGCACCGCCTGCAGATTGAATGCCGATGGAATTAAAGCCCGCGGCGACCCAAACGTTGTCCATCTCGGGTGCTTGGCCCAGGTGGTAGGCATCGTCGGGCGTGAAGCTTTCAGGGCCGTTGAAAAATGTGTGGATGCCCGCCTCAGCGAGCATCGGGAGGCGTTCGACTGCGGCTTCCAAGATCGGTTCGAAATGATCGAAATCTTCGGGGAGCTGGTCGAATTCGAAGTCTTTCGGGATGCCGTCCATCGCCCACGGCTTTGCATTCGGTTCAAACGCGCCGAGGAGCATTTTTCCTGCGTCTTCTTTGTAGTATGCGCATTCATCTGGTACGCGAAGCACAGGCAACTGAGTGAGGCCTGCGATGTTCTCAGTCACGATATAGAAGTGTTCACAGGCATGCAGGGGCACGTTTACGCCCAGCATCTTGCCGACCTGATGGCCCCACATGCCGCCACAGTTCACCACCATGTCGCAGGTCGTATGCCCACTTTCGCCGTTTTGTTCCCAATCGACACCGGTGATGCGGCGCCCGTCCCGTGTCACACCTTTCACAAGCGTGCGTTCAATCACTTTCGCCCCGTTCTGGCGTGCGCCCTTGGCCAAAGCTTGTGCAATGTTGGCGGGGTCGCCCTGCCCGTCGAGCGGCAGATAGACACCAGCCGTAACACCGTCGATGTTGAGGTGTTCGTAGCGGTGCTTAACCTCAGTGGGGCTGATCTCTTCGACCTCAACCCCAAATGCGCGGGCCATGGCGGCCTGGCGATAGATCTCTTCTTTGCGTTCATCTGTGAGCGCCACGGTGATGGACCCGCAGCGTTTGAAACCGGTCGCTACGCCGGTTTCTGTTTCCAGATCGCCATAGAGTTCCTGGCTGTATTTCGCGAGCTTGGTCATGTTGGCCGTCGCACGCAGCTGGGCAATCAAACCGGCGGCGTGCCATGTCGTACCTGACGTTAACTGTTTGCGCTCCAGCAGTACCACATCCGACCACCCCAGCTTCGACAGGTGATACGCCACAGAACAGCCGATCACGCCGCCGCCGATGATCACAACCCGGGCCGAAGACGGTGGTAACGCCATTGAAGAGACTCCCTCGCAAAAAGACCAGAAATTCGTGACATGCTTCGGCCGTGCGGTCACGCCAAAATACGTCAGAAATGTCGCGATTGACTACTTCGCCCGCCCGGCCCGGCGCGCAGCATTGGGTGTCATACCGAAGGTCTTCTTGTAGATTCCAGAGAAACCGGACGGGAAGCCACAAGCGAGGCCAATCTCATTGATCGACATGTCGGTATTGAGCAGCAAATTGTTGGCTTTGCCCAGTCGCAGTTCGCGATAGTAGCCATTCGGCGTTGTGTGCAAAACCGAATGAAACTTACGCTCTAGCGATCTTTTTGAGACGCCTGTTTGATCCGCGATCTCTGCGATAGACAGCGGAAACTCCACATTGTCCTGCATCAAGGACACACTGGTATCGAGGTCTGCATCACCCGTCGCAAGCGCCGCACGGCCCGAGAAGGGCTGCAATGTGTTGTGGTGGCGAATGCGCTCATGCAGCAGAATATCTGCCACGGTCATCATCGTCGCAGCCGACAAATGCTGGCTGGCAATGGACAGCGTCACATCCACAGCAGCCCCCATTCCGGCGCAGGTCACAATGGATCCGGCATCGACCACCAAGGCCGACTTCGTTTCGAACAATCCCAAACGTTCCAATAGGACGGCGCGGTTTTCCCAGTGGGTGGTGTGTTTGGTTGCATCGTCTCGCCGGTCCGCGATGTAACGGCTGGCGGCTTCTGACATCAGGATCACGCGCGCTTGGCGGGATGTGTAGCTTGACAAATGGGTGCCAAAGGCCAGATCGGGGTGATCCGCGTCGGCGTTGCCAAGCAAAAACGCATACTGCGCTGTCGATTTCGCGTCAAAAGGTTCCGTTTCAATGGTGACGTCAGCGCTTCCCAACACCGGCCCGCCATTGTGCGAACGATAGGTCCAGGCAAAGACCTCACGCTGGGTGATCCGATTGGCGAGCCGGATCACATCCACAACGCCAGCCACTTCCGTCAATACGAATCCGTCCGCAATGATGATGTCGCACACAATCGGCGCGCCATCATGTGGGAGGTTGGCCATATCAGACAAGGCGATACCCCGCTGCGGTCAATTGCTTTGAAATTTCAGCAATATGCGCCGGGCCTACCTCACAACAGCCACCGACAATGGTCGCCCCCTGCGCGACCCAGTCCATCACATGTTTGGCATAGTTTTCAGGCCCCATGTCGCGTCGTTCTTGCAACGCGTCGACGGTTGGTTTGGCTCTTAGGAAATCCTTCGTGATCTGTTCGAAACCATTGGCATAACCGCCAAAAGGCTTCCCAGCTTTGGCTAAGATCGGCATCGCTTGATCGAGCGCTTCGGGAGAGGAGCAATTCACAAGCACAGCATCCGCCGCCGCGACCGTCGCGATTGCCTCTTCCAAAGGTTCGTCGGAACGAAGACGCGTGCCATCTTCGTCGTCGAGCGTGAAAGCAACCCAGACCGGCAGCCCGCAGATACGCGCACCTTCCAAGACCGCCGATCCATGTTCGACAGATGCAACGGTTTCGGCTAAGATCAGGTCGACGTCTTCGGCTAGCATGTTCGCAATTTCGCGATAAAGAACAATGGCTTCCGCCAGCGGAGGGTGGGCGTCGGGCCGGTAAGACGCGATCAGAGGCCCGATCGACCCCGCGATGCGCTTTCCGTCTTCTGTCGCCGACAAGGCCTCCTTCCGCGCGGCGGCGTGGAGCGCGACAAAATCTTCGGCCAGGGACGTCCCGATCAAGCGGTCCCGATGGATGGCATAGGTGTTGGTGGTGGCGACTGTCGCGCCAGCGGCGAAATACGCGCGATGCACATCCGCCACCATACCGGGATGGTCCACCATCACTTGGGTCGACCACAGCGGTGTTGGTTGGTCGCCGGCGCGATGGATCAGCTCTTGGCCCATACCGCCATCAAGGAGGGTGATGCTATTCTTTGTCATTGTCTTCGTCTTCTTGCGGATGGGGCAGGTTCACTGCCCCATCGCGTATGTTGTGAAACGGTCGATTACGCGCGAATGCGTGCGTTGTCCGCGTCCCACAGGGGCGCGTCGTCGTGCACGGTCGCATGATATTTTGCACCGTAGATTTCAATTTCAACTTTGTTGCCGGGGACGTTCACATCGGTTCGCAGCATGCCCAATGCAACCGACTTATTGATGCGGTATCCCCAATCGCCTGAGGTGGTCTCACCCACCACTTCGCCGTTATGCCAAATGGGCGACATGTAGGGCGCATCTGCAGGGCCGGGATTGTCGAGCGTCATGGTCGCGAAGCCCTTTTTGCTGCCCTGCTGCTTTTCACTCATCAACGCCGCTTTACCGGGGAAATCCTGTTCCTTGTTGAAGCGGACAAAGCGTTCAAGACCACCTTCGAGCATCGTGTAGTCAGTCGATAGATCGCCCTTCCACGTCCGATAGCCCTTTTCGATCCGCATGGCGTTCAGGGCGAACATGCCAAATGGCGTTGCGCCCGCCTCGCGCACCGCTTTGTAGGCCGCAGCGCTGTCGTCGAAATTGGTGTGAATTTCCCAGCCGAGTTCGCCGGTAAAGCTGACCCGCATCAGTTTTGCAGGGACGCCCGCAAATGTTGCGTCTTGTAGCGATAGCCACCCAGCGGACAGATCTGCATCCGTCAAACCGGATAATACATCTCGCGACCCCGCACCGGACACCAGCAGTGTGGACCAGTTGCGCGTGATATCGGTGAGCTGCAGATCGCCATTCGCAGGCAAGCGGTCGCGGAGGAATTCAAAATCGTGCCATTGCGCGACGGCCGCCGTCATCAGCCAGAAATCATCCTCACCCCACCGAATAATCGTCACCTCCGTCACGATCCGGCCCCGTTTGTCGGCAAAATATCCGAGGTTCATGCGGCCCACTTTCGGCAAAGCGCCGGTGACTTGGGTTCGGAGCCAGGCCGCTGCACCGTCACCGGTTAGCGTGTAGCGCGAAAAGCCGGGCATATCGAGAACCGCGCAGCCGTTCGTTGCTGCCTCTACCTCGCGCTTGATGCCTGCTTTCCATGGGCCCTCGCGCTCCCAGGTTTCAGTGGATTCGACTGAGGTGTCTTCACCGTCATGCGCGAACCAGGTCGCGCGCTCCCACCCATTAAAGGCCCCCATTTGCCCACCAGCGGCGAGCAAGGCTGCGTGATTGGGCGACAGTTTCTTGTCCCGTCCGGCAGGCCACATCTTGTGCGGGAAGTGCATGCCGTATTCGTGGCCATAGGTTTCGAGCGCCTTGGCGTGGCAATAGTCCTGATCGCAGTAGTCGGTATAGCGACGCGGATCGACCGACCACATGTCCATCTCTGTTTCGCCTTCGACCAGCCATTCGGCCATGACCTTGCCAGCGCCGCCGCCTTGCACGATGCCAAAGGTGAAAGAGTGTGCCTCATAGGCGTTCTGCACGCCTGGCATCGGGCCGACCATAGGGAGGCCATCAGGGGCATACGGGATGGGGCCATTGATGTTGCGGCCAACGCCACCGGTTCCAAGTACCGGCACACGTTCCATCGCGTCCTCTATGTACCACTCAAGACGGTCCAGATCGTCGGGATAGAGCTGGAAGCTGAAGTCGTCTGGCATCGGGTCATCTTTGGTGACCCAATGCGCCTTACAATTCCGCTCATAAGGCCCGAGATTGAGACCGTTCTTGTCCTGTCGGAGGTAATAGGAGCTATCGACATCCCGGATCATCGGGGTCTTTTTCCCGTTTTCCTTGGTCCAGGCTTCGATCTCTGGAATCTCTTCAGTTAGGAAATACTGGTGGGACATCACCACCATCGGCACGTCGCGACCACCGTGGGGTTTAAACCATTCGCCGACGCGCGCGGCGTAGTAACCCGCGGCATTCACCACTTTTTCACAGGTGATGTCGCCTTTGTCAGTGTGAACGATCCACTCGCCTGTGTCGGACTTTGACACGCCTGTCGCCGGACAAAAGCGCTGGATGTTTGCTCCAAGATCACGGGCACCTTTGGCGAGCGCCTGTGTCAACTGGGCCGGGTCGATATCGCCATCAAGCGGATCCCATAGCACGCCGGACAAATCATGCGTTTCCACAAACGGGTTGTAATTTTTGACCTCGTCGATCCCGATCATCTCGAGCGGGAGACCCATCGATTGGGCTTGGCCACAGACGCGCTGGAACTCTTGCCGGCGCTCTTTGGTGTGACCCAAGCGCAGCGCGCCGGTGACATGGTAGTTCATCGGATAATCGACCTCATCGGCCAACGTCCGGTACATGTCGAGCGAGTAACGCTGCATGTTCATCACGGCCCAATTGGGTGCGAAGTTCGGGCAGTTGCCCGCTGCGTGCCACGTCGACCCCGCTGTCAGTTCGTTCTTTTCCAACAAAACACAGTCGGTCCAGCCCTTCTTCGCAAGGTGATAGAGGGTTGAAACCCCGACAACACCGCCACCGATAATGACCACGCGGGCCGTAGTTGGAAAATCAGACATGGTCTCTCCCTAGTATGTCTCGAGATGCGGCGCGTCGTCCGCGATGTCGTAGTAGTTGGGTTTGTTGCCGACAAAGATATGTTTGCCCGGCGTAAGCTTGACGGTGTCAGGCAAACAACCGACCGCGATGCCAAGCTTGTCTTTCTCAGTGATGTGATAAAATAGGCTGCTGCCGCAACGATTGCAAAAGCCGCGACGGGCAAAGTCGGACGATTGGTACCATGTCAGGCCCTGGTCCCGCGTGAAGGTCACTTGGCTTAAGGGCGCTACTGTTGACGCCCACACATGCCCCGAAAACTGACGGCACTGGCCGCAGTGGCAGAAGGTCACGGTCTCGCGCACATCCGGCGCCTCGAAGGCGACTGCACCGCATGCACATTGCCCTTTGACCATATCGTCCTCCCTAATACACTGGCGGCGCGATGACCCAGATGACCAAGCACGGGTCATCGTGTGGGTTCGCCCAGGTGTAAGACTGACCACGAATGCGGAAGCTGTCGCCCGCGTTCATGTGAAACTTGTCGCCATTAATTGTCAGATCCAACTGGCCCGACACGACATATCCGACTTCTTGGGTCGGTCGCGCGACAGGTTCCATCAACGCGGCATGGGGTTCAAACACCGTGTGGATCATTTCAAAGTCGTCGGTCAGATCTGGCGATAACAATTGTTCGGTAGAGCCCGCGACGCGCGCGCCAAGTGGCCGCCGTGCATCCGCACGCACAATCAAACCTTCCTCACCCGGGGCAGCCGCCGTGCGGAACAGACTTGAGACCGAGACGTCTAAGATTTCAGCAAAGCCGCGCAGATCTGCCATGCTTGGTGCAGAAATATCCCGCTCAACCTGGCTGACCCAACCCACCGACTTCTCCAGCTTCACAGCGAGCGCCGCTAGCGTTAGGCCCCGTGCTTTGCGAAGGGCCCGCAGGTCGGCGCCCAGTGTGCGCGTGTGGGGCGGAATGTCGTGCTTCACGGCGCGTCCTCATGACGATGATTGCACAATCATGCCGAAGGTTCGTGAAATTTCAATAGAAATTTTCACGTTCAACCATTGAATTCGGAAGCTTTTGATTCCGCTACAAAATTATCGCTCACCCGCAAACACGCTTTGCAAGATCTGATCCAGCGCCTTCGCATCACCTTCGGTAAATGCGGCAGGCTGGTCGCTGTCGATATCGAGAACGGCCATCAACTCACCTTCCGCAGTGTGCACCGGCAAAACAATTTCGGACCGAGTCGAGGCTGCACAAGCGATGTGACCTGGAAATGCCTCCACATCCGCGACGAGTTGGATTTCACCGGTCCGCGCGGCTGCGCCACAGACACCCTTTTCAAACGGGATCTGGAGGCAGCCATGACCGCCCTGGTAAGGGCCAATTTTTAGAAGACCTGGCGCCGTCACTCTGTAAAACCCTGTCCAATCGAACCGGTCATCGCTGTGGTGCAGCTCACACACAACCGTTGCCATTAACGCAACCTCATCGTGCTCACCGTCAGTCAATGCCGCGATGGTTTTCGCAAGTGAGTTATAGTCGGCCCGCATGGTTATCCTTTCAAATCCTTGCCCTTTTGACATGCCGCCCCTTGTCGCGGACTGCAAGCGATGCATAGTCTGATCGGCGGCCGAGCAGCGCTCAACGCTAAGGCCGCCACATTGGGAGACATACATGCGAGACTTTTCGCGGCCGGGCCGCTCAACCGTTTTTGCGACGAACGGGATGTGCGCGACCAGCCATCCGCTGGCTAGCAAGGTCGCGATACAAATGCTGGAAGCCGGCGGGAACGCGGTTGATGCGGCCATTGCCGCAGCTGTGCTTCTGGGGATTTGCGAACCGCAGATGACTGGCATTGGGGGTGATTGCTTCGTCTTAATGACCCCGCCCGGCAGCGGTGACGTGATCGCGCTTAACGGATCTGGGCGCGCGCCCGCAGGCGTTGATGCCGCGGCGCTACGCGCATCAGGTGACGCCAAGATCCCACCAGGAAGCCCGCACAGCGTCACCATGCCGGGCGCCGTCGATGCCTTTTGCAGACTGGCCAAGGACCACGCAAAACTTGGTCTCAAGGCCGCGCTCGCCCCGGCGATCCACTATGCCGAAGCCGGAATTCCCGTCGCGCCCCGTGTGGCAGACGATTGGGCGCGCGACGCCGCTATCCTGCAAGGCGGTGCGAAAGATAGGTTCCTATTGAACGGACATGTCCCCCGCCCCGGTCAAGTATTCCGTGCCCCCGCGCAGGCTGAGGTCCTGCGCATGATCGCGATGGACGGCCGTGACGGATTTTACGACGGCCCCGTTGCGGAAGATATCGTCACAACGCTGCGCCACCTGGGCGGGACCCATACGCTTGATGACATGGCCGCCGTGACGTCCGACTATACCACGCCAGTCATGGCCCCCTACGGCGGTCTGGAGGTTTATGAGCATCCGCCAAACGGCCAAGGCGCTACGGCTCTTCTGCTTTTGAACATCCTCAAACAATTTGATCTGGCAGCGATGGACCCGCTGGGCGCTGAGCGCGCGCATATCGAGACCGAAGCAACCAAGCTTGCTTACGCCTCGCGGAACGCAGCGATCGCTGACCCAGACCACGTATCGCGATTGGATGAGATGCTCTCGGCCGTAACCGCCGCAGCTTGTGCGTCACAAATCCAACCAAACAGCGTGCTGCCGGTGAACCCGCCGATTGCAGAGAACACCCACAAGGACACGATTACCTTATCCGTCGTGGATAAAGATCGGATGTGTGTGTCGCTGATCTATTCCATCTTCAATGGCTTTGGGTCCGGCATCGCGTCGGACAAGTTTGGCGTTTTGATGCACAATCGTGGATCAGGCTTCACCCTCGCGGAAGGTCATGCGAACGAGGTTGGACCCGGCAAGCGACCGATGCACACCATTATCCCAGGCCTCGCTAAGAAGGACGGGCAGCCGTTTATGCCTTTTGGCGTCATGGGCGGACAATACCAAGCGACGGGTCACGCGCGCCTGATCACCAACATGCAAGACTACGGTATGGACGCGCAGGCCGCGATCGACGCCCCAAGGTCGTTCATTGAGAACGGACAGCTGCGCGTTGAAACGAGCTATGCCCCCGCTGTCCGCCAGGCGCTGTCCGACCTTGGGCATGACGTTGTGGATCCACCGACCGCAATTGGCGGCGCGCAGGCCGTAGTTGTGCACCCAGATGGGGTCTTGGAAGGCGCAAGCGACCCAAGGAAGGATGGAATCGCCCTCGGTTACTAGCGCGCTTTCTTTAATGGTTCTTCGACCGGCAACGTCAGTGCGTCGTCGAGCCAACGAAGCTTTTCATCCTCATGAAACTGCACGGCTGGAGTCACCGCATTTGGGTCTTCCAAAAGTGCCGCGTAGAAATGAGTTTCGCGTGGATACCGTGAGCTACGGTAGAAGACCTGAGATCCGCAGCTTGGGCAGAAGCCACGTTGCTGACCTGGGCTGCTTGCGAAGACCGTCGGTCGTCGTCCGGTCAGCGTCCAGCGCCCGTCCTGCTGCCCGATCCACGTCGTCATTGGTGATGATGTCGCCCGGCGGCAACTGTCGCAATGGCAATGTCCGACCCAGTTGGATGGCCCCTCGAGCGTGAACTGTACGGCACCGCACAGGCAATGCCCTCTAAGAATCTGAGACAATTGAGAACGCACTGTCTGCACCCCCGGCGTTAACGATTTCAAAAGTGATTGGTCTTTAATGTATACTTTCCGACACTTGAAAATCGAAAAAGGCGCAGATTCTATCGAATTTGCGCCAATCTCATGGATTTTTGAACGTGAAGGAGAGGTCTAAGCCTGCTCTGGAACCAGAATTTCCCGTTTGCCCACGTGGTTGGCCTGCGACACGACGCCTTCATCCTCCATCTGCTCAACCAATCGCGCGGCTTTGTTGTAGCCGATCGCAAGTTTGCGCTGGATGTAAGATGTCGAACATTTGCGATCCTTGATCACAATCGCCACCGCTTGATCATAAAGGGCGTCTTCCCCATTGGTGTTCCCGCCCAGGCCAAGCACGGCATCAATGTCGGCTTCTTTTTCATCAGCGGGGCCTTCTACGACGCCTGACATGTATTCTGGCGGGCCAAAGGCCTTCAGATGGTTCACGATCTCTTCGACCTCTTCATCCGAACAGAACGGCCCGTGGATACGGTTGATCTTCCCGCCACCAGCCATGTAGAGCATGTCGCCCATGCCTAGCAGCTGTTCAGCACCCATCTCACCCAGGATCGTCCGACTGTCGATTTTCGAAGTCACCTGGAAAGAAATCCGGGTTGGGAAGTTTGCCTTGATCGTCCCGGTAATGACGTCGACTGACGGACGCTGGGTCGCCATAATGAGGTGGATACCGGAGGCTCGCGCCATCTGCGCAAGACGCTGGATGCAGGCCTCAATCTCTTTGCCTGCAACCATCATCAGGTCGGCCATCTCATCAACGATCACGACGATGTAAGGCAAGACTTCTGGCTTGAACTCTTCCGTCTCGAACACGGGATCACCGGTTTCATCGTCGAAGCCGGTCTGCACTGTGCGGCTGAACATCTCACCCTTCGACAGGGTCTCTTTCACCCGGCCATTGTAGCCGTCGATGTTTCGCACGCCCATTTTGGACATCTTGCGATAGCGCTCTTCCATCTCGCCCACGACCCATTTGAGGGCGACAACCGCCTTCTTCGGGTCGGTTACGACAGGGGATAGAAGATGCGGGATGCCGTCGTAGACGCTGAGTTCCAGCATCTTCGGGTCGATCATGATCATCCGGCATTCTTCGGGGCTCAGCTTATAAAGAAGCGACAGGATCATCGTGTTGATTGCTACAGACTTACCAGACCCGGTCGTCCCGGCGATCAGCAAGTGCGGCATCTTTGCAAGGTTCGCGATGATCGGCTCCCCCCCGATGTCCTTGCCCAACGCCAAAGGCAGTTTCAGATTGCCATCGCCGAAGTCTCGGGCGGAGAGCATCTCGCGCAGCACAACCATCTCACGCTTTTCATTCGGCAGTTCGATCCCGATGACCGACCGGCCCGGTACGGTAGAAACACGCGCGGAGAGGGCAGACATCGAACGGGCGATATCATCAGCCAGACCGATAACGCGGGAGGCCTTGAGACCGGCGGCGGGTTCGAGCTCATACATGGTGACGACGGGACCGGGGCGAACCGACACGATCTCCCCCTTCACGCCGTAGTCGTCGAGGACGCTTTCGAGCATCCGCGCGTTTTCTTCCAGCGCTTCGTCCGGCAGGTGATGCCGTTCGACCGTCTCTGGTGAGCGCAGCAGGGCCAGCGGTGGCGTCTCATAATCGGCGTATTTGTCTTCGAGCGGCAGGTTCGGCTGGCTTTCTCGCAACGCCTGCTTCGATGGCATTGTCGCGCGTTTCAAGGGATGCTGGACGACTTTCTTCGGCGCAGGTGTTGGAATCCCGGTGGGGTCAATCTGAATTTCTTCTAGTTCCGGGGCAGTTGCCCCGCGATGCAATGCGGGGCGCAATTCTGGTTGCGGCGGCAGGTCGGGTGTCATCTCCTCAATGACCGCTTCGTCTAGCGCCATACCTGTCATCGCTGCTTCCAGCATTGGGCTGTCGCCATCGACCGCTGGAACGACTGCGCTGGTGTTCAGGATCATGGGCTGCGGACCCTTGCCGCGCGTCAGAGAAGGTTCCAACCGTGTGCCAAGTTCCGTCTTAGGTTCTGGGCCTTTGTAGGTGCTGACTGCCGCGGCGATGCGCGCTGAGATCCTGTCTTCCTGCGATGCTGGAACGGACGCTTCGTTGGCTGATGACTTCCGTTTCAACAAGGACGCGAGGAAGCCCTTCTGTTCAGGCTCTTCGCGGGCCGGAGCGACCATCGGCTCCGCAATCGCGGCTTCGAGGTTCGGAGCACCAACCAGTGGCGGCATGCGGCGTTCAGGCTCGTCAAACGTCTCAGGGCGGACGACGGCGGTGCGGTGCATCGGCGGGGTATCCAGCGTCATGCCTGCTTCGCCGCCCACGGCTGCGATCTCATCCATCGCATCACGGCGCGTTTGTGCTTCGGCTCGTTTGGCTGCAACTGTTTCGCGGACGTTACCGGCCACTTTGGCAGATGCCATGGCGCCCTGTCCCATCACCCGCAGCAACATTGCGTAGGCAAGAACAACGCCAACAAACAGGAAGCGACCGATCGTGCGCATTTCTTCACGGATGAACCCCAGCGAAAACGCACCAAGCGCCAGCATCACGATTGCAAGGACCAGCGACATCAGCTTCACCGCCAAGGTTGTCCCGATTGGTAGGACGATCAGCAAGGCCCCCAAAACTGTATCACCGAGCAATCCACCGAGGCCGAAATTCGGGGCCCAACCCGCGCTCGGCGGAAGCGTTGCGGCGTAAAGCGAGGCGGCAATCAAGGCAAAAGGGACAAAGATCGCACGGCTGATTGCACGGTCGTGGCCGTAGTGGGCCACACACCGAACACCCCAACCGATCAATCCGATTGGGATCATCCAGGCGCCTTTGCCGATCACCATCATGAGTGGCGCGGTGATAGAGGCGCCGGTCTGACCTAGCCAGTTTTGGACAGGTGCATCCGTCGCAGAGATCCAGGACGGATCGTCGGGCGAGTAGCTCCAGATCATCGCAACAATCAGAATACCGAGCCCGATCAGCGCAAATCCCAGCAGTTCTGTACTGCGTTTCTCAATCGCGGCCTGGGTGGTGCTGTCGAAAAGCGGATCGCGTTTGCGGGATTGAATGGATGCCATGTTGTCTGTCCTCAGCCGTAGATGCAGTCGCGGATGATGGTTAGTCCCCGCTGCACGTCTTGTGTTGGGGCCACCAAAGCGACCCGTAAAAACCCTTCTGCGGGGTTTTGTCCTTGGTAATCGCGCGCCAAATAGGCGCCGGGGAGCGTTCGCACGCCCGTTTCTTGCCAGAGCTTCAACGCAGCCTGTTCCCCGTTTTCGACGGGTAGCCACAAAAAGAAGCCGGCGTCAGGCGACATGTAGCCGGGTACCTCGCCCATGATCTGGTCGGCGACGATGTACTTTTGTTGATAGAGCGCGCGGTTCTCAATCACGTGCGTCTCATCCCGCCAAGCCGCGATGGCCACGTGCTGAAGCGGCTCTGGCAGGGGGCTACCCGCGTAGGCGCGTAGCTGGCGCATGCGACGGATGCTTTCTGGACCACCCGCACAAAAACCGGATCGTAGACCGGCAAGGTTTGATCGTTTCGACAGCGAGTGGAAGACCATCACGCGTTCTGGATCGCAGCCAATCTCTTGTGCCACCTCAAGTGCGCCGGGCGGTGGCGTGTCGCGATAGATCTCGGAGTAGCACTCGTCAGCGAAAATCTTGAAATCGTACTTTTCTGCGAGGTTGATCAGTTGCGTCCAGTACGCCTTGTCCGCGACAGACCCCTGCGGGTTCGCCGGAGAGCAGATGTAGGCCACGGTCGTGCGGTTCAACAGGTCTTCTGGCAAGCCTGCGAAGTCAGGTAGGTGGCCCGTCTCCGCCGTCGCGGGGACAAACAGTGGTTCGGCGCCAATGGTCGCCGCTGCCGCAGAATAAGCGGGGTAGAACGGGTTGGGCGACAAGACGATAGGTTGTTGACCGCCTTTGGTTTCGGGGGCCAAAGCGATGGCGGCGTTAAACAACCCTTCACGGGTCCCGTTCAGCGTCAGGATTTGGTCAACTGAGACCTCAGCGCGATAGCGGGCCTTTAGCCAGTCCTGAATGGCCTCTAGCAATTCCAGCAGACCGTTGTTGTTCGGATACTTCCGAAACCCGTCGGTCTGTTCCGCCAGGATCGTGCGCACAAAATCTGGGAAGGCGTGCTGCGGATCACCAATTGTCATGTTGATGACATCGCCCCCAGCGGCATGCACGTCTAATAGCCCGCGCAAACGGGGCCACGTCGCCTCTGGTAGGGTCGAAAACCGCTCAGGGTACACCATTTTTGCCTCTCGCGCGGGATCATAACCGCCCCGCTTCGTTTTAACCTAGCAAGCGGCAGGCGGACCTGTCCAGCGGTCAGAGGGCGGTTTTTCAGCGGGACAAAGCCGAATGTGGCATTTCGGTTGGGTGCAAAACGCAGCGTTTAAGCCACGATCGGTGCGGCAGCCTGCCCCAATCGCAGCAGCCGATTTTCATCTGTTTTCGGCATATTGAGAAGGATCCCGCAAGACGGCGTTGCCGTTGGCAAAGTCAGCGAGACGAGATCCATCAAGTTCCCGATGCGCGTATTGCGCAGTGCCAAAAGATTTTGCTGCCGATAATACGCCTCGTCCGTCAAAAGCCGCGCGGCATTCGGCGGCATGTTTGGGGCCGTCGGAAAGACAACGGCGTCGTATCCAGCCGTCGCGGCGAGGTAGTCATGCCGGATCGCCTTTAGTCGCGTCCAAGCCGCAACATAATCTGGCCCCGACACCGTACGGCCGCCCCGGACCCGCTCCAATATCTGGGGGAACATCTTTTCCGGATGTGCCTCAACCAAGTCGCGCCACCACCCATAGCTTTCTGCGGCATAAAGCGTGCCTGCCAGATCAAAAGCCTCAGCGAGCGGGGCAAAGGATGCCCGCGTGACGATCGCTCCGGCGGCCTCCAAAGCGGACAAGGCCGTTTCAAAGGCCGCTTTTGGGACATCCTGCACATCGTCAAGTGCGATCGTCTCAAGAACCATCAACCGCGCCCCATCAACACTGCTGCCCGCGAGATCGGGGGCGGGTGTATTTCCCAATGCGGCAGACATCAATGCTGCATCCTCAACAGACCGGCACAGCGGACCAACCGTATCGAAAGACGCACAAAGCGGTACAACGCCTTCCACACTCAACCGGCCATGTGCGGTTTTCAAACCAACCATGTCGTTCCAGACGGACGGGATTCGTACTGACCCTCCCGTGTCTGAGCCGATTGCCGCCGCCGCAAGCCCAAACGCCACCGACGCCGCCGCGCCGGATGAGGAGCCCCCTGGGACCGCATCTTTGTCATGAATGTTTGGGGGCGTCGCCGTAATCGGGTTCAAACCAAGCCCAGAGAATGCAATTTCCGACATGTGGCTTTTGCCCAAACAGACCAAACCTGCCCGCGTTGCGGTTTCGAGCACATGGGCATCTTTGTCCGGGACGCGCCCTTCTAGAAGCTTTGTACCCGCCTCTGTTGCTGTACCCGCAGTGTCAAACAGGTCTTTCCAAGACACGGGAACACCATCCAAGGGTCCGCGCCGCAACCCGCTTGCGGCCCTCTCAGCCGCGGCGGCTGCTTCGGCCCGTGCGCGTTCTGGTGTGACGCGCGCATAGATCCGGTCGGTCATTGGATGGGCGGCAATTGCGCTTAGATACGTGTCCGTCAGCAAGATGGGGTCGATCTGGCCCGCGGCGATCCCGCGCCCGAGATCTGCCGCTGTCATCCAAAGCCAATCGTCCATGCCCGCCCCCTGTTTGCGGGTACGGTAGCGACGCCAGCGCACATGGACAATCCCACCCGGACACGCATAGTGCGCACCATGGAGAGTGACATTATCATTGCCGGTGGCGGGCTGAACGGGCCTGCCATCGCACTGGCAGCTGCACAGGCCGGTTTCCGCGTTACAATTGTTGACGCATTGCCGCTTGCGACACGGGAACACAGTGATTTTGACGGACGGGCGTACGCGCTCGCGCTGACCTCCATTCGGCTTTTGCAAGGCATTGGCGTGTGGAACTCAGTCGCCGATAACGCACAGCCCATGTTGGAGATCAAGGTCACTGACGGCCGCGCTGGCGAAGGTGCAGCGCCTTGGATGATGCATTTCGATCATGCTGAGATCGAGGAAGGCCCAATGGGCCACCTTGTCGAAGATCGACACTTGCGGCGCGCCTTTTTGGCGGCAATGGGCGCCAGTGATCTGATCACGCATGTGGCTGGCGATACGGTGATTGCGCAAAGCGTGGAACCAGGACACATCAGCGTCACGCTTGCGTCAGGCCAAGTCATGACCGGTAAACTTCTGATCGGGTGCGATGGACGGCGCAGCGGTGTGGCTACGCGTGCTGGCATCAAACGGATCGGCTGGGACTACGATCAAACCGCGGTTGTTTGTGCTGTGGCCCATGACAAACCACATCAGGGCATTGCCCATCAGTTCTTTATGCCCGGTGGGCCTTTGGCCATCTTGCCGCTGACCCAAAACCGGTCTTCCATTGTTTGGTCCGAAGCGACACCGCGCGCCAAAACGCTGCTGGCAATGGACGATGCGGCGTTTCTTGCGGCCCTGCGTCCTGCGTTTGGCAGTTTCCTGGGTGATATCACTCTGGTTGGTGCGCGCTTCAGCTACCCCTTAGGCCTCACCCTTGCGCAAAGCTTTATCGCAGATCGAGTCGCGCTCGTGGGCGATGCGGCACATGGCGTGCATCCCATTGCCGGACAAGGCCTCAACGCCGGCCTGCGCGATGTGGCGGCCTTAGTCGAGGTTTTGGCGCAAGCGAGGGGCCGGGGCGAAGATATCGGCGGCCCACAGGCTTTAACGCGCTATCAAGAGTGGCGCAGGTTTGACACGACGACTTTGGCCCTGGCGACCGATACATTCAACCGCCTTTTCTCAAATGATAATCCGATCATTCGCGCGGCGCGAGACGTTGGAATGGGCCTGATCAACAAGGCCCCTGCCCTGCGCCGCGGATTTATCCGCGAGGCCGCCGGTTTGACGGGTGATCTCCCTCGATTGATGCAGGACTAGCGTAAATAAGCGATCGCCAATTGTTGCGCCGCCGCGAGCGCCGTTTCGTTGCTAGCGTCAATCAAGGTAGCCTGCGCTTTCTCCGCTTCAGCAAGCAGCGCCGTTTGGTCGGCGAGGCTCCGCGCGAGAAAAGCGTCGATAAGGTGCCGGTGGTCTGGGTCGGCCGTATGGTATCCGCTGTTTTGGTAGATCCGCATCTTCACAAAGTCATCGGACGCGTGAAGGCAGAAAAACAAGCCGTCGCCAGCTACCAAGGGTCGCAGCGCCGACCCCTCGATAATCACCGCGGATGTGTCACACGCCGCGAGGGCCTCTTTGATAAGCCCTTGCAGGGTTGCATAGTGGTGTTGAAGTAACGTGGCGTGGGTGTCAGCAGCAAGGTTTGCATAAAAATCCGCAACATGCGGACGCGGCACGGGCCACGGGCGCCCTGGGTGCCGCGCAAGGGTGTCGGTGGAGATAAGCGCAGCTGGCGCCTCTGCCGCAACGGCTTGGGCGAACGTCGACTTCCCTGTGTGGGAAGCCCCTGAAATGAAAAGGCGTCTTGATGCAGCCAATGCGACGTGACCTTCCGATCCATCCATTGAGGTTGCCACATCGGTGCGGTGAGGTCGACTAAGTCGGTTCGATCACTTGGACGTCGGCGTCTTCAACAACAAAACCTGGGATATGCCCGCGCGCTTTGGGCGCTTCGTCGACATGGACGTGCCGGATGATCTCTGTCTCCCAATAATCTGCGTTGTCCAAGACAGCCTTGGGCAGCAGATCTCGCCGGAACCGTCGCTGCTTCACGACTTTGATGCTTGCAACCGCATCCTCACCCCGCGTTGGCAAGCGTAACGTCAGAAACCCCCGTCGTAAAAAGGCCTCTCGCTCTTTCAAGCGTCGCAAGTCCGCGCGGATCATGGCAAGCTCATCTGCCGGATGGATATTTTTCATTGAGGCCTCCTGTCGAGTCGTTCTCAAGACAGGAATCCAAAGAATTGGGAATAAATGGTAAACGCCGCCGCCCGCTCAGCTGATCACGCGGGCCTCATCGACAAGCATGACTGGAATACCACCGCGGATCGGAAAGGCTAAACCGGCGTTCTGCGATATCAATTCCTGGGTTTCAGCGTTGTATTCCAGCCGGTTGCGGGTTTCCGGACAAACCAAAGCTTCCAGCATTTTCGGGTCAAACTCTGGGGCGCTCATTGCATCATCTCTTCCGCATTGCCGCCCCGCAGGGCAAATTCAATCAATGTGACCAGCGTTTCGCGGCGTGTGCTGAGCGACGGTGCCTCTAAGAGCGCCTGCTTATCCTCGGGTTCAAATGGGCACAGCATGGACAGCGAATTGATCAACAGTTCATCTTCCGCCTCTGACAGGGACTCCCAATCCGTCTTCAGACCTTGATCAGTAAAGAACCGCTCCAGCAACGACATAAACCGATCCCGGTCGAAATCGCCGTCTTTCTCTACTGGGCCCAAATCACGGCCGAACCCATCCCAACTGACTTCACAACGGCGGTATGGGGTGAACCCCTCAACCTCTTCCATGATCCGGAAGCGGGACATGCCGGATAGGGTGATCATGTAACGCCCATCCTCTGTCTCCGAAAACGCGGTCAAGCGGCCGGCGCAGCCAATGCTGTGCAATTGGCCCGCCTTGTCTGGCCCATCAAAGGGTTGCACCATACCAATGAGGCGGTGATCCGTTTTCAAAGTATCGTCGAGCATTTGCAGATAGCGCGGCTCAAACAGATGTAGTGGCAAACGGGACCGCGGTAGCAGGAGCGCACCTGGGAGCGGAAACACGGGGATAACGTCTGGCTGGGTGGCGTTCTTCATACCAAGGGACGTAGATCGCCCGTCCTCTTAGGCAAATATCAGAGAGGACAGTTTCCGACGGCCATTCAAGACAATCGGATCGTTCGGCTTCAATGCGTCAAAAATCGTGAAGAGCTGCGCTTTAGCTGCCCCATCATTCCAATCCTGATCGAGCTTAAATAACGCCAAAAGGACCTCAACGGCTTCCTCTGTGTCACCGTTGGCGTGCATTGCGATTGCCAGGTCAAGCCGCGCTTGGTTGTCTGAAGGGTCGGCTGCGACTTTGTCCATCAATTCTTGGATCGGACCCGCCGCGTCCGCCTGACGGGCGAGTGCAATTTGGGCATGCGTCGCTTCGAGCAACGGATCGTCGGAGATTTCGGCTGGGGCACCGTTCAAGATCGCCTCAGCTTGGTCCACATCACCCAATGCCAGGTAAGACCGGACCAAGCCCGCATAGGCCTGTGCATTGTTTGGGTCCTCTTGCAAAATCGCAGCAAAGGTTTCCGCGGCATCCGCAGCTGCGCCCTCCTCTAACATCGTTTCTGCCGCCTCAATGGCATCGGCCAAACCGCCGTCTGGCTCACCGGCCAGGTTCGCGACCTTGTCCACAAAGGCCTGAATTTCGGACGGTGGCAAAGCACCCTGGAAACCATCAACGGGCTGCCCTTGGAAGAAGGCGTAGACCGTTGGGATCGACTGCACCCGCAACTGACCTGCGTAGCCGGGGTTCGCATCCACATCGATCTTCACCAGCTTCACCCGCCCACCGGCCGCGGTAACAGCCGCTTCAATCGCGGGGCCCAGTGTCTTACATGGCCCGCACCATGGCGCCCAAAAATCAACAATCACCGGTACCGTCTGCGACGTTTCAACAACGTCCTGGATAAACGTGTCGTCTGTGCCATCTTTGATGACGTCGGCAGCCGGTGCGGTTGCGGGGGATGTGCCAAGTTCGATCATTGTGGTCTCCTGTCGCGTTGCGCCTCATATATGGTGGCAATTGAAGGGAGTCCAAGAGGAATAACTTGGCCGCCTCACGCGGCAGTTTCTTGAACCCAGACCTGCGCGCCTTTTGGAGCGGCGCAATTGGAAAGAAAATTTCGGCACGACTACTTGAAATCTAATGATTTCAAACTCTAAGGCAATTTGATTGGGATCAAATTCAAAGTTAACTCAACTTTAGGAGCCTTATCATAGCTTCCGTCGTCACACGGTTCGCGATGCAAAAATCTAAGCGATACCAGCTTTCAAAGTCACATCAGTTGAGACCATCTTATGTCGGACACGCTACCGCCCCCCAACACGGCCAAGGCCAACGCCTCGCCGACCAATTTGTCACCAAAACGTATCCTGGTTGTCACTGCCCAGCGTCAGCGCGACGTGGCGAGGGGTCGGTCGTCGGAAAGAGCAAAAACGAAGCGGGCGAAACTGGAACTGGTTTGGTCGCAAAACGGCTCAGGCTCTCGTTCGGGGCGCCGAGATCGACGACAAGACCGCATTCTGCCGCCGCTGTCGCAAGTTATCGGACCTCGCCAAGACGTCGCCCTGGCGTGTGCCCGCCGGCGGCGTCCGCATTTAGAAGGAGTGGCGCAGTTGAAGCTGATCGCCGCTTAGCTTTCGAGGTCAAAGGTCGCAAAGACTGGCGCATGGTCGCTTGGCTGGTCCCATCCCCGAACAGCCCGCAAAATCTTGCTGCTATTGGCCGCCCCCGCAATATCGGGCGTCGCCCAAATGTGATCAAGGCGTCGCCCTTTGTCTGCTGCGTCCCAATCCGGTGATCGATAAGACCACCAGCTATACAAGCGACCATCTGGAATATCGGCACGGGTCACATCAACCCAGTCGCCAGCGGCGCGGACTGCTTCCAAAGCCTCGACTTCAATCGGTGTGTGGCTCACCACTTTCAGCAGCTTCTTATGGTCCCACACATCATCCTCGCGGGGTGCGATGTTGAGGTCCCCTACAAGAATTGACTTCGTTGGTTTGTCAGCGGCGAAAGCGGCTTCCATTTCGGCCAGGTAATCGAGCTTTTGGCCAAACTTCTCATTCACCGTCCGATCAGGTTTGTCGCCGCCTGCCGGGACGTAGAAGTTGTGGATCGTTACACCATTGCGCAGACGGCCCGCGACGTGACGGGCATGGCCAAGACTGGCGTAGTCCTCCGCGCCCGCCTCTTCCATTGGGAGCTTCGAGAGGATCGCGACACCGTTGTAACCCTTTTGTCCGCGCGCAACCATGTGGGTGTAACCAAGTGCCTGAAACCCCTCCATGGGGATCTTCTCAACGGGGCTTTTGCACTCTTGCAAACACAGAACATCTGGTGCTTCCGCCGTAAGCAGTTTCAAAACCAGCCCCTCCCGCAAGCGGACAGAATTGATGTTCCAGGTCGCGAGGGTAAAGGGCATTTTGGAGTCCTATTGCAGCGTTGCGGTGGGGGAGATTTTCCCAGTGATCAAACCGTCCCAATTGCGAATTGGTGGTGTCATATAATGTTTGGCAGTCGGATGCGCTGGGTTCAACACGCCGAGCTTAACCAAAACCGCTGCGATCGCACATTCCGACGCGCGCGTCGCGCCATCGGAGATCTTCAAAGCAACTCCCAGCTCAAGGTCCGGGATAATTGCGACATAGACGCCCTCAGCACCGGTTTTGACGACAACTTTCCCGTCCATCGCGCGCATCAGGGCTGTGTCTGCACCTCCGTCACCCGCGACCAACGCGGGGTGGGCTGCCATCGCCTCGGTCAGGCGTACCATTGCGCGCGCTCTGGTGTCGGATCGGCCAGACGCTGACGCAAAACGACCCATCGCACCCGCGAGACCAGCAACCGTCGTGGCAAAGTTTGGGGCAGAGCAACCGTCGATACCGTATCCTGGGCTCGTCTCCTGGCAAGTTTCCTCAACCGCCGCTTTGCAAGCCACCTGCAACGGATGATCAAGGGCGACATAGGTCAGTCCAGCTTTCAAATGCTGGCTCACCGTTAAGAAGCCGCAATGCTTACCGGAGCAATTGTTGTGCGCACGGCACGGCGTCTGCCCATCGCGGATCAACCCGTCCCGCATCGGCAGATCTTCAGGCACCTGTGGTCCACAGATCAGGGCATCGTCGGTCAGCCCCATGTCTAACAGCCAGTGTCGCGCCGCATCGAGATGGATCTGCGCGCCGCGATGCGAGGCACATGCGAAGGCAATTTGGGCCTCGGTAAGGCCAAACGCATCTGCTGCGCCCGTCTCAATCAGCGGCAAAGCCTGGATGATTTTGGCGGAGGAACGTGGGAAGATCACGGTTGCGGGGTTCCCCCAGGCCTGCACAATCTGACCGTCACCACTACAGACAACGACATGGCCGCGATGCTGGCTCTCCAAAAATGGGCCGCGCCAAACTTCCACCAAGTCCGCTGCGTTCTGCTGTGATATTTTCATACCTCACCCTACAAAGCGTTCTGGCACCCTGCACCATTAAGGCTTTCACATTCGGGCGGAATTTTGCTAACCTTGCGCTTATCGAGTTGAAACGGGCCCCGCCAGCGGAAAAAGTGCCAAAAGCGCACTGGCATCGGCCAGATCCAGAGGCAAGCACAGCTGGGAGGCTGTAAAGATGAATTTAACGATCGCACGTCACCTGACCCTCGTAGCGGCACTCACGCTCGGGCAGGCTGCACAGGCACAAGATGAATCGTCCAATCGCGTTGCTGCGAATACCGATTGGAGCGTCTTTGTAGAAGATGACCCACAGGAATGCTGGGGCGTCTCTGCACCAAAAGAATCGACGAACACTCGAGACGGCCAGGCCGTCGAAGTGCGCCGCGGCGATATCCTGCTGTTTGTGTTCTATCGCCCTGGTGCGTCCGTTACGGGCCAAGTGGCCTTCACGGGCGGGTATCCTTTTGCAAGCGGCTCCACCGCACAATTGAGCATCGCCGGCACAACGTTTGAGCTGTTCACCGAAGGTGAATGGGCGTGGCCGGCAACCCCAGAAGAAGATGCCCGTGTCGTCGCCGCCATGAAACGCGGCGCAGATGCGACGGTTGTCGCCCGGTCTGGCCGGGGCACCCGGACGGAAGACAAGTTCTCGTTGCTGGGCTTCACGGCCGCCGTCGAGGAAGCTGAACGCCGCTGCGAAGGCTAGGTTTGGGGGCGCTGCCCCCGCCCAGCCTCATGTCTGACCAAAAGAAAGACGCGCGGTTTTCATTGGAAACCGCGCGTTTGTCGTTATATCAGCGACATCTTCGGAGAATCTGACATGAGCGCCACGGCCCCTATCACGCAAGACATGCTGACCATTCCGCGCAAAGCGCTGGAAGGGCTGCCGAATCTGGTGGGGATGACACGCGACGCAATGCGCGACGCGTTGATCGAAGCCGGCACACCTGAGAAGCAAGCGAAGATGCGGGTTGGTCAAATTTGGCAGTGGATCTACCACTGGGGCGTCCGCGACTTTGCCGAGATGACGAACCTCGCAAAGGATTACCGCGCGCTTTTGGCGGAGAAATTCGTGATTGCTGTGCCCGAGGTCGTGACTCGTCAAGTCTCTGAAGACGGCACCCGCAAGTATCTTGTCCGCATTGCAGGTGGGCATGAGGTGGAGATTGTCTATATCCCTGAAGAGGATCGCGGCACGCTCTGTGTATCATCGCAAGTCGGTTGCACGTTGACCTGCTCTTTCTGCCACACCGGGACCCAAAGACTCGTCCGTAACCTGACCGCTGGCGAAATTATTGGCCAGGTCATGGTGGCCCGCGACGATTTGGACGAATGGCCGGTGCCGGGCCAGCCGAAAGACGAGACCCGTCTGCTCTCAAACATCGTTTTGATGGGCATGGGCGAGCCGCTTTACAACTTCGAAAACGTCCGTGACGCGATGAAGATCGCGATGGATCCCCATGGAATCCAATTGTCCCGGCGACGGATTACCCTGTCCACGTCCGGCGTCGTGCCAGAAATCGCGCGCACGGCTGAAGAAATCGGGTGTCAGCTGGCCATATCGTTCCACGCCACCACGGATGACGTGCGCGACAAGCTGGTCCCGATCAACAAGCGCTGGAATCTGGAGGCCCTGCTGGACGCCCTGCGCAGCTATCCGAAGGTATCAAATTCGGAGCGCATTACCTTTGAGTATGTGATGCTCGACGGGGTCAACGACAGCGACGAAGACGCGCGCCGTTTGATGAAACTGATCGATGGCATCCCCGCCAAGATCAATCTGATCCCGTTTAATGAATGGCCCGGCGCGCCTTACAAGCGATCATCGAACAACCGCATCCGGCGGTTTGCAGATATTATCTATAAGGCCGGCTATGCCTCCCCCATCCGCACGCCGCGGGGGGAAGACATTATGGCGGCCTGTGGCCAGTTGAAGTCCGAAACCGAACGGGGCCGGAAAACGAAAGCACAGATCGCGGAGGAGACTGGCTTAGGCTAACAATGCCCTGGCTTCGTCCGGGCCAAGCGGCGCAGGCCGTTCGCACGTCGTCGACAGTTTGACCCATCGCTTCTCGTCGCCCGCCTTTAGAATGCTTGTCATCACATCGGTCGCGTGGACGGCAAGATCTGCATTGCAGCGATGCTCTCGCCCTTCACTAATCGCCTGCGCCATGTCCGCAAGACCCGCACAGCGGTAGTTCGCCCTGTCACCTTGGTTAGCGACACCGAAGGGGTGATCCCAGGCGTCCATGGCTGCAATGTCTACGTTGGGCTTGCCAAGTTCCACAGTGCCACCAAAGAAATTCGGATCAGGGACAAATATTGAAGCATCTTCCCCGTATAGCTCCATATTTGTGTGTTTATTTGCCCAAACATCCCAACTTGTACCAAGCGTCACGGTAGCGCCATTTGCGAATTCTAGAAGCGCATGAATATTCGTCGGCGTATTGACCGGGATCTTTTCACCTTCGCGCGCACCATTCCCGATCGTTCGGGTTGCGAAAGTTGTCGTCGCCAATGCCGCGACTGATTTCACGGGGCCAATCAACTGCAACAGGTTGGTGACATAATAGGGACCGATATCCAAAACGGGACCAGCACCCGGTTGAAAGAAGAAATCCGGGTTCGGATGCCAGCTTTCCATGCCATGTCCCATCACATGGCAAGTGCCGCCAATGATCTTGCCGGTCTCGCCCCCATCGATCGCCGCGCGGGCATGTTGATGTGCACCACCTAGGAAAGTGTCCGGCGCAGACCCAACCCGCAGATTTTTAGAGGCTGCTAGCTCTCGCAGGATCTCTCCTTCAGCCAAGCTTAGCACAAGGGGTTTTTCTGAATATGCATGCTTACCAGAGTTTAAAATTGATTTTGTAACTTCAAAATGTGCGTCTGGAATTGTTAAATTCACAATAACGTCAACGTCCGATGCAGAGAGTAGATCTTCTACCGTCTCCGCACGCACGTCAAATTCAGAAGCTTTTGCACGCGCTGCATCCATATTGAGATCCGCCACCGCGACCAGCTTGAGCGCCTTGAACATCGGCGCAAGGGTCAAATAGGCGGTCGATATATTCCCGCATCCAATGATGCCAACACCTAGTTGTGTCATGTTGTCTCCTTACAGGGCCTTCAGGGTCGCAAGACTGCGGGTCGCGAAGCGAAAGTGATCCGCCGGGTTATCGTGCTCGATGACATAATGGGTGGTTCCGGTCGCTTGCAGCGCTGCCGTGATCGCCGGCCAATCGAGTATGCCGTGACCAACATCGGCCCAGCCGTCTTCGTCAGCATTCTCACCTTCGGGTGCTAAATCTTTGATATGCGCAGCGCTGATCCGCCCTGCGTATTTCTCGATCGTCGCGACCGGGTCGAGCCCCGCGCGGAAGACCCAACCGATATCCAGTTCCAACGATACGTCAGGGGCAGCAGCGATCATCAGATCAAGCGGCAATTCACCACTGCTGATCGGCTCAAGTTCAAAAGCGTGGTTGTGCCAGCCAAACTTGAAACCAGCGTCAAGGAACGGCTTGCTCATCTCTTGCAAGCGTGCGCCAAAGGCCGTCCAACCGGCCGCATCTGTTGGTCTTTCGTCGGGTTGGAGGTGCGGTCCATAGACGCCTCGCATTTTGAAGTATCGCGCGACATTGAGCGCGGCATTCACGTCATTTTCCAACATGTCGACACCAAAGTGCCCGCTGGATAGATGCAGGCCAGTTTGATCGATCCCGTCTTTCAGTGTGTCGAGGTCGCTATAGAGACCACCATATCCTTCAATCTCTCGGTACCCCGCATTGGACAGCATGCGCAGTGTATCGATCAGAGGCGGAAAATTGCGAGAGCAATAGAGTTGATATGAGATATCGGGCATTGTTTGCTCCTTAAGTCATGGTTGCGCTGTAAAGATCGCGCAGTGTGAACGTCGGCGTTGCCGCGGGATCGGCTGGCGTGAAGGAAATCTGGCGAACTTCGCCAGGGAACATGTCAAACGCGTTGTCAGAGAAGCGACCAGCGCAATCCGCTTCGACAGTGGTGAAGAGTGAGAGGCCTTCGGCGCTGAGTGTGATGGTCGTGCCTGCGACGGCCATGGACACCTTTGGGTCATTCAGATCGTAAGACTTGTAGGGTTTCGGCGCGAATACCTCTCGTCCACTGCCCGTATCACCGGTCCAGGACACTGCAAGCAGTTCGTGATGATGTAGTTGCCCGCACGAAAGCGTTATGACATCAGCAGCCCCCACATCCACCACGGTACTAAGCTGCTGCAGATCCCGCGAAGATCCATCTAATTCAAACGCTTGCGCGGTTATCACGAGCGGCACCTCGCGCGGCGTATCGTTCACAGCGCGAAGCGTGAGCGTATTGTCGGATGGCACGACCGTCACCATAACGTCTTGGTAAAACCGCTGTGCCATATGGTGCATCAGTTTCCAATCGCCACCATAGTCCAATGATGACCACGAACAGACTGGCCAGGTGTCGTTCAATTGCCAAATCAAAGTGCCCATGCAGCGGGGTTTGAGCGAACGCCAGTGGGTGACGGCCGTGCGGATGGCCAGACCCTGTTGGATTTGACTGAGGTACACGAAGTCTTCAAACTTTTCAGGCCAACGGAAGTAGCGAAACATCGTCTCTGCGATACGGGCGTTTCCACCTTCGTTCTTTTGGTGGCTTTCGAAAATGGGGTTCGCGATGTTCTGGTCATGCGGCCCGGCGAAGGTGTTGATCGCGTTCATGCCAGGGTAAGACTGAAACCCAAATTCTGAGCAGAAACGTGGGCCCACGTCACGGTAGTGGTCGAAGTCGCGACCCTCGTGCCAGACAGACCAGAAGTGCATGTCACCTGATCCGTCATCGTGCCAGGCGTCACCGAAGTTCAACGGCCCGGGTGACGGGGAAGACGGCCACCAATTTGCGTAAGGGTCTGTTTCTAAGAGCGTATCTTCGATCGTTCGGTTCAGGCGATCGTAATTCACAAGGTAACGGTCGCGGTCTTTGACCGAGCAATCGTACCAGCCCAATGCGCCGATCAGCTCATTGTCGCCGCACCACAATGCCAGCGAGGCGTGGTGGTGGATACGCGCGACGTTGTCCCGGATTTCTGCTTTGACTTCAGCGAGATATGCCCGGTCGGAGGGGTAGAGATTGCAGGCAAACATGAAGTCCTGCCAGACCATCAGACCCAGTTCATCGCAAGCTGCATAGAACGACGTCGGCTCGTAGCGTCCACCGCCCCAGACGCGGATCATGTTCATGTTGGCGTCCACTGCCGATTGCAGCAAAGCCCTTGTTTTTGCGTCCGTAATCCGGCCCGGCAAAGCATCGGCGGGGATCCAGTTGGCCCCTTTGCAAAAAACGTCCCGCCCGTTGACGCGGAACTTGAAACCAAGACCGATTGCGTCGTTTTCAGTCACCAATTCCAAGGTGCGCAACCCGATCCGGCGGGTCGCGACAGCCGCGCCAGCCTTAACGGTTAGGTCATAAAGTGGCTGATCGCCTTGCCCTACAGGCCACCACAAATTTGGGGTTTTGACCTGTGCACTGAGTGTACACCGACCGTGCACAGCCTGTACACTGATCGTCTGCCCATCAACCTCAAGCGTTACGTCGCCGTCGTGGTTCGACAGATCGACATCCACGGTCAGAATGACGCCATCTTCGCCGTGATCTTGGTGGATCATCACCCGGTCAATGCGCGGCGCGGCGGAGGGTTCGAGCTGCAAGTCGCCGTAGATCCCAAAGGGCGCCAGCGCGATGTTCCAGTCCCAACCGAAGTCGCAAGCCGGTTTGCGTAGGAAGTTCCCGAAAGGGATTGGACAGTTCTTTGAGATCGGCAACTCAAACGGATGCGCCTCCTGCAGCTTCCGCCCAGCCTCCACCGGCGAATGGAAGGTCACGCTGATCGTGTTCTTGCCGACTTGAGCTGCTTCAGCCAAAGACACCCGATAGTCTCGGAAGGCATTTTTCGCCTCCAGCACGACTGTGTCATTGACCCGCACCGTCACGACGGTGTCGACGCAGGACAGAACGAGATCGACATTGACATCGTCCAGATCAAACGTGCGCGTCGCGATCCAATCCCGTTCGCTGATCCAACGCAGATCGTATTCATTCCGGCCGAAGTACGGATCAGGGATTAGACCAGCATCGTAAAGTGCGCTTATCCCGTCATTTGGGAAAGCGATTGGGCAGACGTGTCCGCCCCCCTCATCGCTGAGGGACCAACCTGAACGCAGATCTTGGGTCATCTTAGAGGCGGGCCTCATCTTTCTTATCGAACAGCGATGCGCGCGATGGATCGATGCCAATGGCAAGGGTTTCGCCTGCACGCACCGTCGCTTGGCCGTCCATACGAATGCGGAAAGTCTCTCCCTGCATTGTCGCGTAGACGAGCGTGTCAGAGCCCATCGGTTCAACCAAATCGACGCTGACATTCATTTGGACGGGTGCTTTTGCCGCGAGTTCGCCGGTGATCACATGTTCCGGGCGGATGCCGATGACGGCAGGACGATCGGCCACCTGCGGCGACGCAAATTCATAGCCCGTCATGGCGAAGTTGATGTCGCCTTTCCGGAACAACCCGGCTTCAAGATGCCCCTCGATGAAGTTCATGGACGGAGAGCCGATAAAGTCAGCGACGTAAAGATTGCGGGGTTTGTTGTAAATCTCATCTGGTGTGCCAAGTTGCATGATGTTTCCGCCCTTCATGACCGCGATGCGGTCAGCGAGGGTCATCGCCTCGACCTGGTCGTGGGTCACGTAGATCATCGTATTTTGCAGCTGGTTGTGCAGGCGCTTCAACTCGACACGCAGATCGACACGCAGCTTGGCGTCGAGGTTCGATAGCGGTTCGTCGAAGAGGAACACATCCACGTCACGGACCAAGGCGCGGCCGATGGCGACCCGTTGGCGTTGACCACCGGACAAGGCACCCGGTTTACGGTCAAGCAGTTGTTCGATCTGCAGGATGGAGGCCGCGCGTGCCACGCGTTCCTCAATCTCCTTCTTGGGCAGTTTGGCGTTCTTCAGGCCAAACGACAGGTTTCCGCGCACGGTCATCTGCGGGTAGAGCGCGTAGGATTGGAACACCATCCCGATGCCGCGCTCAGACGGTTCAGCCCATGTGACGTTCTCACCTTTGATGAAGATCTGGCCTGCTGAGACTTCGAGCAATCCCGCAATGCAATTGAGCAACGTGGACTTGCCACAGCCGGACGAACCGAGCAGGACAACAAACTCGCCCTCCTTGATCTCCAAGTTCAAGTTCTGCAGGACCTTCACCGCCCCAAAGCTGAGGTCGAGGTGTTTGATTTCGACGGAGTTTGCCATTGTTTGTCTTTCTGCGGGCATCGCACCGGTTTCGAGGATTTCAGAGTGTACGACCATGGGTCAACCTTTCACCGCGCCAGCCGCAATGCCGCGCACGAAGAGTTTGCCAGAGGCAAAGTAGATCATGAGAGGAACCAGCCCGGTCAGAAGGGTCGCCGCCATATTGACGTTGTATTCCTTCACACCCTGGACGGAGTTCACGATGTTATTGAGCTGGACGGTCATCGGATAGGTTTCTGGCTTGGTGTAGATGACCCCAAAGAGGAAGTCGTTCCAGATACCGGTTACCTGCAAGATCATGGCCACCACGAAGATCGGCAGCGACATCGGCAGCATGATCCTGAAGTAGATGCCCCAGAACCCTGCCCCATCGACCCGTGCCGCCTTGAACAGCTCTTCCGGGACCGACGTGAAGTAGTTGCGGAATAGGAGCGTCAGGATCGGCATGCCGAAGATCGTATGCACGATCACGAGGCCAGAGAGTGACCCCATTAAGCGAAACCTTTCAAACCCTTCGAAGCCCATTGCTTCGAGAGCTGGATTGAACGCTTGAAGGACTGCGTTAATGCCATCGCCGCTTTCCCGCAGAAGGATCACAATCGGGTAGATCATCACCTGGTAAGGGATGAAGGCCCCGAAGATCAGGATGGTGAAGAAGGTTTCTGAGCCTTTGAACTTCCAATTGGCCAGCGCGTATCCATTTACCGAAGCAATCGCGATAGAAAGGACGACCGACGGAATGAGGATCTGCACAGAGTTCCAGAAGCCACGGCTGAGCCCTTCGCAGTTGATGCCTGTGCAGGCTTCGGACCAGGCTTTCACCCAAGGTTCGTAGGTGATTTCAACCGGTGGGGCGAAGATGTTGCCAAGCCGGATTTCCGGCATGCCCTTCAGCGACGTCACGACCATCACGTAGAGCGGCAGTAGGTAGTACATGCAGACAACAAGCAGTGTGCCGTAGATGATGATGTTGGTGGATGAGAAAGCCCTTTTTGGGCGTGGGCCGCTTGGACCGTCAAAAACTGTTGCGTCGGTCATGTGCGTTTCTTCCCGCCGAATTCGAGGTAGGCCCAAGGGATGAGGACGACCAGCACGCTTACCAGCATCATTGTGGAGGCGGCAAAGCCTTGGCCGAGGTTTTGGGCTTGGAACATCTTTTCGATGACGTATTTGGCGGGAACTTCAGACGCGATGCCGGGCCCGCCGGAGGTTTGGGCGACGACGAGGTCGTAGACCTTGATGATGCCAGAGGCGATGAGGACGAGGGCTGTCACGAAGACGGGCCGCATCATCGGGATGACGATAAAGATGTAGGTTTTCCAGGCTGGGATGCCTTCCACGCGGGAGGCTTTCCAGATGTCTTCGTCGATGCCGCGCATACCGGCGAGCATAATGACCATGATGAAGCCGGAGCCTTGCCAGATGCCGGCAATCAGGATGCCGAAGATCACGATGTCAGGGTTGTTGAGCGGGTCGAAGACGAAGCTTTCCCAGCCCCAGCCTTGCACGACGCCTTGGATGCCGAACTGTGGGTTGAGGATCCATTGCCAGGCGAGGCCGGTCACAACAAATGAGAGGGCGAAAGGGTAAAGAATGATTGTGCGGATCGTGTTTTCGAACCGGATTTTGCGGTCGAGCAGGGCCGCGAGGGTGAAACCGATCAAGAGGGAGGCGATGGCGGAACAGGTGCCGTACCAAAAGAGGTTCTCGATGGAGACAAGCCAGCGATTGGTGCTCCAGAGCCGCTCGTATTGGTCGAGGCCCACCCACTTGTCCGGCGCCGGAAGCAAGCGCGACCGGGTGAATGAGTGGTAGATCGTCCAAAGCGTACACCCGATGAAGACCACCAAGGCGGTCAGGACCATCGGGATCGAAGCGATCTTGGCCGTGAGGTTGCGGAAGATCCGATTGGGGCGCTTGGCTGGGGCGCTCGCCATCTGATCTGATTCAATGACTGCCATGTCGTTCCCTTGGCATGGTGGATTGTGGGCGACAGACACGCCAAAACGCGCAGCCTGCGGCGCACCATCCAAAAAGAAATGGATCGGCGAGGCCCGAGGCGATTGCCTCGGACCCAACCGGGAGGATGTTTAGTCAGCGTCCGCGATGATTGCGGCGTAACGCTCTTGTGCGTCTGCTGCTGTGATGGATGGGTCGTTCCAGAATTCCACCATCAAGTCTTCGATCTGCGAAGAGGTGTCTGGCGACAATGTCTGGTTTCCGTCTGGCAGGATCGCTCCGGACGCCAAGATTTCCAGACCCTTCTTCATGCAGTCGTTTGCTGCTTCCAGATCAACGTCACCGCGCACCGGCAAAGAGCCTTTTGCGAGGTTAAAGGACACCTGGACCTCAGGCGAAATCAGCAGCGCGGCCAGCTCTTTCTGAGCCGCTGTGATTTCTGGATCGTCGTTCACTGGGAAGTAGAATGCGTCACCGCCGGTGGAGATGATTTCATTCACACCCAGACCTGGCAGACATTCATATTCGTTGCCAGCTGTCTGACCTGCGACCTGGAATTCACCCTGCGCCCAGTCACCCATGATCTGCGCACCAGCTTGACCTGTGATCACCAGGTTGGTCGCCTGGTTCCAGTCCTGAACGTTGGAGTTCGCTGCCAGCGCGCGCGCGTTTGCAGCCGCTTCAAAGACTTTGGCATACTCAGGGCCAGCGGCCACGTCAGGGTTTTTGTCGATTGTCACGCCGGACCAAGCATCGATACCAGCGATCGCAACGGCCATCACGCCGAACGCGCCGGAAGACTGCCAAGGCTGCTGACCCATTGCGAGAGGGATCTTACCCGCAGCTTCAAGCGCTGGTGCGGCGGCGACAAACTCATCCCAGTTGGATGGTGTGTCAACGCCAGCGTCAGCGAACGCTTGGTTTGACAACCACATCCACTGCCAGGAGTGAATGTTCACAGGAACGCAATAGATTTTGCCGTCGACCGTGCAGCTGTCGAGCAGCGATGTTGGGTTGACGATGTCAGTCCAGCCGCCAGCCTCGGCAACATCTGTCAGGTCCAGCATCAAACCAGCTTCGATCAGTTCTTCCGCCTGACGCCCGTGGTTGAGCTGGGTGGCGCCCATTGGGTCACCGCCAAGGATACGTGAAATGATGATCGGGCGTGCTGTGCCGCCGGAACCGGCGATCGCGCCATCGACCCATGTGTGTTCGGTCTCGTTAAATGCTTTTGCGAACTCTGATACGGCGGCAGCTTCGCCACCGGAGGTCCACCAATGTGTGACTTCCAATTCGACAGCTGACACTGCCGAAGCACTGACCATTGCGGTCGCTGCCATGAGTTTTGTTGTGAGCTTCACGATTCTCTCCTCCCTGGTTCTAAATCGTTGTAGTAAAGCCTATATCGATTTAGATTATCCTGGCAAGACATAATTTTTCGCGTTAACCTGCTGACCACGCAACATTCAGATCGCGCCAACGCGCGAGGAAAATTTCCTGACTTTTGCGTGGCATAGCGTCAGCGAATCGTATCTGTCTGGCGTGACGAGGAACACAGTATGGCCGGAACCAAAGCAAAAATGACGCTCGAGGCGGCGCTGCCGCCGGGCCAGAAACCAACCCTGAAAACGATCGCGCAAATGAGCGGTTTGGCCGTACCAACCGTGTCGCGGGCCCTGAATGACGCGCCCGATATTGGCAGCCAAACCAAAAAGCTTGTGCGCAAAATTGCTGACGACATCGGCTATGTTCCAAACCGCGCTGGAGTTCGTCTGCGCACGGGGCGCACCAATGTGATCAGTCTGATTATATCGACTGCCCACGACAACCATACATCCCGACTGATCGCTTCGGTCGCTGCAGCGCTAGATGGCACCGGGTTTCACCTCAACGTCACCCCGTACCGCCCCAATGACGACTTGATGAAACCCGTGAAATACATCGTCGAGACGCGATCGGCTGACGCCCTGATCATCAACCAAATTGAGCCGGAAGATCCGCGCGTCGCCTATTTGATGGAACGGAAAGTGCCTTTCGCAACCCATGGTCGGACGAAGTGGGCAGATAAACACCCATTCTACGACTTCGACAATGAGATCTTCGGACGACAAGCCATGGCGATTTTGGCCAATCGCAACCGCAAAAAGGTCATCGTCATTGCGCCTCCGATCGCGCAAAACTACAGCCAAGAGATGATCCGCGGCTTGTCGACGACGGCCGTCAAACACGGCATTGATCTTGATATTTTGCCGGGGGCCACAAGCGACGACGATGTTCCCACGATGCTTGTTGCGGCACAAAAGGCGTTAGCCGCAGATCGTTCAATTGACGCTATTGTCACGGCTTCTTCCGCAGCAGCTTTGGCAGCGACCGCAGCGTTCGAAAATATGAACCGTACTTTGGGCAAAGACGTCGACGTGATTTCGAAGGATTCGAACAGCTTTCTTAAGATCTTTCGCTCCGAACTCCTGACACTGCCTGAAACTGTCGGCGCGGCAGGTGAGTTTCTAGCACGCGCCGTGATCCAAGCGATCCGAAACCCAGAATTGCCGCCTATGCATTACCTCGAAGTTCCTTCCGCCCCCGAATTGGAATGATTCCCCAGTCATTCAGTGGAAGGCGCAGATGAAGCTGATCATCGATACGGACCCTGGGGTCGATGACGCCCTGGCAATCGCCCTGGCCGTTGCCTGGCCCACAGTTGACCTGGTGGGCTTGACGACCGTGTTTGGCAATACCTTTGTGCCGCAGTCGAGCCGCAACGCCCGGTTTTTGCTGGACCTGTTTGGGCATGAGTGTGCGGTCGCTGAGGGAGCTGCCTTGCCTTGGGGCGCAGACAGTTACGATCCCGCTGATGAGGTTCATGGGCCGGAGGGCCTGGGCGCCCGCACGGTGATTCCCCAGATTGGGCAGAATGCGACCGAGGATGCCGCAGACTTTCTCATCCGCATGGCACGCGCCGATCCTGGGGAGGTGACGGTTTGTGCGATTGGCCCGCTTACGAATATTGCGGATGCCTTGGAACGTGACCCCGACTTTCTGAGAAATTTAAAGCAGTTGGTCATTATGGGGGGTGCTTATCGCCATGCCGGGAACATCACGCCGTTTGCAGAGGCGAATGTCTTTCACGACGCGGCTGCCGCCGATGTGGTGTTTGCTGCAGAGGGGGAGATTTTGATGATCGGGCTCGATGCGACCATGCAGACATTGCTGACCCCGGCGGATTTGGCGGACATGGCCGTGACTGCCCCCCGCGTGGGTGGGTTTCTTCGAGAGATCCACGATTTTTATCAGGGCTTCTATCGCAGCGTGGGCGTCACGACGGGGTGCCCAATGCATGACGCAACCGCGATCTTGGCCTGCATCGCGCCAGAGCGCTTTACGTTTGAAATGATGGGTCTGCGGATCGAAACCGAGGGCGTTTGCATCGGGCGCACGGTGGCTGATCCGTCGCGCGCGCCTGTGCACATTGCTGTTGGTGTCGAGGCACGTTGGGCCGTGCAGACAGCGAAAGTCCAGGTCGCGACCTTTGATTAGGGGTCACAGCGGATAGATCGCCGCCATTTCGGATTGGAACCGGGCCCAGGTCATCGTCGCGCGGTTCCCGGCAATGCCGTGATAGTGGGAGCGGCCAGAGGCATTCGGCAACCCCGCCCAGATCTTGGCAAGGTTGTTCATAAAGGTTACGCGGCCCATGTCGCGCGCTTGAAACCGGACCAAACCGGCCTCTTGCAGCAGGATATGCGCCAGGCGGTCTTGGTAGGCTGGCGTGAATGGCTGGTCGGGGCCCGCGCCGGTGATCCGCACAAGGCGCTTCAGCGTCGTTGGGATGAATTGATAGCGGCCAATGGCGTGGTGCTGGTTCGGCGTCGCCGCGATCCATTGATAGATTTCACCGATTGTCATGTCAGTTGGGGGTTTCGGTGGCTTCACCCGCGCCGCCCAAACCACCGCGTCGTAACCGTCGCGTCCGGCCTCAGCCGATGCGATCAGATCAAGCAAGCGAGCTGTGCTGGTCTGCGGCCCGCGAAGGGGCGCCGCGATTGGTGACTTTTGACGCACAGGATAGGGGGCAAAAAGACTGTTGTTATCCCGCCCCGCAAAGAGCGTGGGCACATTGCGCGGTACGGTATGAGTCGGCGCAGCTTGCGGCGTGACGAGTGCGCGTGCTGTCCCACCGTCCCACAAAAGCCCACCGGTGGCCCGCGCATAAGCGGGCATCAACAACACCGCACCAAAAAGCAATGCGACGACGAGTAAGCTGCGGCGGATCGGCATGAGACCTCAGGATTGATGTGACCTGCACCCCTGATGGCCTACAAATCTTGCGATTTGGTGTTTAGCGCCCGGGGATCTTCCCGCGTTTCTCGCCCGCGCCTTCCCAGGTCTCCAACGCTTGAACTGCCTCTTCCGCGGTTTCAACGAACCGGAAAAGCGCAAGATCGTCGGCTGAGATTGTGCCGGCGTCAGATAAGGCGTCCCAATTGATGATCTTTTGCCAAAACGCCCGCCCGAAAAGCAGGAACGGCACCCGTTCCATCCGGCCGGTTTGGATCAGCGTCAACGCCTCGAAAAGTTCATCAAGGGTGCCAAAGCCGCCCGGGAATACAGTGACCGCCGCCGCACGCATCAGGAAGTGCATCTTGCGGATCGCAAAGTAGTGGAAATTAAAACAAAGCTCCGGCGTAACGTAGGCGTTGGGCGCCTGTTCAAACGGCAAAACGATGTTGAGGCCGATCGATTTACCGCCAGCATCTTCTGCCCCGCGATTGCCCGCTTCCATCACACCAGGTCCGCCGCCGGTGACGATCACATTCTCTGTCCCGCCAGTTTCCATCGACTTGCGGGTCATGATTTCTGCGAATTTGCGTGCCTCTTCGTAGAAGGACGACAAATCTGAGAGCGTTTGTGTCCGCGCCGTATCTTTCTTCGCTGGTTCCGGAATGCGGGCCCCGCCAAAGAGCACGATGGTGGATTTGATCCCCGCCTCGTCCATCAGCAACTCAGGCTTCAGCAGTTCTAGCTGCAATCGCACCGGACGCAGGTCTTCCCGGCACAAGAACTCCTCATCCGCGAAGGCCAGCTTGTAGGATGGCGCTTCTGTTTGCGGGGTGACAGGGGTTTGCTGGGCCGCCTCGCGATCTTGTTTGCTGTCGCGGAAGACGTGTTTGTGGCTGTCCATGTTTGGCCTCTTTGTCTCAAAGTTGCGGCACCCTTGCCGGAACGGCGGCGGGATGCAATCGTTTGACGGAAAGCCGACTTCAACGTGATGCATCGGAGGATCAGTGATGCTACTCGATACACCCGCAACCGCCATGGGCACGCCGCCCCCACCTTTCACGTTGAAAGATGCGCAGGGGCGCGCGTTTTCGTCTGATGACGTCATGGGCAAGAAGGGCCTCTTGGTGGCCTTCATCTGCAACCATTGTCCTTATGTTGTCGATGTCATGCCACGGCTGGCCGAAGATGTGCCGGTGTTGGAGGCCTTGGGCGTTGGCGTCATCTGCATCAACGCCAATGACTACACCGCGTATCCCGCCGATGCGCCTGACAAGATGCCGGGGTTCGCGGCACAGTTCGGACTGACCGCGCCTTATGTGGTGGACGAGGACCAAACGGTCGCGCGGGCCTATGGTGCGGTTTGCACGCCCGACTTCTTTGGGTACGGGGTGGCAAACGGCCTGCAGTATCGCGGGCGGTTGGACAATGTGGGCATGCGCCGTGATCCAGCCGGGCGCGCGGCGGAGTTAGTGGCGGCAATGGCGCTGGTCACGGAGACCCGCACGGGACCAGCGGATCAGACGCCGTCGATGGGCTGTTCAATTAAGTGGAAGGGGTAAGGGAGAGGGTCGTTTGCGCAGGACGCGGACTATGGAAAGTCTCGTCCAATGGCAGCGCCGAGCCCAGAGGAGACCTCTCGGATTTTTGCTGCGAGCGCATGCAGCGCGAAAATCGCTGCAAGTGCGCTTTCATTGATGCTGTATCGCGGCGGCAAAACCGGCCATTCGGGAGCTGTGCGGAGACGATTAGCCGAGCAATTTACAGGTCGCGGGACAAGGACGAAGCCGCTGCTGCGGAAGGGGTGCTTGTGGTGAGGGCTGCGCGGTGATCTGAGCGCCGGAATTTTAGGAATGGGCGTATCTGTCTGACGATTGGGACCTCTCAATCAATGGATAGAAGGGTCCCAGCGTGGACCAACAGACAACACCGCTGCGTGCGCGGATGATTGAATACATGCGGATCATGGGGCTCGGGGAGATTGCGCAGAAAGCGCACATCCGTGCGGTCAGGTATCTTGCACAAGTTCCTTGGGCGATCGCCCGACACCGCGACCACGGAAGATCTGCGCGCCTATCAGCTTAGGTGTTCAGTCCCGGCATCTGGTGGATCGGATTTAAGATGAATTGACCAGACGCGCGTTGGTTGTGGGTGCAGTGGGCGCACCAAGCAGCGCTTTTTCCCAAGGTTTGTCCGGTATCTTCGGTTCAGGTACCCCTGATGCGGATGACATAAAGACTGATCTTTTGGGAAACACCGTGAAAATTGATTTTTTAATACTTGGACATTCGAAAAATTGTCGTAATTTGGGTCCCTTGATGTCGTATCTAGCAACGAGGCAGGCAATGCATTTGAGGTACAAGCCGCCATGAATTTAGTGGACACTAGCCAATTACTTCGTTTTTCGGCAGTTATCGATGTCACTTACGTCAATCGCGATGACGCTTGGAGATTGATCAACACTGATGTTGTGAATTTCCGACAGCGTTGACGTCGTTGCAAAAAGCATTTCAAATGAAGCATACTGTGGAGAGGTGTTGCCAATACTCACACGTTTTAACAACGGCGAAATCGACCGATACTGGTGAAAAACTCTTGGTGATCCGCGCCCATGGCGTTATTCCTTTCACCTCGGCAATTTTAGATGATGGAGGGTATCATGGCAAAACGTATTAAATCCGAAGACCGCGCCTCCTTTCGAGGTCATTTCTAAGCGTCGCAAGTCGTTCCCGTCAGAGACACGCGTCAAAACCGGCGTTCAGACGCTGGGCGGGCGATGTGGAACTCCAGGAAAAGCTCGGACGGAATGATCCTTGCCCCTGCGGTTCAGGCAGGCGCTACAAGCGTTGCTGTCTGAAGAGTGGCAAGTTCGACGGTAGCCGTCGGGATAACCACTTTCAGAGAGCGCCGCTGATCCGGCGCTCTACAGTTACATATTGCTCATCCCGCTGATTCTCTTAACATATCAGTAGATAGGCAGGCCCAAGGTCTCGGAATATGTCAGCAACCTCCAGCTTTGGGCGCGGCAACGCCCGCGCGCGTCACTCCGACTTTCGGTCCTGAAGCTGTGCCAATAACTCGTAGGGGCTGTCGGTATCGCGGATCAACTTGGTGGCGACGTACGTGTATTGCGCCGTCGTGCTTAGCTAGGCG
>JBCBHE010000023.1:0-65615 GCA_038526085.1 Pseudomonadota bacterium | reverse complement strand
AGGTTGATGGCACATCTCGGCCAAGTGGGTTGATCGTCCCAGCTCCCGTGATGACAACCCGGCGCACTGGCTAGCCTTTCGCGGCCACGAGGCCCTCTACCGCTTTGATAATGGCCTCAACGTTGGAAATGTCGAAATCGCTTTCCGTTGGCTCATTGGCGTTAAAGGGAACTGTAATATCAAAAGTCTCCTCAATCGCAAAAATGCTCTCGACGATCCCCATGCTATCGATGCCAAGATCGGCAGGAGAATCGTCCAAATTAACCTCATCCGGCGTCATCAGTGCCTGTTCTGCGATAATGGCGATGACCTGCTCTTTGACCGACACGATACTTTGCCCCGTATTCACACCTGTGGCGATTATTTATCACCCCGCGCCCGCCACACAAGATCACTGTGGGCCCGCGGCTTTGCGTATAGCGCGCTGTTCGGCGCGATAGGTCAGCATTGGTTTGGCCGGGTAGCCCATCACAAAACTACCATCTGGCACATCACTCAGCGCGATCGCCGCGCCTCCGAATAAGCAATCACTGCCAACCGTTACGTTATCGGCAACACCGGACTTTCCGCCCAGAATGCTCCGGTCACCAATGGTGGTGGATCCCGCAATAGCGGCCTGCGCGCAGAGTAAGCAATCGCGTCCAACGACAACATTGTGACCAACTTGCACGAGATTATCGATCTTCGTCCCATCACCAACCTCCGTCGCCCGAATAGTGCCGGCATCGATCGTACTGTTGGCGCCAACCTCGACGTCATTGCCAATACGGACCCCGCCCAACGAATGGATGCGATGCTGCGTCGCATCGTCGATCGGGGACAAAGGTATCTTCCCAAGCGTGCGCCGCCCCGTTTCGGCAATCGACGGTGTTGCGGTCACAAAGCTGAACCCGTCGCCACCAATCACCACATTCGGCTGAAGCACGACGCGGTCCCCAATCACAACATTTCGCCCGATGCGGACGCCGGGATGTATGCCTCCATTTGCCCCAAGCTCCGCACCCGCAGCCAGGCTCACATGGTCAGAAAGGATCGTGCCCGGTCCAATGCGGGCCCCAGCGCCGATGACCGAAAAAGGGCCGATCGCGACGTCCTCGGCGATCTCAGCCGAAGGGTCAACGATGGCGGACGGGTGAATGCCGGACGATGGCATGGGCGCGTCCAGCATCTGCGTCAGGTGAGCCATAGCGAGCCGCGGGCGCGGCACGACAATTGCGCCTTTGAGCTTCAAAGCTGACAAGTCCGCGCCATCCCAGACAACAGCGACCTGCGCCGCGCTTGCGGTTAACGCGTCGGCATACTTTGGCGACATGGCAAGGGCGAGGTCCTTTGCGCCAGCGGCACCAGGTTCCGCCAATCCGCGTACGGCAATTGCGCCATCACCAATAACAGTCGCACCGAGCGCATCTGCGACGTCTTGAAGAGTTCTGCCCATCGTCCCCTCGCCACTGTTGGCGTTGGAACAGGTTTAGCCCTGAAGCCCGGGAACAACCACCCCTTCGCGCGACAAGGCGGCCCAGATCCGGCGGTCACGGCCATAGACATCGCGGCGAAACTCCACCTGGCCCGTCTCATTTGTAAAGGCCGTGCGGTAGATCAGGTGAACCGGTACCGGTTCATCCAAGCGAACCGAAGATTCTTTGCCAGAGCGCAACCGCGACTGGAACAAACCCACCGGATCGTCCGTTTGAACAGCCAGCAGCGCGTAGGCAAAATCAAAGGGGTCATTCAAGCGGACGCAGCCATGGCTAAAGGCCCGCACTTCGCGCCCGAACAGGCTCTTCGCTGGCGTGTCGTGCAAATAGATGTTGTATTTGTTCGGGAACATGAATTTCACGAGCCCCAACGCATTGCGTGGTGACGGTGGCTGACGCATCGCATAGGGGAACGTGCGCGCCGTAAAGCGGGTAAAGTCCACAGCGTTGCGATTGACGACCCGGCCCCGGCTATCTGTGATCACCATGTGACCCGCTGCTGCCGGATTGCGCTGCAATTGCGGCAGATACTCTTTCGTGACGATCGAGCGTGGAACATACCAGCTCGGGTTAATCACCATGTATTCCATAACATCCGAAAACTCTGGCGTGACGCGATCAGCATCGACCGCCCCGATGACGGAACGTGTTTGGAAAGTCGTTTCACCGTGATCGATGATCTTTGCCGAGAAATCCGTCAAGTTTACCCAGATGTGGCGATCTCCACGATCTTGATTGAACCACCGCTCCCGCTCCATCGCGACAAGAATAGATTGAATACGTTCGGTGATTGAAATGTTGATCTCGGTCATTGTCGCCGGGCCAGCATCTCCATCAACACTTAGCCCATGGCTGCGTTGAAAGTCTCGAACACCCTCGGCCAGAGCTTCGTCGTACTCTGGCGACAACGAGCGTTCCATGTGCCCCATGGCGGTGAGACGATTGCGCAGTGCGATAACTTCGGGCCCCGTCGCTCCGACCTCAATCTTACTGGCGTTGACCCGTGGTCCCCAACCACCAGACGCCTGAATGGCTGCGAGACGCATTTTTGCGGCGACGAGACGGTTGTACTCGGGCGTCGCTGGCGGAAGTGACCGCAGGAACGCGGTTGGATTGGCCCCCATCAACCCCGCAAGGAGATCTTCGGTGGCAGCGTAGGACACTTCACGCACGATACCGCTATCTACAGATCGTGGGGCAACAACACCGGACGCGACCTCGCGCGCATAACGTAAGTAGAGCTTTGTCAGATCGACTTCCAGCGCTCCAAGCTCTGCTGGCGTACGGGCCGACATCATCTTTGCCATCAGCGCATCGACGTCATACCGCGCCGCCGGAAGACCGTGATAAGTCGCGTCGGACAGTGCAGAAAGCAAAGCGTTGCGTCTTTCCAAACCGGCGTCACCAGTCCAAACGCCTTCAAACGTGCGCCCGCGATAAAATGCGGCAAGCGCCTCGTCCCGGGCAGCTGTTTCCGCTACCGCTTGTCGGAATGCCGTTGTTTGCGCTTGAACCGAACCCGGTATTGCAAGCGCGAGGCCCGTCGACAGTGTTACAACACAGCAAGCCGCCTTCAGCGTCGCAGCAACGCGACGAAAATCGTCAAACATATCATCCCCAATAACGGTGGCGCTGGGTCGCGCGCAAAATCTTTTGGCGTTTTGCCCGACCGACCGGCTGGAGTCTAATCACCCTTTTGTCACAGATGCCGCAACTTCGACGCTGTGGCACGTGGGAGACAGTTGCAGCCTCATTCAAATGCGGCACAATTTGGGCCGAAATCCGCCGATCATTGGCCGAAGCGGTGCAAGCGCCGGTTAACGCCTTGGCAGAGAATTCCAATTGTGGAAAAAAGATGGGGCACCTGGGGACAAAGTGCAGGCGGTTTGGATGGCCGCCACCAATGAGCGACGGGACACCGCGAAATATGACAAAAACAACAAAAACGGGCCTATCCCGGCGTGGGCTTCTGACAGCCTTTGCCGCGACAGCCATCGCAGCCGCCCCCACTTTTTCCAATGCAGCAGGCTTTCTCCGCGGTGGTGGCGACATTCGTCGGCTGCGTATGTACAGCGGCCGGACAGGCGAAACCATCGATACAATATACTGGGTCGAAGGCGAATACATTGGCGAAGCCCTGCATGAAATCAATGTGTTTATGCGCGATTGGCGTAACGGGAAGACCATCAATATCGATGTGCGCAACGTTGATATCATGGCTGCATCTTCGCGTTTGCTTGACGTTTCAGAGCCTTACACCCTTCTGTCGGGTTACCGCTCCCCGGAAACAAATGCGATGCTGCGGAGCCGGTCATCCGGTGTTGCCCGCAATTCGCTGCATATGAAGGGGCAAGCGGCCGACCTGCGCTTGCAAAGTCGTTCGACAGCGCAGATGGCCCGCGCGGCGCGGTCTTGTGCGGCAGGCGGCGTGGGGCGCTACGCAGGCTCCAACTTCGTGCACATGGACTGCGGACCGGTTCGGTCCTGGGGTGGTTAATTACACTTTTGCAACAATGTCGTGAAATGGCTTGAATCGTTTCCGATTGGTGGACAAAGACCGTAACGTAGCGTCCGACATTTGGTGATTGGGCGAAACTGTGGCACCATTTTGGTGTTCCGTTTTGTTGTTGTCTGTGTCCCATGTCATTGTCCACTCCACCATCACCTTTCATTAAACTGGTCGACGGTTCCCGTGATCCATCGACACGACCAACGCAGCGGGTGGCGTTTCTGCAACCACCGCAGGCGACAAGCAAAACCGGCGGGCGTGCCGGATATGACTTTAGCAATGTGAAGAATCGTGCAGGTGTCACGAAAGGCACCCTCATCCGCACGCCAGAGTTCGACGTTCCAGTCGAAGATCTGCGCGCCGGAGACACCGTCATGACCGAAGATCATGGCGCCCAGCAGATCAGCTGGATTAGCAAAGTCTCGCTTGCTGCAGACGGCGCTTACGCTCCAGTCCACATCGCAGATCGCGCGCTTGGAAATGTGGGCGAAATGACGGTGGCTCCAGATTTCCGTGTCGTTCTGAAAGGCTGGCGCAGCGCCAAGGTTGCAGGAGCGAAAGAAGTCTTCGCAGCCGCCCAGCATTTGGTCAACGATCGCGATATCAAGCGGCTCTACCGTCCTCGCGTAACATACTATCATCTGGCGTTTGAGCAGCACGAAGTGATCCAGGCCAACAGCATGTTGACCGAGAGCCTACATCCTGAGGTCGCTCCAATCCAAACGCTGCCCGAAGAGATCCGCAATGAACTGCGCGGGCTCTATCCCGGCGCAGCAGAGCGGCCGAACGACTTTGGCCCTCTCGCGCGGCCAGAGGTCAAACCCTACGAAGCGCGTTTAATCCGCCCATAACGCGGATCAGTTGCTCCACCGGCAGCATCAGCTGAAGAATTTTTTGCACAAAAGCGTCTGTGGATAAGTCCGCTATTTTATGCCGACAGCATAGCCTGTTAGCACCTGCAGCATGACAGAAATGACACCAGATCTTCTGTGGTCCGTCAATTTTGATACAAAATGTTCATCTATTTGTCACATCCAGCCCTTAACGCTCTGCGGAAAAAGCGATTGGGGCACGCAGATGATTCATCGGACACTCTTTCTCTCAGACATTCACCTGGGCACGCGCGGCTGCCGGGCGGATCTGCTCCTTGATTTTCTCAAAGACCACGACGCCAGTACCATCTATCTGATCGGCGACATTTTTGATGGCTGGGCCATCAGCCGCCGCGGGTTGCATTGGCCGCAGCCTCACAACGATGTCGTCCAGGTGCTGCTGGCAAAGGCGCGAAGCGGCACGCGGATTATTTATATTCCGGGGAACCACGATGAAGTAATGCGCAACTACCTCGGTACCCACTTTGGTGGGATTGAAGTGCAACGCACCGCTGACTTCGTTGGGATGAATGGAAAGCGCTATCTCGTCACTCACGGCGACCAATTCGACGCTGTGGTCATGAATATGAAGTGGCTGGCCTATCTGGGTGATACAGCCTACGACTTCTTGATTTGGGCAAACCCAAAAATCAATCGGCTGAAGTCTCTTTGGGGCGGCCGCTACTGGTCGCTATCCAAGTGGGCAAAACGCCAGGTCAAAACGGCCGTGAACTTCATCGGCCAATATGAAGACGTCTTGGCCGACGAGGCCAAGCGCGGCGGATATGATGGTGTGATCTGCGGCCACATCCATCACGCCAATATACGCGAGCTCAAAGGGATCACCTACATCAATACTGGCGACTGGGTCGAAAGCTGCACGGCCATTGTGGAAGAGCCGACGGGACAGATTCACCTCATTGACTGGGAAGAGCGGGCGGCAGAAACTGCTATGCAACGTCCCCGCCGCAAAAAACAAAAAGAACTCGCCCACGTCGACGGGTAAGTCAGGAGACTATTCATGACCGATGCGCCCGATGTTGGTGCGCAGCTCGACGCTGCGGTGACCCAAAATGCAGCTTTCAGCAAGACGGGCCTGCTAGAGCGCACATTCGCCCGCCTCTTTCATGGTTTGGTCTACGCTCAAATCTGGGAAGACCCGGTTGTCGACATGGCCGCTCTTGATCTTGGCCCAAAAGATCACGTGGTGTGCATTGCTTCCGGCAGCTGCAACCTCCTCTCATACCTGGCGGTGTCCCCTGCATCGATTACTGCGGTGGATCTGTCACCTGCGCATGTGATGTTGGGAAAACTTAAGCTGGCCACGGTTCGCACGGCGCCAGACCACCACACGCTGTACAACATGCTTGGTAAGGCCAACATGTACGGCAACATCAAAACGTTTGACGAGATCATCGCCGCCGATCTCGATCCAGAAGTCCGCGACTATTGGAACACCTGGACGCCAACCGGGCGGCGGATCAACATGTTTGCCCGCGGTTTGCATCGTCATGGGCTTTTGGGGCGCTTTTTGGGCGTAATCCGGTTTGTCTCCATGATTGCGCGCGTTGACTACAAACCCTTGTTGGAGGCGAGGACGCTAGATGAGCAGGCCGCATTCTTCGAGGCGAACATCGTTCCACTCTATAACAGCCGGATCATCCGTTGGATCGCAAACCAGCGCGCTTCGCTTTTTGGTCTTGGGATCCCGCCCGCACAGTATGACAAACTCGCCGCCGATGCGGATGGTGACATCGTTGCCGTTTTGGAAGAACGGACACGAAAGCTCGTTTGTGACTTCCCGGTCAAAGAAAACTATTTCCTCTGGCAGGCCACCACGCGGGGCTATGACCGTAGCGCTGACGCGGCTGTCCCACCTTACCTTGAGCCACAGCACTTTGAGACGGTCAAAGCCAATGCTGATCGAGTGACGCTAGTGAACCGCTCGCTCACGGATGTGCTCGCAGAGGTCCCGGCGGGCAGCAAAACTGCATATGTTTTCTTAGACGCGCAAGACTGGATGACGGACGATCAACTCAACGCCCTTTGGCAAGAGGTCACCCGGACCGCCGCCCCAGACGCGCGCGTGATTTTCCGTACCGGTGGTGCGGACGACATTTTACCCGGCCGTGTCGATGACAAGATTCTATCGCGTTGGGCCTACCAGCCCGAAGCGTCCGCCAAAGGCTTTGCCAATGACCGCTCCGCCATTTACGGCGGATTTCACGTGTACCATTTCAAAGGATGAACCGATGACCGACACTCACGGCGCCTTAATGGATCAGGTCTATAAGCGTCAGCGGCTGTTTTATGATGCAACCCGCAAGTACTATCTGCTCGGCCGGGACTATGCCCTGAAGCAAATGCAACCCGCGGACGGTGCACATGTGCTTGAGATTGCCTGCGGCACCGGACGAAACCTCGACCAGTTCGACATGCGGTATCCGAAGCGCCATCTCTACGGGCTCGATATCTCGCGTGAGATGCTCCGCTCTGCAGATGCGAAACTCAGCGACCGCGCCAAGCTCGCGCTTGGCGACGCGACAGAGTTTGACCCGCAGGACCTGTTCGGTCAGGACCGCTTTGACCAGATCATGATGTCCTATTGCATCTCGATGATTCCCGCGTGGGAGGCCGCAATTACCGAGGCTGTGCGCCATTTGTGCCACGGCGGGACACTCCACATCGTCGACTTCGGCGATCAATCGCGCATGCCAGCGTGGTTCGATCGCGGGCTTCGGAATTGGCTTGGGAAGTTTCATGTTGCCCCCAGGGACAATCTGCAGGCTGTTCTGGAAGATCTAGATGGCGTCAATGTTCGTTTTTCGCCAATTCTGCGCAGTTACGCGCAATATGCCTGTGTCACCAAGACCTGAACGCGCAAACGTTTCTCTTAATGTATGCGCGGTTGAGTGAAACGCCCGCGCGCACAATTTTATCGCTCGCTCACAAATTGTGGCATTTTCTTGACAGCTATACAGAAGCCCCATAATCGCATAGGGTAAACCCACGATATGGAGGGGGATAATGAAGAAAACACTAGTAGCAGTACTCCTTACTACAGCTTGCAGCACGCAGGCCCCGTAACCAATATGTGATCAGGACACCTATAACGGCGATAAATTCTCTCGAGGAGAGAATCCGGTCTGCGACGATCCTACAGGCAATGCAGTTGGGTTCTTGTCTTTGGGCGGCCTGATTGGGCCACCTCGTGGCATCTCGACATCTCGCGACCGTGACCTGTCATATCCGTTTGCGACGTCGACCTCTGGGCAGGTTGCCGGCGTCAGCGGAAGCGCCGACGAGGAGGACGGCGATAGCACCTCCACTGGCGGACAAACCAGTGATGGTGACGGAGATCCGGGCAATCCGCCCGCCACAGGCGGGGGCGACTCGACCACAGACGGTGGCGACGGCAGCCCGGGAAATCCACCAGCGGGCGGTGACGGCGGCGATGGTACCGACGGCGATGACAGCTCTAACGGCGGCAATGGCGATGGAACGCCAACAACCGGCGGTGGAGACGGAGATGACGCGTCTTCCGGCGGCGGGACCGACGGTGGCGGGTCGACCGGAGATGGAGGCGACTCTTCCACTGGCGGCGGCAACGACGGTGACGGATCAACCGGCGACGGTGGAAACTCTTCGACTGGCGGCGGCAACGACGGTGACGGTTCGACCACAGGCGGCGATGTTGCCTCGTCTTCGGACGAAGGGAATGATGACGACGGTTCAAACGGTGGCGACGATGGCGACTCTTCAACCGGCGGCGGGAACGACGATGATGGGTCGACCGGCGGCGGCGATGGGAGCGGCAGCGACGACAGTTCCGATGACAAAGAAGAACTGACCCACACCGAGAGAAAAGAGCGCCGTCATAGGCTCGAACGCGAACGAGAAGAACGCCGTCATAGGCTCGAACGCGAACGAGAAGAACTGCGGCAGCGCAACCAATCCGAACATGAAGCGCGCGAACGACAGCGGGCGGAAAACCGTGCCCGGGTGATGAACGCGAACAATATGGGCATGAACATGGGAATGGGTGGCGGCAAAGACTAGCCCCTTTCCCCACCTCTTTCCGCGGGCGACCCCCGGGTTGTCCGCGGTCTATAATCTGACAACCCGCCATCGCGTTGACGAATAACTCCCCTTTTAGCTTCAATAAATTTTGATGCGAGATGGTGCGGGTTTTCCCGACTTGCTCTTTTCAGCACCAGTCTTAACTTTGATGCCGCAGCAAAACTGCGCGACCGGCGGGAGATATATTCACCTTTGCGACAAATCCCTCCTCAGTGGACTCAAGAACCTGAAGGACTGCACGCGTGAATTCTTCCCAAAATCCTGATCCGAAAAGAAAAAACCATGCGCTCCTCGTTGGAACAGGGACCGCGCTTGGACAGCAGATCGTTCAAAGTTTCAGCTTAGATCAGAGGCTCAAACTTCAAACAGGAACGATTGAGAGGCTGACCGGCGTCGTCAGCCGCCCTACCGCCGGCACAGAAAGCCAGATCGAAATGGCGACGCGGGCGGCCCAAAATGCGCTGGCCGACGCTGCGCTCCCAGCAACCTCGCTAGACGCGATTTTACATGCAGCGGCCGTGCCCTATCAGGCCATTCCCGCAACGGCCCCTTTGATTCAAAGGGCGCTTGGCGTCCCGGACGGCGCAGTCCCGGCTTACGATGTAAACGCGACCTGTTTGTCGGCCCTTGCCGCCCTCCAAACCGCAACAGCGATGATTGAAACCGGGCGCTGGCAAAACGCGCTCATCATCTCGTCCGAAATCGCCAGCCGGGGTTTGGATTGGACCGTCCCGGCCACCGCGGGGCTTTTTGGTGATGGCGCGGGGGCCATGGTCGTCTCGGCAGGGAAAGAACCGGGGATCGGCCCTATCCATCTGGCCACCTTCCCAGACGCCTATGACGCATCAGCCCTGGTCGCTGGCGGCACCAGGCTCGATCACAACAGCACCCCAAACGCCTTCGAGTCGCATCGACTGTTCGAAATGGACGCAGCCGCGCTTTGGAAAGTGACGCGGCGAGAGCTTCAAGGTGTCGTGGACAACGTGTTACAATCCGCAGAATGGCAATTGAGCGACGTCGACTGGATCGTCCCTCATCAAGCGAGCCCACGGGCGCTGATCCGTATGGCAAAAATTCTGGGCGTCGCGGATCGGATCATTGATATCTCTATCACCTATGGAAATCAGATCGCCGCAAGCCTGCCCATCGCCTTAGATGTCGGCCGGCGTGATGGCCGGATTAAGCCAGGTGATCGCGTTCTCATGCTTGGGACCGCTGCCGGGGTGACCTTTGGTGCCGCAACGCTCACATTGCCGAAATGAACGCGCAGGTCACATTTCACAGTCACGCAACACTCATGACGCCAGAGCGTCTTGTCTTGCGACAAGGGTCATGGCGCCGGATTCCATTGGCCGTCCGTTACGGTGTGCTCCAACGCAAAAACCATGCGCCCGTTTTACTTGACGGCGGCTGGCCGCGGTCGCACCCCGGCGACAGCCGCGCTTTCCGCCTCTACCATCGCCTGATGCGGGCGACTGTCCACGAAGACCATGCGCCAGACACTGTGGTTCCAAAGCCCGAGAGCATCATCTTGACCCATTTGCACGCCGACCACGTTGGGGCTTTACGACGCTTTCCAGAAATCCCGGCCTACGCCTCGGCTGCGGCACTGAAAGGCTTGCAACTGCGACACGCCGTATTCCGCGAGCTCTTGGGACCAACGGCCCGATTCCACGCTTTTGAGGATCAACCCTCCGTGATGCTGCCACATGATTTAGGGCATGGTCATGACATCTTAGGGGACGGGAGCGTGCTTTCGGTCCCACTGCCAGGACACGCGCCGGGCCACTGCGGCCTCTACCTGCCGGGTGATCCAGACATCCTTTATGCGGGTGATACCCAATGGCTGCTCCGCGCCATCTTAGAAAACCGCGCCCCTCGGGGTCCAGCACGTCTCGTTCCCTCCAATCTTTCAGCTTGGGCCGACAGCTCCGCAAAGGTGGCCGAGTTCGCCAAAGCAGGCGGACGTGTCGTGCTCGCACATGAACCGGAGACGTGACACCGTCATGATCCTCCCCCCTTACTTGCGCACCCGAGGCCTCGCTGCACTCCGCCTCAACCGCAGAACTTTCGAAACCTGGCAAACGGCCCAAATTAACCGATGGCTGACAAATGCGGCAACGCAAGTGGACGCCTTCGCCCCGCAATCGGACCAGATCACGCAATCTGGCCTGACCGCCCTTCCCCGCATGACACGCGACGGATTGGTAAGTAATTTCGCGGCCTACAATCGACTGTCCCTTAGCGCGAGCGCGGTTTTAGAGATGGAGGCCGACGGCAGCGCGCCAACGGGGTATCATGTCGGCCGCAGTACCGGCACGACTGGCGGTCGCCCCATGCCCTACATCGTGTCGGACGCAGAACGCAGCCGTTGGCTGGGCACGATCCTTGCGAAAGCCTTGCCAGATGTTTGGCGCACGAGACACCGCGTCGCCGTGATCCTGCCGCGCCCTTCACCTCTCTATGATCGGGCCGGTGCAATGGTCCAAGTCCTCAGCCCAAAAGAGGGTTGGCAAGCCTTGCGCGACGCCGTGACACGTATCGCGCCGACCGTGATTGTCGCGCCACCACGTGCGCTCTTGTCGTTGACGGATCTCGGGTTGACGCCACGCCGCGTGGTGTTGGCGGCCGAAGTCGCCGATCAGCACGATCGAAACATGATCACTACCGCTTGGCCCAAGGCGCGCATTGGGGAAATCTACATGGCGACAGAGGGGCTCTTTGCAGTCTCTTGCGACCACGGCGCGCTTCATCTTTGTGAAGATCGCACCCACGTGGACCTTGAACCGATCACGAACGACCTTTTTGAACCAGTCATCTCGGACTTTTCCCGCCACACGCAGATCTTAGCCCGCTACCGTACCGGCGATGTTGTTCGAAAAGCCACCCCATGTCCTTGTGGTTCACCGCACAGACCCATCGCCGTTCTCGGACGTCGGCGCGATTTGCCGGTCATCAACGGTGTGCATCTGCCGTTTGATACACTCGGAAGGGTAATTCGCGACGCGGCCGGCTCGGACTACCGGCTATGTCAAAAAGGCGGTTTCACACTACACCTCACACTCCCACCTGAGGCAAACGCGACTGCAGCAAGCCAAGCCCTTGCTGACATCGCACCGGACGCAAGAATCCAGACCACCATCACGCCCCTAACTTTGCCAACCGACACCAAACTGCGACGGATCACGCGGATCGTTTGATCTGAGCCAACGCGGCCAGGAATGCCGCCTCCGGCTTTGCTGCTGTTGCGAGGTCTTGGAAGATCTGACAAGCGGGCCAGTCTTGCCGCAGCACCTGACCGAAAGTTGCTGTGTCTCCTGGATGGCGACCCTGCAGCCCAAGACCATGCCAAACAATCCGTGCAGCGTAGTCAGGCTGGTCATAATCCATGGGCACCACCATCGATGGCTTGCCCGCAGCAAGAGCAGCGTAAAGGATCCCCGTCCCACCGTGGTGTACAATGACGTCGAAAAGCGCGAGGTCCCGATGATAGCAGACGGCGGGCACGGCCAGCAGATTTTCGGTAAGCCGTCGTACCGAACCACCATCAAGCTGCCCCAAGGACAAGACAAAATCGATGTCCGGATAGGCCGCCGCCAGAGCCCGCGCACCCTGCTCCCATTGCGACCGTGCCCATGGCAGGTGGGTGCCGGCCGTCAGTAATGCGCGTGGCTTGCCCTGCGCCAAGGGCAACGGTGGCAAACCCTCTGGCGGGCCGAAAAGCGGGCCGATCATAGCAAAACCCGCCGGCCAATCCCGCGGAAACTCCAACGCTTCAAGCCCGAGACCCAGAATTGCGTCCGGCGCGTAGATGGCTTCAGTTCCATCGCAACGGTAAACGACGGGCCAATGGTCTTGAACCTGTGCGCGCACCAAGCGATGAACCAAGCGTTTCGCGCCACGAATGGCACCACGACCCACTGCGTCGCGAACCTGACCGACCCAATCGTCACGCGGAAACCAGCCGCCCAGAAACCCCGGCGTGCCGCGGCGCGTCTCGACGGAGACTGGCGAGGCCGCGATCGTTATCCAGGCCGCGTTGGTGTTTTTGGCAATAGGTCCCGCCACAATCGCAACAGAGTCTGCGACAATGACATCTGCACGCCAGGCCGCCGCCAAGACAGCAATCTCATCCACCAATGGGCCGAGAAGGCGGGCAGCCATTCGCGCCTGCTTCACCATGCGCCAGGGCCGCCCGCGCGTGCGCCCAACGCCATCTGAAATCGCTTCAAGTGCGCCAGGCGGCAAGCACGCGGGAACATCGACTCGGAAACCACGGGACGCCAGCCACGCGCGTTTCCCATGGCCCGTAACAAAGCGCGTCTCATGCCCTGCCCGCTCGGCGGCATGCGCAAGAGGCACCAATCGCCCCAAGTGCCCGGCAAAGGGCGGCGCAATGAAAAGAAGCCTCATTCCGCTAAAACGCGACGCACCACGGATCTGGTCCGCGGGCACGTCAGATATCCAAGATGTCCGCACGGAACGCTGACGTCTGCCGGGGCGAGATGCATGGCACGCGACAGCCCATCGCGAATGCCAATGACCGTCACCAGACGCACCCCAGGCCACTTTGGCCGACGGCACACGGGCCCCAGCGCGACCACGGTTTTCACCTGTTCTAAACGGCCCACAGCAACCAGCAGATCCAGCCCGCATGAGCCGGTGATAACCGTGCTTCCATCGCCCAACCGGCGGAGGCCATCACGGGTGAAACCGGCAACCTGACGGGCCCGCGCCCACGCTCGCAGGCTGCGCCATGAGGCGATCGGTAACGGCACCGGGCCCTCCTGAGGGCTCTCCTTATGAAATGGCCACCCGGCACCCAGGACATGCATGTCTCGCGCGGCAACGGCCTTGAGAAAGGCAACCTGTGTTTCAGGCAAGCCGGGACGCCGCGGGTCCGCGCGTCCAGACAGATACGCAAGAACCGTCATCGATAGTGAATTTCCCCTTCCACAATCTCCATCTTACGCGATCGCCACCTGACCTGCGACGGGCGCACAAAAGCGGCGGCTGAAAGAAGCGGCAACACAGGTTCAATCACCGCAGCAAGCGCGAGACCCCCAGGCGTCACCGGCAGGTTCGACGTCTTGCGCCGCAGCAAAGCTTCGCCATAGGCCCGCGCAACCAAAAGGACGACCCAAGCGCCAACAAAGACCGGCCCCTGTGACACCGCCAACGTCACCCCCACAAGCGCCAAAAGAGGCGGAAGCGCGATGAGGCTAGCAATGACCAGATCCGCTTCGCCGCGAAGGCACATCCAAGCAAACTGCATCCAGCGCCGCAGGATCGACAATGCGGATGAAAACCCAGAAAGCGAGGTCGCCACCTCGGCCGGAATCGTCGTCTGCACGCAAGGCAAACCGGCCCGCCGCCATAATTGGGCCACAGCCCAATCGTCGGTCAGCGCATGCCCAGCAGCAGCAAATCCGCCTAAGCGTCGCAAATCCGCGCCGCGCACCGCATAAGCCATACCATTGATGGTCCGCGTTCGTCCCAGGGCCGCCATCGACAGGTACAGCGACGCCCCTTGCCCGTTGATAAAACTCGCCAAACAGGCCTCGGCAAGTGTCCGAGGTCGGGCCGACCACACGGGCAATGCACAGGCCAAGCCCTCGTGTTGCTCTGCTGCCGCCGCAAGAGCCGCCGCACCACCGGGCCGCAAGACGGTATCATCATCAAGCACCAAAACGATGCCGTCGGGAATGGCGGGACGGTCTAGCTTCAAAAGTTTCGGGTTCTCGCCATCGCGCGGTCCCCGCCCCAGCAGAACTGTCACGCGCGGGTCCGCCAAACGGGCAGCGATAGCCTGTGCGTCCGGATCATCATCATCGATCAGCCAAACGAAGTGCGCCGCGGGCGCCGCGCGTAAGTTTGCGGCCAGACAGGTTTCGAGCATCGGATCGCCGGACAAGATCGGCTGATAAATCGTAATAGCAAGATCAGTCTCTGACCTGTCGTGCAAGATGTCCGCGCGCCGCCACGCCAGACCCAGCCGGATCACCATCAAAACCGCATAGGCGGTGGCTACCCACAAAGCTACCATTGGCCAACCCTTCCCATCGCAGGGTCATCAAGTCTTGCGCCCGCAGACCACCAGCGGGCAAAGCGGGCCAAAGCCTCGTCTCGGTCCGGCCGCTGCGCACCCAAGGCGGTATCGGCGCGCGCTGTCTTCAACACCGTATCGCGCGAGAAGACTGACACGCCAAACTGCGTCAAAGGTGGCTCCCACCACCCCGTGTGCGCCGACACGGCTTCCAACCCCTTGGCCACCTGTCGCGCACGCGCATCCGACAAAGAAAAACTGGGGCCCGGCAACTCCGTGGCAATAAGGGCCCCCTTCAGGAAAGATCGGACGCCAACAGGCGCACCATCAGTGAGATGGAAAATCCCGGTGGCCTTACCTTCGAGCGCACGCCGGACAAATCGGACGACCGCATCAATTGAGACAACATCCGCGATCGGATCGCGGCCATCCGGCCGGGTGATCTCTGGCAAAAGGCGCAGGCGCGCAGCTCGGGCAACGCGCGGAAACAACACGGTGTCCCCCACCCCATAAACCGCACGCGGGCGCAGGATCGCCCAAGGAAGCTCTGTGGCCATGACCAAACCCTCGGCCAAACGCTTGGTGGCGGCGTAAAGGTTGAGCGGCCGGGTCGCTGGCGCCGGCGTCTCCGGCAAATCATGCTGATCGGTGCCATCATAAAGCACTGCCGTACTCGAGATGTAGATCACGCGTGCCGACTGGCGCATCGCCCAATCTATCACATTCCGGGTGGCAGTCACATTCGATGCCTCAAAACGGGCCGGCGCCCCCCAAGGAGCTGACAATGCGGCAGCATGAATGACAGTGTTAGCCTGAAGCGTTGCGGGCAACGGCTGGGCCAGGTCATGCCGGACCGCGATATCCGCGCTGCCCACCCGTGCAGGCTGGCGGCTGAGTCCGATCACGTGATGGCCCGACGCGCGCAGTGCACGCCCAAGCGCCCCACCCACAAAGCCACTGGTTCCGGTGATAAGCACGCTCATCTTCGCCAAACGATCCCCCTCACACGTCACCCTATCGCAACGCTTGCGGAAACACGACGGGATGAAATTCACTTACCGCAAGTCCGCGCAGGCAATCAGGATGCTCAAGTTCAAATGCTGGGGTCATGGCGCACCCGAGAGGATTCGAACCTCTGGCCTCTGCCTTCGGAGGGCAGCGCTCTATCCAGCTGAGCTACGGGTGCCTAAGCGCTGCCTACCACCCCGCCCGCGCCCGGGCAATAGCAATTGGTCGCCGATGCAACCGGCCGAATTTGGCCCGCTTTGACGACGGGTCAGGAATCCCCGACTTGAGAAAAATGGGGGAGAGCGCAACTTTCAGGCACTTTTTAAATATTTAACTCAACCGCTTATTTCAGGAGAAGACCGATGGCCAATACGCCACACGGCATGTCCCGACTCGACCTTTTTTTAAAAGAATGCCTCGAGCACCACAGCCTCAACGACAACCGCCCCCTGCCCCCGATCTTTGGCCATTTGATCGGGCCGAACCCGGTCACTGGCAACTTGACGCGTGCACAGATCGTGAAAGCCTTCGACGACCTTGTCGATACGATGCAGACAGATCAGATCGCCGATGGCCCTGCTGACGCGGGTATGACCTTCTTCGGTCAGTTCATCGACCACGACATCACGCTCGACGCGACATCGGCGATTGGCACAAAGATCGATCCACGCTCCATCCGCAACATCCGCACCCCGGAGCTGGACCTCGATTGCGTCTACGGCGACGGACCGGAAGCCTCGCCCTACCTTTTTGGCGAGGGCGACGCGCATGAATTTTTGCTGTTTGGCCGCAAGGACAACCCTTACGACCTTGCCCGCAATTGCAAAGGCCGCGCGCTCATCGGCGACTTCCGTAACGATGAAAACATCCTTGTCAGCCAGGTGCAGGGTGCCTTCATCAGTCTGCACAACATTCTGATGACAGAAGCCGAGAAGAACACCGACGCCAAACATGACATCTCTCACTGCGCCAGCATGGGGGTCCGCAGCGATGTTTGGCATTCGATTGTGAAAAAGGAACTCACCAGCTTTGAAGAGGTGCGCCGCTTCATCCGACTGCACTATCAGTGGATCATCCTGAATGAGTTCCTGCCGAGCTTTGTCGATCAAGCCGACATCGACCACGCCTTGACGCATGAAATCTTCCCAGATGCGCCGATCATGCCGGCGGAATTCTCCGTCGCGGCGTATCGCTTTGGCCACGCCACCGTGCAGCCGTCGTATGTGTTGCGCAAAGGCGAAGCCCCGCTCGACCTCTTCGCGCTGAGCGCCTTTGGGCCACGCGATAACGGGGCCACAATCGAAATGGCGCAGTTCTTCGGCCCGCATGCGCAAAAGGCTCTGCCAGTCGGCATCAAAATGGCCGAGACACTCTTCGCTTTGCCCGACTTCATTGTCGGCAGCGGCCTGATGTGGGGTGATCACGAGATCCCCGTGGAACAGGCCAAAAAACTGGGACTGCGGAACATTCTGCGGGACCGCACCGCGATGCAGATCGCCTCAGGCCAGCAAATGGCCCGGCACTTGGGCCTGGATGTCTTGCCACCGCCTGAAGCGCTGCAGGACAACAATGTCGATAAGACACCCTTATGGTTCTACTGCCTGCAAGAGGCGGAGGTGAGCGGTCAAGGCAAACTCTCTGGCGTCGGCGGCAAGCTCGTGGCCTCGGTCTTTGTGAAACTGCTGCGGGAGGACGGGGAAAGCGTGTTGCACGTGCCGGACTTCAAGCCATGGCCCGGCTTTGGCGAGACCTGCACGATGGCCAACATCATGGCGTTTGTTGAAAAGCACCGGGACAACGTGAAGTACCGCGAAGAGCTGTTCTGCGGGCCATCAGATCACTAGAAGTCAAAGCGCGGGCAATGTGCAGGCCCGCGCACCTTCATCCGGTCAGGCAAACAGCTCGTGGCACAGCTCCAACGCCTCCACGAAAACGTCGATCTCATCGGTCGTGTTGTACAGTCCCATCGATGCCCGACATGTGGCTGAGACGCCCATGTGGTCCATCAGGGGCATCGCACAATGGCTCCCTGCCCTGACAGCGACGCCCTTCTTATCGAGCACGGTAGAAATGTCATGGGCATGGGCTGCCCCGTCTAACGTAAACGAAAAGATCGCGCCCTTCGTCGCCGATTGCCCTTGGACTTGCAGCCAGTTCAGCCCGCCAAGCTTTGCATTTGCGTAGTCCCGCAACGCCAGCTCATGGGCAGCAATGTTCGCCATGCCAAGGCCCATCATGTAATCCAGCGCAACGCCCATGCCGATTGTTTGCACGATCCCGGGCGTCCCGGCCTCAAACTTCATAGGCGGGTCGTTGTACTCGACGCCATCCCGGGTCACATCCTTGATCATGTCGCCGCCGCCAATAAACGGCTGCATCTCGGCCATGCGGTCCTGCGCGACATAGATCGCGCCCGACCCGCTCGGCCCATAAAGTTTGTGCCCGGTGATCGCGAAGAAATCACAGCCAAGGTCTTGCACATCCACCGGCATATGCACCGCCGATTGAGAGCCGTCTACCAACACAGGCACGCCCTGCGCATGGGCCCCCGCACAGATCGCTTTGACGTCAATGACTGTTCCCAGCACATTCGACATATGCGTGATCGCGACCAATTTGGTCTTGGGCCCAATCGCGTCAAGGACCGCCTGCGGATCCAGATCGCCATTGGCATCCACATCCACCCACTTGATCACCACGCCCTGCCGTTCCCTGAGGAAGTGCCAGGGCACAATATTGGCATGGTGTTCCATGATCGACAGGACAATCTCATCCCCGGCTTGCAACCGCGGCGCCGCCCAGCCGTAGGCGACCATGTTGATGCCTTCGGTGGTGCCTGAGTTGAAGATGATGTCATCCTCTGACGGGGCATTTAAAAACGTCGCCACGACACCTCGCACGCTTTCGTACTTGTCGGTGGCCAAGTTGCTCAGAAAGTGAAGCCCGCGATGCACATTGGCGTATTCCTCTGCGTAAGCCCTGGTCACCGCGTCGATTACAGCCTGCGGCTTCTGGGCAGAGGCACCGTTGTCAAAGTAGACCAGCGGCTTGCCATTCACCTCCCGACCCAGGATTGGGAAATCCTGGCGGACCTTCATGACGTCAAAGCTCATACGGCGCCCCCCGTGACAGCACTCGCCCCACCAATCAGAAGGACAATCAAAGTGATGCCAAAGGCAAATCCAAAGACGGAAAGAATAAAGAGCCCCGCCGCTTTCCAAAGACTGTCAAAGTCGTGCAGCTCATTCAGGAAATGCATCAAACAGTAGATCTGCAGCACGACGGCAATCAGCGCCACAAAGCCTGACAGCCCCGGCATGATAAGTGTCGCAATCAGTTGGATCGCGATCATCACAAGTACAACGGCCTGAAACCAGGTCATCACCAACAAGGTGGACCCGAACGTGCCAGTGCCCCCAATTGCCCGCCCAGCCCAATAGAGCACAAAGATCAAGATCACCGTCAGGGCACCCAAAAGCACCGCATCCACAAATGGCCGTCCGCCAATGATCGCCAATTCTGGCTGCCCCGGCAGCATCCCTTCGAGATGGATCGCAATCACGGATAAAGCGGTGATGCTCGCCAACGCCATCCAGCTGACCACATGCGGCCAACGCAGCGCCTTGATCCGGCGCGCCATCGCCGCCGGATCTTTCAAGGTCTCCCCAAAGAGACGCAGAAATGTCCCAAAGTCCGCCGTCATATACTATCTTTCTCTGCCACCCAGAAGCTTTGGGTCCACACCCACAAAAACACGAACAGCCAGGCAAGGCCAACCAAGCTTGCGGCGGGGCCAGGTCCGACGAACCCCATCGTCAGCCCATGCAGGAGCAGCAACGGCGTTGAGGCCAGCAGCGCCCAGAACAGAGCCAACCGCGCCCCATAATGTGTTCCGGTCGTTTGCAATGGCTTTGCCAACAAATGGGTGATCGCTGCCAGACCATATAGGACCAGCGGCCAGACAATCATGATCGAAAAGAACGCGATGCCTGCATTCATCTGAAAGTCCGAGGCTCCATCGGGTCCATAAAGTTCAAACTGATCCGCCCGCATTAGACGCGGCCATTGGGCGATATAGATAAGCAGGCACGCCCCCATGACGATACCAACCAATCGGCCTTCACGCTGATCAACTGCAAGCAATTCGCGCATGACCGCGCGCGGCCTGCGCCAACTGCGAAACATATTGGTGCTGACAGCCATTTAGCTGCGACGCGAAAGCCAGTTTTCAAGACGTCCGCGCAGATCCTCAGCGAGGTCCTCATCGTCAATCTCGTCCAAGGCTTCAGCCAAGAATGCCAAGGTTAACAAGTCGGTCGCTTGCTTTGCTGCCACCCCGCGTGAGCGCAAATAGAACAGCGCCTCTTCGTCAATCGCACCAGAAGTGGAGCCGTGCGAACAGGCCACATCATCCGCGTAGATCTCAAGCTCCGGCTTGGCGAGGAACTGACTGTCGTCATCCAGCAGCAGGGATTGGCTGATCTGATAGCCGTCTGTCTTCTGTGCGCCTTCTTTGACAAGGATCTTGCCCTGAAACACGCCGGTGGCCCCGTTGCGCAGCACCTTCTTGAACACCTGACGGCTCTCACAGTTCACCGCGTCATGGGTGATGAAGACCGTGTCGTCGTGATGGAAATCTGATCCATCCCCAACACACACACCCGCGACATGTGCTGTTGCATCATCCCCGGTGATATCAATCACACATTCATTGCGGGTGAGCACTCCATTGGCGGTCATGGTAAAGCTTTTGAAGGTCGACTCTGCCCCAAGTCGGGCAAAGGTATGCGTAACCGCACGCCGTTCATGATCCCGACCTTGGGCGCGGACATGATGGAAGGTCGCACCGTCTGCGATCTCGACCTCAAGGCATTTTGAGAAGCGCGCTGCAGCCGGGCCGGTTTCTAGCAGGGTCATCTCTGCACCGGCCTCTACTCTCACCACATTATGGATGATCGCATCAGAGGTTGTGTTCTCGTGCAGATAAATCAAAGCCACCGGCTTTTCCGCCTTCGCTGTCGCACGGATCACCACACCAGCCGAGGCAAACGCCGTGTTTAACGCCGCGAGCGGCCGTTCCACTGGGGACTGACCATTGGTTTCCAAAACACCATAAAGGTCTTTCGCCCAATGGATGTCAGCCGACAAGGCATCCTGCAGGAGAGCAATTTCCAACCCTTCTGCGGCCAAATCATCAGAGCGCGCTGGATCGTAAACACCATCTAAAAAATAGATCTTCACGCGGTCCCGCACCCCAAAGATTGGCCCTTCGTCGCTTTCCAACAGTCCGGCTTCCGGGGCATCCGGCTGCACAAGCGTCGCAGGATCCGTGTACTTCCAGTACTCATCGCGACGATGCGGCAGCCCCATCGCGCTCACGCGGGCCAAGGCGGCCTGACGCGCCTCGGTCGCACCCTCGGGCAAGGACAGACCGGCCAATCGGGCCTCCGTCGCGTCTGCTTTCATCTGCGGCAAAGCCATTAGGCAGTCTCCCCCAACAGGTCTGCGTAGCCGTTGTTTTCAACTTCAAGCGCCAGCTCTGGTCCGCCGGTCTTGACGATCTTGCCATCGGCCATGATGTGCACAACATCCGGTTTGATATGGTCGAGCAGACGCTGGTAATGGGTGATAACAAGGAACGATCGCCCTTCCGACCGCAGTGCATTCACGCCTTCCGACACCAACTTCATCGCGTCAACGTCTAGGCCAGAGTCCGTTTCATCCAGCACGCACATCTTCGGTTCCAGCATCGCCATCTGCAGGATCTCGTTGCGCTTCTTCTCACCACCCGAGAAGCCCACATTGACCGGACGCTTCAGCATATCGGCGTCGATCTTCAACTCGCTAGCACGCGCGCGCACCTCTTTCAGAAAGTCACCGGCAGAGATCTCGTCGTCTCCGCGCGCCTTCCGCTGCGCATTCACTGCGGTGCGCAGGAACGTCATGTTCCCCACGCCGGGGATCTCAACGGGATATTGGAACGCCAGGAACAGGCCCTCAGCTGCGCGCTCTTCAGGTTCCATCTCTAACAGGTCCTTGCCATCCAAAGACGCGGAACCTTCAGTTACCGCATACCCATCCTTGCCGGACAGCACATAAGACAAGGTCGATTTGCCGGACCCATTCGGGCCCATGATCGCATGTACCTGCCCGGCGCCGATCTCCAGATCAACGCCCTTGAGGATCTGTTTTTCTTCTTCTTCCAACTGCACGTGCAGGTTTTCGATCTTAAGCATGGCGGTCTCCTTGGGCGGCACTTGTGGCCGAAACAGCAGAAAGCCGCGTCAGGGTCACACCCTGCGCGGCTGATTTCGTATTTTCGGAAAGGCGCGGTAAGGCGCCTGAAATTAGATGGTCAGTGTGAAGCTCATGCCGTTCACGAAGATCGACAGTGGCTCGGTCTGTGTCAGGATCTGGTTGACGTATCCCTGCGAGAAGACGGACGCAAACTGATCCGGCGCCGCCCAAACGGCGTTGTGCATCAGCACGCAGCAGGCGACCGCACCGACCGCTTGAACGCCGATCAGACGTAGGTTCTGCATCCGCATGAAGCCGCCAATCACGGCTGCGGCCAAAATCGCCATCGACAACTCGGCCACCATCCCGTTTGGAAAGTACGGCTCGACGTTGATCACTTCCATCCGGAGGTAGCGGGCAAACATCAGGCAAATCGCGCCCAGCATCGCCGCCATGAAAAGCATGCCTGCGCTGGACTGCGCCTTTTGCTTGCCGACTTGGTCGCGACCAAGGCGACGCGGGATCTTCATGCCGCTTTCCGGATCGACCACATGCGTGAACCGAGGATCGGTAATGCGCGCAACGCGGTTTTGGAAAACTTGCATGTTGTTGGTCGTAGCGTGCATGGCAGTGCACTCCCGTGTCGTATCCCGTTGCATCTATCGCTAGATACGAACTGAGGCGAAAACGGGGCGCGTAAGTGTCGCATTCCGGGAAAGTCAAAGGCGATTGCATGCGCTTACCCGACGGAACCTTCAAGCGAGATGGCAACCAAAGCTTGCGCTTCCATCGCAAATTCCATCGGCAAAGCTTGTAGCACTTCCTTGCAAAAGCCGTTCACAACAAGGGCGACAGCCTCTTCCTCATCCATCCCGCGGGAGCGACAATAGAACAGCTGATCATCATCAACCTTCGACGTCGTTGCCTCATGTTCGACACGTGACGAATTATTCTTCACTTCGATATATGGCACGGTATGGGCACCGCATTTGTCCCCGATGAGCAAACTATCACACTGGGTGTAGTTCCGACTGTCCTTGGCTTTCGGGTGCATCGACACCAATCCACGGTAGGTATTTTGGGCGACGCCGGCACTGATCCCTTTGGAGACGATCCGCGATTTTGTGTTCTTGCCCAGGTGAACCATCTTCGTGCCGGTATCGGCCTGCTGATGGTTGTTCGCGATAGCGATGGAATAGAACTCACCCTGGCTATCGTCGCCCCGCAGAATGCAACTTGGATACTTCCAGGTCACGGCAGAGCCCGTTTCAACCTGCGTCCACATGACCTTTGACCGGTCGCCGCGGCAATCAGCCCGCTTTGTCACAAAGTTGTAGATGCCGCCATTGCCGTCTTCGTCACCGGGGTACCAGTTCTGAACGGTGGAGTATTTCACCTCTGCATCTTCCTCGACGATGATCTCCACAACGGCCGCGTGCAGCTGCGCCGTATCGCGCTTTGGCGCGGTGCATCCTTCAAGGTAGGACACGTAAGATCCCTTGTCGGCGATAATCAGCGTCCGCTCAAACTGGCCCGTGTTTTCTGCATTGATACGGAAGTAGGTGCTCAGCTCCATAGGGCAGCGTGTGTTCGGCGGGATATAAACGAAGGATCCGTCAGAGAAGACAGCGCTGTTCAAGGTCGCATAGAAGTTGTCTGACGGCGGGACGACCGTGCCCAAGTATTTCTTCACCAGCTCCGGATGTTTTTCGATGGCTTCCGAAATCGAACAGAAAATCACACCAGCCTTTTCCAACTCCTTTTGAAAGGTCGTACCAACTGACACGGAGTCAAAAACAGCATCAACGGCAACCTTGCGACCTTCAGCCGGGGCATCTTCCGCGCCTTCAACACCAGCAAGGATCATCTGTTCCTTCAACGGAATGCCAAGCTTTTCGTAAGTCGCCAGCAACTTCGGATCGACATCGTCCAACGACTTTGGCTTCTCTTCCATGCTCTTTGGACGGGCGTAGTAATAAATGTCCTGAAAATCGATGTCCGGGTAATCGACCATCGCCCATGTCGGCTCTTCCAGCTTCTCCCACCGGGTGAACGCGTCCAGACGCCAGTCTGTCATCCAGGACGGCTCATTGTTCTTATCCGAAATCAGGCGAACGATATCGGGGTTCACGCCTTTAGGCGCATACTCCATCTCGATTTCAGTTTCCCAGCCGTGCTTGTAGGTGCCTGAGAGCTTCGACACCGCATCGACCGTATCTTGATCGACGCCGTCTTTGACTTGAACTGAATCAATGGCGTTCATCATCTCTTCCTCTACTCCGCCGCCAGCTTGGCTGCGATTTTTTTGTGTTGGCGCGCCCACGCGTCAGCGAAGCGCAGCACATCCTCTTCCGTCGTCTCCAGCCCCAGCGACACGCGCAGCGCGCACGTCGCCTGACCGTCGTCATATCCTAAGGCTGGCAAGACACTGCTGGCCTTCACTTTCCCGCTGGAACAGGCAGAGCCGGCGGAGACCGCGAATCCGGCCAAATCCATGGCCATGACTTGGGTCTCACCCTTCCACCCTCGGCTGATAAAACAACTTGTGTTCGGCAGCCGCGCGGCACCTTTCCTGACAAAAATAGTATCAGGCGCCGCGTCCTCAATGGCCTTTTCTAGAATATTTCTAAGTTCTGCAACCGCATCCCAACGGCCGTCGGCCAAATCTTTTTGTGCAGCCGCCGCGGCAGCGGCAAATCCAGCGATCAGGATCAGGCTTTCAGTCCCTGACCGGCGCCCCATCTCTTGCCCACCACCCTTGATTTGCGCAGAAACATCAGCGCCTTGCGGGACCACTAAAGCGCCCACACCTTTCGGGCCACCAAACTTATGGGCCGACAAAATCGCAGAACCAACGCCAGACCAATCGAAAGCAAACGGAACGCGCCCAAATCCTTGGGTGATGTCGCTCACTGCCACGCCGTCAACCTTTTGAAGCAAACCGGTCTCTGAATTAGCAAGTTGAACAACCGAGCGAGCGGGATCAGCCATCTGAACGACACCATCGACGACCGACAAACGCGGCTCCACCCAAGCCGCCACAGCCGCATGCTCTAGGCCCGATGCGACGTAGTCCTTACCGGCCAGGGCCAAAGCCGCAGCCTCCGTCGCGCCAGAGGTAAAGACAACATCGGCCTTCGCAGCCCCCAGCGCCTCCGCCAACGCCGCGCGCGACCGTTCGAGCAGCCCCTTCGCGGCCCGCCCTTCGGCATGGACCGAGGACGGATTGCCCACAATGTCCATCGCCGCGATCATCGCATCGCGCGCTTCGGCCCTGAGGGGCGTTGTGGCGTTATGATCAAGGTAGGTCCGCAAAACTGTGCTCGGTCATCTCTTCATTTTGTCAAAAAGACCCTCAGGGGGAACGAAACGAAGGACAGCGCCCTCATTCAACAAATCAATCATCCACCACTTCAAACAAGGCAGGCACCGCGGGACAGGGCGCCAAATCATTGGCCACCACATCGGACAAGCGGGCCTGGTGCAGGAAGACGTAAACATGGGCGCTCAGACCCTCCCACAACCGGTTCGTCAGTGACTGGGCCCGACTGCCGGACTCGGCGCCGCTCGCGCCTGCGCCCTTGTGCATCGCACTCACCGTTTCATCGACGGCGGCCAGAATATCAACGACGCGGATCTCGGACGCGGGCCGTGCGAGGGAGTAGCCGCCCCCCGGCCCCCGAACCGATGCCACCAACTCGGCACGGCGGAGCTTTACAAAAAGCTGCTCCAGATAGGCCAACGAAATGTCCTGCCGCTTTGAAATCTCGGTCAGGTTCATCAGGGCCCCATCCGGCTGCAAAGCCAAATCGGCCAGCGCGACGACAGCATAGCGCCCTTTGGTGCTTAGTTTCATCGACTAGAGCCCCCATCAGCTTCATTTTGTTTGACGTTCCGGCCCAGCTTGCGTAGGTCACATCACCAACCTCGCTGGCCTCAGCCTGCCAGTTTAGAATCCTTCTAAGGTGCCTGATTGTTTTCGTCAAGAATGCACCGGCGCCCTTGCTAAAACGGACACCTATGCCCGAAGTCATCTTTCCCGGACCAGAAGGCCGCCTCGAAGGCCGCTATCACCCGCAAAAAGACCGCGACGCACCGATCGCTATTGTGCTGCACCCGCACCCGCAGTTCGGCGGGACAATGAACAACCGGGTGGTCTATAACCTGCACTACGCGTTCTACAAAATGGGCTTCACCGTTTTGCGGTTCAACTTCCGTGGCGTGGGGCGCAGTCAAGGCGAATACGACCAAGGCGTAGGCGAGCTGTCAGATGCAGCCTCCGCGCTCGACTACCTGCAGTCGATGAACAACAACGCCAAACACTGCTGGGTCGCCGGGTTCTCTTTTGGGGCCTGGATCGGCATGCAGCTCTTGATGCGACGGCCTGAGATCACGGGGTTTATCTCAATCTCCCCGCCCGCAAATATGTATGATTTCAGCTTCCTGGCACCGTGCCCGTCGTCCGGCCTGATCATGAATGGATCTGGCGACCGCGTCGCCCCACCGCAGGACACAGTCAACCTCGTGAACAAGCTGCATGAGCAGAAAGGCATCACCATCACACATGATGTGATGGAGGGCGCTGGTCACTTCTTCGAAGATCCCTATATGGATCCCATGATCGAGACGGTGACTGACTATGTCCAACGTCGTTTGACGGAAACCACGCGGTAAAAAGCTGATGTCTGACTATACCGAAAACGCCGCCAATGAGATCGCTGAACTGGCCTTGGCGGACGAACTGCTGACTGGCGACGAAAAAATCGTGCAGAACATTGCTGAGATTATGGGCGCGTCGTCTCAGACGCTGGAAGAAGCCTTCCTGACAGCCATCCGCGTGCGGCGTGCCGAGAAACGGGCCCGCGAACTCCTGTCCGACCGGGCGGCAAAGCGCGCAGCGGAACAGTCCGACCCTGCCCCAGAAGGCGACGCCGGTGATCCGGCGTCAGAAGACGCGGCGCCTGACGCCTCTTGATGCGCGGGCCCAGTACCTTCCTCACCATCGATGCCTCACGACGATGGCTTTGAATGCGTTGCGCGCGCGCGCGGATCGTCACCCCCAAACAACGGCCATTGCGATTATCGGGCTCTTTGTCCTGTTCATTCTGGCTCCTGTGCTACTTTTGGGCCCAGAGGACACAACCGGCGGGACCGGAACGCTCAACTTTGAAACGCTGACGAGCGGCCTGCCGCTACAGATCATCGTCTCGGCTGTCCTTCTGTTGATCGTTGGGGTGTTAGGCTGGTGGCGGATGACCTTGCTGTGGTCGCGGCTTGAAAGACGCGGTCTCAGGGCACTCTACTTCACGCTCGCCTACCCGCTTCTCGGCATTGTGGTGATCACACTGGTGTTGAACGATGGTGAGACCGGGCGCAATCCACGAGACGTCTTGCTCCTTGTCCTTGTCTTGAACTTCTTCGTTGGACTGTCCGAGGAACTGCTGTTTCGCGGGATCCTTTTTGGGGCGCTGCGCCAAAAGAATCGGCTGATTACGGCGATTGTTGTCTCTTCAATCGCCTTTGGGTTGCTACATGTGGTCAATGCGGGCGTCGGGCAAAGTGCGGACCAAACACTCTTCCAGGTGATCAATGCGGCTTCATTGGGCGTATTGTTTTGTGCTTTGACACTAACGACCAACAATTTGTGGCCCGCCATCATGCTGCACATGGTGTGGAATAGTTATGCAATGATGGGACTGGCATCCACAGAAGTTATGCCTGAATCACCGGAAACGGCCCTCACGCCGACAGATCTATCTGCTTGGGCATTCTTAGTGCCGACACTTATCCTGTTGATTGGTATCGCAATTTTATATGGCTACCGACACGCCTCACAGGTGCGCCTGCGCGATGTTGTGCCACCACCTGGCCTTCGAAAAGATATCACGGATGCAACCGCACCGCGATAAATTTACCACAAGTTGTTTGTGACTTTCTTAGGACCACCGCAATTTCGCCTTTGGATCGCGCACATTCGGCGTAAGGTGAATGTAACGGTGGTGTGACACCGCACCTCTTCAATGACGTAATATCTGTGTGTTTCGTAACCAGTGGAGTGAGGATTAGTAAAATGGCAGATAAGCCGACACCAAAAGGGGCAAAGCCTGCCCCGGCGCAAGACCAGAAGACGCCCAAGCCAGAGGCGCCAATCTTCCGGGACTACGCCAGCATCTAACGGACGACTGTCCTAACGCATCCTCCCAGCGTTCGGTCAGTGCTTATGACCAGCGGGCGTTTGCGGCCTGAGCTTCTCCCTCTCATCCGCTCACCCCTCTGGTCTTTTTTTGCAAAGACCGCCACGATGCCAGCATGGCTGCGATATCAACTATTCGGAACCTGGGACCTGCCTTTGAAAAGGCGATGAACGATGCTGGCATCATGACAGCGGAAGACCTGTATGCGATAGGCGCAGACGCGGCCTACGCGCGCTTGCTGGAAAACGGCAGCAAACCCCATTTCATCGGCTACTATGTGTTGCATATGGCGCTGCAAGGCCGCCCCTGGAACGACTGCAAAGGCGCAGAAAAAGCGGCACTGCGCAAAAAGTTCGATGCCTTGAAGTCAGAGAGCTTCGATACAGAACGCTCTGAACTTGAAGGATTTTTAAACGCCATCGGTGTCGTCGAACGACATTGATGTAAATACTCTTTACATAACGCTGACGTTGCGGTATGTTAATGGTATGCACATTCAACAAGACATTGATCAGGATCTGGCTCTGCTGCGCAAAGTTGCGATGCGCATGGACGCCTTGTTTACCATTCCCGGCACCCGCGTCACCGTGGGTCTGGACAACATTATTGGCCTTTTACCCGTGGTGGGTGACCTTCTTTCGGTGGTCCCGTCCGTGTGGATGATCCATCGCGCCCATAAGATCGGCGCCTCCCCTGGTACCTTGGCCTATATGAGCTTCAACACGGCGCTCGATCTCCTCATCGGCTCAATTCCGATCATCGGCGACATCTTCGACGTGCTCTACAACGCAAACTTGCGGAACTACGCAGCACTTGAGACGAACCTAAACCGCCGGGCTGCGCGGGCCAAACAAGTGTTTAACCCGCAATTGGACGCAGAGGCTTGGATATGACCTATTGGCTGAAGCTGCTTGCCGTGATCATCATCCCGCCGCTCGGCGTGTTTCTAACAGTAGGGCTACGCGGCGCGTTCTGGCTGAACATCTTATTGACGCTCTGCTTTTACATCCCCGGTTTTATCCACGCCGCTTACATCTTGGCGCGCAGCCTCCCCCGGCACGCCTAGACAAAAAGGGCGCCCCATTTGGGACGCCCTTATTACATCGCAAAGTGGGTGAAACCCACGCGTGGCTTAACCAACCAGCTCAAGACCTGAGAAGAAGAACGCGATTTCTTCGGCAGCCGTTTCCGGTGCGTCAGACCCATGGACAGAGTTTTCACCGATCGACAGCGCAAATTCCTTGCGGATCGTGCCGTCTGCGGCGTCTGCTGGGTTCGTGGCACCCATGACTTCGCGGTTCTTGGCAATCGCGTCTTCACCTTCGAGAACCTGAACGACAATCGGCTCAGAAATCATGAACTCACACAGTTCACCAAAGAACGGGCGGTCCTTGTGCACACCGTAGAACGTCTGCGCCTGTGCCAGGGTCAAATGAATACGCTTTGAAGCGACAATCCGAAGACCCGCCTCTTCAAACTTGGCGGCGATCTGACCGGTCAGGTTCCGCTTGGTGGCGTCGGGCTTGATAATGGAAAAGGTGCGCTGGATAGCCATGGGTGGAGCACTCTCGTTGCTATTGTGAAACTTGCGCGCCCCCTAACACGCACCTTGCGTGGTGAAAAGAGGCAGATTGGATTGACCCGCCTGCGGCCTTCAGGCAAAGCCGCTCCATGCTGCGCATTTCTGACCTCACCTATTCGATCGACGGACGGACACTCGTCGAAAACGCTTCCGTTACCATTCCCACCGGCCACAAGGTCGGGCTCGTGGGACGCAACGGGTCAGGCAAAACGACCCTTTTCCGGGTGATCCGAGGGGAAATGGTCTATGACACCGGCTCCGTCACGCTCCCGCAGGGCTGGAAGATCGGCGGTGTCAGCCAGGAAGTACCTGGGAATGAGGTCTCCCTCATCAACACAGTCCTCGCCGCAGACGTCGAACGGACAGAATTGCTCGCTGAAGCAGAAACCGCGACAGACCCCACCCGCATCGCGGACATCCAAACGCGGCTGGCGGATATCGACGCCTGGTCTGCGGAGGCACGGGCCTCATCGATCCTGCGCGGCTTGGGATTCACCAACGACGAACAGAAACAACCTTGCTCCGCCTTCTCTGGCGGCTGGCGCATGCGCGTGGCGCTCGCAGCCGTACTCTTTTCTGAGCCAGACTTGTTGTTGCTAGACGAACCGACCAACTACCTTGACCTTGAAGGGGCGCTGTGGCTCGAGGCTTATCTGGTCAGATACCCCCACACAGTGCTGATCGTTAGCCATGATAGGGAGCTTTTAAATCGCTCTGTCGGTGGCATCCTTCACCTCGAGGACAAGGGCCTGACCTATTACACCGGCCCCTATGACAGCTTCGCCAAGCAGCGGGCGGCCAAGCGGGCGGTGATGGCGGCGGCGGCCAAGAAGCAGGACGCACAGCGCGCGCACCTGCAAAGCTTTGTTGATCGGTTCAAGGCCAAAGCCTCTAAAGCCAAACAGGCCCAATCTCGCGTCAAAATGCTCGAAAAAATGGAGACGATCCGGGCCCCCGAAGACGCCGCCCGCACTGTTTTCACATTTCCAACCCCGGAAGAGCTCTCACCGCCGATTATCGCCACTGAACAGGCAGCTGTGGGCTATGGCAATCACATCGTTTTGCACGATCTCAACCTGCGGATCGACCAAGACGACCGCATCGCGCTCCTCGGGCGCAACGGTGAGGGCAAATCAACCCTGTCGAAAATGCTTTCTGACCGCTTGCCCATCTCACGCGGGCAAATGGTGGCTTCCAACAAACTGCGCATTGGCTTCTTCGCTCAACACCAAGTGGATGAACTGCGCGTTGAAGAAACTCCGCTCGAACACCTCCTCCGCGAACGCCCCGAAGAGGGTCAAGCCAAGCTCCGCGCCCGGCTTGCCGGTTTTGGCCTGGGTGCAGACCAAGCCGAAACGGAAGTCGGACGGCTCTCAGGCGGGCAAAAGGCGCGGCTGTCGCTGCTGCTGGCCACCCTCCCCGCACCGCATCTCTTGATCCTTGACGAGCCAACCAACCACCTCGACATCGAAAGCAGGGAGGCACTGGTTGAGGCGCTGACGGCCTACACCGGCGCTGTCATCCTCGTCAGCCATGACATGCACCTCTTGTCCATGGTGGCCGACCGGCTATGGCTGGTCAAAGACGGGCGCGTCAAACCATATGAGGAAGACCTGCAAGCCTACCGCAAGATGCTCCTGACGCCCGACACGCAAAAGGCTGACAAGCCAAAGGCCAAGCCCAAAGTCCTGACCCGCGACGAAAAACTCAGCCTAAAAGCCGACGTCCGCAAAGCGGAAGAACGGGTCACCAAAATCAGTGCGATGCGGGATAAGCTGAGCCAAAAACTCGCCGATCCCGCGCTCTACGAGGACGCGCGCAAAGGCGAGCTTGAGACCTGGAACAAGAAGTACGCGGAAGTCATGGACGGCCTTGAGCGCGCCGAGGCCCTCTGGATGGCGGCACTCGAAAAGCTCGAAAAAGCAGAAGCTTAGGGCTCTATCGCTATTTCGCCAAAAACGGCTTTCGCGCTGACGGCATCTTGCACTCTCAACCGGACACACCATGACCGAATTGCCCGCCCTCATCGCCGCCTTCACGACACTCTTCGTGATCATTGACCCGCCGGGACTCACGCCAATCTTCGTGGCGCTGACCCAAGGTATGACGCCGGCCATGCGGCGCGCGGTGCTAATCCGCTCCGTACTGATTTCCTTCGCGCTGCTCTTGGCTTTCATGTTCATCGGTGAGGCGCTCCTGGGCTTCATCGGTATTTCCATGCCGGCCTTCCGCATTGCGGGCGGCATCCTCCTTTTCCTGACAGCGCTTGAGATGCTGTTCCAAAAGCGCCAAGCGCGCCGCGCAGACAACGCAGCGGAAGATGATCACGACGACCCGTCCGTCTTCCCCCTTGCGATGCCGCTCACCGTCGGCCCTGGGGCCATCACAACGGTGATCCTGCTTGCGGGCCAGGCGGAAGGCACGATCGACTTCGTCGCAATCACCGGCGTGATTATCGCGGTTTTGGGCTGTGTTAGTCTCTTTTTCCTCGCGGCGGGCGCACTCGAACGTTTACTCGGAGCGACTGGCATCAACATCGTAACTCGGCTCCTGGGTATGCTCCTTGCGGCTTTGGCGACGCAATTTGTGCTCGATGGCATCGCACAGTCTTTTGGGATTGGCGCTTAGCCCCTATATCAAGGACATGAGTGAAGATCAGATCATGCAGGCCGTCTATTTGGGCCTTCTCGGGGCCGCTATCGGCGGCTCCTACATTTTTGCCAACAAGAACAACCTGTCAAAGATGGCGCAGCAAGCGGCACTCTGGGGGTTGATCTTTGTGGGCACGATTGCAGCTGTGGGCCTCTGGTCCGATGTGAGCCGGGATATCGTCGGCGGGCAAGCCGTTGTCGGCGAAGAGATCGTGGTACCGCGCAGCCGCGACGGCCACTATTACATGACCCTCGACATCAACGGCGTTCCGGTGGATTTCGTCGTTGATACAGGAGCGTCCGAGATGGTCCTAACGCAACTAGACGCGCGCCGCGTGGGGCTGAACCCAAACGATTTGAACTACCTCGGTATCGCGTCCACAGCAAACGGGGACGTGCGAACCGCAAGCGTCCGGCTCGACCAAGTGCGCCTTGGTCCGCATGTCGACGAGAACGTGCGGGCCGTTGTGAACGGCGGGGAGATGTTCGGCTCGCTTCTTGGCATGGCCTATCTCAACCTTTACGGCAGCCTGCAGATCACCGATGGTGAGCTGATTTTAACCCGCTAGGACGACCAATGCGCCTGACCATTGCCATAATACTCGTTGCAAGCCTGGCTGCTTGTGCAACCGGGCCAACAAGTTTACCCGAAGACTTCGACTCCAGCTTCGCCTTCTAACGCACTAAATTCTTTCAAAGAATTTGGCCAAGAAAATTTGAAATTTTCTGCCCCAACCCAGCCGCTTACGCTTCGGCCTTCATAACCCAACGCCCATCGTCCTGCGCCCAATACTGTGCCTTGCACCCTTGGCTGGTCAGCGCCTTCCACTGCCCGCGCGCATGATGGAGCGCGGCGTCGTCATGGCCATCAAACAGCACACAGGTCCGTTCCAACGTTCCGACCTCAGCGGATGTCACGTCGGCCCCACCGACAGACATAAGACAAGCGAATCCTTCAGCCGCAACGTCAACGCCCAAAAGCACCGGCTGCTCCGCATCATGTAGACCACCGGCCATCCCATGCGGCAAAAATCCGTCATTCCAGAGGGTTGCATCCAGCCGTTCAAGCAAAGCTGCCTCCGCCCCCCGCACCGCCACACGCCACCCAGCCGCGCGACATTTGCCAAGCAACATCGGCAACGTCCGCTCCAATGGCGTGTCCGTCAGGTGGTAGAAATAAGCAGCCCCCAAGGCGCTACCCCTCGTATTTGTCCGCAATCAGCCGGTTCAGCGCCATCACGCCCCAGCCGGTTGCCCCCGCAGGCGCCAAGGCGGTTTCAGACTTCACCGAGGCCGTGCCTGCAATATCCAAATGACACCACGGCGTATCCTCTTTCACGAACCGCTGCAGGAACTGTGCGGCGGTAATGGACCCAGCCATACGGCCGCCGATATTCTTCATATCCGCGATCCGAGACTTCAAAAGCTTGTCATAGGCAGGCCCCATCGGCATCCGCCACGCGCCCTCACCCTCATCGCCTGCGGCCTTCAAAAAAGCTTCGCAAAGATCATCATCGTTTGAGAAAACCCCCGCATTCTCATGCCCCAGAGCCACTAAGATCGCGCCCGTCAACGTGGCCAGGTTGATCATTCCAACCGGCGCAAACCGCTCCTGCGCGTACCAAAGCACGTCTGCCAGCACCAAGCGCCCCTCCGCGTCGGTGTTGATGACTTCAATCGTTTCGCCCTTCATGGATGTCACGACATCCCCTGGACGCACGGCCTTGCCCGATGGCATGTTCTCCACAATACCGACAAGTCCCACGACATTGGCCTTCGCCTTCCGCAGCGCCACAGCCTTCATGAGGCCTGCGACAACACCCGCACCGCCCATATCCATGGTCATGTCTTCCATGCCCGCACCTGGCTTCAGGCTGATCCCGCCCGTGTCAAAGACAACACCCTTACCGACCACGGCGAAGGGCTTTTCGTCCCCGCCGCCGTTCCATTGCATGACCACGACTTTCGATGGGCTGGCTGAGCCTTGACCGACGCACAACAGCGATCCCATGCCGAGCGTCTCAAGCGAATCTTCTTCAAGCACCTCGACCTTCAGGCCAATTTTCTCCAGATCTGCCAATTGGTTGGCAAAGGAAATTGTTGTCAGGTCGTTGGCCGGAGCATTTGTCAGATCACGCGTGAAAAACACACCCTCAGCAATCGCAGCAATGGGTGCGTATGCCGCGGTTGCAGCATCCGGATCACTAACCATCATTGTCACAGCGCCCTTGGCGTCCGTGTCACCAGTTTTGTGATCCTCGTAGGCATAAGCGCGCATCGCAATGCCCTGCGCCACTTCCGCAATGCGATAGGTTGATCCACCGAGCACCAATAAATTCGCCGCACCCAATGCTTTCGCCAAGCCAGCGCCCGCTTTCCGCGCCTCTTGGGATGTCGGACGACGGGGCAATTTGACCACGAGCAAAGCATCCGCAGCCAAGCCAAAGGGCATCACAACAGATGTCACATCCCCTGCTTTCGCCTTCCCAAAAGCCTCACTCTCCGCGACCCGCTGGACCGTCTTGCGCGTCAGCGTGTTCACCTTTCGCGCGCCCTGATCCATTTTGCCATCTTCAGTGACAAACACGGCAATCTTACCTGCAACCGCAGCAAGTCCGTCAGCGGCATAAGACGTAAAGGTGATCGGGGTGACAGCGGTCATGAAAGCCTCTCTTCAAAGATGATCCGCTACACCTAGACCGCACCCCACCAATTGACCAGAACCCAGTTTCCCTTAGCCCACACATGCGGTAGTTTCCCGCAAAACGACAAGAAATGCAGGAGCGGTGGGCAAGCAGTGGCGCGGTTCGACAGATATTTGCTGTCCCAACTGATGGTCATGTTTGGCTTTTTCAGCCTCATCTTGGTGCTTGTCTATTGGATCAACCGGGCAGTCGTGCTTTTTGATCGGCTGATCGCAGATGGGCAATCGGCGGCTGTCTTCCTTGAATTCACGGTCCTGTCCTTGCCCGCGGTGATTCAACTCGCCTTGCCGCTCGCGGCATTTGCGGCAGCCGTTTACGTTACCAACCGCATGAGCACGGAGTCAGAACTGGTCGTGGTCCAAGCCACCGGCTTTTCCCCCTCCCGCCTCGCGCGGCCCGTGCTTTATTTCGGGATCATCGTATTTGGTCTGATGACACTGCTCATGCATCTTCTTGTTCCCTTGGCTAGCGCACAGCTGGACCAGCGCCAACGTGAGGTCGCGCAGAACTTCACAGCGCGACTGCTAAGCCCAGGGGAGTTTTTGGAACCCACCGATGGACTCACCTTCTACATTGGCGATGTGACACCGGCTGGTGAACTGCAGAACGTTTTTCTCACTGACATGCGCGATGAAGAGCGTCAGGTCACTTACACTGCGACGCAAGCTTATCTTGTCCGCACGGCTGGATCGGTTCAATTGGTGATGGTTGACGGGCTCGCGCAAGTTTTACAAACCAGCACCCAACAGCTTTCAACCACCTCATTTGAAGACTTCGCGTATGATATCGGGGCGTTTATGACGACGCCGGAACGGCGCGGGCGGCGCGATACGCATGTGCCGACGCTCGAACTCCTGCAAGCCAGCCCGGAACTTGTCGCGGAAACCGGCAAAACCCGGGGTCAATTGATCGCGCGCGCGCATGACAGGATCAGTCAATCGATGCTGGGAACCATTGGCGCGCTCCTTGGCTTTGCCGCACTGATTGTCGGCGGCTTCAGCCGCTTTGGGGTCTGGCGTCAGATCTTAGTCGCAATCTTTCTGATCATCGTGATCAAGGCCGTGGAAACAGCGGGGCTGAACGCGGCTCGCGGGGATCCAGACCTATGGTACGCGGCATATGCCTCCCCTTTGGTGGGGCTTTTGATTGTGAGTGTTTTGATTTTTCTGGCCGCTCGGCCCAACCTGCTACGTCGACGTAAGGTGGTGCAATGATCCTGCACCGCTACTTCGCTATGCGGTTCGTGAAGGCCTTCGCTGGGGTCTTCGCGATATTCTTTGTGATCATGGTCTTCCTCGACCTGGTAGAGCAACTGCGAAAATTCTCTAGCACGGACGCCGGTTTCACCGACATCCTTGGCTTGACGCTGCTCAACGTGCCCGAGGGGATCTACCGTATCCTGCCACTCATCATGATCATTGCAACGATCACGCTCTTTCTCAGCTTAGCACGCTCCTCAGAAATGGTGGTGACCCGTGCTGCCGGACGCTCTGCGATCCGGGCTTTGGCGTCGCCCGTGCTTGTTGCCTTCTTGATCGGCGTCTTTGGCGTCGCCTCACTGAACCCCATCGTTGCGGCAACCTCGCGGGAGTTCGAGGCCCGCTCAAACGCGTTTCGCGGTGAAGACCGTGTGCTCACACTCGGCTCCACGGGCCTCTGGCTCCGCCAGGGTGACGCCGAAAGCCAGACAGTGATCCGCGCCGAGGGCGCCAACCTTGATGGAACGGAGCTGCGCAATGCCACGTTCCTCACATTCTCACCTGACGGTGTCCCGCAAGAACGGATCGCAGCAGGCCAAGCGCGCCTCATCGACGGGGCATGGTTTCTCGAGCGGACAAAGATCTGGCCACTCGCGGGCGTCCGCACGCCTGAGGCATCCGCGCAAGAACAAGCCACCTTCGTGCTGCCCTCCACACTCACGCCTGACCAAATCCGAGACAGCTTTGGCACACCGTCGTCCATCCCGATCTACGATTTACCTGCCTTTATCACGCGCCTCCAAACAGCCGGGTTCTCGGCACAACGGCACCAAGTCTGGTTGCAAACCGAGTTGTCGAGCCCTGTTTTCTTGGTTGCGATGGTGATGATCGGGGCGAGCTTCACACTGCGCCACCAGCGTGGCGGTCAAACTGGCCTCATGGTGCTCTTTGCAATTTTGCTGTCCTTTGGGGTCTACTTCATCCGGAACTTTGCGGCGATTTTGGGGGAAAATGGCCAACTTCCCCCGGCACTTGCGGCCTGGGCACCGCCAATTGCGGCCATCGGACTGGCACTCAGCTTCCTTTTGCACAAGGAAGACGGTTAGTGCGGCGTCTCTTCTGGGTTTTGGTTTGGCTTATGTGGCCAGGACTTGTCGCGGCGCAGGGTGTGGCAACGCTTGTCGCTGACCAAGTGCACGTCGAAGACCAATCCCGTTTGATCGCGACGGGCAATGTTGAGGTCTTCTACGACGGAACGCGCCTTTCCGCTGCACAGATCACCTTTGATGAACCGTCCGACCAGTTGACGATCATCGGACCGATCTTTGTGCAAACCGAAGACGGACAAATCCTTACCGCCGACAGGGCGAGCCTTGATCCACAACTCGAAAACGGCCTGTTACGCGGCGCGCGACTGGTATTGAACCAACAGCTTCAATTGGCAGCGAACCAGATCGACCGGGTGGACGGACGCTATTCTCAATTGCGCCAAGTGGTTGTCAGCTCGTGCAACGTCTGCGGCACGCAGCCCGCGCTCTGGGACATCCGCGCAGATCGCGTTGTGCATGATGAACATGAGCGCCAGCTTTATTTCGATAACGCAACCTTCCGCGTGCGCGGCGTGCCAATCTTCTGGCTCCCAACGGCGCGGCTTCCAGACCCGACCCTGACCCGCGCCACCGGTTTTCTTATTCCCCGTATCCGCACGTCTGACCTCCTCGGCACCGGGATCGAGACACCCTACTTCATCACCATCGGCGATCACCGAGATATCACGCTGACGCCCTACCTTTCGCCGCGCACCCGGACGCTTGAAGCGCTCTATCGGCAAGCCTTTATCAACGGTGATATAGAAATCCGGGGGGCCATCAGCGAAGACCAACTGCAGGATGACGGCCGCTCTTACGTCTTTGCAGAAGGCACCTTCGACGTGGGCTGGGACACCACCCTGTCCTTTCACCTTCGCAGCGCCTCTGACCGCGCTTATCTTGCGGAATATGGCTATGCTGACGTCGACCGCCTTGAAAGCGATCTGACCGCCGAGCGGATTACCGAGGATCGTCTGTTTCGCGCAAGGTTGAGCTACTTTGAGTCGCTCCGCGACGACGAAAACAACCGCGCCCTCCCCCCCATCGTTGGCGATCTGCGCTACGAAGCATTCGCGCCTTTCGGTGGCGGACGCCTGAGCTACGGCGGTTCGCTTGATGCGGTGGTACGGACCACACCGCAAGATGGCGATGAGGGCCGGGATGTCGGACGCGCAGGGGTCTTCGCCACTTGGTCGCAAGACCTCACTTTTGCACACGGCGTCAAAGGGGACGTGACTGCGGCCCTGCGCAGCGATTTCTACCGGATCAACAGCGACACCCGTTTTGAAGAAACCGCCTTCCGGACGGTCCCAACACTCGGGGCGACGCTGTCTTGGCCACTGATCAAGCATTCCAACAAAGCCACGCATTTGGTAACCCCAATGGTGTCCGCGGCCTGGTCGGATACCTACGGCGACACGCCCCCGAACGAAGACAGCACACGGGCAGAACTTGACCAAGCAAACCTCTTTTCGCTCAGCCGGTTTCCCGGCGACGACCGGGTTGAAACAGGACTGCGGGCGGCGCTTGGGCTCACCTACACGCGCAACAGTTATGCTGGTAGTTTTTCTACGCTGACCTTCGGGCGCGTGGTGCGGGACGAAGCTGACCCAGACTTCAGCGCATCTTCCGGCCTCGACGGGACAGCGTCGGATTGGCTCATCGCGGGACAAATCACGTCGCCCGGCGGCGTTTACTTCGACGGCAGGGTCCTCGTCAGCGACGCGTTCGAAACAACGCGCGGCGCAGGTCGACTGGGCTGGCGCACCAATCGCTTGAACCTCACGGCGGCTTACATCTGGCAAGCCGCTGACCCGGCCGAGGCACGACCCGATGCCGTGTCCGAATGGACATTCGACACCGCCATCAAACTCAACGACGCCTACACCATCACAGCCGATGCACGCTACGACGTGGCCAATGATAGCCCAGCACAGGCAGGCTTTGGTGTGATCTACCGTAACGAATGCGTCACTGTCGACTTCACTGTCGACCGGCGTTTCACCTCGTCAGACACCGTGGAGCCCTCCACAGACTATGGCCTGTCTGTCTCGCTCACCGGGTTTTCCGCCGGTCGCAGCGCGGCGGGGCCGGTCGCTGGTTGCACAAACAGGTGACGCACATGATAATGACCGTTAAGAAAGCCAAAACGGCGAGCCGAGCAATGAGGTACCCCATGCGTTTCCTGTCTCTAATCAGCGGCCTGATGGTGGCCGTCACCGCAGCGACGGCGACGCTTGCCCAAGGCCAGTTCAGCCCCGCTGTGATTGTGAACGACAGCGCCGTGACGAACTACGAAGTCGAACAACGCTTCCAACTGCTGACATTGTTCCGAACACCTGGGGCAAGCCGCGCGTTTGCGCAGGAGCAATTGATCGAAGATCGGCTGAAGCAAGCGGAGCTTGACCGCGTCGGCCTCGCGATCAGCGACGAGAGCCTGCAAGAATCGATGGAAGAATTCGCCGCCCGTGCAAACCTCACCCTTGACCAATTTGTCACGGTTCTGGGCCAAAGCGGCGTGTCCGAAGACACACTCCGCGACTTCGTCAAAATTGGCGTCACTTGGCGCGATTACATCCGAACCCGGTTTGGCGGGTCCGTCACGGTAACCGACACCGAAATTGACCGTGTCATCAACCAAAGCGGCGACGGCGCGACGGGCATCGAAGTCCTGCTGTCGGAGATCATCATCCCTGCTCCACCGCCACGCGCCGCACAAGCGCTCGCAACCGCAGAGCGCATCGCCCAGACACGCTCGACCGCGACCTTCTCGGCAGAGGCACGGCGCGTTTCAGCACTGCCGTCACGCGCCAATGGCGGGCGGCTTGGCTGGGTGCCCATCAGCAATTATCCCCCACAAATTCGGGATATCATCCTCGACCTCGGCAATGGGCAAGTCACCGCGCCGATCCAAATCCCCAACGGCGTAGCACTCTTTCAAATGCGTGGCGTACGCGAAGTCCCCCAGGCCCCAACGCCACCCGCGGCAATTGAATATGCGGCCTACTACATGGCTGGCGGCGCCCCCGCTGCGGCGCTCTTGGCCGATCAAGTGGACACATGCGATGACCTCTATGGTGTGGCAAAAGGCCAGCCGGTTGAGGTGCTCGAACGCGAAACCTTGCCCTTAGGCGACATTCCAGATGACGTGGCGCTCGAACTCGCACGACTTGACCCAGGTGAGGTGTCTTACAACCTCACACGGGCAGAGGGGGCCACAACCGTATTCCTCATGCTCTGCAATCGGATCGCGGTGGCAGGTGAAACAGCAGATCGGGAGACCATCGCAGCCCAGCTCCGCAGCCGCAAATTGGCAGGCTTCGCAGACTCGCTCCTCGCGGACCTCGAAAGCCGCGCCACGATCATCCGGCCCTGATATGCTGCGCGCGCCCATTGCAATCTCATGCGGGGAACCGGCCGGAATCGGCCCTGAAATCGCGGCTGAAGCCTGGGCGGCGCTCAAAGACAGCGTGCCGATGGTCTGGATCGGAGATCCAAACCACCTGCCCTCTGATACACCGATCGCTCCGGTTCAAACGGGGGCCGAAGCCGTATCTGCTTCGGCGGGGGCCCTCCCTGTGGTCGCCCAGGACTTCGGTCAGGCCTTGGCCCCTGGCCAACCCAACCCAGCGCATGCGCAAGGTGTGATTGACGCCATTGCCATTGGCGTTGATTGGGTCACACGCGGCCAGGCCAGCGCGCTCTGCACCGCGCCGATCCACAAGGCCGCCCTGATCGACGGGGCGAACTTTGCTTATCCGGGACATACGGAGTACCTCGCTGCGCTTGCAGGCGTAGAACGCGTGGTAATGATGCTCGCAAGCCCGGAGCTGCGGGTGGTGCCAACGACCATCCACATCTCGCTTGCAGCGGTCCCCAACGCGCTGACCGCTAGTTTGCTCACCGATACGCTTTTGATCACCCATGCCGCCTTACGTCGAGACTTCGGAATCGACCGCCCCCGGATTGCCGTTGCGGGCCTGAACCCGCATGCGGGCGAAGATGGGAAAATGGGGATGGAAGAAATTGAGATCATCCGGCCTGTGGTCGATGCCCTGCGCAGCGAAGGCATGGACCTCGTAGGGCCAATGTCCGCTGACACGATGTTTCACGCGGGTGCCCGCAAACGCTATGACGTCGCCGTCTGTATGTACCACGACCAGGCTTTGATCCCGATCAAGACCTTTGGATTTGACGTTGGGGTGAATGTGACGCTCGGCCTGCCCTTTATCCGCACATCCCCGGATCACGGGACAGCCTTTGACATTGCGGGCAAGGGCATCGCGAGCGCGTCCTCAATGATTGAAGCCATTAAGATGGCCGCAGACATGGCCGAGGCGCAGGCAAATGGATGACATCCCTGGTTTGGGGTGGCGGTTTCTTTCACAGAAATCGGACCGAAGTCTGCAAAAGAATTCGCCTGCAGCCGCAGATGTCGTGGCCGGTGGGTAACGTGGATGCCGCTGGCAACAGCATTTTGATATCAAAGACGCCATCCGTGCGGTGGCAACCATGAGCGGTATTGATGATCTCCCCCCGCTACGAGAGGTCATTGCGACCCATGGGATCGCCGCAAAAAAGGCGCTCGGCCAAAACTTTTTGCTCGATCTCAACCTCACTGCCAAAATCGCTCGCATGGCAGGCGATGTGTCACAAGCGGATGTGCTGGAGGTCGGACCCGGTCCCGGTGGGTTGACCCGCGGGCTCTTGGCCGAGGGGGCTCGCAAAGTACTGGCAATTGAAAAAGATCCGCGGTGTATGGCAGCGCTTGCTGAGATCAGCGCCGCCTATCCCGGGCAGCTGGAGGTGATCAATGGCGACGCGTTAGAGATCGACCCGCTCACCCATCTCACCGCCCCGATCAAAGTCGCCGCGAACCTGCCTTATAACGTGGGCACAGAGCTTTTGGTGCGTTGGTTGACCCCAAAAGACTGGCCGCCGTTCTGGGCCAGCTTGACCTTGATGTTCCAGCGTGAGGTCGCACAGCGGATCGTTGCTGCACCGGGCAGCAAAGCTTATGGCCGCCTCGCGATCCTATCTCAATGGCGGGCTGACCCAAAGATCGTGTTGGATCTCCCACCCGAAGCGTTCTCGCCACCGCCCAAGGTAAACTCTGCCGTGGTGCACATAACAGCTCTAGATGCCCCACGTTTTCCGGCTGATCCAGCCGTGCTGAACCGGGTCGTCGCCGCAGGCTTCAACCAACGGCGGAAGATGCTGCGGGCGGCGTTGAAGCCACTGGGACCAGACATGGAAGACCACTTGCGCGCCGCCGGGATCGCCCCGACAGAACGGGCCGAGCAGGTGTCGCTGGAGGCGTTTTGCGCGTTAGCGCGGAGCGTTGCATCCACCTAAGCCCGGATCTGAAACCCCGTCTTTGTCTGCTGAAACCCAGCTTTGAGGTAAAAGTCCAACGTGCTCTGTTTGCGCGTCCCGGTGAGGAGCATCACTTTATAGCATCCCCGCTCAAACGCCCCAGCCGCCGCAACGCGAAGGATTTCTGTTCCATAGCCCTGCCGCCGATGATCCCCATGGGTCACCACATTTTCGATAAGCGCATAGGGACGCCCCATGCGCGACAGATTGGGGACAATGATCCGGGTACAAGAAGCGACAAACTGGCTGCCAAGCTCTCCCACCAACACCGCACTGCCAGGATAGGCCGCGAGAGCCGTTAAATTCGCCTCAGCCACCGTCAAATCCGTCGGCGGATCCTCCGGCGACAAATGGGCATAAAGCGCCAGCAGCGCGGGGAGGTCCGCGGCGATGCAGTTACGACAATGCATAAGCACGGTCCTCCAGAAGCGTGACCAAGTCGCGCACATCCTGAGGCGCTTTCAGCCGGATCACCCGCGCCCGACTGCATGGCAATCGCTGCACGATCATAGAACGGACTTCGGCATCGCTGCGCCAGGCTTTGACTAAGAAGCGCATTTGCCGCGTCCCAGGCCACTCCCGATTGCCAGGGGGATGTTCCGGCCTTTGGCGCCCCAGATAACGAAGGGTTCTGTGAAATATCCGCCAAACCCGGACATGGCGCGGCAGGTCAAGCCAGATGATCACGTCGGCCCGGTTGAGAATGCCATCGCTTTTCAAAACAAGCGGCCCGCCTTCAATGATCCAAGCGGCCTTCGCCGCGACCTGTTCCCGCGCAGCCTGCACCTGCGCTTCAGGTCGGCGCACCCACTGCGTGGTCAGCGCCAAGGCGTCATGATGAACGAGCGTCAGGTCAAGCACGGTGGCCAAGCGGGTCGCCAACCAAGTCTTTCCGGCCCCATTTGCACCAACGACGACGATACGCCGAGAAGAAAAAAGCCCCCCGAAATCGGAGGGCTGATCCATTACTCTGCCGCCTCTGGTGCAGCGGGTTTATCCGGCGCCTCCGGCGCGGCTGGCTGCGCATTTGCCGTTTCCCCCTCTGCGGGCTTCTCCGCTTTTGGAGCGCGCGGCTTGCGCGGCTGGCGCTGGCGACGTGGTTTCGGCGCCGGTTGCTCTTCCCCTTTGGCTTCTGGCGTTTCCACCAGCTCAGGGCCATTATCTGGCTGCTCACCCGCACCTGGGTCGTTCGCAGCCGTCTCTTGCGCCTTTAACCGCTCGGCGCGTTCGCGGTCGCGTTCCGCTTGCCGCTCACGATTGGCTTGTTCTTGCTCCTCGCGCTTGGCTTCCACCTCACGCTGAGCCTCAGCCAGCATCCGCAGGTAGTGTTCCGCGTGCTGCGCAAAGTTCTCGGCATTCACACGGTCGCCCGACAGTTGGGCATCCCGGTGTAGCTGATTGTACTTCTCAATAATTTGCTGTGGCGTTCCGCGCACTTTGCCGTCGGGACCGTTGCTATCAAACACACGGTTAATGATATTCCCGCCGGAGGGGCGATTGTTGCGGTTCTTACCCCGCGAACGCGACTTCGATGATCTCATGAAATGGGTTCCGTCAAACCTTCGGACAGTGGGGCGCTTTGTGATCCTTGCCGCAGCAGCGCGGCGTTGTCCGGATCAGCGTTTTTGGCGACTTACCGGTGCGAGCCCAGCTCTACTTCCGGTATTAGTCAAAAAGCATGTCTCCCGCTGACACGCAAGTGTAAAGTGGGCTTTACGCCGAAAAACGCCCTAATCTGTCGCAATTCGTGCCGAAACAACACGGTCGCGCCCATCGAGATCCGGGACAACGGTGATCTGTGCGAATCCATGCCGCGCCATCATCTCAGCGACAGCTTTGGCCTGGGTCGGACCAATTTCCACGGCCAACCGCCCACCCCGCGATAGATGCTTGGGGGCCCCTGCGATGATTGCCCGATAACACGACAGCCCGTCACCTTCGTCAGTCAGCGCCAGGCGCGGCTCGTGGTTGCGGACCTCGGGTTGAAGGGCGGCCATTTCATTCATGGCTATATATGGCGGGTTGGAAACGATCAGGTCATACATCCCTGTCACGTCTGAATACCAATCGGACGTCGTCAAGGCCGTGCGATCCGCGACACCAATGGCCTTCGCGTTGCGTTCCGCGACAGCCAATGCGCCCCGTGATAGGTCGCCCCCAACACCTGTGGCGGTCGGCCTTTCCGCAAGCAAAGACAAAAGTATACACCCCGAGCCTACACCAAGATCCAAGACTGTCTGAAACGGCGTTCCCAAGGCAACCTCAACAAGGGTTTCTGTCTCAGGTCGTGGGTCGAGAACATCTGCCGTTACAAAGAACCGATGTTTGTAGAAATCTCGATGCCCCACCAAGTGTGACAGCGGCACGCGGGCGCGCCTCTGGGCGACAAGGCCCTCAAACCCATCAGACGTTGTCGCAAACAGCGCTTGCGCCTCTTTCAGCGGCGCCTCACACCCGGCAGCTGCTAACTGGTCAACCGCCGCAGCAATCCGCGCCTGATCCTCCGCTGTTACATCCACCCAGCGGCCATCCGCGAAGAATCCGCTCACGCTCCCATTTCCGCAAGAAGCGCGGCTTGGGCATCCGCCGCCAGCGCATCGATCACCTCATCAATGTCGCCCTGCATGATCTGATTCAGAGAATAGAGCGTCAGATTGATCCGGTGGTCGGTCATCCGCCCCTGCGGAAAGTTGTAGGTGCGAATCCGCTCGGACCGGTCACCGGACCCCACCTGCGCCTTCCGATCCGCGGACCGTTCTCCATCAACCCGCTGCCGCTCCAAATCAAACAGCCGGGTCTTTAGCACCTGCATCGCGATTTCGCGGTTACGGTGCTGGGACTTCTCCGCACTCACCACCATGATTCCTGAGGGAATATGGGTGATACGCACGGCTGAATCCGTCGTGTTTACGTGCTGCCCACCCGATCCAGAGGCACGCATTGTATCGATGCGAATGTCCTGTGGGCTGATCTCCACATCCACATCTTCGGCTTCCGGCAGCACGGCTACCGTCGCAGCGGAAGTATGGATCCGCCCGCCGCTTTCCGTTTCCGGCACCCGCTGTACCCGATGAACGCCGCTTTCGTACTTCAACTTCGCAAAGACACCCTCGCCCGCGATGCGGACCACGGCTTCTTTCACGCCGCCGACTTCCGTCTGGCTGAGCTCTAAGATCTCAACTGACCATTTCCGCCCTTCAGCATAGCGCTGATACATCCGCATCAGATCGCCCGCAAAAAGCGAAGCCTCATCACCACCAGTTCCAGGCCGAATTTCCAACAGCGCAGGACGTCCATCCGCAGCATCTTTTGGCAAGAGCGCCAGTTGCACTTCATGCTCCGACCCAGCGAGCTGTTCTTTCAGCTCTGGCAGCTCCATTTCCGCCAGTTCCTTCATCTCTGGGTCTGACAGCATTGCTTCGGCGTCCACGATCTGACGCACCAAGTCGCGATAGGCCGTCACAGTTTCAACAACGGGCTTCAGGTCACTGTATTCTTTCGAAATCTTGGCGATTTCCGCACCATCAACGCCGCTCGACATCTTGGCCTCGAGAAACTGAAATCTATCGATCAGTTGGTTGATTTTGTCTTCTGCGATCATGGTCTTGGCTTGGCGGAATGCGCGCCGAGGGTCAAGGGGCCGTCACGAGCCCCTCAAGCTTTGCAAGCCAATCCACTACACGTCTTTGGTTCACACCCAGATCCTCAACACCAAAGCGCAACCGCGCATGGATCATCAATAACGGCGTATCGTTGCCACCTGGCGCGGCTCCGGGCGCGATAATCGACACGGTGGTGTAGTCAGGGAAGCCAATGACACGACTGCGCGTCTCAAAAGTCAGCATTCCATCTGCGACGGAGCCTGCAATGCGCCGCGTGCGATCCGTTCCCTGTGCGGCTTGTTCAATTGCGGCCAGCGCCTTTTCCGGGGCGACTGCCAGCGTACGGACCGCGGTAAACCGCCCCGTCTCGGGGTAGTCACCCGGATCACGCGGCGCCCCAGCCGTATGGAAACGATCCGACTGCACCGGCGCCAACCGAACAAAAGCCAACAACGCGGCCAAGCCAATAACAATGAGGATAATCAAAATACGCATGTGGGATCTCAGCTCTGACAATCTGGTGCACGCGCTGTGTACGCGCGGTGCACACCCTGTGCACAGCTACCGATATGGGACGCCGGGCAAAATCGACAACAGCTCAAAGATGATATTTGCTCCCGTCAACGCGGTATTCCCGGTGGTGTCATAAGGTGGTGAGACCTCCACCAAATCGCAGCCCACGATGTTAAGCCCGCGCAATCCTCGGATCAATTCCATTGCTTGCGGCGTCGTCAGCCCCCCGATCTCAGGTGTGCCGGTCCCCGGCGCAAACGATGGGTCGAGGCTGTCGATATCATAGGTGATATAGGTCTTTGTTTCGCCAATTTTAGATTTGATCTCAGAGGCTAATGGCGACAAGCTCTTGTGCCACAGCTTGGGTGCTAGATACTGATTGAACCCCCAAGCCGCAGCCTCTTCAAAGTCCTCTGCGGTGTAGCCAGTTCCCCGCAGGCCAATCTGAAACACCTTCTCCGGCACGATCAGCCCTTCCTCGTAAGCTCGGCGAAACACCGTGCCATGGGTCTCTTTCTCGCCAAACATCTCGTCGTTCACATCGGCATGGGCATCCACATGCACAAGCGCCAAGGGCCCATGTTTCGCCGCCACGGCCCGCAGCACCGGCAAGGTCAACGTGTGATCACCACCCAGGCCAATAGGGATGAAATCATGCTGCAGATGTGCCGCGTAAGCCTCTGTGATCAAACGGATTGAATTGCTCAGGCTGAACGTATTGATCGCGATATCGCCAAGGTCCGCGCAGTTCAATGCATCAAACGGCGCGGCCCCTGTCTGGATGTTATAGGGCCTGATCATCGCCGATTGCTCGCGCAACTGCTTCGGCCCCATCCGTGTGCCCGACCGCCAAGAGGTGCCGATATCCATCGGAATTCCAATGAACCCAACGTCAAGCCCTTCCGCCGTTTCAGCCGCGGGCAAACGCATAAAAGTCTGCGGCCCAGAAAACCGCGCGAGATCATTCCCGGAGATTGGCATAGCCGGCATTATTTTATCCTTTTGTTCCAGAGGGCCAGACAGCAAAGTTCCATCGCCACATGGGCAGCTGCCACTGCCGTCGCACCTGTCATGTCATAGGCTGGTGCGACCTCAACCACGTCACCTCCCACCAAGTTAATCCCTGCCAAATCGCGTAAAATCGCCGCCACTTGCCAAGAAGCGAGTCCCCCCCAAACTGGCGTCCCCGTTCCTGGTGCAAAAGCGGGGTCTAACCCATCGATGTCAAAGGTGATGTAAGTCGGATGATTGCCAACGCGGCTCTTGATCGTATCGACGACAAAGCCGACGCCCTTCTCATGACAGGTCCGCGCGTCGATGTAAGGCATACCAAGGTAGTCTGCACACTCCGTCCGAATACCCACTTGCAAAGACCGCGTCACATCCACGATCCCTTCTTTCACAGCCTTGTACATGAAGGTGCCGTGATCAATCCGGTCAGGGTCGTCATCGGGCCAAAGATCAGAATGGGCATCAAACTGCACAACAGACATCGGCCCATAATTGGCGGCATAGGCCCGCAAAATCGGCAAAGTCACAAAGTGATCACCACCAAACCCAACCGTGCCCACGCCTGCCGCCAAAATGTGCGCGATGTGGTCCGTTACCAGACCAGGAAAACTTGGCGTATGCGCATAGTCAAACGCCACGTCGCCATAGTCGGCGATGGTGAACTCCGACAGCGGATCAAACCCATTCCAGCCGTAAGGCGGGTCAAACGGCTGCAAACAGGATGCCTCACGGATCGCGCGCGGCCCCATGCGGGCGCCGCTGCGATGGGTGACGGCCTGATCGAAAGGAATTCCCGTGACGACCAGATCAACCCCGGTCAGATCTTTTGTGTACCGCCGCCGCAAAAACGACATCGCGCCCGCAAAGGCGTTCTCAAAGGCAAGCCCTCGTGCGTCCCCATCAAAGGCGCGATCAATCTCACCTTTGGCCCCCGACAAACTCATCCACATCCCCTTCGTTTTGGCCACCTGACACCGCGCGCGGGGCTGGGTCAAGGACGGGCAAAGCCCGCATCCGCAGGCAATTTGTCCTTCAGGCGACCCCACGCGCAATCAAACTGAAGAAGGCCTGTCTCGCGGCAGACCTTCCGCAAACGGCCTCTCAGCCCATTTGATCTTCAAACTGCGGACCGCATCAGTGAATCTGGACGCGCGCAAATCATGGCGTGCGCGGCACGCGCACATTCAGGTCAAACCGGCGCCAACCGCTCCACCAAGCGCGCAAAAAAAGACGCGCCATAGGGCGCCGCCTCATCCGCGAAATCAAACTTCGGATGATGAACACCATGCCCCGGCCCATTGCCCACAAACAGATAAGCCCCAGGACGTTTTTGCAGAAAAAAGGCGAAATCCTCGGACCCCATCTGCGGAACCATCGCGGCATCCACAGCCTCTGCCCCGGCGATATCCCGAGCGACCTCAACCGCCACAGCCGTCGCCTCCGCCTCATTCACCGTGGCCGGGTAGCCAACCTCATAGCTCAACTCAGCCTCCACACCAAAAGCCGCCGCCTGCCCTGCGACAATCTCCTCCATTCGTCGTTGCACCATCGCCTGAACGGCAGGTGCGAACGTTCGTACGGTCGCTTGCAACCATGCCGTCTCTGGGATCACGTTATCCGCACTGCCCGCATGTATCTGCGTCACAGAAACGACTAGCTCCTGCATCGGATCGTGATTCCGGCTCACGATCGTCTGAAAGGCTTGGGCCATCGCCACAGCCGCCACAACCGGATCCGCCGCCAGATGCGGCATCGCACCATGGCCGCCTACGCCTGTGATCCGCACGGTCGCCGTATCCACAGCGGCCATGATCGGCCCCGGACACGTGGCAAACTGTCCGATGGGCAGGTCCGCGAGACAATGCAGTGCGTAAAGCTGGTCGATTTCAAACTTCTCTAGCAGCCCTTCATCGACCATCACACCCGCCCCGCCGCCAAGCTCTTCGGCAGGTTGAAAGATCAGCACGACCCGACCCGCAAATCGGCGCGTCTCTGCCAGATACCGGGCTGCGCCCAGCAACATCGTCGTATGTCCATCATGGCCACAAGCATGCATCGCGCCGGGCGACTCGCTGGCATAGGGCAGCCCCGTCAGCTCATCCATCGGCAACGCATCCATGTCCGCCCGCAAACCAATCGATGGGCCAGCACCCTGCCCCTCAATCACCGCGATCACGCCACTCGTCGCGTGACCCGTTGAGATTTCCGTGATCCCAAAGGACCGCAATTTCTCGACTACAAAGGCCGCCGTTTCATGGCAGTCGAAATTGATCTCCGGATGTGCATGCAAATGCTGCCGCCAGGCGGTCATGTCCGGGGCAAAGTCGGCGATGCGATTGATCACAGGCATGGTCGTTCTTTCGTGAATCGGCTACGTCCGATGCAACTGACGGCAAGCGGGGGGCCGATGCAATGGGTGACGATCTGATCCACGATCCGAAAGGCGGGATGCCGCGCCTGCTGGAGATCATGCGCCGCCTGCGCGACCCGGACACGGGCTGTCCCTGGGACATCGCACAAACATTCGACACCATCGCGCCCTACACGATTGAGGAAGCTTATGAGGTCGCCGACGCGATCGCACGATCTGATTGGGCCGAGCTTGAAGGCGAGTTGGGCGATCTTTTGCTGCAAACTGTCTATCATGCCCAGATCGGAGCGGAGGCCGGGCACTTCGACTTCGACAGTATCGCGAATGCGATCTCTGACAAAATGGTCGCCCGGCACCCACATGTTTTTGGCGATGACAGCCGCGACAAGTCGGTCGATCAGCAAACAGCGGATTGGGAGCAGATCAAGGCAACAGAACGCGCTGAAAAGGCGCAGACCCGCACGCTCGACGGTGTGGCCCTGAATCTACCAGCCTTGACCCGTGCAGTGAAACTGCAAAAGCGCGCGGCGCGCGTCGGGTTTGACTGGCCCGAAGTGGAATTGGTTATCGACAAATTGACCGAGGAGGCCGCGGAATTGGTAGAGGCGCGCGCGGAAATGACTCAGACCGAGGTGACCGAAGAATTCGGCGATCTGATGTTTGTGATGGCCAACCTTGGGCGGCACCTGAAGATCGATCCTGAAGAGGCACTTCGCGCGACCAACGCCAAATTCACGCGGCGGTTCAATGGGGTCGAGGGTGCTTTGGCGGCCCTCGGCAAGGTGCCGGCCGAGAGTGACCTTGCGGAGATGGACGCGCTTTGGGATCAAGTGAAGGCGGCAGAGAAAGCCGGACGCTAAGCTGTTTCGGCCCCTGCGGCGCCGATCCACTGGGGGCGCTGCCCCCAGACCCCTGAGGGTATTTTTATCCAAAAGAAGATCAGGACGCTTTGTCTTCCAATGTCAGCCATTCCTCTTCCGCTGCATCAAGCGCATCTTGCCGTTGCACCAGGGCATCAGTCGCCTTTTGGAATTTGACCGGGTTTTCAGTGAAAAGGTTTGGATCGGCGAGCAAGGTCTCGAGTTTGCCAATTTCAGCCGTCAGACGATCAATTTCAGCCGGAAGCTCATCAAGACGGTGCTTTTCCGTGAAAGAGAGCTTCGTTTGTGCCGGCGCTGCTTTCGCTGCCGGCGCCTTCTTGTCCGCCTTGGGTTTGTCTTTCGCAGTAGCCGCTGTCACCTCCCCGCGTTGCGCGCGGTAATCGGACCAGCCGCCTGCGTAGACCACCGCCTGTCCACGGCCTTCCATCGCGATAGTTGTCGTTGCCGTCCGGTCTAAGAAATCTCGGTCGTGGCTCACCAGCAGCACAGTTCCGGGGTACTCGCCCAAGATGTCCTGCAATAGGTCGAGCGTTTCGATATCCAGATCGTTGGTCGGTTCGTCAAGCACAAGCAGATTGCTCTCCCGAGCCATCAGCTTTGCCAACAAGAGCCGCGCCTTTTCCCCACCGGAGAGCGCCCGCACAGGCGCCCGCGCCTGCGCCTCATCAAAGAGAAACTCCTTAAGGTAGCCCACGACATGCTTTGGCGCCCCACGCACCATAATTTGGTCCGCTTTCCCGGATTTTCCAAGTATCGGGTCACTTGCGAGGTTTTCCCACAGCGACATCTCTTGGTCGAGTTGGGCGCGGGTTTGGTCGAAGACCGCGATATCGAGATTCGTGCCGTGTTTGATCTGCCCCGCATCGGGCGCCACTTGGCCCAACAGCATCTTGATCAGTGTGGTTTTTCCTACCCCATTTGGCCCAACAAAAGCCACCCGATCCCCGCGCTGCACGGTCAGGTCAAACCCTGTCACAATCGGCTTCTCCTCAAAAGACTTCGTCAGCCCAAAGGCTTCAATCACCTTGCGACCTGATGCCTGCCCGCCCTCAAACGCCATTGCCGCCGTGCCTTGGCGTTGGATCTGGCTCGCGCGTTCGCTGCGCAGGGCTTGCAGGGCCCGCACACGGCCCTGATTCCGCTTGCGACGGGCCGAGATGCCTTCAACCGCCCAGCGGGCCTCCGCCTTGATCTTGCGGTTCAGTTTGTGGCGCTGCTGGTCTTCCTCATCCCAGATCTTGTCGCGCCAGTCTTCAAACCGGTCGAACCCCTGCTCAGCCCGGCGCACCTGCCCGCGATCAATCCAAAGCGTTGCCCGGGTCAACGCCCGCAGAAACGCCCGGTCGTGGGAGATCAGAACAAAACCGGCCCGTGTTTGGGCCAGTTCGGACTCCAACCAGGCAATCGCCTCGATATCCATGTGGTTCGTCGGTTCATCGAGCAGCATCAGGTCCGGAGCTTCGGCCATCAGTTTGGCCAAAGCCGCCCGCCGCCGCTCCCCGCCTGACGCGGTATTCACATCGCCGCCTGGGTCAAACTTCAGCCCTTCAGCGACCATTTCAACCTTATAGGCATCCTCAACCGGCAACCCGCTGGCCGCGTAATCGCCTAGGGTCGCGCACCCCGCCATCGACGGGTCCTGCTCCATGTAGCCGACCGAAATGCCTGGCGAAACCACGCGGGTTCCACTATCGGCATCCGTCAGCCCCGCCATCACCTTCATTAAGGTGGATTTGCCAGAACCGTTCCGTCCGACCAGGGCAACACGGTCACCGGGTTGGATGACCAAGGACAGGTCCTCAAACACAGGATTGCCCCCAAAGGTGAGGGCAATGTCAGACATCTGCAGGAGTGGAGCACGGGCCATAGGCGTCAGCTAGCCCGGCGATGCGGCCGGCACAAGGCCCAGGTTCAGGCGCCGCGCCGCCACATGACCGCGGCAAGGATCAAAGCCAGCGTGGCAAGCCCCCCAGCCGTCGCCAGCGCGCCCTTAAACGCGGCCGCCTCAAACGCGGGCACAAGTGCGTCCAGGAGGACCACGGCCCACACAACACCAACGAGGCCGCCGACAATAAACAACAAAAAGACCGAGATGCTTCGCATCAGGTGAGCTCCTTTAGATTTCTACTAAGCCAATGCGCGCAACACTTTGGCGCGCGCCGGCGGTACTTTTGCAACGTCCAACACAGTCAAGACATGCAACGTGCCCATCGCATGGTCCACCACTGCATGATCACTCACCCAACCGCCCATGGTCAAATAGCTCCGCAATAGAGCCGGCATCGGAAGCTGTACCGCGTGCCCTGGCAAAATGTTTGTAAAATGAACGGCGGTTGGGGCCGTAACCTCTGGCAAGAGCCGGACTGGGGCCGTGTGGTGTTGCGCAAGTTGTTGAAAGACCCGCGCAAAGGGCGCCGGATCAATGCCCGGAAAACTAGCGCAGCCGATGACCAATTGCGCCTTCTGCCGATCAACGACCTGTGCCAGTGCCGCCCAAGCCACACGCAGGATCTGCGGATCATTGCGGTGCGGGTCGCTGCAAAAGCGCCCCATTTCCACAACCCGGCACCCCGTCGTCGCCACGCAGTCCAGACCGTAGTATTCGGCCGCATAACCTGACAAGACCTGCGCACTGGCGGTGGTGCGGAATCGTAAGGTGCATACAAGGCTGCCAGGTTCATCAACAACCATCAGATGGGACCATGTGGCGTCGAAACGGTCCACATCGACGCCCTCCGAGCCAAAGAAGGCAAGATGACGCAGCGCTTGGCAGGCCTTCACGTCACTTTCGTCCACGGCCAAACGCGCGCGGTATCGCCCTTTGTCTAGGTCCAGATCAAATGCCACTGCTTGGCTCCTGCGACGTCCCGCCCTACATCTGGGATAACGAAAAAAAAGGACACCGCAAAGATGGATAAAGTTGTCAAAACAGACGCGGAATGGCGCACGCAGCTCTCAGATCTGGCCTATAAGGTCACCCGCAAACACGGGACTGAGCGGGCTGGCACCCATGAAGACTTCCCAAAGGCCCCCGGTACGTACATGTGCGTCTGCTGCGGGGCCCCACTTTTTGACCAAAACGCGAAGTTTGAAAGCGGCACGGGATGGCCATCGTTTTATCAGCCGTTGGATACGGAAATGGTTGGGGAACAAGTCGACCGGAGTTTTTTCATGCGCCGGACCGAAGTGCACTGCAACCGATGTGACGCCCACCTCGGGCATGTCTTTCCCGACGGACCGCAGCCAACCGGGCTAAGATACTGCATCAACGGCGTGGCGCTCGACTTTGAACCCGAAGACGATGCTTAGATCTCTTTGAACCGGCTATCGTGCGCCCGAAACGAGCGCACGATTTGGTCAAGCAACCGACACTGAGGTTAGGTGTCGACCCCGCTGATCGGTCCATCGACCAACGTCCCGGCATCGATATTGCCAAAGGCGCCAAGCAACTGACCGATAAATGTCACGTCCGCAATCCCGTCATCGGTGATCCGGCGCGACAGGACGACGACGCGCCCGTCTTCCAGGCCAAAGCGCTCGATGTTCCGCAGGACACCTGCGCTGTCAAAGCGGATCGCGAGGACTTCACGGCTCGCGATTTCAGGCTCAAACGGTCCAAATCGGGTCCGTTCAGACTGGACATAGTAGAGGGTACCTGTTTCCACAGCGCCAGTTGTTGTCGGCGGACCAGCAATGGCAACCACCTCTTCACGGGTCGTTTGACCGACGGTCATTTGCTCTAAATCTTCGGGTAGTGGAACGAACCCATGGCTGCGCGTCAGGGTCGTGCAGCCCATTGCCGCCAACATCGTGGTGACAATCATCGCACGCCGTATCGCGGCCCGCATTCCGCTGGACTGACTGCTCATACCCCTTGACCCCTTGCTTCGGCTGCTCTTGGCTTTTATTCCCCCTACATCATGCACCCTGCCCTGTTCAAGAATGGAGTGTCGCGGTGACCGAAAGCATGCCGACCCTCCTGCGGATCGCTGATCTCGCAACACGCAAGCCAACGCCGTTCGGCCTTGAACCAAATGTCGATTCCAGGCTAGATCTAGCCCGTGCGCTTGGGATCGTTGAAATTCGCAAATTACGCCTTTCCGGCAAGATCGCACCGCTTGGCAAAACCGACTGGCAATTGGAGGCTGTCCTTGGTGCGACAGTCGTGCAGGACTGCGTTGTCACGCTCGAACCTGTGGTGACGCGGATCGATGAACCGGTCCAGCGGACTTACAGCGCGGCCTTCGAAGCAGCCGATGCGGGCGAGGTAGAGATGCCTGCGGATGATACCATTGATCCAATTCCAGAGGTGCTGGATCTGAACGCCCTGATGGCCGAGGCGCTGTCTCTCGCGCTCCCTGCCTTTCCGCGAAGTGGGAAAGTGGAACTGGGAGAGGCCATTTTTTCCGCAACTGGGGTGGAGCCACTCACTGATGAGGCCGCCAAGCCGTTCGCAGGGCTTCAGGGCTTGCGCGATGAACTCTCCAAGAAATCCGATTAAGGTGTCAGGTCCCGCGTGCCACTATCCTTTTGTAGATTCTCGAACATATGGTGATTTCGATAACCTGACGTTTGTGTCTTGTGGTTAGGATAGCGCCAGGGAGACTCAGCTTTCCAAAGTGGTTCGGTTTATCAGGGTGCACTTCGTGACGTCCAGCGATCAAACGATACAAGACATTTGCGTCGCACTCATCCGCCAGATGAACCATGAGGCGCTTGTGATCGATGGCGATGGGATCTGCGTGGGATGCAGCGAAAGTCTGCAGAAGCTAGCGGACGCCCACCAAACCGAACTGGTTGGCCTTGCGATTGCTTCGTTGCTGTCTTTCGAAGCCGCAAAAGACGTCGAGACTTTCTTAGACAAGTGTCGTGCGGCCGAAGACGCCTCCCAAGTCGACACTGTATCTTTTGTGATCGAACTGGGCGGTTCGCACATAAGAATGTTCCTTGAACCCTTCATTTTCGAAGAGCGCATTGTTGCCTGTCTTGCACAGCCCACGATCCAATCGACCGACGATCTTCCCAAACTCAACTACCTTCTCGAAAATCTCGATCAAGGGGTTTGGGACTACAACATTGCCGAAGAAGTCTTCAGAGTCTCTCCCGCGTGGTACCGTTTGCGCGGTCTGGATCAGAGCTATGACATCAACGCGCGCAGGGGCGATTGGCTCCTGGACATCCATCCTGACGACCGGCAAAAATTGCACGATCAACTTTATCGACAAACCCAATCTGCATTTGGCAACTTACAAATCGCCTACCGGCATATCCACACCGCCGGTCACTGGGTGTGGATCATGTGCCAAGCGAAAGTTGTCGAAACGGATGAAGATGGTCTTCCGACTCGGATCATCGGAACCGACACCGATGTCACCCACCTTCGTGAAACCGAAGAAAAACTTGGGCAATTGAGCGAGAAGCTTCGTCTTGCCGTCGGCGCAGCTGGCATCGGGGTTTGGGACTTCAATCCTGAACAAAATACGGTCCACTGGGACGACCGCATGCTTGAGATTTTTGGCCTGCAGGATGGTGTTCATCTGCGAAATGCGAATGTTTGGGCCGAATTCCTCCATCCGGATGATATCGAAGACACAATGGCCTATGCTGCATTGTGCCAAGAAAAGGGCGCTGAGTTCGAACGCGACTATCGGATCCTGCGAAAAACGGGCGAGATTCGACGTATCCGTAGCCGCGCTACCCGGGTCTTCGCGCAAAACGGCGTGACGCATCTCGTCGGAGTCTGCATCGACATTACCGAAGACTACGAACGCGCCCAAGCATTAGAGCAGGCAAAGGCGCGTCTCCAGCACGACTCTCGGCACGACGCGTTGACCGGCCTCGCCAATCGGCGGCGCCTTGACGAGACGATTGCCGCATACAATGACTCTGTCGCCTGCGATCGTACCTACGCGGTGTTGCACCTTGACCTCGATCACTTCAAACCCGTCAATGATACCCTCGGACACGCCGCAGGCGACGCGATCTTGGTCGTTATCGCAAAACGACTTCAGCAGATTGTGGACGCCAAAGGATTGGCCTGTAGAATCGGTGGCGATGAATTCGCCGTCTTCCTCCCGATTGCGCCAGAAACTGAAGCGCTCAAAGCCTTTTGCGGCAAAATCATTATGGAGTTTAACAAATCCATACCTTACGAAACCCATAAATTGCGGATCGGCGTCAGCATCGGTTGCGCCCTCGGACGCGGAAAGTTTGACAAGAAGTCGGACGTGTTCATCGCGGCTGACAAAGCGCTCTATGCGGCAAAATCGGCAGGGCGAAACTGCTATCACTTCGCGCATTTTGAAGCCTGAGACAAAAGGCGGGGTTTCGAAGGCGCGATCGCCCCTCTCCACGATGGAATCGGAAACAGATGGTGACCGCTGGCAGAGAATGTAAGATAACCGGCGCAGGATCGACCAATACGTGAATCGGGTAAAATCGACACCCGCTGCGGAACCCGATCGGTGTGCCGAATTTCCCACTTGCGTGAATCCAAATTCGCAGTATGTTCCGCGCTTCTGAACATACCGTCTCGACAGGGCAGCCTTGATCGCATAGGACCCCGTCAGACAGCGACATCCGGGCCAGAGGCCCAAGAAATTAAGGGTTGAGACATGGCCGTCCAGCAGAACAAAGTTTCCAAATCCCGCCGGAACAACCGGCGCGCGCACGACTCGCTCGCTGCTGCGAATCCAAATGAGTGCCCTGATTGCGGCGAACTGAAGCGCCCACATCACGTGTGCCCATCCTGCGGCCACTACAACAACCGTGAAGTGATCGCTGATACCTCAGAGATCGATCTCGAAGACGACGCTGCCTAAGCCCGCACCCATTTAGGGTTAAAGGACAGCCCCGCATATGGCACACACCGCATCGGATCCGTCGCAAGGACCTGCCGCTGTGTCTGAGACTGTGTTGTCCGTCGATGCGATGGGTGGTGACAATGGGCCTGCAACGGTTGTTGCGGGCCTTGCGCGTTTTTTGGGCAAACGCCCCGATGCCAAAGTTATCCTGCACGGCCCGGAAAAGACACTTTCGCCGCTCTTGGTAAAGCGACAGCTTGCGGACAGCGTCACCGTGCGCGATGCCGAAGGCGTCGTCAAAATGACCGATAAGCCAAGCAACGTCGTGCGCCACTCGAAGGGTACTTCGATGTGGTCCGCGATTGAAGCCGTCCGCTCTGGCGATGCGCAGGTCTGCGTCAGCTGTGGGAACACAGGTGGCTTGATGGCCCTGTCGATGTTGCGCTTGCGCAAAGCAGACGGTGTGAATCGGCCTGCTATTGCGTGCCTTTGGCCGTCATTTAACACCTCCGGCTTTAACGTCATGTTGGACGTTGGGGCCGATATCCGCGCCGACCAGGACGATCTGCTGGCCTATGCACTCATGGGCGCGAGTTATGCCCGTAACGGATTGGACATTACCCGCCCGCGCGTTGGCCTGCTGAATGTTGGTGTCGAGGAGCACAAAGGCCGCGCCGAACTGAAAGTCGCGCACGAATTGATCGCCAAAGCGGCCGATGTCGGCGACTTCGATTACATCGGATTTATCGAAGGTGGCGATATCCCTTCGGACCGCGTGGACGTGATTGTCACGGACGGGTTCACCGGAAATGTCGCGCTCAAAACAGGTGAAGGGACTGCCAACCTTGTCTCCACCCACTTGCGATCTAGCCTCAAATCAAACCCTCTCTCTATGTTGGGGGCCTTGTTTGCCCAAGGGGCGCTGCGCAAGCTTCAAAAACAGATCGATCCGCGTCGGGTCAACGGCGGCGTGTTCTTGGGGCTGAACCATACCGTGATCAAAAGCCACGGATCGGCGGACGACACCGGCGTTGCAGCGGCCTTGCACCTGGCCTATCGCCTCGGCCAAGCAGGATTCTCCGACAAACTCGCGGCACGGGTTGCATCCGCCGTCAGCCTTGCCCAAGATGCCGCAGAAGAAAATGACGCTACGTCTTAAGGCGTAGAAAAAAGCGACAGGCACAAAGCATGATACGACGGGCGGTTGTACGAGGGGTTGGTCACTACCTTCCCGAACGTGTGGTGCCAAATTGCGACTTTGAGAAGACGCTCGACACCACCGACGCTTGGATCAAGTCACGCTCCGGCATCGAACGCCGCCACTTTGCCGCAAAAGATCAAGGGACGTCCGATCTTGCTACAATCGCAGCGAAAAACGCACTGAAAATGGCAGGTATGGGTGCCGACGACATTGACGCCATTGTTGTCGCGACCTCGACAGCCGATCTCACGTTCCCTTCAGCGGCCACGATGGTGCAGCAGAAGATTGGAAACACAAAGGGATTCGCCTTTGATATTCAAGCGGTTTGCGCTGGCTTCATCTACGCGCTGAGCAATGCCAACGCGCTGATCCTGTCAGGACAAGCCAACCGCGTGCTTGTAATTGGTGCCGAAACGTTCAGCCGGATTATGGATTGGACCGACCGCTCCACCTGCGTGCTGTTTGGCGACGGCGCGGGCGCGCTGGTTCTCGAAGCCGACGAAGGTGCAGGCACATCGGACGATCGTGGTGTCTTGTCAACGGATCTCAATTCCGACGGCAGCTATCGCGACTTGCTTTACGTCGACGGCGGCGTAGCGACTCAAAACACCGGCGTCTTGAAGATGCAAGGCAAGGAAGTCTTCCGCCATGCCGTTGAAAAGCTTGCACAAACCGCCGACACCGCCTTAGAAAAAATCGGGCTGACCGCGGATGACGTGAACTGGGTTGTGCCACATCAGGCCAACATCCGGATCATCCAATCCACCGCGAAAAAGCTCGGCGTGGGCATGGATCGCGTCATCGTAACGGTCCAAGATCACGGCAATACCTCTGCCGCATCGATCCCGCTGGCGCTGTCGGTTGGGGTCGAAACAGGTCAAATCAAGCAGGGTGATTTGATCGTTTCAGAGGCCATCGGCGGTGGCCTGGCCTGGGGCGCTGTCGTTCTGCGCTGGTAAGCGAAAGCGAAAAAGACCGCCGATGCCTATACTTAGCGTCTGTACTTGTTGACTCTGAAAATCAATCGCGCCTATCGTTTCAAGCAATCAACGCAGGGGGATGGAATGTCTGAGAAGACGCTGACACGGATGGATCTGGCCGAAGCTGTACATAGTGAGGTGGGCTTGTCGCGCAATGATAGCGCTGATTTGGTGGAAAGCGTTTTGACCCATGTCTCTGATGCTCTTGTTTCAGGTGAGTCGGTCAAAATCTCTTCCTTCGGCACATTTTCTGTCCGTGACAAAGCGGCCCGCGTTGGCCGGAACCCCAAGACAGGGGAAGAAGTTCCAATCCATCCGCGCCGCGTTCTGACGTTCCGCCCATCGCATCTGATGAAAGATCGGGTTGCCTCCGGCAACAAGCGGTAGGCATCAGATGGCTAAGGCCCGCGACGCATTTCGCACCATTTCTGAAGTGGCAGAGACGCTGGACACGCCAGCACACGTCCTACGGTTTTGGGAAAGTAAATTTAAGCAAATCAAACCGGTGAAACGCGCTGGCGGGCGTCGCTATTATCGGCCCGACGACTTGGCGCTGCTCGCCGCGATCAAGGATTTGCTGCACAACCAGGGCAACTCCATCAAAGACACCCAACGCCTCATCAGAGAGGCCGGGGTCAAATCTGTTGTCGCCGATGGGCACCGCCTTTTGGATGAAAGCGAAGACGCTAGCATTATCGACGCACCCATCATGCCGCCACCGGCGCCAGTACCGGTCGCACAACCGGACTTGTTTGCCGGAACGGACGCTGCACCAGATGCCCCGCCAAGGTTTGCACCAAGCGACAACGTGTTGGAGCCAGACCCGGTACCAAGCTTTGCACGCCGGACAGAGGCACCGGCGCCTGCTGCTGCTCCTGCTCCGGAAGCAAAGTCTGCCACCTCACTGCCGCCGCAACCGGCGGTGCGTGAAGATGTCGGATCGCGGATCCTCGCCAATCTTCTCGCAACGGATAGCCGGGCGATCCGGATGCAACGGGACAAAATCGCACCCATTGCTGAGAAACTCACCGCGCTTCGGGACCAGTTACAACAGCCATGGTAGGCTTGCGTATTTCGCTTGCCCCACACGCCAGTTTCGCTAAACAGAGGGCTCAGTCGGGCTATGGCGCAGCCTGGTAGCGCGTCCGTCTGGGGGACGGAAGGTCGCAGGTTCGAGTCCTGCTAGCCCGACCAACACACCACCCGCCCGCCCGCACCTTGCGCGGCGGGCGGTGTGCTATCTGGGGGCATAAGGGGGATGGCGATGAAAGCTGGGGTACTTGCGGATCATCAGATCCAGGCAATGATGGCTGCAAGTCAAGTCACAGCAACCACACCGGTTGAGCCTGGCCAGATCCAACCCGCTTCGCTTGACCTCCGGCTTGGCACCAAGGCCTATCGTGTGCGGGCGTCTTTCCTGGCCGGGCGCGACCGTACCGTTGCTGACCGCCTGGCACAGTTTCAAATGCACGAAATCGATCTCACCGGTGGCGCTGTTCTGGAAAAGGGCTGCGTCTATGTCGTGCCTCTTCTCGAAAGCCTCTTCTTGCCAGCAGGTATGACCGGGGCAGCTTCAGCCAAGTCCTCGATCGGCCGCCTCGATCTGCTAACTCGTGTGATAACAGATCACGGCATCGAGTTTGACCGCATTCCAGAAGGATACTCTGGACCACTCTATGTGGAAATTTGCCCCCGCTCCTTTTCAGTCGTAGCGCAAACGGGCCAGATGTTGAACCAAATCATCTTCCGCAATGGCAAGACAGAGATGAGCGACGACGATCTTCGGGCGCTTCATGCAAATACCCCCATCGTCTCTGGCGAGGCCGTGATCTCTGACGGTTTGGGCTTTTCCGTCGACCTTAAACCCAGCACTGGTGACCTTGTTGGATACCGCGCCAAGCCGCACACTGGTGTCATCGATTTGGCCAAGCTCAACCACTACGATCCGGCTGAGTACTGGGAAGAAGTGCGCACTGATCAAGGCTGGATCATCCTAGATCCCGGTGCATTCTATATCCTCGTCAGCCGCGAGGCGATTGCGATCCCCCCAATGGCGGCTGCGGAAATGGCACCCTATCTGGCGATGGTCGGGGAGTTTCGGGTTCACTACGCTGGCTTCTTCGACCCAGGGTTCGGGTATGAAGAAGCAGGCGGTTCCGGCTCACGCGGCGTCTTAGAGGTGCGCTGCCACGAGGCCCCTTTTGTACTGGAACATGGTCAGATAGTAGGACGGCTTGTCTACGAACATATGGCCGCGATGCCTGACGCCCTTTACGGGCGCCAGATCAAATCGAACTACCAAGGCCAAGGCCTGAAACTCTCTAAACACTTCGCGGCGACCTGAAGACGGGGGGACGGAAACCCTGGGACGTTCACGCAACGCGGGGACACTAACTGCCGCCAGAATTTCCGCCTGTCTTCAAATGCTTGAGACAGCAACGCCCGAACGGGAGTAGGCGTTGATATCCCCATATTCAGTGAATTGACCTGGGGTTAACAGTCAGGATTGCCGTACTTTGGCCCAATTCTGGGTGAGGATTCCCGGACGTTCTCTTTCCGGGCGAAATCGGGTTGCAACTTGATATGTTATAAAATAACGAAAGGGGGCTACTTTCTGACTGAGAAAGGATCCCCTTATGACCGAACAACGCCTCCCCGTCACCGTCCTTTCAGGCTTCCTTGGCGCGGGCAAAACGACACTGCTCAATCGCGTTTTGAACAACCGCGAAGGCCGCAAGGTCGCCGTGATCGTCAACGATATGTCCGAAGTGAACATCGACGCGGATCTGATCCGCGCGGACACGGAGCTGAGTCGGACGGACGAAACACTGGTTGAGATGTCCAATGGCTGCATCTGCTGCACTCTACGCGATGACCTGCTGGACGAAGTGCGCCGCCTCGCCGCGGAAGGCCGTTTTGATTATTTGCTGATCGAATCCACCGGGATTTCGGAACCGCTCCCCGTCGCGGCCACCTTCGATTTCCGTGATGAAGCGGGACAGAGCCTGGCTGACGTTGCCCGCCTTGATACGATGGTCACCGTCGTGGACGCGGTGAACCTGCTGAATGACTATTCGTCCCACGACTTCCTTCGGGATCGGGGCGAAACGATGGGCGAGGAAGACGAACGCACGCTCGTCCACCTGCTAACAGACCAGATCGAGTTTGCGGACATCGTTATCCTCAATAAGGCCACCGACGCGGGCCCTGAAAAGGTCGACGCCGCCAAAAAGATCATCCGGAGTTTGAACGCGGATGCGGAGATCATTGAGACAGATCAATCCGCCGTCGCCGCCGACAAAATCCTCGACACCGGCATGTTCGACTTCGAAAAAGCGCATGAGCACCCAATGTGGGCGAAGGAACTTTATGGTTTCGCGGACCACGTCCCTGAAACTGAAGAATACGGCGTTACATCATTCGTTTATCGGGCGCGGCTGCCTTTCATCCCTGAAAAGATCCTCGCCGTTCTGAACGGCGAAATGCCCGGCGTCATTCGGGCAAAAGGCCACTTCTGGATTTCCACACGTCCCGACTGGGTCGCAGAATTTTCTCTGGCAGGTGCCCTTTCCTCCATCTCGCCTTTGGGCAACTGGTGGGCCACCGTCCCCGAAGAGCGCCGCCCGACCCACGGGAGCGGCCAGACCTATATGGACGAACATTGGCAAGAACCATGGGGCGACCGCCGCCAAGAAATCGTGTTCATCGGCGCAGGGATCGAATGGCCCGCATTAAAGGCTCGCCTCGACAATTGCTTGGTGCCTGCACTGGCAGCAGATGGGCCGGACAATCTGCCACACTATCCCGACCCCTTCCCTGCATGGCGTCGGGCGGAACATGCGGCCTAGTTTGCGCAGGACTTAGACACTGTTAGTGTGTCATCGTATTTGAAGGACATTTGAGATGTACATTGCCATGACACGCGTCCGGCTCAAGCCGGGCACGGCGACAGATTGCGCAGCCCTTTTTGAAACCACAAATCCAAAGCTGGTTGCCGCAGAAGCGGACTGGCTTGGCGCGAAAATGGTGTTTGATCCGGATACCGAGATCATCACGGTTCTGGCGACCTGGAAAGACAAAGACGCCTACAAAAGGCTCAACCAAAGCGCCCCATTTCAAGACACAATGAAGCAATTCGCGGCCTTTTTCGCGGGTCCACCGGAAATTTCGATGAACGAAGTTCTCGTCGAGATGTCGCCCGACGTCAGTCCCTAGCGCAGAAACCGCCGCGCGATCCGCATGCCTTGCCGCGCGGATTGCATGTTCTGGCGTTTTGCCTGCGCCTGCTGACGCTCATCCTCAGTCATCTCTTGCGGATCGCGCCCGCGATTGGCAGCGTGGCGGATACCCGCATTGATCCCGCGATTGACGAACATCCGCATCACCATGCGAAGCACCTGATTGCCGTTCATTCTGCGCCCTCTTCAAACATATCGACCTGATCGTCATCAGTGTCGTCTTCCTCGTCGAGCGTCTCTGTCCCTGGTGGGGGTCGGTTTTCCAAAAGCCCGGCGGCGCGCAGTTCTTTCAAACCAGGCAGGTCGCGGGCGTTCTCAAGGCCGAAGTGATCCAGGAACGTCTGGGTCACCACAAAGGTCGCTGGGCGCCCTGGTGTCATACGACGACGGCCTAAACGGACCCATTCCATGTCAATAAGTTGGTCAATTGTGCCCCGCGACACGCTGACACCTCGGATTTCTTCGATCTCCGCCCGTGTCACTGGCTGGTGGTAAGCAACGATGGCCAAGGTCTCAATCGCCGCTCGGGAGAGTTTGCGAACCTCGACCGTTTCCTTTTGCATCAAGAACCCAAGGTCCGGCGCCGTGCGAAACGCATAGGCATCGTCGATCTGCACCAGATGGACACCCCGCCCTTCGTACTTCTTGCGCAGGTAGACGATTGCCTCCGATGGATCAGACCCATGCGGCATCCGCCCAATCAGCTCCTTCAGGGACACAGGGTCAGCTGAGGCAAACAAGATGGCCTCAACCATCCGCTCTTGCTCCCCCATTGGTGGGGCTTCAAACAGGCTATCGTTTTCAGGTGTCGCCATCATCGGCCCTCCTGCGGACTTGGATCGGGGCGAAAGTGTCACCCTGTCGGATTTCAATTTTGCCTTCTTTGACGAGCTCCAACGATGCCGCAAAGGTGGCCGCAGTGGAGGAACGGGTGCGCACCGTGTCCACATCCCAGCCATCCGGCAGGTAGCTCGACAGATCAGTCCAATCGCC
>JBCBHE010000022.1:0-66483 GCA_038526085.1 Pseudomonadota bacterium | reverse complement strand
AGTCAGCTTACGGGCCCGCAGCGTGCTGTCTTCCAGCTCACCAATCCGCACAGCCATGTCAAAACCTTCGGAGATCAGTTCAACGTAGCGGTTGTTAAGAACCATATTGACCGTGATATCCGGAAACTCAGACAAGAAGTTCCCAAGAACGGGAGAGAGGTGGTTCACACCAAAGTCAGTTGCAACCGATATACGGAGTAGACCGGACGGGGCAGACTGCATGGAGGTCACCAAAGCGTCGGCTTCTCCCGCGTCGTTCAGGACGCGGCGCGCACGATCATAGTAGGCAAGTCCAATTTCGGTAGGGCTTACGCGGCGCGTCGTGCGGTTCAGCAGCCGTGCGCCAAGCCGTGCTTCCAAGGAAGACACATGTTTTGAAACAGCAGACTTTGAGATCCCCATCTTCTTGGCCGCGTCGGTGAAGCCGCCTTGATCCACTACCGTGGCGAAGGCTTCCATTTCTGTCAGGCGATCCATACGCGATCCTCATCTCAGCAATTACGGGCCTCCTTCTGGTCGCCAATTCGGGCAGGAATAGGACGTTGGCCTGACAATACCGGGGTAATCCATGTTTTGTTGAGGGTGCGGAAACCCAAATTCATGAGGCTTTTCCGATGTTTGTCTGCGATTGATGCAAGCATAGGTGGCGCTCCTAGGTCCCCTGAAGCGCCACGTGGTTCGTCGAAAATACTTGCATGTCAGCCTTTTGGCCTGACTCCCCTCCCCGCCTATTTGACGCGCCGATCATTTGAAGGCAGCAGAATCGGCTTGCGCGTCGCTGATCATGAAATTGTGGCGTCTGGGGTCAAGGTCAGGCGACGGAAATCCGCCTCTTGGGCGGCGAACCGCGTACCTTACGAATTGGTTTAATTTGCCTTTTCGTCAGAGATCAGCCCAAAATTCGGTCTTTTCTGGGAAATGCCTAAATTGATCAGGTTGTGTCACTGCAATGTTTGCGAAACGCACGCTTGAGTAAGTCGAGCTCAGCGCGCAAAAGATCGACATCTTTCCGCAGGTCATCGTCGACGGTCTCACCCGCGAAAACAATGAATTGAGCGAGGACCGTCACATCGTCTGCAGCGGTGATGATAAAGCTTTGCAGGTCATCACTGATCCGATCCACAGGGATCGGTGCACGCACGTGCCATGCGTCGTTCTCCATCGGGCTAAGCGTTAGTCCAGGCAAAGCGTCCCCATCATGGCGCAACGTTAGGACCGGTTCCTCCGATCCAGCGCCGGTGAGAATACCTTCCCACACGCCGCCGACCAGCCTTGTCTTTGTCAGAACCATTTTGTCCGCCATTACACCTCTGCCCTCGGATACCGATAAAAAGTAAGATCCCTGATCCGAAATTGGTTCATCTCTGGTTCGTCGAAGATGAGATCGAGCCACATTGCCTCGATCCTGTTCTCTGTCACGTCCGCGAAAGCCAAGTCAAAATCAACCGCGGCTTCCTGTGTCTCAGATGGGAGCTCCTGAACAAGTTGTTCGGTGTTTGGACCGCATTTGATATTCAGGCGCGCGAAGATGGGCGCGGGCCGTTCTGCTGCAACATGCGTTTGCACCCGAATAATATCTCGTTTGCGAAGACCGTCAGCTGCGTCGGGTGGAAGGTCGATCACAACGGATAAGAAGCTCCCTTCAAAACCCAGCACATCCATCTGCAATCCGAATGCAGCGAGATCTTCTTCGCGGTTGTTACGCAGTTGGCGGAAAGTAAGCTCACTTACGTTGCAATCATGAAAAACCTTCATGCCCGGGCCGATGAGCTTACCTGTTTCCAGCCCCACTGCCCCCTTGGGCTCCACCGGACCGCGCCACAGTGCCGGACGCCAGGACCAACGCGATCCCGGCGGCTTCGAAAAGACATTTGCGCCAATCCGCGGCAAGGCCAAACGACTTTCCGCGGTATAGAGGAGCTTGTCGATCGTCCCGCGCATCTGCCGGGCTTTCTGCCGTTGGTCCCGCAGACCGGTGAGCTCCGCAAGATCGGCATCACGCGCCGCATCGCTCCAATACGCCATCATGCGTTGGAACAGAAATCGGTCTCTCAGGCCAAAGCGATCTGTCACGCTAGGTTGTGTCCCTTATCAGGCGCTGAACCAGCCCCTTTTCGTCATATCTGCCAAAGTGTTGCCAAAAAGGAAACAGTCGTTAACCACCAACAAGTGTAACACCAGGTTCGTTCGCCCGGCGCACCGCCGCAATAGACTGTGCAAGGAGGATTTCACCGTCATCCGTCCCAAGCGGAGCTGCCGCCAGGCCGCGCACCGCAATCGTCGCGAGGCGCCCGTTCACGTCTAAGAAACCGCGCCATTCCGTCGATTGCAAGCCCGCGATGGGCGCAGGCTCGCGGTCACGAAACCGCACAGTGACGGCATCTTCCGCAACCTCGGTCGTCTCAACCGATATGGCATCGGCATCGCCGGACTGGCTCAACAGTGCGCGTCCCGTTTCACTGCGCAACAGCTCCCGCAAAGCCGTGGCGTCAGACGCAGCAAGACCTGTTCCCGCCTCACCGACTTGCAGGGTGATGACACCTTCTGCGCTCGGCCCTTCGGCGCTCTCGCAACGCGCCATCACGACAAAACCATCAGCCGGACGGCTGACACTTTGGGCAATGCAGAAATCTTGGGGTGCTGCCGCAACAGCCTGCCCACCCAAAAGGCGAAGCGTCGTCGTTTCTGTAGATGGTGTTCCGAACGACGTGATGTCAGCACATGCGACCAGTGCGGCCAGCGCGAACAGGCCAGCCGCGTGGCTGATGACACGGTCCACGCCTTAAAGATCCATGTAGATGTGCTTTTCCGCTTTCGCGCCGGGATGTGTCGTCGCACCAAAGCGGGTCGCACCGACCAGCTTGGCGAACTTGTAAAGCGCACCAGAGGCGTAAATCGTCTCCTTCGGCCCAGCCCAATTCGCCTTGCGATCCGCCAAGTCAGCATCGCTGAGATCCACGGAAAGTGCGCCCGCAATGGCATTGATGGTGATCATATCACCGTTCTTAAGCATCCCGATCGGACCACCGTGTGCTGCTTCAGGGCCGACATGGCCCACGCAGAACCCTCGTGTTGCACCAGAGAAGCGACCATCCGTGATGAGCGCGACTTTCTTGCCCATGCCCTGACCTGATAGCGCGGCGGTTGTTGCTAACATCTCGCGCATGCCCGGCCCGCCGGAGGGGCCTTCGTTTCGAATGACGAGCACTTCACCCTCTTCGTATTCGCGAGCTTTGACGGCCGCGAATGCCTCTTCCTCGCTTTCGAAACAGCGGGCGGGGCCGGTGAACACCTGGTCTTCTTCGGACATGCCCGCAACCTTCACGATGGCACCTTCGGGCGCGAGGTTGCCTTTGAGGCCCACAACGCCGCCAGTTTTGGTGATTGGCTTGTCGACTGGGTAGATGACACGCCCATCGGCGTCGCCTTCGATGAGGTCGAGTTCCTCACCCATGGTCCGACCCGAGGCAGTCATACAATCTTCATGTATCAGCCCTGCCTTGCGCAGTTCTTTCAACACAACCGGGACCCCCCCGACTTCATAGAGGTCCTTCGCCACGTACTGACCACCAGGCTTCAAGTCGACGAAGTAAGGCGTGTCCTTGAAGATGTCGCAGACGTCGAAGAGGTCGAAGTCGATCCCCGCTTCGTGCGCGATCGCGGGCAAATGCAGACCGGCGTTGGTGGATCCCCCCGTACAGGCCACGACACGTGCCGCGTTTTCAAGCGACTTGCGCGTCACCACGTCGCGCGCGCGGATGTTCTTTTCGATGAGTTTCATCACAGCCTCACCCGAGGCGATGCCGTATTGATCGCGGCTTTCGTAAGGGGCCGGCGCGCCAGAAGAGTTCATCAGCGCCAGACCGATCGCCTCCGACACACAAGCCATTGTATTGGCGGTAAACTGACCACCACAGGCCCCAGCGGATGGGCATGCCACGCGTTCGATGATCTCAAGCTCTGCATCGGTCATGTTGCCAGCCTGGTGCTTGCCCACGGCCTCAAACACGTCTTGCACGGTGATATCCTGTCCGTTCAACCGGCCAGGGAGGATCGAACCGCCGTAGATAAAGACAGACGGCGTGTTCAGGCGAACCATTGCCATCATCATGCCGGGGAGGGATTTGTCGCAACCGGCGAGGCCCACCAGGGCGTCGTAACAGTGACCGCGCATCGTCAGTTCAACCGTGTCGGCGATGGCTTCGCGGGACGCAAGCGAGGACCGCATGCCTTCATGCCCCATCGCAATGCCGTCTGTGACGGTGATGGTTGTAAATTCACGCGGGGTCCCGTTCCCCTTCTTTACACCAAGCTTCACGGATTGCGCCTGACGGTTCAGCGCGATGTTACAAGGTGCGGCCTCATTCCAGCAGGTCGCGACACCGACCCACGGCTGGGCGATCGCCTCCTCATCCAGACCCATCGCATAGAAGTAGGACCGGTGCGGCGCGCGGGCGGGCCCTTCGGTCACATGGCGGCTGGGCAGGTTGGACTTGTCTGGCTTGGTCATGGGGCGTTTCCCTCCCGAAACTTGCTTTGGCAGGGGTCTAATTGCGAGGGCAATGGGTGACAAGCGTTAAGCGCTCCGAATTGCCGCAGTCCCAACCGAAACTCATCGGCCATTTTTGGCTGATTGTGGCGGCAAAGTGGCAAGATTGGGCCGGATCGGTCCTATTGCCGGAAAACGACCGGAACCTCTGCCGTGGTTGCGGTATTGTGGTGGTGTTCAACTTGAAACCAAAGCGCAGGGCACACTGCGCGGGCTGCGGGCGGGTGCGTTTTGCAGACCAAGGAAGCTGTGCCTAAACGTGAAAGGAGCATCACATGACTTCACTTGATCAAGAGAACCTCCGGCGGGCCCAAGCAGAGCGTCGTATCGCGATGCAGGGTGCAGACAGCGGCGGCGCTGGCTGGCTGATCGGCATTGTTGTCGTCGTCGCCATCATCGCCGGTATCTTCCTCTTTGGCGGAAGCGGCGGCGACGGGACCGCAACGACGGCTGCCCCCGTCACAGAAGACGTCGCACCAGCGGCGACGGATGAAGCGGCCCCAGCGACGACCGTCACGGAGTAAGATCAGCGGCGCCCGTCCGTGCCCTCGGCGGGCGCCCCTACAAACACCGGCCGCAGTTGCTGCAACCGGTCGCCCACAAATTGCATGAAGGTCGCAATCCGCGCCACTTTACGAAGGTCCACGTGAGTTAACACCCAGACAGATAAGTAAGGCATTAGCGGCACGTCCGGCAGGCGAACTACCCCTTTTGTTTGATCCCCGATAAAGCACGGCATGCGGGTCACGCCGATCCCTGTTTGCACCGCCGCGAGCATGGCGGCCATGTCGTCAAAGGCCATCGCGATATGAACGTTCGGATAAAGGGCTCGGACCTCGGGAATAATTCCCGTCCAGTGTTCAAACCGCAGCCAGGCCAGCCTGCGATCTGGATCCTGCGAGAGCGCCCTGAGATAGCTCTCGCTCGCATAAACGCAGGACTTCTGTTCAGCTACCATACGGCCAAAGAGCGTCTCATGCGGCGTATTGCTGATGCGGATCGCGACATCTGCTTCGCGCCGGGCCAAGTTCAAGGTTTCATTGCTGCCAAGGACTTTCAACTGAATTTCAGGATAGGTGGTCCCGAAATCCCGCAGGATCGGCGCCAGGACATGGCCGATCATCAGTTGCGGGGCGGTGACTGTCAGCTCTCCTGCAACGACCTGATCCCGTGATCCGATGGTCCGCTCCAGGTCAAGGCCCGCGGTTTCCATCAATAGGGCCGTTTTCACGGCCTCGCGCCCTGCCTGGGTCGCGCGGTATCCAGTGGGAAGACGATCAAAGAGCGTCGCGCCCAAGGCATCTTCCGCGGCCACAATCCGACGCGCAACTGTCGCGTGGTTGACCCCAAGCACCCGCGCGGCACCGCTGAGCCCGTTCTGCCGGTCCGCCTCCAGCACATACCGCAGGTCATCCCAATCCATTCGGCACCCTGATTTTTTTTGCACATGGCATTCGCGAGGATAGTCAATTTTCGCGCATCCCGCCAGCGCCTAGATGGGTGGCACAATCTGAAAGGACGCCCAAATGACAACCTATGCGATCGCCCATCTGACCGTCACTAATCCTGAGAGCCTGGCTGCCTACCGCGACAAAGCAGGCGCGGCGCTCGCCAAACATGGCGGCGCTGTTGTTCAGGCCTCCTCCGACTTCAAAGTCTTGGAAGGCGCGCCCGATCTGCCAACGGCAATTGCGGTGCTTAGCTTCCCTGACCAAGCCTCTGCCTTTGCCTGGAAAAACGATGAGAGCCTGCAAGACGTGCATGCACTACGCATGAACAGTGGCAAAACGGAGATCGTCTGCCTCTAGTTCCACCCTCCACCCGCGGCGGCTTTGACCGCCGCTGCGGGTGACCCCATCGTTGCAATCTTTTTGTGCACAGCCTATCTGACGCCAAGGCACACAAGGGCACCGCAATGAACTGGATCACCAACTACGTCCGTCCGACGATCAACTCTCTCTTCTCGCGTCGGGAAGTTCCTGAGAACCTGTGGAAGAAGTGCGATGACTGCGGCACGATGCTGTTCCACCGGGAGCTAGCGGACAATCTGAACGTCTGCACCAACTGCGGCCACCATATGCCGATCAGTGCGCGAGACCGGTTGACCACGTTGTTTGACGGTGGTGTTTACCTTGAGGTCGAGGTGCCAGAGCCTGTGGCCGACCCGCTCCACTTCAAAGACCAAAAGAAATACACGGACCGGATCAAGGACGCCCGCAAGAAAACTGGCGAAACAGATGCGATGTTGGTGGCAGAAGGAGAGATGATCCGCACACCTGTTGTCGTCGCCGTCCAGGACTTTTCGTTCATGGGCGGATCGATGTCGATGTACGTCGGCAATGCCATCATCACAGCGGCAGAACGTGCGATTGCGCTGAAACGCCCCCTAATCCTGTTTTCCGCCGCGGGCGGTGCCCGCATGCAGGAGGGCATTTTGGGCCTCATGCAAATGCCGCGCACGACGATTGCGGTGCAAATGCTAAAAGAGGCCGGTCTGCCCTACATCGTTGTTCTGACCCATCCGACCACCGGTGGTGTGACCGCGTCTTATGCGATGTTGGGCGATGTGCAGATCGCCGAACCCAACGCCCTGATCGGCTTCGCGGGGGCCCGCGTGATCGAGCAGACTATCGGGGAGAAGCTGCCTGAAGGGTTCCAGCGTGCCGAATATCTTCTCGATCACGGCATGCTGGATCGCGTGACGAAGCGAACGGATTTGAAAGAAGAGCTTGTTACCATCACCCGCATGTTGATGAAGCAAGATCCCGCAATTCATGGTGACCTTCCTCCACCGGAGAAGGTAGCAGACACGCCACCAACGCCGGCAGCGACCACTTGATCCTGACCGCAGCGTTGATCGGCGCGGTCGTTGGCGCGGCAGCGGTCTTTATGCTGTTCCGCACAGGTATGCTGGCAGAAAGGTCTGGCGTTGCGGTGTTGCTCAGCGCGATTGCCGTCTTTTACCCTGTTTTTGCCGCCATTGAGGAAGACTGGGCCGCTGTCTTGCTACACATCGGAATCTTCTCGGGCTTTACCTGGCTGGCGCTGCAGGGGTTTCAAAAGGGCATGCATATCTTGGCGGGCGGCCTCATCGCACATGGCTTCTTTGACATTGGCATCGAAACGATCAATGCGCCGGGGCCCGCGTGGTGGCCCTTCTTCTGCGCCGCGATCGATATCGTCATGGGGGTAGCACTGATCCGTCTTTTGCAAACAGGAAAGATCGCGCCCTGATGGCCAATTCTGATCAGATTTTGCAGCGCATGATGGCGTTGCACCCTAAGGTGATTGACCTCACGCTCGACCGGGTGTGGCGGCTGCTTGAGGCGATCGGCAACCCGCAGGACCGTTTACCGCCAGTGATCCATATCGCCGGAACGAACGGAAAAGGGTCCACCCAAGCGATGATACGGGCGGGGTTAGAGGCCGAGGGCCATCGCGTTCACGCGTATACCTCCCCCCATTTGGCTAGGTTTCATGAGCGGATCCGGATTGCGGGTGAATTGATCACCGAAGACGCGCTGACGGAGGTGTTGGATCGGTGTTACCAGGCCAACGGCCCTGAACCGATCACATACTTTGAGATCACAACCGTTGCAGCTCTTGTGGCATTCGCCGAGACACCAGCGGACTACACGTTGTTGGAAGTTGGCCTTGGCGGACGACTAGACGCGACGAATGTGATCGATACCCCTGAGCTGACCGTGATCACGCCTGTTGACCTCGATCACCAGAGTTTCCTGGGCGACACGATTGAGGCGATTGCGGGCGAGAAGGCTGGGATTATCAAGACTGGAGTGCATTGCATCGTGGGCCGTCAACATGATCCCGCGATGGAGGTCATCGAACGGCATGCTATGCGGTTTCGGGCGCCACTTATTGCGCATGGCCAGCACTGGCATGTGACCGAAGAGCGCGAACGATTGGTGTTTCAAGACGAAACTGGACTTTTGGACCTGCCGTTGCCGAACCTGCCGGGGCCGCATCAGATCACGAATGCAGGCAGCGCGCTTGCGGCTTTGCGCTTGCTAGGCAAAGGCGAAACGGCTTTTGAGGCGGCCGTCACAAAAGCCGTATGGCCTGCTAGGATGGAACGGCTGATGACCGGCGCTTTGGTCGAACGGGCAAAACCAGCAGAGCTTTGGCTGGATGGAGGGCACAACCCGGCTGCAGGGGCGGCACTTGCCGCAACGCTTAAACAACTCAGCCAGCGTCCAACCCATCTGATCTGCGGGATGCTGAAGACCAAGGATATCGCCGGATATCTGACACCGTTGGCTGAGGTCGCAGAAACGTTGATTGGTGTCTCGATCCCCGATGAGAAAAGCACGCTGACGGCGGAGGAAACCGCGCGGGCTGGAGCAGACGTTGGTTTGCCATCACGCGCCGCTGGGTCCGCCGAAGAAGCCATCGACGCGATCACCTCAGAGCATCCCCACGCGCGCATCTTGATTTGTGGGTCGCTCTATTTTGCAGGACATGTGATCCGCCAGAACACCGCCTGATTCGCGTCAGTGCATTTTTCTGCCCAGATGATTCGTTTTTCTTTTGACCCGCGAATCACTCTTTCCTATACATAACGCTAAGCAAGAATTGATGCGCCGGGCCTGCCAGCCAAAATTAACAAGCGGCGCCGCAAGAATCGGGGGTAACCACATGATTTTGCGTGCAAAACGCGCCACCGTTCATCGCGGCGCGCACGCAAAACCTATGTCCGATCGCGCGGGTCGCTCAGTGCATCTTGAGAACAAACAACAGATGGGACTAACCCGTCGAGCAGTGTGCAACATGCAGGTCGTGCTGGCCTGCATGTTCGCATTTACGCACCCCGCATCTGCCGCTGACTACTATATCTGTTGGTTGGGCAATGCCGGGTATTCACTCACAGGAAAGATGACATTGGCGGCGTCGGCGGTTTCGCAAGAAGTCGTAACGGAGGCCGATGTCACTGCATTTGAAATCATCGGCTACCGCAATGGCGTACGCATCGGCGGTTGGAGCCTAGCGGAACGCACGCCGAACACCACGTGGCTGCTACGCTTTGAGCCGGAAACGCTGACGTTTCCCGTTGGCGGCGACTTTGGCAGCCTCGTGTCGCAAGGCTGGAACGCCAACGGCAAAGTGAACGATTGTGGGACACCGGGTTTCGGATTTAACTCCGGCAACTACGCCCAGGACGTTTGCATCAATGACACCTACATTCGGGCGAGCAGTATTGACCCCGACACACCACTCAAGGCCTCACTGGTACCCTATTCGGTGGACTGCCGGGCAGAGATCCCGCTTGGTTAAACGCCCCAATCAGCCGCTTGCATTTCACGCAAACGGCTAGCGGTGCGTTCAAATTCAAACGTTCCTTCGCCTTCGACGTAGAGCATCTCAGGCGCAGCAGCGGCGGAAGCGATCAATTTGACCTTTGCCTCATACAGCGCATCGATCAAGGTGACGAAGCGTTTGGCCTCGTTGAAGTTACTACGCCCCAGCTGTGGTATGTCCTCGAGCACCAGAACCCTTACCGCTTCGGCCAGGGCCAAATAGTCGGCGGCACCCAAGGGCTTCCCGCAGAGATCAAAGAAAGGCACCCGCGCGACAGCGTTACGATAGCGGGGCAGAACGACCTCCCTCCCTTTCACATAGAGGGTCAGCGGCGCGTCCTCACCCCCCGTGAGGTCCTGCCAGACCGCATCGATCTGCGCCCGCGCCTCTCTGGTCAGTGGAGTGAAGTAAGTGGGTGATCCGGCCAAACGACCCTGGCGGTAGTCTGTTGCGCTTGCCAATTCATGTACGGCCATCTTGTCTTTCAGCAATGCAATGAAAGGCGTGAAAAGCTGCCGATTCAGACCGTCTTTATAAAGGTCATCTGGCGGGCGGTTTGACGTGGTCACCACCGTGACACCCCCAGCGAACAGCGCCTCAAACAAGCGCCCGACGATCATCGCATCGGTGATATCGGTGATCTGCATTTCGTCGAACGCGAGGAAGCGCACCTCCTGCACCAACTCTGCAGCGACGGGCGCGATGGCGTCGTCAACGCCTCTTTTGCGGGCCTCCGTCATTCGCGCATGCACCCACTGCATAAAGGCATGAAAGTGACGCCGCTGCTTGGGGGCCGCGACGGCGTCATATAGCAAGTCCATCAACATCGACTTACCGCGTCCAACGCCACCCCACATGTACAGCCCTGGTTCCGGCGCTGGCGCCTTACGGAAGAACCCGCCTTTGGGCGGCGGCGCGGCCATGGCAACGCGAACACGCTCGAGCTCACCCAACACGGCCTCTTGCGCCGGATCGGCTGTCAAGCTGCCGTCGGCGACCTTGGCCGCGTAAATCTCCTGCATCGTCATGTGCGCGGCATAACGTGTCGACCTGACCTTTCACAACCACCCAGAACCACATATTCTTGGCTCTATGACACCACGGTTAGCCCAAGTAGATGACCTGAACGACATCGTCGCAATCCACCTTCAAGCGTGGGATGAGACCTACCCGGGGCTACTGCCACAGTCAGAGTTCGACCGGCACAATCGCGAACAGCGCCTGAGGATTTGGGGCAATATCCTGCGGCACAAAATGCCAGTCAGTTATCTGCCGGGTGTCGGCTTTGCGCATATGGGTCGCCATCGCGATCCAACACTGCGGGGGGACTACCCCGTCGAACTCTACAGCTTTTACGTCCTGAAAGATGCGCATGGCGCGGGCGCGGCCCAAGCCCTGCTGGCCCATGCGATTGGCGACATTTTTGTCCCGTTCACCGCTGAAGTGCTCGAAACCAACGCGCGCGCGATGCGGTTCTACGCAAAACTTGGCGGACAACGCCTGCGCGCGCAGGACGAGGTGATCGACGGGATGACCTGCACTCATGTGACCTTCGGCTATCCTGTACCGATACAATTGGAAAATTGACTTCCCCGAAAACGGGGCGTTTTCTTATGCTATGGAAAGACAAGCGCCTCTAATAACACCCGTCCTGATTGCTGGTTGCCTGATCATCATGACAGGCTTCGCGATCCGCGCCTCATTCGGGGTGTTTCAGATCCCAATCGCTGATGAGTTCGGCTGGCTGCGCGCCGATTTCTCGCTCGCGATTGCGATCCAGAACCTCGCTTGGGGAATTGGTCAGCCGATTTTTGGCGCAATTGCGGAAAAGATCGGAGACCGCAAAGCAATCATCATGGGTGCGCTATGTTACGCGATGGGCTTGCTGCTCTCCGCAGGCGCAACAACGCCGCTTGCGCATCAATTCTACGAAGTCTTGGTGGGCTTTGGCATCGCTGGCACCGGCTTTGGTGTCATCTTGGCTGTCGTGGGCCGCGCAGCGTCGGATGAGAACCGGTCAATGGCCTTGGCGATTGCAACAGCCGCTGGCTCCGCCGGGCAGGTCGTGGGACCGCCATTGGCGGAGTATCTACTATCCTTCATGACATGGCAGATGACGTTTGTAACTTTCGCGGCCATGATCATCGGCATCCTGATCGTGTTGCCGATGATGCGGACCGAGACCATCGCAACGAAAGCCGAATTGGAAGAAAGCATCGGCACTGTCATCGTTCGTGCTTTCAAGGATCCATCTTATACATTCATCTTTCTGGGCTTCTTTTCCTGCGGGTATCAGCTATCGTTTGTAACCGCGCATTTCCCGGCATTCGTCGCAGAAGTCTGCGGGCCGATCATGCCGGGCAGTATGCTATCGAACATGGGGATCACCACAACAAGCGCGCTGGGCGCTGTCGCAATATCGCTCATCGGGCTCGCGAATATCGCGGGCACGCTCTTCGCAGGATACCTGGGCAAGCGGTACTCTAAGAAATACCTCCTCGCGGGGATTTACACGGGGCGGACCATCATCGCGGCGGCCTTCATTTTGGTACCTATGACACCGACGACCGTCATTCTGTTCTCTGTCGGGATGGGCTCTCTTTGGTTGGCAACGGTGCCACTGACCTCTGGTCTTGTGGCGCATATCTATGGGCTGCGGTACATGGGGACGCTTTATGGGATCGTCTTCTTTTCCCACCAGCTTGGCTCTTTTGTTGGCGTTTGGTTGGGCGGGCGCATGTATGACGCTTTTGGCACTTATACCCATGTCTGGTGGGTGGGCGTCGCCGTGGGCGCGTTTAGCGCAATTGTGCATTTGCCAATCCGAGAAAAGCCGCTGACAGCCCCTCAAGCGGCTTAAATCAAGGGCTGCTCCCGGATCATCTTGCGCAGCACGTCGCCAACTTCTTTGCTATGACTGTACGGTAAAGCATGATCCGCGCCCTCAATCACCTCATGGTGTGCTTTGCGGTTCCATTGGGCCATCTTGCCCATTGCACTGACAGGGATGACAGAGTCCTTCTCACCCCAAATCGCAATCGTTGGAATCCCATCGCGAGTAATTGCGCGGTGTTCTTGTTCCTGTACGGCCTGCAAGATGCCCCTGCGACATGCCAGCACTGCCGGGAGAAATCCGCGCCGACCAAGCTCCATCGCCTGCGCTTGCAAAACGCGCGGATTCTGCGCGGCCGCTGAATCTTCGTTGATCTGACGCCGAAACCGCATTTCGCCCCAAATCCCGTGAACCCAGTCACCAATCACAGGGTTTGTCCGGCAGTATTGCGAGAACTGGTTTTCCGTAATCTCCACCCCGCCCGGCGCGATGATCACCAGGCGCGACATGCGATGTGGTTCTGTCGCCGCAAATGCCGTCGCGATCATGCCACCCATGGAATAGCCGACCATCGTCAAGCTATCTTCAAGGCCCTGATCTTCCAGCAAGTCGTCCAATTGGCGCAGATAGAAATCGATGTCGTGCTGACCTTCAGCATTGTCCGAATACCCCCGATTGTAGAGGTCGTAGACCAATACCCGGTACCCCATATCGGCCATCGTTTCAGCCAAGTCATCCCACACCGGAGAACCAGTGGTAAGACCATGGATCATTACTGCAACCGGACCGCGGACGGGTCCAATCCAACGGTAGTGCGTGACACCTTGCGACAGTTTCGCAAACTTTCCCGGCGCCCCCGCCCGCGCAGCCCGATCAATCACGACCCGGCGACGCTCTAACCATGTAGGTATGAAGTAGATGCCAACGAGAATAAGGAGAAAAAGAATGAACCAAAGCATTAATGTGTTTTCCAAATCGTTGGGAACCAATCATCGCGTAACTGGTCACCAGAGTTCATAGCATGTCCTAGAAAGGGTGGCGATGTGCGGCCGGGGCGATCAACGACACGCGCATCATCCCCAACCCATCGCAAAGACAAGGCGCGCCTGCGCGAGGTTGCCTGATTGCCCCGCGCCCCGTGGACGGTGCGAAAGTCAAAGAGAACGCAATCGCCGGGCTCCAGTGCCCATTCTAGGATCTTTCCGTCAGCGGGGTTCGCATCTGGATCGGGCACAGGCCGCCAATCCCCATCATCGTAGAAATCGCTGTCATCTGCCCAGCTGACAGGGCGCACCATTCTCTCCCACTTGTGAGACCCCGCGATAAAGCGCAATGAGGCCTCTTTCACCGGATCAAGCGGGATCCATTGGCTGACAGTCTGGGTTCCTGCAACGAGATAGTAAGGCGCATCTTGATGCCATGGCGTCGGCTTTGGTGTGCCCGGCTCTTTGACTAGGACATGGTCATGAAAGAACTGCGACGTGGTGGAGCCCATCGCCGTCGCAGCGAGTTCTGCCGCTGGGCTGTTGCGAACGACATCCTCAAACGCCGGGATACGGGTCCAGTTGCAGTAATCGTCAAAAAAACGCCCTTCCGTAACGGCGTTTTCGGACGCGTAGGGGCCGGGCGCCGCGATGTTTTGCGCAATGCCGTCGGCGATGACATCCACCCAATCCGCGAAAACGCCACGGACCACAAAAGCGCCGTCCTGCTGATAGGTCGCGATGTCAGCCGCGCTCATCATCTGCGGCAGACCCCGCATATGATTAGGTCACCAATAGTGTTGGCGACAGCACAGAAGATGGAAAGGTGGTTGAGCAAGTTCATAAAATGGGGGTGGTTGACGCTAGGGCCACCTTAACCGGAATGTGCCTCAGGTCCAGCCGGGCGCTGCGCCTGTGCCGTGGCGGCCAAACGCGACGCGGCGCGTACGGTGCGTTCAAGCGCATCCAGAAAGCGGGCCCGATCCGCCTTTGAAAACGGCCTTCCACCGCCCTGCCGAAACGGATCAGCGGCGCGCACGTCAGCCATTAAGTCCCGCGTGGCAAGGACATTTCCGATATTGGCTTGTGTCAGTGCTTCCCCATTGTGCTTGAGGACGAGGGCGCCATTCGCAATGCATTTGTCCGCCAGCGGGACATCTCCCGTGATGACAACATCCCCAACAGTTGCCCGATCCGCGATCCACATATCTGCGATATCGGGTCCATCGGGCACCACCACTGTTTCCACAAACGGGTTTTGAGAGGGGCGAATGCCGCCATTGGACACAATGAATATCTTGAGCTTATGGCGCGTGCCGACTCGCTCCACCTCTGCCTTCACAGGACAAGCATCCGCGTCGACGTATATCACGTGTAAAGCGCCTCGGCATGGAAGGCGACGTGGTCCTCCATAAAGCTTGAGACGAAGTAGTAAGAATGGTCGTAGCCCTCTTGCAGGCGCAACTGCCCCTGTTGCTTCTTCTCTGCCATAGCAGCGGCAAGATGATGGGTCCCGAGCAGGTCAAAGAATTGGTCGTTGCTGCCAGTGTCAATCAGAACCGGGCCATTGAAGCCTTCCGACTGCATCAGCAAGGTCGCATCATGCGGTCCCCACTTGGATTCATCTCCCCAATACGACGCGAATTGCTTGCGGCCCCAGTCGCTTTTCGTGGGATGACAGATCGGCGCAAAAGCCGAGACTGACTTGAAGCGCTCTTTCAAACCCATCGCGAAGGTTAGCGCCCCATGTCCACCCATCGAATGCCCGGTAATTGCCTGGCGATCCATATCGAGTGCGAAGTGTTCTGCCACAACGCCAGGCAGATCGTCGGCGATGTAGCTCCACATCTTGAAGTGTTCGCTCCAGGGCTCTTCCAACGCGTCGATGTAGAACCCTGCCCCTTGGCCTAGGTCATATGCGTCGTCATCCGGCACGCCTTCTCCGCGGGGGGAGGTGTCTGGAAAGATCAGCGCGATCCCATGCTCCGCCGCCCAGCCTTGCGCACCTGCTTTTTCCATCGCGTTTGCGTGGGTGCAGGTGAGGCCTGACAGGTACCATAGGACGGGAACCGGACCATCTGCAGCGTCCGCCGGCAAGAAGAGGCCAAACGTCATATTGGTCCCGGTGGCTTTCGAGGCATGCTTGTAGACGCCTTGCGTGCCCCCAAAGCTGCGGTTTTCTGAGATCGTTTCCATGGCCAGTCCCCCTTCTTTCTGCTCAGGGCTACCGCACCCCTACAGACTTGTCACCCATCCGATCACTGGGGGAATGGTTGCGATACTGAGCACCGTTGTGAAGAGGATCGCCGTTGAGACGCGCGCGGGCGCAACCGCGTAGTGCTGCGCGATGATGTAGACGTTTCCGGCAACCGGTAGTGCTGCAGCCGCGACCATGACGCCCGCAGCGGTCGGATCGACATCGAACCATAGGAACGCGCAAAGGCCGACAGCAAGCGGATGCAGGAACAATTTGCAAAGCGTAAGCCAGCCCGCAACGCTGACCCGCTCGGCTGACTTTCCCGCCAGCGACCCGCCAATCGCAAACAGTGCGCCGGGTGTAGCGGCAGCCCCCAACATCACAAGCAGGTCTGACGCGACAGGCGGAATTGGCACGCTGTAGTGTGAAAGGAGCAAGCCAATGGCGATAGAAACAACCATCGGATTCTTGGCGACGCCAAGTGTAACGACCTTCAGTGTCCCTAACCGGAGTCGCCCGTCGCGTGATCCGGTGATCAGGATCACCACGAGCGAGCCAAAGAAAATGAGGTCCACTGCCAGGACCATCATAATCGGACCGATGGAGCTGGGTCCGAGTAACAGCGCCAGCATGGGGATGCCAAGAAAGCCAACGTTGCCGATGATCGAACACTGCGCCTCGATCGCCGCTTCCGCCACCGGCAAGCCGCGCAGCATCGCGACGACGGTCGCCAAGAGGTAAACAGCAACGCAGCCCACAAAATAGGCCGACACAAAGTCCCAATCGAAGACCTCCCGCAAGTCCAGCCCGCTCGCAAAGCGCACCAGCATGGCAGGAAGCGCGAAATAGAAGACGAATTTGGTGATGTGGCCAGTGGCTTGTGCCGTGAAGAACTCGCTGCGCACGGCCCCGTATCCCAGTGCAATGACTGCAAAGAAGGGCACTGTTTGCAGAAAGACCTGGATCAATCGAAGGCCCCCGTGACCCGACCTATGAGCATAAAAGCGCGGGCGGTACGGGTTTCGGCGAGCTCAATGATTTCGGCATCGGAAGCTACCACCTCAAACGAAATCAGCATCTTATCAAAGTGACGCAGGAAGTGATGGCAAGCGTCGCGAAAGATCGGGTCTTCACGCATCCGGGCCGCCGTCAACGCGAGCGACGTCCGATCGCGGACACCGCCCAACCCGCCAATCGCGCGGCCCCGCTCTCCTTGCGCAAACCGCCGCCACAATTCCGGTCGGGACCGATCGGGGGTGAGGTCATCCATGTAGATGCCGTCTTGCGACAATAGCGACAGGACGTCTTTGCTGGCTTGGACAAGCAGACGCGATGACGGATCGTTGAGCGCTTTGCGCATCGCCACGAAGCCAATGGAGTCCGCTTCGGAATCCGGGAAGTTTAGCGCGCGGATCAGATCGACGCGCGGCAGTGGCTCTGTCGAGTCCTCCGGTTGCGGGTCCAGCGCCAGCGTCGGTTGTACCTGCAAAGCATGCGATGGCAGGCCAATCGTTTCCCGCTTTGTCTTAAAGCTGGTCACGCCACCATCCGGCTTTTTGCTGGCCTGGGCGATCTTGCTGAGTTTCCGTTCTACCGATGCAGCCGGCGACAGCGGCGCGTTATGCTTGGACCGCGCCACTTCTTCCGACAACGAAGCAATCTCAGCCTGCAACTGGCGCGTCTCGGCTCGCATCAAGGTGGCGCTGCGTGCGGTAATGCTGGCAATCCAGATGATCGCCACGGGCAAAAAGATCCCCAAGAAAACCATCAAAAACCGGAGCGGCTCAAATCCTTGCTCGCCCATATCCACGGGAACAAAGAAAAAGAAAGCCACGACAAAGATCAGCCAACCGACCGACAGGATCAGGGCGATCATCTCTGTCCGACGTGTGGCCAGCGAAGGGTCTTGTTCAGGCATTTGCGGCGCCATCGGCGAAGCTACTCCAGCAGCGACAGCTTATTTGTAAGCAATTTCGAGGATTTCGTAGTATTTTTCGCCGCCAGGGGTCTTCACCTCTGCACTATCGCCCACATCCTTGCCGATTAGGGCGCGCGCAATAGGCGATTTCATGTTCAAACGACCCTGTTCGATATCGGCCTCATACTCACCTACGATCTGATAGGTCTTTTCTTCATCGGTATCTTCGTCCGCGACCGTTACAGTCGCGCCAAACTTCACGGTGCCTGACAGTTTTGTCGGGTCAATAATATCCGCAAGTGAGATCACGCCTTCCAGCTCTTTAATCCGGCCTTCGATGAAAGACTGCTTTTCTTTGGCTGAGTGATATTCGGCGTTTTCAGAAAGGTCGCCATGTTCCCGCGCTTCCGCAATCGCACGGATGATTGCTGGACGGTCGTCGGTCTTCAACTGCTTGAGCTCAGCATCAAGCTTATCAAACCCGGCCTGTGTCAGCGGTATCTTTTCCATTGCGGATCCCTTCGAGGGTCAAAAACAGTCCAGCGTTGATACCCTATGTGGGCACCGCAAAGTCAAGAGCAAGACCAGCGTCTGGGCAGGTTCTTGTATTTAGTCCGACTTCGTACTATATAGTTCGATATCGCACTAATGGAGATTCGCATGACCCTCTCAAGACGTAAATTCATTACTCTGATTGGCGGTGGCACGATTGTCGCGGCCGGCGGCGCCGCTGCTGGATTCGCCGCAACCCGCACGCCAAATGACGCAATCGCCCCCTGGGGCGCGGCCGGTGGCTATGACGACCCCCGCAAATGGGCGCTGTCCTACGCCATCCTGGCTCCCAACGCCCATAACCGTCAGCCGTGGAAGGTTGATCTACGCACCCCAGACCAGGTGATCATCTGGCGCGACAAGGACCGCGACTTGCCAGAAACGGACCCTTTCCACCGCCAATTGGTGATCAGCCTGGGGTGCTTTCTAGAACAAATGCGCATCGCTGCCGCCGATCGCGGTATCGATGTCACGTTTGATTACTTCCCAGACGGCGAAGATGGCCCTGTCACGATCGCCCACTTCAAAGAAGGCGCAACACCTGACCCATTGTTCGCCGCGATCCCCAATCGGCGATCCTGCAAGGAACCCTTCACGGACCAAACACTGGGCTTGGATCAGGTCACCACCTTGCAAGACTTCGCCATCATCAAGACCGACGCAGCTGACGTTGAGGCACTCAAAACCCTGACCTGGGAAGCTTGGCTAACTGAGACCTACTATCCACCGACCATGAAAGAGAGCGTCGATCTGATGCGTCTTGGCAAAGCCGAGATAAACGCGACCCCTGACGGGATCGATATGGGAGGCACCTTTTTGGAGTCGTTGATGCTTGCCGGGCTCTTGACGCGCGAAAGCCTGATGGACCCAGAGAGCACGAGCTTCAAACAAGGTGCCATCATTTACCAAGAAATGCTGAACGCGACACACGCCTATGCGGTATTGACGAGCCAAGAGAACACCCGTGCAACCCAGCTCGATGCCGGGCGGCAATGGCTGCGACTGAACCTAAAGACTACTGAAATGGGCCTCGCGCTCCACCCCGTCTCCCAGGCGCTGCAAGAATACCCTCAAATGGCAGAACATTACACCAAAGCGCACGAGATGCTGGCCCAACCTGGCGAAACGGTTCAAATGCTGGGTCGGGTCGGTTACGGTCCGCAAACACCGCGAACCCCGCGCTGGCCGCTTGAGACTGTAATCATTTGACCCAACCACCCGGTCCTGCCCCCTACTTCATGCTGTTCAATGAGATCGGGATCATTGAACAGCTAAGCCGGACGTTCCTTGAGGCGCGCTTGCCCGACGGGCTGATCGCGCCTCACTTCAGTGTCCTCAACCATCTGATCCGCGTGCGGGACGGCGGAACGCCATTGGAATTGGCGCGGGCATTCCAAGTCCCCAAGACCACAATGACCCACACTTTGGCGGGCTTGACCAAGCATGAATTGGTTGAGATGCGTCCCAACCCAGATGACGCCCGCAGCAAGCAAGTGTGGCTGACAGACAAGGGCCGTAAACTGCGGGACGATACCATCGCCGCTCTCGGCCCAGACTTTGACCGCGTCGCCAAGGCGATCCCAGCTGACAAAGTCGCCACCATCCTACCTGTCTTGCAAGAACTGCGCATTTTCCTCGACAAGGACCGCGAGACGTCACGTTTTCCGTGATATTGCGCCGCACTTGCCCGATCCGACGTCGTGTCTTGATTGCGCCGATTTTGGGTTTCCGCTACGCCATGACGCAACAAAGTTGCGGGCTTCAGGCCCCAGACGATGAAAGGATGCCACGTGGCCGAGATTGAACGCGAAGCAATGGAATATGATGTCGTCATCGTGGGGGCCGGCCCAGCGGGCCTGTCGGCGGCGATCAAGCTCAAGCAGCTAAACGCTGACTGCAATGTTGTGGTGCTCGAAAAGGGCTCCGAAGTTGGAGCGCATATTCTGTCGGGCGCAGTGCTGGACCCGTCTGGCTTGGATGCGTTGATCCCGGACTGGAAGGAAAAAGGCGCGCCAGTGACGGTGCCCGTCGAAGAAGACAACTTCTATATGCTGGGCGAAGCAGGCAAGCTGAAGGTGCCCAACATCGTTATGCCACCGTTGATGAATAACCACGGCAACTACATCGTCTCAATGGGCAACGTGTGCCGCTGGCTGGCCGAACAAGCCGAAGAGCTGGGTGTTGAAATCTTCCCGGGGATGGCCTGTTCAGAGCTGGTCTATGGCGACGATAGCGAAGTCAAAGGCGTGGTCGCCGGTGAGTTTGGTTTGAACCCCGACGGCACCCAGGGCGACGGGTATGAGCCTGGGATGGAACTGCATGGCAAGTACGTGTTCCTGTCTGAAGGCGTGCGCGGATCCCTGTCGAAACAGGTCATCGCAAAGTACGACTTGGGCAAAGAGTCCGATGTCCAGAAGTACGGCATAGGCATGAAAGAGATCTGGGAGATCGACCCAGCCAAGCACAAAGAAGGAACCGTGACCCACACGATGGGTTGGCCGCTGAGCGAAAGTAAATCTGGCGGTGGCTCATTCATCTACCACCTGGACAACAACCAGGTTTACGTGGGCTTCGTGGTCCATCTGGGCTACGCCAACCCACATGTTTTTCCATACATGGAATTCCAGCGGTTCAAGCACCATCCGATGGTCGCAGACCTGCTGAAAGGCGGAAAGCGCGTCGCCTACGGTGCGCGCGCGATCACCGAAGGTGGCTGGCAGTCGATGCCGAAGCTGGAGTTCCCGGGCGGCGCGCTACTCGGATGTTCGGCAGGCATGGTCAACGTGCCGCGGATCAAGGGCAATCATAACGCGATGCTTTCCGGCATTGCGGCGGCTGAGTCGGCAACGTTGGCCCTCAACGAAGGGCGCGGCGGCGATCTCCTTAACGGTTATGAGGCACTGGTCCGGACCGGCCCAATTGCCGATGATCTGAAGAAAGTCCGCAACGTGAAACCGCTCTGGTCCAAGTACGGGCTCTTGGCCTCTCTGGGTGTGGGGGGCTTCGACATGTGGACGAACAATCTGTTCAGGGCATCAATCCTAGGCACCCTGGGCCACGGCAAGACCGATGCAGAGGCGACAGAGCCTGCAGCCAAGCACAAAGAGATAGACTATCCAAAGCCGGACGGCACGCTGTCATTTGACCGCCTGACCAACGTCTCTTTTAGCTTTACCAATCACGAGGAAAGCCAGCCGGCCCATTTGAAGCTCGCCGACCCTGTTGTCCCGGTCACCATGAACTACCACACCTATGCAGGACCTTCGCAACGGTACTGCCCTGCGGGTGTGTATGAATTTGTAGGTGAAGGCGAAGATCGCAAGTTCCAGATCAACTTCCAGAACTGCGTGCACTGCAAGACCTGCGACATCAAAGACCCGGCTCAAAACATCACCTGGACCACGCCGCAAGGGGGTGATGGGCCGAACTACCCGAATATGTAGGGCTCTAGGGTGGATTGGCGGCCTTGAGATGCGCCGCCACCACCTGAATGTCAGAAGAGAGTGGGCGATCCGTTAAGACGGCCTGTGAAATCCCGCGGATCGCCTGGTACATCCTGCTTGCCTTAGCCGAGTAGCCGTCACAGCCTGTGATATCGATGGCTTGCGCGACGCACAGTGCCTCAATCGCCAAAATCTCAGCGATGCGGTTCAGTTGCCAGGCTGCGGTGCGCGCCGCAATTGTGCCCATCGAAACCACGTCTTGATTGGCGCCATTGGTAGAGATGGAATGAATGCTCGCCCCGCCCCGTTGGCGCATTTCAGCAAGGGTCGCAGTTGCCGTGACTTGCGCCCCCATGAAACCCGAATTCAACCCGGCCGGCCCTTGTTGCAGAAACGGGGGAAGTCCACAGTTGAGCTTTTCGTCCGTCAGCCGCGCAATTTGGCGTTCCGCGAGACCCGCGAGCACCACAAGGGCGGCACTGAGGCTGTCGGAGACCAGCGCGATGTGCTGCCCCATGAAATTGCCGCCGTGCACAACTGATCCGTGATCAAAGATCGGATTGTCCGTTACGCTGTTCAGTTCTGTAGTGACGACTTGATCGTGCCATTTCAGCGCGTCAAGAACAGCGCCCGTGACTTGCGGCACGCAACGCAAGCTGTAGGCGTCTTGCCCTGCAACGGGTTCGGTCTGGAAAGCACAGGGTGCCAACTTGCGCCCGGATAGGGGCGTTTTGATGATCCGCGAGGAACCGGCGATGCGGGCACCTAACTCTGCCGTCGCGTAGGCTTGCCCAGGATGGGCCCGGACCGCTGACAAGACCGGTGACCATGCTTCCGCACGCCCTTTCAGCACTTCGAGCAAGGCCGCGGAGAGGCAAAGCGACCAATCGATCAGCCGTCGCGCGCGACCTGCATTGATGATTGCCAAGCCCGTCATCGCAGAGGTGCCATTTACCAGTGCTAAGGCGTCCCGGTTTGCCAACGTGAGCGGACGCAGCCCCAAACGCTCCAACGGCGCCGCGCCCGACAAGACAGCTCCTTGCCGATCGATAAACGACCCCCGCCCTTGCAGCGCCAAGACCAAATGCGCCAGCGGCGTCAGATCACCCGAGGCCCCCACCGTGCCGCGTTCGGGAAGCAATGGCGCCAGCGAGCTTTTCAGGACAGCCAACAAGCCCTGAATTGTCGCATGCGATGCGCCACTTTTGCCGCGGGTAATCGTGACAAGGCGGTCTAGGCACACGGCCCGTGCTGCTTCCCAGGACAATGGCGGCCCAAGCCCCGTCGCGAGATGATGGACGAGGTTTTGTTGGAGCGTTTGCCCTTCTGACGGGCGGATCAGCCGGTTGGCGAGCGGGCCGAAACCGGTCGTGATACCGTAAATGTGGCGCGCCTCATTTATCGCCGTGACGAGCTCACCATGGGAGGCGTCGCACCGTTCCCAGACCTGGGGTGCAGGGGCAGGTGTAAGCGTGCCGTCGACGATATGTTGCGCGCGCTCTAGGGTCAGTTCTTCCGTAAAATCGTAGATGTAACCCAGATCTTTCATTAGCAAAGCCCCGCAGAGGTTTTCTACGGGGCTACGCTTGTTTGGTTAATCCGTCGTTTAAGACGCGGAAAAAGCGCGCGTTAAGAGTAAAGCTGCGGTGCGCCAAGGCTCGCGTGGATTTGGTTGGACATTTGCGGTGTGATGCCCAACGCGGTGCCAAGCTCATGCAGGTACTGCGCTTCGGCCTGATTGTCTGGAGTAATCGCATTCACGGCCATCGAATATACCTGTGTTTCTAACCCTTTCGGCGTGTCTGCCGCGAGGGCCGCTGCGTCAACTGGCGCGTCGAGCATTTGCTGAACGACTTGTACGTTTGCTGGGTCGCTGTCTTGCAGCATCGTCATCAAGTTTTCGCGCTCTCCCGCATCAATTGCACCGTCGGCTTGCGAAGCCTGCACCATCGCCCGCATCATCAGTTTGGCAACATCTTCCTCATCAGGTTCCTGGGCCGGATTGTCCGCGGCCAGTAAACTTTCCAGCCCGCCACCGGCCGCCCCTCCACGTGCGCCTGCGATTCCACCAAGCAAACCGCCAAGACCGCCGAGACCGCCTGCAGTTGCCCCGGCACCGCCGCCGGCCAGTTGACCCAAAATACCGCCAAGCCCGCCGCCAGCGCCGCTCACTTGCGGGGCACTGCCACCACTCAATTGGCCCATGATGTCGCTGAGACCACCCATGCCGCCAGCCTGTTGCGTGGTACCGCTTGCCCCGGTCAAACCTTCCATGACAGCCCCAAGACCGCCGTTCTTTTTCACCGCATCCATGCCCTTTGCCATCGCAAAGCCAATTGCCATTTTCGTAACCGTATTCATCAAAGACATTGCACCCTCCCAGGTAACATTCATTTCAAGATAAGATCAGCATGGGCGTAAGCCGCGGCAAGGTCCAGGTGACCCGCAGGATGGGCTTCCCCGTAGAACCTTGCGTCAACTTCCCTTGTTGATCGTCCTTATCACACAATTGCGCGACAATTTCACAGTTCCGCAACGGATCGATTGCATGGTGATGCGCCCTCACCTAACGTGCAGGCGGGGCGGTTGGGACGCGAGTAGGGACAAGAATACATGATTGCAGGCTTGGTGCGTAGCGCGGCGATTGCCGTGATAGTGGGTCAGTGTGGGTCGGCTTTTGCACAAACGATCACCCCAGATGCAGGGGCCTATTTGGCTGCCCGTGCAGCCGGAAAAACCGCTGATTTTTCTTTCGGGGCAGCCTATTACGCCGAAGCGTTACGCGCGGACCCGCAAAACGCAGTGATCCTGGAAAACGCGCTCACAGCGGAACTCTCGCTCGCCAAGTTTGATGCTGCTATCGCCCTCGCCCAAGACATCGTCTCCCTGGGAGAGAATCGCCAAATCCCGAACATCGTCGTCGCCGCGGAGGCCGCTGCGACTGGCAACTGGGATCGGATATTCACACAGCTTGAAAGGGACTTCCGTGTCGGACCGGTCGTTGACGGCCTTGCGCGGGGATGGGCCCATTTGGCCCTCGGTGAAACCCAATTGGCCATGCGCAGCTTTGATGAAGTCACAGAAACCTCCGGTTTGCGCAGCTTTGGCATTTACCACAAAGCCCTCGCGCTTGCCTCTATCGAGAATTTCGCAGAGGCCGCGCAAATCTTCGATCTGACGACCAGCAGCGGTGGATTACAGCACAATCGCCGCAGCGCCATGGCCCACGCCCAAATCTTGGCGCAGCTGGATCGGCGGGAGGATGCGTTGGACTTGATCGATCAGGTCTTTGGTAACGGACTGGATGATCGTTTGACCGACCTGCGCAAGCGGATCGCAACCGGCGCGCCTGTGGCCTTCGATGTCGTGAACTCCCCCGTCGACGGCATTTCTGAGATCTTTTTGGCAGTGGCTGAGGCCCTCAAAGGCGACGCACCCGACAACTACATACTGATCTACGCCCGCGCAGCCCAGTATTTGGCACCGGACGACACCGAAACGCTCCTGATGACCGCTGAATTGCTTGAGGATCTGGAAAGGTACGATCTCGCAAATGCGGCCTATTCCGCTGTGCCGCGGACCGACCCCGCTTTCGCCTTGGCAGAGCTTGGACGGGCAGAAGCCCTTCGCGATGATGGCAATTTTGAGGGTGCACGAGAGGTCTTGCGCAGCATGACCTTCGCCTTTCCGGACATGGCAGCCGTCTACGTCTCGCTTGGCGACACATTGCGTCGTGCGGGGGATACAGCGGGCGCGAATGATGCTTATTCTGAAGCGCTGGCGCGCTATGAACCGACAGACCAGAATCGCTGGATCGTCCACTACACGCGGGCAGTCACTTATCACCAGCTTGACCAATGGCGGGAGGCCGAAGCGGATTTCCGTGCGGCTCTCGCTATTCGACCCGACCAACCACAGATCCTGAACTACCTCGGGTATTCTTTGGTCGAACGGGGTGAGAAGCTAGATGAAGCCTTGTCAATGATTGAACGCGCTGTTGCCGCGCAACCACAAAACGGGGCCATCGTGGACAGTCTTGGTTGGGTACATTTCCAGCTTGGGGACTACGACGACGCCGTTGTGCATCTTGAAAACGCGGCGGCCCTTGAGGCCGTGGATCCAGTCATCAATGATCACCTTGGCGATGCCTACTGGGCGGTCGGGCGCACGACGGAGGCGCGCTTTCAATGGCACCGCGCTTTGTCGTTTATGGACGAAACAGACGAAGGGGCTGATCGGATCCGGCGCAAACTGTCTGTTGGCCTGAACGCTGTTCTTGCTGAAGAGGGTATGGCCCCAATCGACGTGGCAGATGGTTCTCCGTAAAACCATTGCCCCGGCTAAGGTTAACCTCACCCTGCATATCACGGGGCAGCGCGACGACGGTTATCATGAGCTCGACAGTCTGGTTGTTTTCGCGGATGCGGGCGATCACCTGACAGCGTCTACCGCGGATCAGTTGACGATTAAGGTCAGCGGCCCGTTCGCGCAGGGCGTTCCTACGGATAACAGCAACTTGGTCATGCGCGCCGCGCATCTGCTCAGACGCAAACGCGGTGTCATCCAAGGGGCGGAGATCACCTTGGAAAAACATCTCCCCCATGCCGCTGGCATTGGCGGTGGGTCGGCGGATGCCGCCGCGATCCTCAATCTCTTGGCAGAGTTATGGCAGGTCGAACCGCTCCCACTTTACGCGCCGGAGGTCGTGGCCCTCGGGGCCGATATCCCCGTTTGCCTCCATGGCCCCGCACCCACTCACATGATGGGGATTGGCGACATGCTTCATTCGGTCCCAAGCTTGCCCGACTGCGCTGTAGTCCTGGTGAACCCGAAAGTGGAAGCGCCAACCAGCAAAGTGTTTGCGGGTCTCTCGCAAAAGACCAACGCGCCGCTGGGGGCTCTGCCAGACGCGCTGACGTTTGACAGCTTTGCGGCATGGCTGCGCGGGCAGCGCAATGATCTGCAAGCGGCCGCGATCTCGGTTGCACCGGACATTCAAGTGGCCCTCGACATCCTCCAGCGTATTCCGTCGGTTGCCTACGCCGGCATGTCGGGCTCTGGCGCAACGTGTTTTGGCCTCGTACGCAACATGTCAGATGCGCGGCATGCAGCGCGGGTGGTGCAAGTCGCGCAAATGGGATGGTGGGTCACTCCTGCCAACATCATGCGCTAGACCAGCTTTCGTACCGTACAAGCGCTCAAATTGACCATATGAAACTGCCGCCGCGGCAAGCCTGTCATGCCTATGTTACTGCATGTGCGGACAGTTCCAGCATGGCAGTTCTAATCTCTCTAAGCGGTTTACCCGGCGTCGGCAAAACAACCGTCGCGCGGGCGCTTTCGCAGGCAACAGGCGCATTGCACTTACGTGTTGATAGCATCGAAACCTCGCTGAAGGTCGGCCCTTTGAAAGTGGAAAAGATTGATGCAGCTGGCTACTTGATCGCCATTGCCGTCGCCCAGGACAACCTCCGTTCTCGGCCACGACGTCATTGCAGACACCGTCAACCCAATTGATCTCTCGCGTGAGATGTGGCGGGGCGCCGCGACCGCTGCCGCAGCCAAGCTTTTGGATGTAGAGCTTGTCTGCAGCGACCCCACCGAACATCGCCGCCGGGTCGAAACGCGGGCGGCCGATATTCCTGGACACAAGATCCCAACCTGGGCTGACGTTTTGGCGCGTGAGTATCATCCTTGGAACGACCATGTTCTTCGCGTGGACACAGCCCACCGCGATACGGCAGATTGTGCTCGCCAGATCGCAACGAAGGTTCGGGCTTTGAATGAGACCTAGGTGATCCGCGCCACAACGTAATCTGCCAAGTCGATCAACATACCACGGATGTCCGACTCTGGCAGATTTTCGAGGGCTGCTTTGGCACGCGTCGCGTAGGACAGCGCCGTTTCACGCGTGGTTTTCAACGTTTCATGCTTCTGCAAAAGCGCGATGGCTTGGTCGAGGTCACCGTCTTCCTGGCGGCCCTTTGCGATCGTCCGCTCCCAAAAAGCACGCTCATCTGCATCAGCTGCGGCAACAGCCCGGATCACTGGCAGCGTCAACTTTCGCTCTCGGAAGTCATCGCCGACATTCTTTCCGGTCGCACCGGTACCTTGGTAATCCAGCAGATCGTCCACAATCTGAAAGGAAATCCCAAGCGCGTCGCCATACGCGAACAGGGCTTTGACGGTCGCGTCGTCCTGCCCCGCAATCACGCCCCCCACTTCTGTCGCGGCTGAAAAAAGTGCAGCTGTCTTGCCGCGGACGACCTTCGTATAAATCTCTTCCGTTGTGGCCAAATCAGAAGCGGCGGTCAGCTGCAGAACCTCGCCTTCTGCAATGGTCGCGGCGGCGTTTGAGAGGATGTCGAGCACCCGCAAAGAGCCAGTTTCGACCATCAACTGGAACGACCGTGCGAAAAGGTAGTCGCCGACCAAAACCGAGGACGTGTTGTCCCACAGCAGGTTCGCCGTCGGCCGCCCACGCCGCTGGTTGCTCTCATCGACGACATCGTCGTGCAGCAGCGTGGCGGTATGGATGAATTCAACCGTCGCTGCGAGATTGATGTGGTGCGGGCCGTCGTAGCCGCACATCCGCGCAGTCGCCAACGTGAGCATTGGCCGCAACCGCTTGCCCCCGGCTTCTACCAAATGCGCCGTCACCTCTGGAATACGCGGGGCGTGTTCGGATGCCATGCGCTCAAGAATTACGCTGTTCACGGCCGTTAGATCGTCTGCCAACAATGCTGCCAAGCGCTCATGCGGTTTGGTCGCGGCGACATCAAGACTCATCAACAGGTTCCGTCTGACATGGACAAAGGCCGTGGCGGGCCTTACGTCGAGGTTATGAAAGAGCTTTTGCGCACCACCGACCCAACGGTCATGGCCCTCGCCACCGCCCTTTTGGACAGCGAGGATATAGCGTCATTCCAGTTTGACGTAAACATGAGCGTCATGGAAGGCGGCATCGGCATCTTCCCCCGGCGGCTGATGGTCGCGGACCGCGATTTGTTCATCGCTGAGGCGATCATGCGGGACGCTGAGATCGACCTTGGCCGCGATTGATCCGCTCCCCGATCACCTGACCTATGACGCCTTTCTAGGTGGCAAAATCCGCGTTTTGCAGCCCAAAGCCGGGTTTCGATCCGGTGTAGATGCGGTTCTTTTAGCCGCAAGCGTGCCCGCAAAACCCGATGAGACCATCTTGGAGTTGGGGTGCGGAGTGGGCGTCGCCGGCCTCTGTTTGCACGCGCGGGTTGATCGGGTGACACTGACAGGCGTGGAAATCCAGCCAGACTACGCCGCCCTGGCCGAAAAGAACGCTGCGTCACTTTCAGCGCGGATGACCATCGTGGCCAGCGACCTGCGCAGCTTGCCCCATGACCTGCGCCAGCAGCAGTTCACCCATGTCATGATGAACCCGCCCTACTTTGATCGGTCCCAAGGATCTGCTGCGCCGAATGTTGGGCGCGACCTAGCACTCGCTGGCGACACGCCCCTAACCGATTGGCTAGAGGTCGGCCTCAAGCGGCTTGCCCCGAAAGGCACGCTCACAATCATTCAGCACATCACACGCCTGCCAGAGGTATTGGGAGGACTGGAGGGCCGTTTAGGAAGCCTTATCCTACAACCGATCGCGGGGCGGCCGGGAATGGCCCCCGGCCTTTTCCTCCTGCAGGGACGCCACAGCGGGCGCGCACCGTTCCAAATGAACGTCCCATTGGTGATGCATGAAGGTGCAAAGCACACTGCAGATGCTGAAAGTTATACCACCCAAATCCAAGGCATTTTGCGCGATGGCGCGGCTTTACCCCTGTCCGATTAATGGTTTGGCAAGCCTTCGCCGGAAACATGCATCAACAGTGTTTTTCTGCCCCGCGGCGTGACAGGTCGGCTGAACTGTGGTGCAGTGGGGGTCTAAACACACAACAGGAGGACGATGATGAGCTTAAGTTCGCATTTGCAGGAACTGAAGAAAAAGCACCAAACCCTGTCCAATGACGTTGAAGTATTGCAGCGCAACCCTGCGATCGACGATCTGGAAATTGCTCGCCTTAAGAAGCAAAAGCTCCACCTGAAAGAAGAAATCTCGCGTTTGAGCGCGCAATAACACTCCCATTGATGCAGCGGTTGGCGCCTTAGGCGCCAGCCCACTCTTGATCACTCCGTTTTCGGATAGGCAAAGCGACGGGTCGCTGTGATCGGATCAATCGCCGCCACCTCTTCCATCACCCACGCCATAAATCGCGCGACCTGCGGACGCGTTTCTGTGCCAAGCGGGCAGACCATCCGATAAGGCGCATTCGACCATAGCGATAAATCAAACGGCATGATGAGGCGCCCTTCGCTCAGGTGCCGCTCTGTCATCGACACACGCCCGAGCATCGCGCCACCGCCGGACAAGGCGGCATTCACAGCATGATCGGCTTGGCTAAAGTGGGTGCCCGCAGTCTGGGGTTCTTTTAGCCCCGCCGCTTCGAACCAAGCCGCCCAGTCAATCTTTGGGCGCAGGAAGGCCGTGTCATCTTGGTGCAGCAACGGGATGTCGAGAAGGTCTTTCGGATCTTTGATCCGCTCCGCCAAAGCAGGCGAGACCATCGGGGTCACCCATTCCTCGATGATGTCTTGATGGAAAAGTCCGGTATCATCCGTTTGCCCAAAGCGGATCGCGATATCGACCTCATCAACATTGAAGTCGACCAACTGCAGGCTCGCCGAAAAGCGCAGATCGATGTCTGGATTGGTTTGGGCAAATTGGAACAGCCGCGGCGCGAGCCACTTGGAGGTAAAGCTTGGGCCCGCCGTCACAGTCAGCGTCCGCGTATCGTGCAACCGTCGGGCATCAGACCACGCCTTCGCTAAGGTCGCAAAGCCCTCCGCAGCACCCGGCGCCAAAGCCTTCCCTGAATCCGTCAATTCCACGGCCCGGTTCAAGCGGTGAAACAAAGCATGACCCAAATGCTCTTCGAGGGACTTGATCTGAAAAGACAGTGCCGCGGGGGTGACATTAAGCTCGTCAGCCGCCTTGGCGAATGACATATGCCGCGCTGCAGCGTCGAAAGCGCGCAGGGCGGTCAGCGGGGGTAAGCGATCAGACATTTCACATAAGTATAACTTAACTGAAGCCGTGAAAAGTCTCGTTTGTCGTATATCAACAGAAGGCGCATATTGTGATTAGTAAATGTCACTTGTCCCACGAAGGAGACAAAAAATGATGATCGCACCCCTGAACCCAGAGCTTCGCCAACTGGTCGATCGTGCACATGCAGAACGCAATGACGCCATCCGCGCATTCTTTGCTGGTCTGTTTGTCCGTACGCCAAAGACCGTGAAAGTTGCGCAACCTGCGTAAGTTGATCTTCCCGTCGTGATCTCGCCTTCCTCCCCGTGGGCATCACGATCAAAAAAAGGCCGGTCCATGTGACCGGCCTTTTCTATTCTGGCAGGTTCTCACACTTAGGAGAGGTACTGACCACCGTTTGCAGACAAGGTTGAACCCGTAATGAAGCCCGCATCATCAGAGGCAAGGAAGGCCACCGCGCGCGCGATCTCGGACGCTTCGCCCAAACGACCAACCGGGATCTGCGGCAGAATCACTTCATTCATCACCTTTTCAGGGATCGTGCTCATCATCTCAGTGTTGATGTAGCCAGGGGCCACAACGTTCACGGTGATCCCCGCACGCGCGCCTTCCTGCGCAAGGGCTTTCGTGAAGCCAATGTCTCCGGCCTTTGTTGCCGCATAGTTGGCCTGCGCGAACTGACCCTTTTGACCATTGATGGAAGAGATAGTGATCACCCGGCCAAATTTCCGCTCACGCATGCCACCCCACACGTTGTGGGTCATGTTGAACACGCCGTTCAGGTTTGTATCGATACACTCGTGCCACTGCTGTGGGGTCATCTTATGAAACGGGGCATCACGGGTGATACCAGCGTTGTTGACAAGGATATCGACTGCGCCCGCCTCTTCGGTGACTTTGGCGACGCCTTCCGCACAGGCCTCATAGTTGCCGACGTCCCACTTATAGGTCTTGATGCCAGTTTCAGCGGTAAAAGCCGCCGCCTTCTCATCATTGCCTGCATAGGTCGCGGCGACGGTGTACCCTGCGTCCTTCAAGGCGGTTGAAATTGCTGCGCCGATACCGCGAGATCCGCCGGTCACAAGAGCCACACGAGACATAGATTCTCCTCCACGAGATTTTAGATAGTAATCAAATTAGTTTTTTGCGAAACCGCGCGCAACATTATTGCGCACGACTCTAGGGAAATGCCGTCACGGCACTTTGGGGCGTTCGGCTTAGTCGCGCTCGACGCAGAGCGCGACGCCCATACCGCCGCCGATGCACAGCGTTGCAATGCCCTTTTTCGCATCACGGCGCTTCATTTCAAAAAGCAGCGTGTTCAGAACACGGCAACCAGATGCGCCAATGGGGTGGCCAATCGCGATCGCACCGCCGTTCACGTTTACGATTTCGGGGTCCCAGCCCATTTCTTTGTTCACGGCACAGGCCTGCGCCGCAAAAGCCTCGTTCGCTTCGACCAGGTCAAGATCACCAACAGACCACCCTGCTTTTTCAAGTGCCTTCCGAGAGGCATTCACTGGACCAACACCCATGATCGCTGGGTCCAGTCCCGCTGTGGCGTAAGAGGCAATACGAGCCAGAGGTTCGATGCCACGCTTCTCTGCCTCATCAGCAGACATCAGCAATGTGGCCGCAGCACCGTCGTTCAAACCGGACGCGTTGGCTGCCGTGACGGTACCGTCCTTCGCAAAAGCAGGACGCAGCTTTTGCATTGCTTCCATGGTCGCGCCATGCCGGATGTATTCATCGCTATCGACAACAATGTCATCTTTGCGGGTCTTCACGGTGAAAGCCGCGATCTCATCCGCAAACTTGCCCGCTTTCTGGGCGGCCTCCGCTTTGTTCTGGGAGGCGACAGCAAACTCATCTTGCTGCTCGCGGCCGATCTGCCATTTCTCGGCAACGTTCTCCGCCGTCTGGCCCATGTGGTAACCGTTGAATGCATCCCACAGACCGTCACGGATCATCGTGTCGATGTATTTCATGTCGCCCATCTTCTGCCCAGCGCGCAGATTTGCGGCATGGGGTGACAGGGTCATGTTTTCTTGGCCACCAGCAGCAACAATCTCCGCATCGCCAAGCTGGATGTGTTGCGCGCCAATGGCGACGGCCCGCAAACCGGACCCGCAAACCTGATTGATGCCCCATGCCGCTGCCTCAATCGGCAGTCCCGCATTGACGTGGGCCTGACGGGCGGGGTTTTGGCCTTGGGCGGCGGTCAACACCTGCCCCATGATGGTTTCAGACACCTCAGCCTTGTCGACGCCGGCACGTTCAACAACAGCTTCAAGAATGGCAGCACCCAAATCATGGGCTGGGGTGGTGGCGAAAGCACCGCTAAAGCTACCAACCGCGGTCCGGGCAGCTGATGCAATTACAACGTTGGTCATGAGGACTCCTCCCTGGGCAATGTCAAAGACACATCAGGGCCCCACAACCACAGCACAACACAGGCCCTCACCTGTCGCTTACTGCCTGTTTAGGGAGTCCCACCAGGGGGGGCAATGCGATTCAGAGGTCGGCATAGCGGACATGCTTCAAATTCATGTCGTTGTCTCAAAACTGGACTTCGGCACACCGATATGATAGCCCTGCAGGCAATCCACATCCTGGCCAATCGCCCATTGCACATCGGCCTCATTCTCGATCCCGTCTGCAACGACAAACATCTCAAACTGATGGGCCACCATGATCAGCGCTTCGGCCAAAACCTGATTATCGGGATTGGTCGAGATGTTACGAATGAAGCTCTTGTCGATCTTCACGAGATCGAAAAAGAAGTCTTTCAGATGGCGAAAGGCGGTCAGCCCAGCGCCAAAGCCGTCGAGCGCAAAGGCCACCCCTTTGGGCTGCACTTCTGCCATAAACCGGATCAGCACTTCGTGAAGCTGCATTGCCGACTCCTCTGAAATCTCCAGGATCAGTCGATCGCCCAGGTCCCCTTCAGCGGCCAAACCCCGATACAGGGTGTCTCGCCATTTGCCATCAGCCAGCGAGCGGGCCGATACATTGATCGACAGGCGCAGATCGCTCCGCTTTTGCAGCAGCCCGAAGGCATGCTGCAGCGTCATACAATCAATCTCCCGCCCAAGCCCCGTTTCCGAAATTGTCGGCATAAACTGCGCGGCCGGTATCACTCGGCCTGTTTAATCCAACACGCGGATCAGCCCCTCAAAGAAGGCGATCATACCGCGGTCCGCTGTCAATTGGATCGGCTGAAACGCCATCCGCGTCCGACCTGCCGCCACGGCTTCCTCCACCAATGTCAGAACATTGGCATCCCGGCTCGCCATCGCCGCCTGAAACGGGTCGAGCGGCACCTGTTTGTCCTCAGCAAGATCAATCGGCATCGCGTCCCGTCTCTTGGCTTCACCCCCCCGCGCTGCCATGATGCCTACACGGCCTTAAGTCGGCGTTAAGTCCGGGGGAGCAATGGACACACGATGCGATTGGGCGGGGGATGACCCGCTCTACCAGCACTACCACGACACCGAATGGGGCGTGCCGGAATATGACAGTCGGGCCCTCTTCGAGAAACTGATCCTCGATGGCTTTCAGGCAGGCCTGTCTTGGATCACCATCCTACGGAAGCGCGACAATTTTCGCGCCGCCTTCGCCGGGTTTGACCCCCATATCCTGGCCAACTGGGGAGAGGACGATGTGCTTAGGCTCTTGCAAGATCCCGGCATCATCCGCCACCGCGGCAAAATCGAAGCCACCATCACCAACGCGCGCGCATGGCAGGTGATCGAAGCAGATCAAGGATTTGATTCTTTCCTTTGGAGCTACGTCGACGGCACACCGCTCATAAACCATTGGACAACAAAGGCAGAGGTCCCCGCACAAACGCCGCTGTCCCAAAACGTCTCAAAGGACCTCAAGAAAGCTGGCTTCAAATTCTGTGGCCCCACCATCGTCTATGCCTTCATGCAGGCCTGCGGGTTGATTAACGATCACCTCACGACATGTCACCGCTACGGTAAATGAGCGCGACATCTTGACTTCTTTTGGACAAAAATACCTGCCCGCCGCAGGCGTCCACCAACTCCCAAAAGCGCGGCAACTGCGCGACCAAACAAAGCATATCTTACGCCCGTAGGGCGTTCCGTTGGATCAAACCCGGCCGGGCGCCCTACGGCTGATCCCACCGCCCCAAGGCCGCCTCATCCTCATCCTTGGCCGCAACCCAAGTGGCCCCATCCCGGGTTGCTTCTTTCTTCCAAAAAGGTGCGCGGGATTTGAGGTAATCCATCAGAAAATCCGCCGCAGCAAAGGCATCCGCCCGATGCGCAGACGCGGTCGCGACCATCATGATGGGATCACTGGCTTTCAGAATGCCGTAGCGATGGATCACCAGCACATCCGCCAACGCCCACCGATCCAGCGCCTCATTGACAATAGCCTCGATCGCCGTCGTGGTCATGCCCGGGTAGTGCTCAATCTCCATCCCCTGCAGCCCGCCGGGCACATCGCGCACAAGGCCAGAGAAGGTCACAATGGCCCCAACATCCGTCCGGCCTTTGGCGAATGCGTTCAACTCCGCCCCTGCATCAAAGAGGTCAGCTTGGACCCGGACAAGCACGTCAGCCCCCCGTCATTGGGGGAAAGAACGCGACCTCGCGTGCGCCCGCCAGGGACGCGTCAAAGTCGGTCAGCTCCTGATCAATTGCGACGCGCAAGGCAGACACATCAGCAAATGCGGCCGCATAGCGCTCTTCTCGCGCCATCAGCTCAGCGACCAGATCCTTCACCGTCTCCGCCTCCGTACTTACTTGCTCCTTCGGCAAGCCAATCCGCTCGCGCACCCAGGCAAAGTACAAAACGTCGATCATTTGGCACCTCTTAGATAAGGCATCGCCTTGCGCAAATAGTCCCACCCTGTGACGAAGGTCAGGAAGGCAGCAATCCAAAGCAGCACAATCCCGCCATACCAGCTCCACGTCCAACCGAACTCTTTCCAACGCAGGCCGACTTCATCGTCAATCTCCCCCGCCAAAATAGCGTCGACCAGCGCAGGGTCCATGCCGACAGTCTGCTCGATCAGGAAATGCTCAAACGCCCCCTTCGCAAACAAGACCGCTATAGCGACCATCTGCACAGTGGTCTTCCATTTTGCGAGGTTCGTGACTTTTAATGTACCCGCGGTCTCGCCCAGAAACTCCCGCAGGCCAGAGACAAAGACCTCTCGGAACATAATGATCGTTGCAGGCAGCAAGACCCAAGGATTCATGCCGGAAAATCCAGTAATGACCAGAAGCGCGATGATCACCATCGCTTTGTCAGCAATCGGGTCCAACATCGCGCCGAACTTGCTTTCCTGCTTCCACGCCCGCGCCAAGTAGCCGTCCACAAAGTCCGTCACAGCCGCAACGACAAAAAGCGCAAGCGCAAACCAATCGGCATAGGGCCGGGAGAAATAAAGAAACATGATCGCAACGCCAGGGGCGGCCAACAGGCGGAGAAGCGTCAAAGTATTCGGCACATTCCAAGTCATGCGCCTTGGTAACGCGGTGTGGCGGGCGATACCAGTCACCTCCATTCACGCACAATCACCTGTGCATCCAGTGCTTTTTGTCCCCCTTTCGCTCGGCAAGATCCCGCAATAGGGTGCGCGAACTGAAGGAGGGCCAAAATGACTGCCATCGTTTCCGTCCGTGATCTACGCAAGTCCTATGCAGGTGGGTTTGAGGCACTCAAAGGTGTCGACCTTGAGATTTTGGATGGCGAAATTCTCGCCCTGCTTGGCCCAAACGGCGCCGGAAAGACGACGCTCATTTCCACGATCTGTGGAATCACTGTGCCAACCGGCGGATCAATCACCGTCGGCGGCCATGACACCCAAACAGCCTACCGCAAAGCGCGGGACCTGATCGGCCTGGTTCCGCAAGAGATCAACCTTGAACCGTTTGAGACGGTTATGAACACCGTCCGCTTCTCTCGCGGTCTCTTCGGCAAGCCCCGCAACGACACGCTGATCGAACAGATCCTCAAGGACCTCTCACTCTGGGATAAGAAGGACAACAAGATCATGATGCTCTCCGGCGGCATGAAGCGTCGGGTCCTGATCGCAAAGGCGCTCAGCCACGAACCCAGAGTCTTGTTCCTCGATGAGCCTACCGCTGGCGTCGATGTCGAACTGCGCAAAGACATGTGGGAAGTCGTCGCGCGCCTGAAAGAAAACGGCGTCACCATCATCCTCACCACCCACTACATCGAAGAGGCTGAAGCAATTGCCGACCGCGTCGGCGTGATCGCCAAGGGCGAGATCCTTCTCGTTGAGGATAAAGCAGCTCTTATGGCGCGCATGGGTCAAAAGCAGTTGAAGATCAGCCTCACTGCCCCACTCAACGCGATCCCCGAAAACCTCAACACCTATGACCTGAAGGCCGACGGCAGCACGCTAACCTATACCTACGACACCAAAGGGGATCGTACAGGGATCACCGCCCTCCTCAACGATCTGCAAAAGGCCGGTCTACAAATGGCCGACCTCGAAACAGTGCAAAGCTCCCTCGAAGACATTTTCGTCGGCCTCGTGAAGGAAGACGCATGAATTTTACCGCCGTCGCCTCCATCTACCGCTTTGAAATGCAGCGCTTCTTTCGGACGCTGACGCAAAGCCTCGTGTCACCAGTGCTGTCCACGGCACTCTACTTCGTGGTCTTCGGCGCAGCCATTGGCGGGCGCATGGGCGATGTGGAAGGCGTGACCTACGGTGCCTTTATCGTCCCCGGCCTCATCATGCTGACGGTGATGACCCAAGCGACCTCTAACGCCTCCTTCGGGATCTACTTCCCGAAGTTCATCGGCACGATCTACGAACTGCTGTCCGCGCCGATCAGTTTTATCGAAGTGGTGATCGGCTATGTGGGTGCTGCGGCCACGAAAGCGTTGATCATTGGCCTCATTATCCTCGGCACATCCTATTTCTTCGTCGACATCACCATCGCTCACCCGCTGGCGATGGTCGCCTTCCTGCTGCTCACCTGTATCAGCTTCTCGCTGCTAGGCTTCATCATCGGGATCTGGGCCGGCAATTTTGAGCAACTGCAATTGATCCCTCTTTTGGTGATTACGCCGCTCGTCTTCCTCGGTGGCTCGTTTTACTCCACCACGATGCTCCCGCCGATCTGGCAAACCATCACGCTTTTCAACCCGGTTCACTACCTGATATCTGGCTTCCGCTGGGCGTTTTTTGATCAAGCAGACGTGCCAGTTGGCATCAGCCTTTTCGCTATCGCGCTCTTCACCGGCATTTGCATCGCAGCGATCGCGTGGATTTTCCGCACCGGTTGGCGCATTCGGCAGTGACGCCCTTGTTGCTTGGCTCCCCACGGCCTATCTGAGGGTCCATGAAGCGCTTCATTCCTTTTATGAAATCCGAGCCAACCGTGGCAGTCGTCCGGCTACAGGGGGCGATAATGAACACCGGCCGTGGCCTCGATGATGTAAGTCTCGCCCCGGTCCTGGAAAAGGCCTTCAAGCGCGGTAAACCGAAGGCGGTGGCGCTGCAAATTAACTGTCCAGGTGGGTCGCCAGTCCAATCTTCCCTCATCGCAGCGCGCATCCGGCGGCTGTCTGAGGAGAACGATGTGCCCGTGGTGGCCTTTGTCGAAGACGTTGCTGCCTCTGGCGGCTACTGGCTCGCTTGCGCGGCAGACGAGATTTACGTGGATAGCTGCTCAATGACTGGGTCCATCGGCGTGATCAGCGCGGGCTTTGGCCTGCAAGACCTGATCGGGAAATACGGCGTTGAACGCCGGGTCCATACTGCTGGCACATCCAAATCCATGCTGGACCCGTTTCGGCCCGAAAAGGAAGAGGACATCACCCGGCTGAAAGGCTGGCTGAATGACCTGCATGACAGCTTCATTGGTTACGTTAAGTCACGCCGGGGCGACAAACTGTCGGAGAACCCGGACCTCTTTACGGGGGAGGTGTTCTTGGGCCAAAAGGGCGTCGACGAAGGCCTCGTGGATGGAATCGGGCATATGGTGCCGGTCATGAAAAAGCGTTTTGGCGACAAGGTGCAGTTTCGTCGCTTCGGACAGCGCAAGGGATTGTTGTCCCGGGTCGGCATGTCCCTAACCCACGACGCCATTGGTGCAATAGAGGACAGGGCGGCCTTCGCCCGGTTTGGCCTCTGACGTGATCTCCAAGATCATATTCCTGTTTTTGGCCTTCATGGCCGTGATCGCCATGTTCGGAAAATGGCGGTTTCCAGGACAAGACAAGCTCGCAGCGGCAAAATGCCGGACCTGCGGGCGCTATCGCATCGGCAAGGGCCCATGCAAGTGCGGTAAAGGGTAACGGTCATGTTGTGGGACTGGATTTATGTGGGCCTCGGGCTGGTCATTTTGCTCTTGGCTGGCGACAGCTTGGTCAAAGGGGCGGTAAACATGTCGTTGCGCCTTGGTGTCCCGGCATTGATCGTCTCCCTCACAATTGTGGCCTTCGGGACCTCCGCACCAGAACTTTTGATCTCGATCGAAGCGATCGCAGACGGTGTGCCCGGACTCGCGTTGGGGAACGTCGTCGGGTCGAACACCGCCAATGTGCTGTTGGTTCTTGGCATCCCGGCCCTGCTTGCCGCGATGCACACAAGCGATTGCGATACCAAAGCCAGCTATTTGCAGATGCTGGCGGCAACCTTCTTGTTTATCGGCTTGGGCTTTTGGGGGCCGCTCACGTGGATGAGTGGTATCATCCTCCTTTTGGCGCTGGCAGCCATGCTCACCTATGCAGCCCTGTCGGCACGCCAACATCGCAAAGGGGACATGGGCCCAGCCGATGATGAAGAAGAGATCGAGGGGGCGGACCCCGACCTCGGTTGGGGCAAGATCGTCTTCTTTCTGGTGTTGGGTCTGATCGGGTTGCCACTGGGGGCCAACCTGCTGGTTGATGGGGCGGTTGAGATCGCCCGGGACTTTAACATTGATGAAACGGTGATTGGTCTCACGCTTGTCGCGATTGGGACGTCGCTGCCAGAACTGGCAACAACCGTGATGGCTGCACTGCGGCGCCAAGCTGACGTCGCCTTGGGGAACGTGATCGGATCGAACATGTTCAACCTGCTCGGTATCATGGGTGTCGCGTCGCTTGTTGGCACAATTCCAGTTGATCGAGACGTTTTGCAATTCGACATTTGGGTCATGCTTGGTGCGTCACTCATCCTGATACCGTTTGTCTTTTTCAAACAAGACATCACGCGACTGGCTGGCATCTTGCTGACAGCGCTCTACGTCGCCTACATCGTCTTGGTTCTGGCCTAATGGCGGGGGCGCTTGTCACAGGTGCGGGCGCGCGAATTGGCAAGGCGATGGCGCTTTATCTCGCCGATCGCGGGTACGACGTTGCGATCCACTACGCCAGCTCTGGCACGGGTGCGGCATTAGTCGCGGACGAGATCACGGCCCTAGGCCGCAAAGCTGTCACGTTACAAGCGGACCTCTTGGATGAAAGTGCAACGCAGGGTCTTGTTGCGCGCGCAGTCGAGGCTTTGGGGCCTCTCACAGTCCTCATCAACAACGCTTCCATTTTCGAGCACGACACGATTGAGACAGCAACGAAAGAAAGCTGGGACCGCCACATTGGCAGCAACCTACGTGCGCCTTTCGTCCTAACACAAGCCTTCGCGCGCCAGGTCCCCCCTGCGGCAGCTGACACAACCGGTGAACCAGTCGCCCAGGGTCTTGTTATCAACATGCTCGACCAGCGGGTTCACAAACTGACGCCAGAATTCATGACCTACACAATCGCCAAAATGGGTCTCTGGGCCTTCACTCGCACCGCGGCGCAAGGCCTTGCACCCAATGTGCGTGTCAACGGTATCGGACCAGGCCCCACCTTGCGCGGTGGACGACAGTCAGAGGACCACTTCGCCAAACAACGCAGTGCAACCATTCTAGAGCGAGGGTCGAACCCAGATGACATGACCGCGGCGCTGGGGTACTTTTTGGACGCGAAAGCGGTCACCGGCCAAATGTTGGCGGTCGACGGCGGGCAACACTTGGGATGGCAAACCCCCGATGTCCTTGGTGTAGAATGACGGGAAATTGACATTCGATTGGGTTTGGCGGCTGAAGTTGTACACTTGCCGCAAGGTCATTCACGAGATTGTCACAATTTCTTAATGTTTACAGCTGCTTGAAAAGGGTTGTCATTTATCCGCCTGAATTCAACAGCTTACGAGACTGCCTATTTTTTGGGCACACCGGTGAACTGCCATAAAACTAAAGGAAAATCCGAGCTGCCCCAAGATTGCCCACTGACTTATCCACAGAAAACGGGGATGCCTTTGGCCTTGTCTCTGGGGGGCGTTCATGCTGACAAACAACAGAATCGCGTGACGCTACGAAAAGGCGATGAATGAGACCTCATGGCAAACTCTGACGAAACACAACTCTTGGGATACGATTGTATTCAAAGCTATCTCAAAACGATAGATAGCTCCCCCGGTGTGTACCGTATGCTCGACGCGGAAAGTCGGGTTTTGTACGTTGGCAAGGCGCGCAACCTAAGGGCACGCGTCAGCTCCTATTCTCGTCCATCTGCCCAACACTCTAGCCGGATCACTCGGATGATCCGCGAAACAGCCAGCATGATGTTTCTGACCACACGGACAGAGACAGAGGCGCTGTTGTTGGAGCAAAATCTGATCAAGCAGCTCAAGCCCAAGTACAACGTGCTGCTGCGCGACGACAAATCGTTCCCAAACATTCTGGTCGCGCTCGACCATCCCTTTCCGGTGCTCAAAAAGCACCGCGGCGCAAAGAAGCAGAAGGGGCATTACTACGGACCCTTCGCCAGCGCGGGCGCGGTAAACCGGACGTTGAACCAACTACAACGCGTCTTCCTGATCCGAAACTGCAGCGACAGCGACTTTGAAACCCGGACCCGGCCCTGTCTGCAGTACCAGATCAAACGCTGCTCTGGCCCCTGTTGCGGGCTGATCTCTGAGGCGGATTACGCGCAGTCAGTTGCGGATGCGGAAAAGTTCCTGAACGGCAAAACCAAAGGCATTCAAGAAGCCCTCGCCGCACAAATGGGAGCCGCGTCCGAGGCGATGGAATTTGAGCGCGCCGCAGCGATCCGCGACCGGATTAAGGCGCTCACCCAGGTGCAATCGGCCCAGGGCATCAACCCGCAAATCACCGAAGAGGCGGATGTGATCGCCCTGCACGTTGATGGCGGGCAGGCCTGTGTGCAGGTCTTTTTCATCCGTGCAAATCAGAATTGGGGCAACCACGACTACTATCCCCGGATCAGTGGGGAGGAAGATCTCGCCGAGGTCATGCAAGCTTTCGTGGGCCAATTCTACAGCAACCGCGAGCCGCCGAAGTTGGTGTTGCTGTCGCATGGGTTGGATGACGATGATCTCATGGCTGCAGCGCTGGCCGAGAAAGCTGGCCGTAAGGTTGAGATCACTGTGCCCCAACGTGGCGAGAAGGCAGAGTTGGTCTCAAGCGCCGGCCGCAACGCCCGCGAGAGTCTGGCGCGGAAGATGGCGGAGACCGCGACCCAAGCCAAGCTTCTGAAAGGGCTGGCAGAAGCCTTTGACCTGCCGGCCCCACCCAAACGCGTGGAGGTCTACGACAACTCCCACATCCAAGGGGCCCATGCTGTGGGCGCGATGGTTGTCGCGGGGCCGGACGGATTTGAGAAAAGCCACTACCGCAAGTTCAACATCAAGGGGGAAGAGCTGACCCCCGGGGATGACTTCGGAATGATGAAAGAGGTGATGACCCGCCGCTTTCAACGGCTGCTGAAGGAAGACCCGGAGCGGACGGAGGGGTCTTGGCCTGATCTGCTGTTGATCGATGGCGGCGCGGGTCAAGTCTCTGCCGTGCGGGAGATCATGGAGGGCCTTGGCGTTGGCGATGTGCCCATGGTGGGCGTGGCCAAGGGCGAAGATCGGGACGCGGGGAAAGAAGTGTTTTATCGCACAGGCAAGCCGGTAATGGCGCTGCGCCATAATGATCCGGTTTTGTATTTCATCCAGCGCATGCGGGATGAGGTGCATCGTTTTGCGATTGGCACGCACCGGGCGAAACGCGCCAAGGCCCTCACGGCGAGCCCACTAGATGGCGTACCTGGTGTTGGGGCGGCGCGGAAACGGGCGCTGCTGGCGCACTTCGGCTCGGCGAAGGCCGTGGCACGGGCCAACCTGGCGGATCTCAAGGCGGTCGCAGGGGTTTCCGCCAATATGGCCCAGACGATTTACGACCATTTTCACGAAAACGGTTGATCGGCGCATTGCGCCAGCAAGACCTTCCCCGCGGGGTAGGTTTCATATCTTGAACCTTAAATTAACAAAATCAGTAAGTTAGTTGAACATTTGTAAAAACAGACAAAGGTGCGATGTTTCATCCGACACGGGGCGCGTTCGCCGGTCGCGAAGCGATCAGGACATATAACACTTCAGCAAACCTTGACCGCCGCCAGCCCGAAGCGAACAAAGAACATAAGCTCTTGATGGCAGCAAATCGCATAAAGCGCTGTATTGCTGCGGACAAGCCATACGTCCCCAAAAGTCATGCATGAAGCGGCTCAGTACGTTTTTTGTTCCAATACGCTGATCGTCGCCAGGTCTTATGTCCAGGTCTCTTGTCAATGTTCTTTCTTTTCGACTCAGGTTAAAATTGCCCCATGTCGCGCACTACGTTGATCGAAAGCTATATCTGGGAGCTTGCTACCACCCGCGACCTTCAAGCGTGTTGGGAGGGTTTGGTCTCGCGCCTTGCACAGTTCGGATTTGACCGTGCGCTATATGGAAATAGAGCCGATCTAACGGAAGAAACGCTTCGCAACCATGCGAACTCGGTGATCCTGTCCACCTATGGGGAACTGCTCGATGAGACTTTTGTCTTGGGGCGCATGTATCTGAACAGCTATACGGTGCGTTGGTCTGTGACCAACACCGGAGCGATAAGCTGGTCAGAAACGGAGAGAGCGGCCAAGGCGGGGCAACTAACCCCGCAAGAGTTAGAAACCTATGAAACGACGCAGCGTATGGGACTTAACGCCGGGTACACCTATAGCTTTCCGGATCGCGGAAGTGGATATCGGTCTTGTATTGGGCTTTGCTTTCAGAACGGGGGAACTCAGGCTGAAGCGGATTTGGTTTGGGACGAAAATGGCACTGACATTATCCAGTTGCTGACGCTATTTGAGATCGCTGTGAATCGCTTCGCCCATCAGCCGGTGACAGAACACCTGCCTCCGGCAACGCTTACAACACTTAAGCTGTTAGCTGAAGGTCGCACCGTTGCCGAAATCGCCGAACTGCAAGGCAGTCACCGCCGCACGATTGAAGACCAGCTTGCCCGCGCCCGCGAACAGCTCGGCGCTGCCAATACTTTGGAAGCCGTTGTTCTTGCCAAGCAAGAAGGCCAAATCTAGCCACGTGGAATCCCACGTTTGACCCAATCAGGTCGCGCATGTTGCCCTACTCCTCGTAAAGATCGCGTGCCTTTCAGCGGGTGCCGCATTTTTTGGATTTGCCTTTCGCCATTTGGAGGATGTCGTGCTGGGGCTTCGAATATTTGGGATGGTCAGCTTAGCTGTTTTGGTCGCCTGCGGTGGATCTGGCGACTCGCGCCTTGACCGCGTTGATACACCGCTGATGGAAGACGAAGTCGGCGACGAATTTGCAATGGCCCCGTCCATCTTCGATGTCTCGACGCCAGGAATCGACCAAATCGAGGGCATTTACAGCTTTGAACGCTACATCCCCGGATGGTTCGATGAAGCTAACATCAGCACATTGATTGTCCCCCAAGGAACAAGCGCCGACTACAAGGGCGGTTTTCAAGTGGGTGTGGGTGATGAAGAAGCCTACCTTTCTGGGGATTTGTTCTTGCGATTCGACTTAGTGAACGAGACGGCAAACGGGTGGGTCGATAGCCTGAATTATTCAGGTAATGACGTCGAAAACCGCTTCCTGTCACAATTGGCGTCTCTCGATGTCATTATTCCTTCCGTTGATGGGTCCGGATTTTCTGGAACGATCAAAGGTACTTACCGAGATAGGGTTAGCGAAGATCAAACGACTGAGTTTGGGGATTTTAGCCTTAACTCAAGCGTTGATGGACGCTTCGTCGAGGGTGAATTCTTCGACACCATGCTGGGGGTTGTGTCGGGAACCCTTACGCAACCTGACGCGACTGAAAAGCCGATCTTTGGGGTGATAGTCGGGGATGAATCGCCGTAACTCGCGGTGCCGCGGACAGCATCTTGAGGCGCTGTACAAACTTAAGATCTATGATCTGTCAGCGGTCGATTTCGCCCTATAGGACGACAGATCTTTGCAGCTTTCCAAAGTCCGATTTCTGCCCTGACCGCATTGCTTGCACAAACCGCTTTGTCGCCCCACCAACTAGCTCTCTCAAAACTGCGAAAAGAAGGCCCAGGCTTCGTCTGCTGCGTCAATGTCTTGAGACACCGGACCAACGAGTCTGACCGGCAAAAACTGCCGTCCGGACGGCCAAGTGTGACCACCTCCTTGGACGGTGTAGTGGCGAAGCGGTGCGCCAGAACAGGTCCAGTTCCGAAGACGCACCGAAACGCCATCATTCGGACGCAGATCAATGTTCAAGGTCTGTGGATTTGCGCGGCATCCATTTCTGCGTTGCCACAACGCGACGGTTTTTTCGGACGAGAGGACCACGTCACGTTGCTGACCCAGCACTGTAATCGTACCGCCAGTGTAGGGGACTTGCGGATCAGCTGTGCCAGTGATGAGCGCCATGCCGACGGGTGGACCGGATTGGCATTCGTTGACCATGTATTCGGGTAGATTTGTCGCGACTGGAGCAATGGCGCGTATCTGTTGCGTCAGGTTGCAGGCAAGGAAGAATGATGCCTGGGCCCCACGTGAGAGCCCCGTCGCAAAGACGCGCCTGCCATCAACATCGACGATCGACGACGTCGCAGCAATCACGCTCTGAAAATAGTCCAAATCGTCAACGTTTTGGGTGAGGCGACTGGACACCCGTCCTTCACCAAAGTCCCAAATCTTGTCGAGGCCGTTGGGATACACAACGTAGAACCCATGTTGGTCGGCCAACTGGTTCCAGCGCCTTTTTGTCAAACGCACCATACCGCGTGCCGTGCCTGCTCCGCCGTGAATGACCAATACCAAGGGTCTTGGGCCGTTCGTGCGACCAGCTGCAGCAGGGCGATAAAAAAGGAAGTCCCTTTGTAAATGACCCTGCATGAACGTCAGGTTTTGCAGCTGCCCCTGTTGTGCCAGCACGGGCGCACCGCTGCACAAGAGTGTGGCTGCGACCAATAAAGCTGCGAAGCTCCGAAAAATCACACTGCGTTTCATTGCGTGTCCTCCCTTAAACGTTTGTCCGAAATACGTTTGGGACCGACCGCCCTGCAAAACAAGAAACCGAAATCCTAAATGCATGTGTCGCCGACTTATACGGGACTGCGACACAGTTTCCTCTTAGCTTTCACTTCGACAAGCGGGCTTTCGCCACGTCGCAAAAGATCTGCAGCTTCGGGCGCGGACCAGATATCGTTAAAAAGTTGGCAAAGTCCGTTTCCTGCGCCTTGTCGCCAACACCGCCTTTTGAGGAACAGTCGATTTCGCAGACAACGTAACAGCGCTAGGATTGGATAGGCTGGCGACGTCCTAAATCGCCCGCCCCTCAAACGCGGCTGCCATCAATTGCCGGGTGTAGTCTGTCTGGGGCGCATCAAAAATCGCATCGGCATCCCCTGCCTCAACCACATCACCCTGCTTCATCACCATCACCTTATGGGACAAGGCACGGACCACTTTCAGGTCGTGAGAGATGAAGATGTAGGCCAGCCCGTGACGGTCCTGGAGGTCGCGCAGGAGTTCGACGATTTGCACCTGCACCGTCATGTCGAGCGCGGACGTCGGCTCGTCCAGAACCACAAGTTTGGGCTGTAGGATCATGGCGCGCGCGATCGCAATCCGCTGCCGTTGCCCGCCTGAGAATTCGTGAGGGTAGCGATCCATCAAGCCGGGGTCGAGGCCGACCTCTGACATGATGGCGGCCACCATGTCTCGGTCATTGCGGCTGGGGTCCACCTGGTGGATCTCTAGCCCCTCTGCAATGATCTGCGCCACAGTCATGCGCGGCGAGAGGGAGCCATATGGGTCTTGGAAGACGATCTGCATCTCGCTCCGCAGCGGGCGCATCTGCCTTTGGCTGAGGTGGTGGATGTCCGTCCCATTAAAGCTGATCCGCCCTTCGGATTGGATCAGCCGCATGATCGCCAGCGCGAGGGTGGTTTTGCCGGACCCGGATTCGCCAACGATCCCCACCGTTTCACCCGCCCGGACCTGCAAGGTCGCGCTGTTGACCGCTTTAACGTAACCCGCCGTGCGTTTCAGGAGCCCACGGTGGATGGGGAACCAGATTTTCGCGCCATCGGTTTCCGCGACCACGGACGCGCCTTGTGGCACGGGTTTGGGTTTGCCGGAGGATTCAGCGGCCAGCAGCATCTTTGTATAGGGGTGCTGGGGATTGCTGAAAATCTCTGCCGTGGGCCCGGTTTCTACGATTTCCCCATCTTTCATCACGCAGACCCGGTCCGCGATTTTGCGCACGATGGTCAGGTCGTGGGTGATGAACAGGAGCGCCATTTGGGCCCGCTCTTTCAGTTCTGCAAGCAGGTCGAGGATTTGCGCCTGGATAGTCACATCGAGTGCGGTTGTCGGCTCATCCGCAATCAGCAGTTCCGGACCATTGGCGAGCGCCATGGCGATCATCACGCGTTGCCGTTGCCCGCCGGAGAGCTGGTGGGGGTAGGCCCCAAGGCGGGATTCCGCGTCGCGGATGCCGACCTGGTTCAGGAGTTGCACGATCTTGTTGCGCACTTGTGGGCCGCGCAAGCCCTGGTGGAGTTCGATGGATTCCGCCAGCTGCTTTTCGAGCGTGTGAAGCGGGTTCAGCGAAGTCATCGGCTCCTGAAAAATGAAGCTGATGTCGTTGCCGCGGACGCGTTGGAGTTCCGCCTCTGACGCCCCAACCATCTCTGCCCCGTCATAGGCGATGGAGCCGTCGGTTTGCGCGCTATCGCCGGTGAGTTGCACGGTAGAGAGGGCGGTGACGGATTTACCGGAGCCGGACTCCCCCACCAGTGCCACGGTTTCCCCCCGGTGCACCTGGAACGAGACGTCCCTGACCGCGTGGGTGACTTGCCCATCTTGCCGGAACCGGACGTTCAGGCCTTTCACGTCGAGAAGAAGGCTCATGAAAAGGTCTTTCTCGGGTCGAAGGCGTCGCGGACCCCTTCAAAGATGAAGACCAGCAGCGAGAGCATGATCGCAAAGGTGAAGAAGGCGGTGAAGCCAAGCCAGGGGGCCTGCAGGTTTTGTTTGGCCTGCAAGGTCAGTTCGCCCAGTGATGGGGCTGACGACGGCAAGCCGAAGCCAAGGAAGTCGAGCGACGCAAGGCCACCGATCGCCCCGGTCACCAGGAACGGCAGCATCGTCACGGTAGCCACCATCGCGTTAGGCAGCATGTGCCGGAACATGATCGTCCAGTTGCTGACGCCCAGCGCCTTGGCGGCCCGGACGTATTCAAAGTTGCGTGCCCGCAGGAATTCCGCCCTGACGACACCAACCAAGGCGGGCCAGCCGAAGACAATGGTCAGGAAAACAAGGAGCCAGAAACTTCGCCCCAAGATCGCAAAGACGATAATGATCACATAAAGCGAAGGCATGCCCGTCCAGATCTCAATAAACCGTTGGAAGAAAAGGTCCGTGCGGCCGCCGAAGTAGCCCTGCACGGCCCCTGCGACGATGCCGATGATGGAGGAGCCAACGGTGACAATAATCGCGAAGAGGATCGACAGACGGAAGCCATAGATGATCCGCGCCATCACGTCGCGCTTGGTGTCATCAGTTCCGAGCCAATTGTCCGCACTTGGTGGTGAGGGGGCCACCCCGCGCACATCCACAATGGTGTTGAAGGAATAGGGAATTGGCGGCCAGAGCGTCCATCCTTTTTCAAACCCTTCGATATCCAGGGTCTGACCGGCGCTAACTTGCGCAATGAGCTCCTCTGGGATGTCAAAGCAATCGACCAGGCCGCCGGTGACGATCAGGCATTGCACCTCAACATCTTGGTAAGCCGCCTCTGTCGGGAAGTCGCCGCCGAAGTCTTGTTCCGAATAGAATGACATGACCGGCATCCGAAGCTCACCCTGGTAGGAGACGAGGATGGGTTTGTCGTTGGCGAGGAATTCCGCGAAGAGCGACAGAAAGAACAGGACCCCAAAGATCCAAAGCGACCAAAGCGCCCGGCGATTCCTTTTGAAATTGCGCCAGCGGCGTTGGTTCAGGGGCGAAAGCCATTGCCGTTTTTTCGGCAGTGCGTCCGGCGCCCTAATCGGCGCTTCCGGGGTGGGCATAGGTTCAGCGACCATCTATCCCCTCCCCTCAAAATCGATCCTTGGATCGATGAAGACATAGGTGATGTCGGTAATGATGCCGATGATCAGTCCCATGAGTGAGAAGGTGAAGAGCGTGCCGAAGACCACGGGGTAGTCACGTGCGACGGCGGCCTCAAAACCGAGCCGCCCTAGGCCGTCGAGCGAGAAGAGCGTTTCGATAATCAGCGATCCACCAAAGAACACCCCGATAAATAGCGCGGGGAAGCCAGAGATGACGATCAGCATCGCGTTGCGGAAGACATGGCCGTAAAGAACCCGGCTTTCCGACAGGCCTTTGGCCTTCGCCGTAATCACATATTGCTTTTTGATCTCGTCTAGGAAGCTGTTTTTGGTCAGCAGCGTCAGCGTTGCGAAGGCAGAGATGGTCGAGGCGAGCACTGGCAACGTGATGTGCCAGAGGTAATCGAGCACCTTGCCGATCATCGTCAGTTCTTCAAAGTTCGGCGAGGTGAGCCCGCGCAGCGGGAAGATCCGCCAATAGGACCCGCCCGCGAAGAGGACGATCAAGAGGATGGCGAAGAGGAACCCCGGGATCGCGTATCCAACGATGATCGCAGCAGAGGTGGCTGTATCAAACCGTGATCCGTCCCGCACCGCCTTTTTGATGCCAAGCGGGATGGAGATCAGGTAGGCGATCAAGGTCGACCACAGGCCCAGCGTGATCGACACCGGCATCTTTTCCAGCACCAGATCCACTACGCTGATCGATCGGAAATAGCTCTCCCCAAAGTCAAACCGCATGTAGTTCCACATCATCGAGAGGAACCGTTCGAGCGGGGGTTTGTCGAAACCGAACTGCTTTTCCAATTCCTCAATAAAGTCTTGGCTTAAACCGTTGGCGCCCGGATAAGCGCTGTCGCCTTCCTCACGCCCCACATCCGCATCGGCGTTGCCGCCAGCAATGGTTTCGAACACATCACCGCCGCCTTCCATTCGGGCGATGATGGTCTCAATGGGTCCGCCTGGGACAAATTGGGTCAAAGCGAAATTGATGATCATGATCCCAAGCAAGGTTGGGATCACGAGCAACAAACGTCGGAGGATATATGCGCCCATTGGGGGTCCTGAACGCCGGGTCTAGCGCAGGGCGCCTGCAGCCTGCAGGGCCTCATACTTTTCTTGGTTGAACCACCAGTAGTCGAGGTGGCCTAGACCAAATTCAGGCAAGTTTTCAGGGTGTTCAAACATATCGTAATACGCCGTCCAGTTTTTTCCTAGGTACCAAACTGGGACGATAAAGTATTCGTTCCGCATAATCCTGTCGGCGGCCTTCACAAGTGCTGCCATTTCCGTGTAGTCGTCGGCGCTAGCGATCCGATCGCTGAGCGCATCGACCACTTCGGAGCAGTAGCCGGCTGGGTTGAACACGTCGTCTTTGTCTTCACAGCTATAACGTTGGCCAAACCCGCGGCCTTCTTGCAAGCCATTCACGTAGAAACCAAAGATCATCTCAAAGTCGTTGGCTTGGGTGCGGGCCTGATATTGTGATGGGTCGACGCGGTTGTAAGTAATGTTCACACCCAGACGCTTTAGGTTCTCGACGTAAGGATTGATGATCCGGTCGAAACTCTGGCGGGTTTCAAGGAACTCTACATCCAACGTGTCGCCATCCGCGTTGACCAAAAGACCATCATCATCGGTGGTCCAACCGGCCTCTTCCATCAATGCCAGTGCTGTCCGCAGATTACCCCGGTCAAGTGGGCGGTCGCCGGACGTATGTGGCAAGGCAGCCGGTTCTGTAAAGATCTCTTCCGGAAGCATCTCGCGATATTCTTCGAGGATTTCAAGCTCGCGCCCGTCCGGCAAGCCAACGGCTTTCAAGCGGTCGTTCTCCCAGAAGCTTTCGCGCTGCTGGAAAAGCCCGTACTGCAGATTGTCGTTGGTCCAGGTGAAGTTATAGACGAGGCCAATCGCCTGGCGCACGCGCTTGTCTGCGAATTTCGGGTTCCGCAGGTTGAAAACAAAGCCCGTCGCAGCGGGCAGTGTCCCATCATCCAGTTCTTCCCGCACGACCCAGCCGTTATCGATTGCGGGGAAGTCGTATGAGGTTGCCCAATTGATCGACGAATTCTCGCGCCGAAAAGTAAACTCGCCCGCTTTAAACGCTTCAAACGCAGCCGACGTATCGGCGAAGTATTCGATCCGGAGCCGGTCAAAATTGCCGCGCCCGATGTTGATTGGCACGTCGTTGCCCCAGTAATCCGGGTTGCGGGTATAGATGATCTGCCGGCCAACGTCGATTTCGGAAGGCACGTATTGGCCGGTGCCAGGCGAAACCTCTAGGCTGGATTCATCAAGCCGTGCACCGGTCTCTTCAAACCATTTCTTCTGCATGACAAGCGCGGCGCCCATCTGGCCGATGCGCCCCGTGGTCGGCGCGTCTTCGGCGAATGTGAATTTGACAGTGTAGTTATCAATCGCCTCATACTCTGACACGAGGGAGACGATGCCCTGACGGAACGACGGTGTGGATTGCGTGCGGAGCAGTTCATGGGTGTAAATCACATCTGCGGCAGTCATCGGCGTGCCGTCCGAGAAGGTGACGTCTTCACGCAGGTTAAAGATCACCCAGGCCTGATCTTCGGGATATTCGATTGTTGTACACAGCAGACAGTAGCTCGTCCCCACCTCATCCGAGGTTGAAGTCATCAGTCGTTCCCAAATCGCCGATGATAGCGCGCCAGGCGTACCTTCCAGCGTCGCGAATGGGTTCATGCTGTCGAAGGTGCCACTGGCAGAGACGGAGATTTCGCCGCCTTTTGGCGCGTCAGGGTTCACATAGTCCAAGTGCGCAAAATCAGCCGCGTATTTGATTTCGCCGTATTCATTGTACGCATGGCTTTCGATCACCGTCTCGTGCCCATCCGCCAATGCCTTGCCAGCCAGCAAAGTCAGGCCAACCAAGATCGTCGTCCCGCCCAGCCACATTCGGAATCTGCGGCTTTGATCTTCCTTCGCGACGGCGATTGCGTGACGTTGGCGACGATTTTGCATCTTGTTCTCCCAAAGACGGCCTTCTGGCATATATTATTTCAAAGCTAACGGGGTCTGGGGAACATTCAAGACGAGAATGCGTGAAGACAGGGTGAACGACGGGTTGATTTGCGACCTCCCGTGTCCAATGCACAAAAAAAGACCGCCCTGTTTCGGACGGCCTTCACATCTCTCAACCCTAGAGTGCGTTAACCACCAAGGCTTTCCAAATAGGCGATAAGGTTCGCACGGTCTTCGATCTTGCGAATGCCGCGGAAGTTCATTGCCGTGCCTGGTGCGTAGTTGCTTGGGTTTTCCAGGAAAGCGTTCAGGTTCTCGGGTGTCCACGTCTCTGCCACAGCGACGAGGTTGCCGGAGTACCCAAAACCGCCAACAGACCCGACCGCCCGGTCCACGACGCCGTTCAGGTGTGGACCAACGCCGTCGGTCCCATCTAAGGCGTGACACGCCGCGCAAGGGCGGTAGACGCCTTCACCTGCCGCGGCGTCTGCCGACGCAAACACCTCTTCAAACGGCGGCCCCTCGACAACTTCTTCTTCGGTTTCGGCCCCCACGACTTCGATCGCGTAGGCCTGTTCATGGTGGTCACCGTGACCGCCACCATTCGCAGGATGATAGATCAGCTCAGCCGCCCAGCCGCCCAACAGGAAAACTAGGAAAGTGCCACAAAAACCACCAATGGCCTTTGTCATCGTCATTGTGTCGAACATGTCGCGGTCCAATTCGTTCGCAGTGTCGCGCGTATGTATCCGCTTCCAAGCCTGGGTTGCAAGGTATACTGGCGCGACGAAATGCCCTTTTTTGAGGGTGTAGTGTACAAAGGGTAAGGGATGGTTTCGAAAATCGCATTCCAAGGCGAAATGGGCGCTTACGGCCATCAGGCCTGTGTCGAAGCGCGCCCTGATTTTGCGCCACTGCCCTGCCCGACATTCGACGCCGCAATCGCTGCAGTACGCGATGGCGACGCGGACCTTGGGATGATCGCAGTCGAAAACTCCACCTACGGGCGGGTGGCAGACGTCCATGCGCTACTACCCGAAAGCGGACTGCACATTGTGGACGAAGCTTTCGTCCGCGTGCATGTCAATTTGCTGGGTGTCAAAGGCGCGCAGCTGTCGGATATCAAGACGGCCTATGGCCATGTGGTGATCCTGCCGCAATGCGCGGCGTTCCTAAAGGAATACGGCATCACGGCCAAAGTCAGCTCGGACAATGCAAAAGCCGCGCGCGATGTTGCAGAGCTGGGTGACCCGTCACGTGGCGCGCTTGCATCAGAGCTCGCGGCGGATATCTACAACTTGGACGTCGTTGGCAAACACATCGAGGATCAGGACAACAACACGACCCGTTTCCTTGTCATGGCCCGCGAGATCGACAAAACGCCGCGCGGCAATCATGGGATGATCACAAGTTTCGTCTTCCGCGTCCGCAACATTCCGGCCGCACTTTATAAGGCCATGGGCGGTTTCGCGACGAACGGGGTAAACATGACCAAGCTCGAAAGCTACATGGTTGGTGGTCAGTTCACGGCGACCCAGTTCTTTGCTGAGATCGAGGGGCATCCGGATGATCACAACGTGCAGCTTGCCTTAGAAGAGCTTGGCTATTTCACGGATATGATCCGCTTGATGGGCGTTTATCCAGCATCGGGGCGCCGTCAGGACGGCTAGTCCACCAGAACAACGGCAGAGGCGTCCGACACGCAAGTGCGCGCCGTTTCCATCGATGTCAGCTCTGCAAATTTTTCGGGAAACAAGCTTCGCAGCTCGCGCGCCATGGACGTATGCGGGGCCGCCGCGGGAAAGAAGCTCTCACTCAAAAGCCCATCAGACCAGACCACTTCGTGCCGATCGAACAGCAAATGGATGTAAGTGACCGATTTGGCTTGTTGATCGCGCTGGATTCCGGACCCGTTGCAAAGCTTCACCGCAGGGGCCAGCACTTCGTCTTGACCAGTGTAGAGCTGGGCACGCCAACCACTGACGAAAATCCGGTGCTGTGGCGACACATGCATGTCTTGAAACGGGAGCCCATCGCCAAACGCGCCTTTTACAATTCGAATTGGGCGATAACGCGGCTGGGTCACTAGCTCTGCTAGGGCGAGGCGGCGTTTGCCAATCCATTTGAGTGGTTGGAATCCGTGATCCAGCGTCCAAACGAAATCGCCGACCTTTAGGGTCGCGACGTCCTGTGGCCCGTTGAGCGTGAGGATCTGCGTTCCTGGCGTAAAACAGGGTGGTGTCGCCAATGAGTTGACAGCAGTACTTGGCCCTTCATTGGATTGAACAACGGTAAGCGGCACGCCAATTGGTGGAAAGTCAGTTGGTCCAAGCCCATCAGCAAGAAATGCGAGCCCTTCAACCGTACCATAGGCTGGTGACTGGCCAGGCTCGTTGATGTTGAGCGCATAAAACGTGTACTGATTGCCGTCGTCATCTTCCAAGACGAGGCTGAACTCGGCTTCAACAACCAGATTGTCGCCATAGCTTTGACCATCGAACGACTGTGCGCCTTCAAGGCTTTGACTGCTGTCATTGTCGGCAAAGTTGGGATCGTCATCGTCGATCAGCAGCGTTTCCCAGGCGTTACTATTCAACGTGATCGTCAGCCCATCCAAATGGGAGCCGTCACCTTGGGTAACGCCATCTAACTGGCCGCCGCCGGAAATCGTTATCTGCGACTCGCCCAGCGCGTAAATTGTATGCGTCGGCATCAGACAATCCGCATCACTGCAAATGATCTGCGTTATTTACCTGCAAAATCAGACAAGATTGCGGCAGAAAGCGAAACTGAAAGTGCGGCTTGAGTGGACAATCGGCGCTTACGACCCGCGCTGATAATCTACTTCGACTCGTCGCAATTGTTCGCGCACGCGCTTTTCAAATCGAGCCTGCAAATTGGATTTCGCGAGCTTCAGTGATTGTAGCAATAGCCGCGCAGACAACGACTTGGCCGATATATCGATCGTCACGTCAACGCGCGTTGTCTGCGCCGAAAGCGCTAACAAGGACACACGCAGGGCACTCGCAAGACCTTTTGCGTCGGTATCAACCGCGATTTCTTGCGGCGCCGTGAGCTCTGTAAGCGTTGCGCGTAGCTCACGCTCCTTATTGCGGAAGGTGAAGACCACATCCCAAGACGAGCCGACCTGTGCAGGCCCGGAACCATCGCGCCGCGCGACATGGGCACCCTGCCGCAACGCTTGACGTTCATATGCTTCAAAATTGGTAATGCGCTGGTAAACATAGGCAATCGGCGCATCGATGTCTTGTCGAGTGTTGAACTGCATTCACTGTCCCGTTTGTTCGCGACGCGCTTTCCACGAATCACGCCGCCTCAGTCCAACGTATTCCGTAACCAGTTGTCCAAAAGGAAATGGGCGATGGCCCCTCTGCGCGCTGCATTGATTTTCGGGTGTTGCCCGTCAAAAACAGTCTGCATCTCTGCCCGGCTGACCCAAAGCGCGTCTTCCAGTTCGGCAGGATCAAGCGTGATTTCGTCGGTGAGCGCCTCACCCCAACATCCGAACATGAGCGATGCCGGAAATGGCCAAGGTTGGCTCGCAAGGTAACCGACCGCACCAACCTTAACGCCCGCCTCTTCAAAGACCTCGCGCCGCACCGCAGCTTCCATCGTTTCACCGGGTTCTACGAATCCTGCGAGAAGCGAATACATTCCGTCCGGCCAGCCAGGTGATCGGCCAACGAGCACACGGTCGCCTTTCGTAATCAGCATGATGACGACGGGATCCGTTCGCGGGAAATGTGACCGCCCGCAAGCCCCGCAACTGCGCTGCCAACCCGCATTGTCAAAGTCACTTTCGACGCCACACGTGCTGCAGAACCGATGCGTCGCATGCCATCCAAAAAGCGCGCGCCCGGTCGCTGCAACCTCTGCATCGCGCGGCGACAGTTTCGTCATGATCGCGCGCAACTCAGCAAAGACACCGCGTCCGTTGAGCGTTGGATGGGTCTGTTCGGATGGATCAAGAAAGGCGTTCAGGCTGTCTGGCAGGCCTTCGTCAGGAACCCAGTGCCGCAGTTCCACTGCAAAAAGCGGAACATCATCTTCGCGTCCAAGAAAGAGACGATCGTCGGCGGCATCCTTGAGGATGGGATGATCCACAGGCAGGCGAAGCAAGACGTCTTTCGTTGCAGAAACCAGCGGCTTCCCCCGCCAAAAGACCACTACTTGAGTCTGTTCGTTTGACCAAAGCGTCTGAGATTGGCCCCGAAGTTCTGCTGCGCGATCCAATCCGGACCCGCCAAATGTCACTGTTTCCGCATGCTTCATGCCTTTCCCATGCCATGTGGCCAAAGTAGTTACAAACACTTCGAACGCGTCTATGGAAGAAGCTGCGCTTTTGACGCGCAAGGAGACCCTCATCCCCATGCCTGCCTTTGATGGGAACGATACAGATCTGCGCACAGCGCGCGTTCGCTTGCTGCAAACGACTGATTTGCATATGCAAATCATGCCATTCGACTACAATAGGCTAGCCCCCACACAAACAAGCAGCCTCGCACATCTGCTTGCACCCATTGCCGCGCTGCGAAACGAGGGGATTCCTTCGGTTTTGGTCGACACCGGCGACTTCTTGCAAGGCAACGCGCTCGCTGATGCCGCGATAGCGTCAGATGGCCCGCACCCCATGATCACTGCGTTCAATGACTTGGGATATGACGCCGTGGTGTTGGGCAATCATGACTTTGACTACGGTCTCTCGCCCTTGCGAACTGCGCTTGCCAGACTGACCTGCCCTGTTTTGGCAGCCAATGTGGCCGCCAGCGACGGCGGTGCGTTGGCGGTCGCGACTGCAATCATACCTGTGCGGGATCAAGAAGAGACAATCCAGGTCGGGTTACTTGGGTTAACGACGACCCCACCCGCAACAGCCTGCAATCCAGCAAACCCGCCGTTTGTGCACTTTACCGACCCACTTGAGGTGGCGCAGGAAAATGTCGACTTGCTTCGGTCAGAGGGTGCAGACGTCGTCGTCGCCCTGTGCCATTTTGGGATCGATCCCGATGTCAGCCGCGAAAATGTGGCCGATAAGGTGGCCTTGATCGACGGGGTCGATGCCATTTTTACGGGCCATACACACGACGATTTTCCGGGCGAGGGCATTGCGCAAAGTCCGGGCATCGACCCAAACCGCGGGCGTTTACATGGCGTGCCCTGTGTCATGTCGGGCGTTTTCGGGCGTGCGATAGGCAAAATCGACGTGTCCCTGTCCAACGACGGCGGGGGTTGGCGTGTCACCGATGCGACGTGCGAGGTTGTCCGTCCACCGGCTGTCGCTGCACCGCCAACGCTGAAAGTCGCAGGCCTTAGCAAATTGCATGATGCGACGCTCAAGGTATTGCGGGCCCCAGTCACGGAAACCCATGTGCCACTCAGCACAGCTTTCTCCATGATTGCACCCGATCTGGGTCAGCTTTTGTTGGCAAATGCGCGCATGGACGCAATCCGGACCGCCTTGGTCGGGACGCCGTATGCTGCAGCTTCGATTGTTGGCACGGCAGCACCCTATCAGGCCGGAACGAAAGACGATCCAAATCTCTTTTTGAATGTCCAGCCCGGCGCCCTGACGAAGCACGATATCCAGTGTATCTTTCCCTACAAGGATCCCGTGATCGGCCTCCTTCAATCGGGTGAAGAAGTCGTGGCCTGGCTTGAAGCCTCTGCCCGCCGGTTCTTACCCATCAAACCGGGGGTCCACGACCAACCATTGGTCGATCCCGCCTTCGCCCCCTACGACTTCAAAACAGTTTTCGGATTGACCTATACCATCGATCCGACCTGCCCATTCGGCGCGCGCGTGAAAGATATCCGGTTTCAAGGCACGCCTGTCGCCCCAGATCAGCACTATGTCGTCGCGACCACGCCCAACCACCTTAGAGGCCAAGACTTGTCGAAGGCGAAGAACGTTCTTTGTATGACACCGCAGACGTCCCAGGACATTCTGGAAAGCTATCTGCGGTCAAATGGGCCTGTCCGTCATGCGCCTCCGAGCGCATGGCGTTTCGCATCCGTGCCAGACACAAAAGCGCAATTCGTCTCCACGTCGGACGCAGACCTCGCCCTTGCACCACAAGGCGTGATCGCGGGGGCAATGCGCGGCAAGGGTCTGCAAGAATTCACCTACAGCTTTGATGTCGCTTAGCATGGGTTGCAGCAAAGCGGCCCGCGTTCTATATCAAGGGTGAGGGGTTGGCGCGGGCAAGTGCCTCGCCAACCTGGTCAGGTCCGGAAGGAAGCAGCCACAACGAGCCCCACTTGGGTCGATGTCCAACCTCTCACTTATCGCCTTTGGCGTCCACAAACCCTCAGCAAGGAGGACTTTCATGCAAGTGACATTCTCCGCCCAAGCCGGGCCGCGCTGAGTGATTCCGCGTCCCGAGCTGATCCATGCCATCTGAGACGAACGATGGCATGTCCTGATCGCACCCGAGGGACACGACCTTGACCACTTCATTTACGCTTGCTGACCTTGGTTGGTCGGCCCACTTCCAATCGCAACTCGACATCGACGAAGTCACGGAAACTACGCCGGCACGTGTGCGCGGCGTACACCGAACGCAAATCTCGGTCCTGACGGTTGATGGTCTTCTCGACCTCACCCTTGATCCTGGCGTCTCAACTGCCGAAATCGCCATTGGGGATTGGGTTCTTTGTGACACGCAATCGGCACGCATGCTGCGCCGGCTTGACCGAACCTCGACGCTGCAACGGGGGTCAGACTACGCCCATGGCGAACGGCAGCTGATCGCTGCGAACATCGACACGCTGTTCATCACCACATCCTGCAATGCGGACTTCAACGTTGCGCGGTTGGAACGCTATCTGGCGCTGGCCCATGATGCAGAGGTCACGCCGGTGATCCTGCTCACAAAAGCCGATATGACGGACGACGCAGACGACTACCTCGACCAGGCCCGCGCGTTGGGGCGCGACCTTGAAGCAATCGCACTAAACGCGAAAGAGGTGTCTGAAACCGGGGTCTTGGCCCCGTGGACGGGCAAGGGGCAGACCATCGCGCTTGTTGGGTCGTCCGGGGTTGGCAAGACCACCTTGACCAACGCTCTGACCGGGGAAGACGGCTTGACCCAGGGCATCCGCGAGGATGACGCGCGGGGGCGGCACACGACGACAGGTCGGTCGCTGCACCAGCTCCCGTCTGGCGGATGGCTGATCGACACGCCCGGCATGCGGGGTTTGGGCGTGGCTGACGTGGTGGACGGGATCAACGCGACCTTTCCGGAAATTTCGGAGCTGGAAGGCCAGTGCAAGTTCCGAGACTGCAAGCACGAGGGTGAACCGGGCTGCGCCGTCCTGGCCGCGATTGAGCGGGGGGATGTGACCGCCGAGCGGCTAAAGCGGTTTCAGAAGCTGCGGCGCGAGGATGCGCTGGCGACCGAAACGATCGCACAAGCGCGGGAGCGGAACCGTAAGTTCACAAAGAAGGTGAAAGGGGCGATGGCGTCGAAGCGGCGGTAAAGCTGGGGTAGGTTTAGGTTGGGTGAAAGGCCGGTAGCGGCTTTGAGCCCAGAAGCACATATGCTGTGCAACGCTTGAATGCCTGGTTTTCGATAAAGAGGTGAAGTCAGCCTGCGCTTCAGCGCGAGAGAACCAAGTGGTTATACTGGGTGCCTGATGACAAAAAAAATTGCAAAATAAGTCTAAGTCCGGGGATTCTTCATTCCCCAGGTCCGTAGCCCAACAATGATGGGTTCGAGGGCCTTGCCTTTTTCGGTCAGGCTATACTCGACACGCGGCGGCACCACCGCATAGACATGACGATTGACGATACCGTCGGCTTCGAGCTCTCTGAGTTGCTTGGTGAGGCTGCGCTGGGTGACGGTCCCGACGCGGCGCGACAATTCGTTAAAGCGCTGCGTCCCCTCCATCAGATGAAAGATGATCAGTCCTTTCCACTTTCCTGCAATCTGTTCAAGCGCGTTTTCAACCGGGCAACCTACGTTACAAGTAGCTGCCTTGAAACGCTTATTCGGCTTTATGGTATCCATTTTGTACCTATATGCATAAATTGTGCGTACTTGTCGCTTTAGCATATGGCAGAGTAGCTACCCTTACAAGCTACGGCTATTTCGGTGCACCTGGCAAAGATGCCCGCGCTGAAAAGGCCCTTCAGGATAAGGACACCCTATGACCACCGACGCTGCCAAAACGATGAAGGCTATCGGCTATACAGACCGCTTGCCAATCACCCACGAAAACGCGCTGATCGATTTGCGCCATCCGGTGCCTGCCGTGAGCGGGCAAGACCTTTTGGTTGCCGTCAAAGCCGTTTCAGTGAACCCCGTTGATACCAAAGTCCGCAAGAACCGGGAACCTGACGCGGATCAACCGGTCATCCTTGGTTGGGATGCGGTTGGGGATGTGGTCGCCGTTGGGGACGAAGTCACCCATTATGCGGTGGGTGACCGTGTCTGGTACGCCGGTGACATTAGGCGGCCCGGGACCAATAGCGAGTTCCACCTCGTTGATGAACGCATTGTTGGACGCGCGCCCAAACTGGAGTCTCTTGCGCAAGCTGCCGCACTGCCGCTTACCGCGATCACAGCCTATGAAATGTTGTTTGACCGCCTAAACGTGACCGCCCCTGTGGCGGGTGGAGCGCAGGCGGTGGTTATCATCGGCGGCGCAGGCGGGGTCGGATCAATCGCCATCCAGCTGTTGCGTGCCCTGACCGACCTGACCGTCATTGCGACCGCGTCACGGCCCCAAACCCGCGAGTGGGTGCAAGAGCTGGGCGCGCACCATGTACTGGACCATAGCGCGCCCTTGGCACCCCAGGTCGAAGACTTAGGCCTTGGCGCGCCGTCTTTTGTGTTTTCGACGACCCATTCGGAAAATTATATCGACGATGTGGTGACATTTATGGCCCCCCAAGGGCGCTACGGGCTGATTGACGACCCTGCCACGTTCAATATCATGCCCTTCAAAGGCAAAAGCCTCTCGATCCATTGGGAGATGATGTACACGCGCTCGATGCACCAAACGCAAGACATGGCGCGTCAGCGCGATATCTTGAACGAAGTTGCCGAGCTCGTTGATGCAAAGAAGATAAGAAGCACCTTGTCTCAGGGGTTTGGGCCGTTAAATGCCGCGAACCTGCGCAAGGCGCATCAGATGTTGGAGGCTGGCGCCGTCAAAGGCAAATTGGTGCTTGAAGGGTTTGATGGATGAAGGATGCAGCCCACCTTTTCGACCCCGCACAGCTGACTATTTATCCGGTGGCACATCTGCCTGGCACCCTTCCAGAGGGTGGCGTTGAACTTGATACGCCGATCTATGCTGTTCAGACAGAAGACCTGCTGACGCAGGCACCGGTGCAAAGCGCCACGCGCCGCGATGTCGATCTTGGCCATAAGCTGGCCTTTGTCGTGGACAATGTTCTGTCCAGGCAGGAGTGTCGTGACCTCATCGCTTTGACCGAACATCTTGGCTATAGCGCAGCCGCCCCAGGCATACAGACGCCGCCGGGTATGCGCCGCAACAAGACCGTTCATTGGCTGGCGGGCCCAGGCATGATGGGCAGGCTATTTGCACGCCTTCAGGCGGTTTTGCCGCCACAGATTGAACACCGAAATCTAACGCCCGCCCTCAGTCACCGCATCAATATGTACCGCTATGATGATGGCGACGTCTTCAACCCGCATATCGATGGCGACTGGCCTGGCGTCGGGCTGAGCGGGGACGGACAGAGGATGGAACATTGGCCCGGCACCTATTCGATGTTGACTATGCTGCTCTATCTGAACGATCAGGATAGCGGCGCAACCGGGGGCGCGACGGTCTTGTATGATCACGGTGAAGTGGCGGCCAGCATCCTGCCCAAGACGGGGTCCGCGCTTTTCTTTCGCCACGGCAATAGCACGGAATCGGTCCTTCATGCCGGGGAGGTCGTTACCGGGCAAAACCCGAAATATGTCGCACGGATCAACGTGATGTATGAGACCACTTGACCAAAGACGCCTTTTCGCTCGCAGAGCCTTTTGGCTTTTTAGACCTTCTGATTTCGGTCTACTGAATGTTTCGAGCGATCAAGGTGCTCCGCACTCACCAGCCAGACTACCGCTTTTTATGATTGTTAAGGATCAGCGTTGAACGCCTCATTTCCCGAAGCGGCCATTGGGGTGCGTGCAGCGAACGGCAACTAATTCCGCACAGAGGACATTCTGCTGTTCAAATTGCGAAGTGGTGTCTTTGTGGCACTTGAAAACGGCTACAAACTCCGCCGGGCATTCAACGCCGCCGTGATTGTGCCGTCGTCCAGATAGTCCAGCTCTCCTCCGACAGGCACCCCTTGCGCGAGCGACGTCACGTCGACCCCCGGCAGTTGGTCCGCGATGTAATGGGCTGTTGTTTGGCCATCGATGGTGGCGCTGAGGGCGAGGATGACCTCTGTCGCTTGCTCCGTCTTCACCCGGTCGATCAGCTTGGGGATGCGGAGTTCGTCTGGCCCAACAGCGTCGAGAGCAGACAGGGTGCCGCCCAGCACATGGTAGCGGCCTTTGAAGACAGTGCTGCGTTCCATCGCCCAAAGGTCCGCAACATCCTCCACCACACAGATCTGGCCGTTGGCCCGTTTGGGGCTGTCGCAGATATCGCAGATATCCGTTGTGCCGATGTTCCCGCAGTTGAGGCATTCGCGCGCGGTGGCGCCCACACGGTGCATGGCTTCGGCGAGCGGGATCAGCTGAAGGCTGCGCTTCTTGATCAGATGCAACACCGCCCGCCGCGCAGAGCGGGGGCCAAGGCCCGGGAGTTTGGCCAACAGCGTGATTAAATTTTCAAGGTCGTCGTTGCCGCTCATAATGGGGCACATTTTCTTGCAAAGAAAATGGACAAGACTTTTGAGAAAAGTCTTTGGTCAAATTTTTGGGAAAATTTGATGCCATCGGCGGCGATATTTGGAATCAAAGAGACCAGGGCGGCACGCCTAGAATGGGAGGTCCATGCCAGGGGGCAGGCCCATCTCTTCTGCAAGCTTTTGCATCTCGCTTTTGGATTTTTCGTTCGCCCGTTGCTGCGCGTCCTTGATCGCGGCAAGGATCAGATCCTCAACCACTTCTTTTTCGTTGGGATCAAAAATTGAGGGATCAATATCAAGGGCTTTGAGTTCGCCTTTGGCCGTTGCCGTGGCTTTGACCAGACCCGCCCCGCTTTCGCCTTGGACGGTCATGTTGTTCAGGTCCTCTTGCAGCTGGGTCATCTTGCCCTGCATTTCCTGCGCGGATTTCATCATCTTGGCCATATCGCCAAGACCGCCGAGGCCTTTGAACATCTGGTTACTCCTATCTACTTGGGTCAGAGATACGGATGAGGGGGCTTTGGGGCAAGGGGAGAGTGTAAATCAAACGTTTGCGCCCAAAGTGACCCGCCAACAACAATTGGCCATCGCGAACAACGGCGTATACCTTCAAGACAGTTGATCAAATCCTTACTGTGAGAGAGCCTGCAATGCCTTACCCTGATTTCATTCGCGCTTTCCCGCGCATTGACGTTCCGTTCCCCGAAGATGTTGTGCAAACCGCTGTCGTGCGCTCAGACGCTGGATTGGTCGCTTTTTTCAGCTTCCTGAAAGATATGGAGCTCCCGGTCCATTCACATGGGGCTCAATGGGGCACTGTCGTGGAGGGGGAAATAGAGCTCACAATCGGGGGAGAGACCAAAGTGTACCGTGCGGGTGACAGTTATTTTATTCCAGCCGGAGTGGCGCACGGGGCTCAGATTAAATCCGGAACCCGAGTCATCGACGTATTTGAAGAAGCTGATCGATGCGCGCTCAAAGACGGATGAACGGCGGGATGTTCCGCATCTTGCCAGTGAGCGCCTGCTTAGTGGTACGGCCGATGTACGAAATTGGCCGCCACCTTGTGAATGACACCGTGCCAGCCAATTGAAACGCGCTAGAAGAGAACATCGGTCCTCTTGCCGCTAGTCCCATGGGCAAGCCCCCTTAGGGTGACGCGTCTTATCCTCCTCTCGTGCCCCATCCCTCAGCGAGCCGCAGTTTATGATTGACGTGAGGCTATAAATTCGATATTTCTAGAATCATGGAAATGAATGATGATCAAATGACGACCGCTCTTGCCGCAGATGGATTTGCCGCGATGGGGTCAAACGCCCGTCTTGATGTGCTCCAACTTTTGGTACGTGCGGGTGATAGCGGCTTAGTCGTGAGCGAGATTCAGGCGCAACTGGAGATCCCCGGGTCGACCCTGTCGCACCACCTGAAGTTCCTCGCTGCGGCGGGGTTGATCACGCAGACAAAAACGGGTCGCACCATTGTTGTGCAGGCCAATTATGACCACCTGCGCGGCTTGGCGGATTTTATCCTCGGGGCCTGCTGTATTGATGAAAAGGACGCGGTCGCATGAGCGATTTGGCAGGAACACCCCAAGGCCCGAACCTGTGGACGCAGGTAAAGCCCTATGTGCAAACCGTTTGGGCCCTCAGCCTAACGTTGCTCGCGGCTGTTGCCGTGCTAGACCCGGCGCAGTTTCCAGCGGTTCTGTCTTTTGCCGTCAAAGCGCTGCTGCACACGCTGCCATACATCCTTTTTGCTGTCCTCTTGATCGCGGGGTTGAAAGCGGCAGGGGCCGAGGCCTCGATCGCAAAGGCGTTCCAGGGCAACCCCACGCGGATGATCGTGATGGCCGCCCTCTTTGGCGGCCTCGCGCCGTTTTGTTCCTGTGAGGTGATCCCTTTCATCGCGGGCCTTTTGGCGCTGGGCGCCCCCTTGTCAGCGGTTATGGCCTTCTGGCTCTCTTCGCCCCTGATTGACCCGCCGACCTTGCTAATCACGGCTGCCGCATTGGGCTGGCCTTTTGCGATCGGCAAGGCCATAGCTGCGGTGGCCCTCGGCCTTTTGGGCGGTTTCATCGTGCATGGCCTGATGGCACGCGGCGCATTTGCAGAGCCTTTGAAAGTCTATAAGCCGAAAGGCTGCTGCGGTGGCCCTGACCCGCTCAGCGGCAAGCCGCAGTGGCGGTTCTGGGAAGCCCCAACGCGGCGCGCGCATTTTGTGGAAGAGTTTCGGGACAATGGCCTGTTCCTGCTGAAGTGGCTGGCGCTGGCCTATGTGCTGGAGGCGCTGTTGGTCACTTACATCCCAGCGGATCTGATTGCCCAGGTGGTGGGTGGCGAAGGGATTGTGCCGATTGCGACGGCGGCTTTGGTGGGCATGCCGGCCTACCTGAACTCCTACGTCGCACCGCCCCTGCTTGCGGGGCTGATGGAGCAGGGGATGAGCGCGGGGGCGGCGATGGCCTTTATGGTCGCGGGCGCTGTGAGTTCCATCCCGGCGATGGCGGCGGTGTTCTCGCTGGTGAAACCAAAGGTTTTTGCAAGCTATTTGGGCCTGGGCGTCGGCGGTGCGATCCTGGCCGGGGTGGTGTTTCAGGTGGTTGTTTAGATTGCGGGTTGAACACGAAATGTCCGCTTCGAGCCCTTAATCACGCACGCTGCGACTTGTTCGAAGGTCGGTTTTAGGGTTGGCATTTCTAACATTCTGCGGCGTCGTTGTTTTTCAGCCCATTAATAGCGCGTGCAATTCCGTCAATGAGTTGCGTCCGCTCGTCTTGATCCATGGAACCAAGCGCCATCGCATTCACCTCGCTCGCGGCCTCTTCGGCAGGCTTGCGTAGTGCGCGGGCGCGAGCGGTAAGGTAGATACGGCGCGCGCGTGCATCTCGCTCATCCGTGCGTCGTTCGATCAAGCCGTCTCTCTCCATACGGCTCAACGTGTTGGCCATAGTTGCCTGTTCGACATCCAATCGTTCGACAAGGTCGCTTTGCGTCAGACCATCTGCGGTCCACAACTCAAGCAGGGTCATAAACTGTGCGGGCGCAAGGCCAAGGGGGCGGATACGCTCATGTAGGCGTTGTGCGAATAGGCGGGCCATGTGGTTGGCAAGGTAGCCAGCGGAACGGGTGCGGTCGAAGGGATCGGCAGGTGTGTTATTCATAAAACGTTACTACACTTGCATAGCGCGCTATGCAATGTTAGAACAAATTGCATAGCATGCTATGTGAAAGGTTTGCCATGCCTCGTTCTCGTCTTATTGCGCTTCACGCAGGCGCTTCCGCAATCGCCCTCCTCGCCATTTGTGCCTTCTGGCTTTCCGCACTTGTTGCAGAATT
>JBCBHE010000021.1:0-68660 GCA_038526085.1 Pseudomonadota bacterium | reverse complement strand
GGCATGCTTTCTTTTAGTTGCGCGATCTCAATCCGGGTGGCGACGCGCAAGCCCGCGTCGAGGTTCGAGAGAGGCTCGTCAAAAAGATAGACCTTCGGGTCCCGTACAATCGACCGACCAATGGCTACACGCTGCCGCTGGCCGCCGGAGAGCGCCTTTGGCAGCCGGTCGAGGTAGTCATCAAGCTGTAGGATCTTGGCCGCCTTGTCGATGGCTGCATCGATCTCTGCTTGGGGCTTTTTGGCCAATTTGAGCGCGAAGGACATGTTCTCGCGCACCGTCATATGCGGATAGAGCGCGTAGGATTGAAACACCATGGCGATACCGCGTTGTGCGGGCGGGACGTTGTTGACGACCTCTCCATCAATCTCAAGCGTGCCGCCGGTGATGCTCTCAAGGCCCGCAATCATCCGCAATAGGGTCGATTTCCCGCAGCCTGACGGCCCAACAAACACGATCAATTCGCCGCGTTTAACGTCCAAATCAATATTATTGAGAACATTGACCGTCCCGCCGTACGTCTTTTCCACGTCCGTGAGTTTGAGATCTGCCATAACTTCCTCCCCTATGTCAGGCGCCGGGCCAAACAAGCTTGCCATGGTGCAAGCGTCGTGGTGGCGCCTTCAAGACGTGCAGAGCCAAGATCTGCACCGATTTGCTCCCAATTCCCTTGTGGCAACGTCACAGTTGCCGGGTCGTCCGATAGATTGAAGGCGCAAAAAAGCGTTTCTTTTGCATGGGACCGTTCAAACCGGAGAACGTCCCCTTCGTTTGTGACGTTCGCATGATCGCCCGTGGCCAAGGCCGGATAGGCTTGCCGCAGTGCAATCGCTGCCTTGTAGTGCTGCAGGAGCGCTGCGGGGTCATCCTGCTGTGTCGCAACGCTCTGATGCAGGTGCGAGGATGAGACGGGCAGCCAGGGCTGCGTCTCAGAAAATCCACCGTGGCTGTTGTTGTTTTCCCAAACCATCGGCGTCCGGCAGCCATCGCGGCCTTTGAATTCGGGCCAGAACTGAATGCCGTAAGGGTCTTGCAGGTCTTCAAAGGCGACTTCGGCCTCTTCAAGCCCGAGTTCTTCGCCTTGGTAGATGCAGACGGATCCGCGCAAGCTGACAATCAGCGTTGTGAGCGCGCGGGCGGCTGCGTCAGAGAGGTTCCACCGGCTGATGTGGCGTGGCACATCGTGGTTGGAGAACGCCCAGCACGCCCAACCGTCTGCGGCGACGTCATCAACCTTGTGCAGCACTTCTGAGAACCTGGCTGCTGATGGCTGGTCGGAAGCGAGGAACTCAAACGCGTAGCACATCTGCATGAGATCATCACCAGCGGTGTATTGGCCCATGATCTCAAGCCCCTTTTGGGCATCGCCTACTTCACCGACGGCTGCGGCGCGATAGGGGTCCATCACGGCGCGCAGGCGGCGCAAGAAGGTCAGATTTTCGGGTCTATTCTTGGAATAAAGGTGCGTTTGATGGTTGTAAGGGTTCACTGACGGCGCGATGGTCGCGTTCCGGTCTTCCGGCGGTAGCGGCGGATTGTCCCGCAGTTTTGCATCGTGAACGTAGAAGTTGATGGTGTCGAGGCGGAAGCCGTCAACGCCGCGTTCAAGCCAGAAATGAGCCACGTCCAGCAATGCGTCTTGCACGGCGGCGGTGTGGAAATTCAGATCTGGTTGGGAGGTGAGGAAGTTATGCAGGTAGTACTGCTCCCGTCGGGCATCCCATTGCCAGGCGGAGCCACCGAAGATCGACAGCCAGTTGTTAGGCGGTGTCCCGTCTGGCTTTGGGTCTGACCAGACGTACCAATCGTTTTTCGCGTTGTCCCGGCTTGATCGGCTTTCTGCGAACCAGGCGTGTTGATCGCTGGTGTGTGATAACACCAGGTCGATCATCACCTTTAGGTTCAGGCGGTGGGCGGTTTCGATCAGGTGATCAAAGTCGGCAAGCGTGCCAAACATTGGGTCCACGTCGCAATAGTCGCTGACGTCGTAGCCAAAGTCCTTCATAGGGGATTTGAAGAATGGGCTGATCCAGATTGCATCAACGCCCAGCGACGCAACATAGGGCAGGCGGCTCGCGATCCCTTTGAGATCGCCGGTGCCTGTTCCGTTGCTGTCTTGGAAGCTACGCGGGTAGATCTGGTAGATCACTGCGCCCCGCCACCATTCTGGGTCTTTCGTCAGGCTGTTTGCTGCCGTGACTGTATCCATCTTTGTCATGTCGTGCCTTATTTGACTGAACCCGCGAGCAACCCGCGCACTAAGAACCGTTGCATAGAGAAGAAGACAACGAGGGGTACCGCGATCGACACGAAAGCTGCCGTCGCGAGGATTTCCCAATTGCCACCCCGTGTGCCGAGGAGTTCGACGATCTGGTTGGTCATCACCGTCGTTTCACCAGTTGCGTCGATCAGGAACACCTTCGCTACCAGCAGGTCATTCCACGTCCACAGGAACTGGAAGATGCCGAAAGAGGCCAGTGCCGGGAAGGACAAAGGCAGGACGATCTTGGTGAAGATTTGAAAGTCCGTGGCCCCATCGACCTTGGCGTTTTCGATGATGTCACGCGGGAGCCCGACCATGTAATTGCGTAAGAGATACACGGCGAGCGGTAGGCCGAAGCCGGTATGCGCAAGCCACACCCCCAGGTAGCCTTTGCCGATACCAATGCCGAGGTGGAGTTTGAGAAGCGGGATCAGCGCCAATTGCAGGGGCACCACGAGGAGGCCCACAACGATCGCGATCAAGAGCGCCCGACCCGGGAAGTCCATCCACGCCAGCGCGTATGCGGCAAAGGCTGCCACAACGATGGGAATAATGGTCGCCGGGATCGTCACAGTTAGCGTGTTGAAGAAGGCTTTCGCCATACTGTCGGTGCTGTTGCCGCTAAACAGGATCTGGTCATAGTTGGCCAATGTGAACTCTGGCGGGCTGGTCACGGTTGCAAAGACACGCTGCGCCCGGCCAGAGATCTGGTCGTCATTTCCGGACCAGACGTAGTCGCCGTTGGCTTGCAATGTCAGGCTTTCGCCGTCGCCCATATCAGCGGTTTCACCTGCTGCATTAGCGTCAATTGCCCGCGATGACGTGCCCCAGACAGAGATATCTGCGTCGCCGGCCTCGCCAAACAGATTGCCTTCAACAACAAAGATATCCCCTTGTTGGACTCTAAAATCGTCTGGGTCTGCGACGCGGATGACGACGTTTTGTTCCGCTTCAAACAAGGCGTTCCACCATCCAGAGCTTGAGATCTGGTCGGCGGTCCGGAAGGACGAGACGAGCAAACCAAGGGTGGGGAACAGCCACAAGGCAACAAGCAGCACTGTGGAGATCTGAACCGCCCAGGTGAGCGAGGATTTGGTACCTGCAATATCACTCATCTTAGCGTCCTTTCATCTCTTGGCGGGCGTTGTACACGTTCCAAACCAGGATCGGTGAGACCAACAGCATGATGATGATCGCCGAGGCCGATCCGACGCCCCAGTCATTCGCCCGGAACAGTTTGTCGAACATGTAATTTGCCAGTACTTGGGTCTCCCACTGGCCGTTGGTCATCGCGAAAACGATGTCGAAGACCTTAAGCACGACCAGGGTAATGGTCGTCCAGACCACCACGATCGTGCCCATGATTTGCGGAACCTTGATTTTGAAGAAGACTTCAAAGGGATTCGCGCCATCCACGATGGCTGCTTCGACCGTTTCCTCTGGCACGCCGCGCAGGGCGGCAGAGAGGATCACCATGGCAAAACCCGTTTGGATCCAGATCAGCACGACCATCAGGAAGAAGGAGTTCCAGAACGGGATCGTGAGCCATGTTTGCGGCTCTCCGTAGGCGTATTGCACAGTGAAGACGCCGATGATCGACATGATGGATTTGAAGACCAGCCAAGCGCCAATCGCCGCACCAACAACCCGGAGCCCCTTGAGGAAGAGACCGTCTTTGTTGTGCTGATCACGCAGCGGGGTGATCACGGCTTTGATCGCGTAGGCCACCATCCCAGCAAACGCGAGAAGCACGAGGGCAGGGGCCAAGCGCAGCAAAATGAAGGAACCGATCCCGCCGTCAAAACTGAGCCAGATCGCATTCATGATACCAATTTGTTCCTGATCAACCGCGCGGGTGTCGTAGACCAACTTAAAGATCACGGACGCCCCGACGAAAGAGATCGCCATCGGCATGAAGATCAACGACTTCGCGATGTTGCCCCAGGCGATGCGATCGGTCAGCTGCGCTGCGAGCAGGCCAAATGCGGTAGAGGCAGCGGGGACGATGATCAGCCAGAGCATGTTATTCCGCATGGCTTCCCAGAACTTTTCCTCACTGAACATTTGGTTGTAGTTCGCCAGCCCGACAAAGGCCCCGCCAGCGTCGCGGTCGGTAAGAGACAGGCGCAAGGTCTCAATCACCGGATAGCCGAGGTAGAGCCCAAGGGCCGCAATGGCTGGAAACAGGAACAGCCAGGGCCGCACCGCGTTTGCCCGGTTGATGTTGCGTCCGCTATCACCCTGTTTCGGCGGAAAGATCACCTTATCGAGCAGCAAATTCGAGAAATAGAAATACCCCAAACAGCCGCCGACACCGACGATAATGGTCACAAGGCCAAGTAGTGCTGGATGCATCAGACAGTCCTTTCCAAAGGCGGAAGGCGCAGCGTGCGCCGGTCAGCAGATGTGGGAGGGGTCTTGGGGGTGGACGGGAGCGGCCCGGAGGCCGCACCCACCCGATCTTGGTCAGCCAGGGAGGCTTAGTTTGGCCAAGACGCCTGAATGCCAGCGGCCACTTCGGCAGCGTCTTTGCCGCCCGCGTAGTCCACCATGCCTGTCCAGAAGGTTCCGGCACCAACCGCACCTGGCATCAGGTCAGACGCGTCAAACCGGAAGGTTGTCGCTGCCAGCAAGATGTCGTTCATCTTGGCGGTCGCTGCGTCAGAGAACTTCGACGTATCAACACCTTTGTGTGGTGTCAGGAAGCCACCAAGACCCATCCAGATTTCGTGGGCTTCTGGCGTTTGTAGGAACGCAACGAGGTCGTGTGCTGCTTCGTTTTCGTTGGTAATGGCCCAGAGGGTCCCTGCACCCAAAACAGGCGCGCCCAGATCCTTCTCAGCATAGGCTGGGAAGTAGAAGAAATCTGCATCTTCGCCAACAACAGTGCCTTCTGGGAAGAACGCTGGGATGAAGGACGCCTGACGGTGCATGTAGCACTGTGGTGGGCTGTCAAACATGCCTTTTGGGCTGTCGCGGAAATCCGTGGAGGCCACGGCACCTGCGCCACCAGCGACGTAGTCGTCGTTGCGGGCAAATGCGCCAAACTCTTCGATAGCGGCAACAACTTCAGGTGCGTCGAAGGCCAGTTCGTTGGACACCCACTGGTCATAGACAGCTGGGGCCTGCGTGCGCAGCATCATGTCTTCAACCCAGTCTGTTGCGGGCCAGCCAGTTGCGCCACCAGATCCCAGACCGATGCACCAAGGCGTGCCGCCGTCTGCGACGATTTGGTCAGACAGTTCCTTAAGGTCTTCCATTGTTGTTGGCACTTCGTAGCCAGCGTCTTCGAAGTTCTCAGGGGAGTACCAAACGAGCGACTTCACATCGACTTTGTAGAAGAAGCCGTACAGATTGTCTGCGCCGGCATCGTCTGCGTAGGTGCCCAGATCAACCCAGGACTGACCTGCAGCGTAGTTGTCAACGATCCAGTCGCCAGTGCCATCCTTGAGCGGTGTCAAGAAACCGCGCGATGCCATGTCGGAGGCAAGGCCGGGCTGTGGGAAGACAGCGACGTTCGGCGCGGACCCAGCTTCGGCGTCGACCATGATCTGCTGTTCAAAGCTGTCAGAGCCAGTGTAGCGGACGTCGTGGCCTGAGGCTTCTGCGAATGCCGCAAGTACTTTTTCGACGTTCTCTTGGTCTGGGCCAAGCCATGGACCGAACACAGTGACCTGCTCGGCCATTGCAGACGACGCTGTGATGGCAAGCGCGGCTGCGCTTGCGAGATAAACGGATTTCATAGGTCTCTCCCTTTTGGACGCTTTGGTATCTCTCCAGCGGCATCTCCCAATGCCGCATCCAAAGCGGTTTGGATATTCTCAAAATTACGATTCTGCGCGGTCTGTCAACAGAAATCATCTGAAAGGATAGGCAAATCCCTCATTTCCGTGCAATTTTTTGTTGACCCTGAATGGGGCAATGATTGAAAGTGCCTCGAGTTTTGAAACCGCTTTGGGGAATTCCATGAACTTGAAGGAGCTGTCGTCGCGGTTGGGGCTGTCGCCCACAACGGTGTCGCGCGCCTTAGGCGGATACCCGGAAGTGAACGCCGAAACGCGGGCCCGTGTGGCCGCTGCGGCCGCGCGCTACAACTATCGCCCAAACAAGCGGGCGCAAGCCTTGGCGACGGGTCGTTCCTTTAACATTGGTCATGTTCTGTCGACCAAAAATAAAGAGCAGCTGGTGAACCCCATCTTTGGTGATTTTATCGGTGGCCTGACAGAAACGAGCGCCGCCGCGGGTTACAGTTTGTCGCTGACCTTGACCGAATCCGATCAGGAAGCGGCCACGTTCCGCAAATTGAAATCCGAAGGCTCCGTCGATGGGATTGTGCTTCAAGCGCCGGTCACGAATGATGACCGGATCGCCTTGATGCATGACATTGGGATGCCGTTTGTCGTGCATGGGCGTGCGTCCGGGATTGCGGCACCCTATGCCTGGGTTGATGTCAATAACCGGCATGCGTTTCACCGAGCGGCGATGTTTTTGATTGATCTTGGGCATCGGCGGATTGGGTTGATCAATGGGGACGAGCGGATGGATTTCGCGGCGCGGCGCCGCTCCGGATATGAATCGGCGTTAACTGACGCAGGCCTACCGATTGACCCAACCCTGACGTCGCAGGGGGCGATGACCGAAGATAACGGGCATGCGGCAGCCGCGCGTCTTTTGGCGATGGATGGTGGGCCTTCGGCGATTGTTGTTTCATCCATTACCTTAGCGATCGGCGCACGGCGGGCCATTCAAGAAGCGGGGTTGGTGATGGGGCAAGATGTATCCTTGATCGCCTACGACGATGACTTGTCCTATCTCAGCAACCGCCAGGATGTCCCGGTGTTCACGGCCGTCCGGTCATCGGTGCGCGCGGCGGGTCAGAAAATTGCCGAAGTGCTAATTCGGCAAATCAATGATCCGGACCGTGGGCTTGAGCAGGAGCTGATGGAGGCCGAGTTGGTCGTTGGAACATCGACGGGCCCGGCGGCATAAGCCGCCGCCAACGGCGCTTTATGGGTCAACACCATTTGGCGCGCGCCCGGCAGGTCGCTCCGGAACCAATTGGTGTCTGTTGCGTTGCGCCCTATGGTACGGTGCCGACACAATGGCGCAGGCAGTAGGGACGTTCGGCAGTGTTAGGCACACAATTTCTGGATCGTTTGGGCTTTCGCATGGCGTTTTCCCTTGCGGTGATCCTGTTGCCCTTGGCCATTGTGTCGATCTTGCGGTCGCAAGCTGTGATTTCTCAAACGGAGGCTCGTAACAAGGCGGCCTTGTTTGGAGAAACCGTTCAGGTCGCGAGTACGGAACTTGCCCTGATCGATAAGGCACGGGGCGTCGCGGGATCGGTTGGCGCGATTGTCCTGGATTTGTTGCAGCAGCCTGAGGTGTGCAGCGCGGCCTTGGGCCGGATCGCGGAGCGGTCCAACTTAGGCTTCGTTGGGTTCCTTGCCGCTGATGGGTCGGTGCCCTGTGCGTCGCCCAATAGCCCGGCCGAGATGGCGGTGACTGATGATTTTGCCGCGGCATTGTCAGACCCACGCGAAATCGTACGGCGCCGGCCAATGGGATTTGCCAGCGATTCACCTGTGATCTACGTCTTATCGCCTGTGTTTGACCGGCGCGGTGGGACGTTGGGGTATGTGACCGCCTCGATCCCCCAAGAGATGGTGTTGGAAAATCGAAACCTCACGATCCCCGGTGCCCAGTTTGTCACGGTAAATACGGCCGGAGAGATCCTTACGACATCGCTGCCCGTCGAAGAGGCGCAGGCGCTTTTGCCTTCTTACGGTCTGCCGCAGCGCTTTCTCGACAGTGGCGGGAGTTTCAGCGCCACGTCAGACAATGGTGATGCCACGATTTATGCCGTGTCTCCGGTGGTGCAAGGCGAGATTTCAATGGTGGGCATCTGGGCGGATCAGGACGCCAGCGCCTCGATCTTCTACCTCCAGCGCGCCGCCTTCTTTCCGCTGGTGATGTGGTTGGCGAGTTTGGTCGTCGGCTGGTTCGTCGTCGACTTTTTGGTGACGCGGCACGTGACATCGCTGGGGTTTGCGATGCGGGGGTTTGCAAAGAACCGGCGAACCGAACTCCCACCATCCTTTAATGCGGCTCCGGTTGAATTGCGCGATTTTGGTGACGCCTACATCACCCTCACGGATGCCGTCGTGCGGGATGAGGCTAAGTTGGAAGACGCGCTGTATCAGAAGAACATCCTACTGCGGGAGGTGCATCATCGGGTGAAGAATAATCTGCAGCTGATCGCCTCTATTATGGCGATGCAGATGCGGCGCACGCAGTCCGATGAGGTGAAAGAGGTAATGGCGGGTTTGCAAGACCGGGTGCTGAGCCTCGCCACCATTCACAAGAGCCTCTATCAAACATCTGGTTTGGCTGCGATCCGACTGGATGAGTTGTTGAGTGATATTGTGGAGCAGATGCAGGGGCTGTCCCAACACGCGAAATCCGTTGTGTTAGAGACTGACTATGACCCAGTGAGCCTTCTACCGGACCAAGCCGTTCCGTTTTCCCTGCTTGTGACGGAGGCGCTCACCAATGCCCATAAGTACATTTCCGCCGCGCCGGGTGCGCCGTTGCGGTTGAAGATTGCCTTAAAGGACCAGGGCGAGCAGCGTGTTGGGCTGATGATTGAAAACAGCCGGGGTGGGCCGGGTTACAAAAAGTCGGACCCGCATTCGACTGGGCTTGGCGCGCAGCTGATGACCGCTTTTGCGACACAGCTCGGGTCTGAAATGGAGGTTGAGGCGACACCCGCGTTTTATCGTTTGTCGTTGTCTTTCACGGCTGCCCCGCTCCCGGCCGAGGACTTGCCAGTCCCGCGCGATTTAGGGACGCAGCAGCCGGACCAGCGCAGTGACGACGAAAAGGCTGAGGAATAGGATAAACAGGATCTGTGCAATCCCGACGGAGGCCCCGGCGATTCCGCCAAACCCGAACGCCCCTGCGATCAGGGCGATGATCAAAAATGTCAGTGACCACCCAAGCATGGGCGCCTCCTTTTGCGTGTCTGATGCAGGAGGAACGGGTCAGGGGCGCAGAGGTTCCCGCGTTTTTGAGTCTATCTTTCGCGATCCGGCTCATCGGCGAGAGGTCGCGGGATGAAAGTTTCGATGTCTGCCATGACAGAAGCGGGCAGGGGGCCGTGCGCCAGCGCCCCGGCGATGCCCGCGATTTGATTTTCGGTGCGCGCGCCTGGAACGGGGATGTTGGTAGGGCCTTTGGCCCAAAGCCAGCTGAGCGCGCCTTGCACGGGGGTCCGGCCATCTGTTGTCAGCAGGTCGCGGATTGCGTCCAGCATCGTGATAAAGCGCGCGTTGGGGCGACCGTTGACAAAGTAGTCGGCCCATTCGAGTTGCGCATTGGCCCGGATGTCAGCCGGCGGCATGGTCGATGTGGTGTCGTATTTGCCAGATAAGAGGCCCATAGCGAGGGGGGAGCGAATGAGAGCCGTAAGACCCGTGTTCTGCAGAGTCTGTTGGATGCGCGGCGTATCGATGAACACGTTCATGGCGTGTTCGACGGCCACAAAGCCATCCCGATTAGCCATCGTGGCAGCGCTGGCAGAGAAATCAGTGCTCCAGCCGTAGCTGCGGATTTTGCCCATGCTGCGGGCGACTTCCATTTCATCAAAGAATGCCGCGGCCTCCTCCGCAGAACGGGCGTTTTGATGCAGGAGAAGGAGATCGATGGTGTCGCGGTTCAGCCGCCGAAGGCAAGCGTCGATCGCGGGCATAACCGTAGCTGGATCGTCGTCTTGGCCCGAGAGTTGCTTTGTCACCTCATCAATGGTGATGCCGATTTTGGTGATGACGAGGGCGTCTGGCCGGTCATCCAGGGCCTGGCCCAACAGCACCTCCGAATGCCCAGCCCCGTACGCAGCAGCAGTATCAAAGAGGGTGATGCCGTGATCGAGGGCGGCGTGGATCGTGCGCAGCGATGTCGCATCATCGCTGCCGGTGTAGCCGACCGACATTTCACCTGCGAACATCGGCCCGCCGATGGGCCAGCAGCCCATGCCAAGCGGATGAATGGTTTGGCCAAGAAATTGCATGCGCACCTCCTGCGTTTGATGTTGCCATCAAAGCAGGATCGCAGCGCACTTGCGATGAAATAGAATGCAACGACCTTTTCGTAGGTGAAAAGACCTAGAACATTGACTGCACGTTGACGCCAAAGGACGCAACGCCGATCCGTTCGCCCGTTTCAGGGTCATTGATCGGGAGGGACACTTCGGCTTGGTAGATGTCACCGCCAACTTCAACATGGACGTCGCTAACGTAGATTGCATCACCACGGCTGGATGAGACCGCCTGATAACGTTCTTCTTCCAGATGCCAATATGCCGTTGTCGGTTCGCTTTCTGCGACATTAGCGCCGCGTAGGTCCATAATGAAGACCTCCGTCACGATCTCTGAGGACGCCGCTTTCATGTCTTTAAGGATTAATGACGCCGGATTGTTGAGGACCTTGTCCAGCAGAGGGCCAGACCCTGCAGCCAGTTCAGCCTCCCATTGCGCATTCTGGGCATAAAGCTCTTCATGGGTCATGCCGTCTGTTTCAAGGTTGTGTTCGCGGATCGCGTCGATGATCACCGGATCGTCAAGCCAGCCCATCAGCTCCCGCGTGGCATAGGTGCGCAGCGGCGTGTCGAGCATGTCGTTGGCACCGGGGGAGGCCAGGAGGTATTCGACCACGATGGCGTGCATCGTGTGGTCGAGACCTTCGGTCACCTTACGGATCTGCACCATTTCGTCTTCTGTCGCACCACCATTGTCGCGGACCATCTGCAAAATTGGCTTGGCCGCCTGCCATTCAACCATCGCGTCTTCGAGGTGCTTGGTAATGATCTCGTTAGGGGGCGGGCGAATGCCGGCTGCGGGGTAGCCGTCGTGAAGTGCTGTAAGTGAGACTTCAAACAGCTGCATTGTCTTGTCGAAATCTTCCAGGATCTCAGCGCTCGCGTTGCCGCTGCCGATCTCACATGCTTCGCGCTTCAATCGTTCCGCGAACATCTCCTGCCGTTCGGCGAAGGACATGGCAATGGCGTCGGCTAAGAGCATCTCAAACGGATTGGTGTACTCGTTGAGGATGACGTTGAAGAGCTTTTCACCCTGTTCGGTCACCGGATAGTTCTGTTGCGCGATCAGCGCCGCGTAGGCGTTGTTCGGGGCATCCGCCAAGAGGCCGGTGATTGCGGCGTCCATCGGGGCGTAAAGCGTCCGCAGCTCTTCAATCTCAACAACCGTCTTGCGGTGGCTTTCCGGGGTTGGGATCCCGAGGCTTGGTTCACCATGTTGCAGGGCGTCCAGAAGTTTAAGGTATTCTGTCTGTTTCTTCTCGAGCAATTCGCGTTCATGCGCGACATCAAAGCCCTGCTGCAGCATGCAGGCTGCCGCGGCGATGGTCTCACTGTAAATCGGAAGTTTGCCTGCAACATTCATGCGGGCACGTCCGCCGTCACCGGGCTCTTGCGTTGCTGCTTCGGTCGTCTTTGCGATACTCACGCCGGCAATAGGCGTGACAACTGATAGGATCGCAGCAAGGCTCGCGGTCGCGAGGCGGGAACACCGTCCACTCATTAACCAACTCCACAGAATAACTCAGCACACGAAACGCCATGCCAAAAAAATATGGTTGCTGGATGTCCGACAAATGTGGCGAGACTTGGCCCTATTCGATCGCCTTAGGAAATACTCTGTTAACTGCGCCGAACGGCAAGTCCGCACGTAATAACTGCGAGCGTGCTCTTATCTGTTATGTCGAGCGTGTCGTCGCCCTGAAGATCAAGCAACTCTCCCAGCCTTGCGCGCGCGCGATTGACCCGGCTTTTCATGGTTCCGGTCGCGACACCGCACATTTCTGCGGCTTCATGATATGCAAAGCCGGAGGCGCCAACCAAGGTCAGCGCTTCACGCTGTTCGTCGCCTAACTTGTGAAAGGCAACCATAAAGTCGGTCATTGCGAGACGCCCATCGTGATCGGGCTTAACCGAGAGCGTCGCAGCAAAGTGCCCTTCGCTGTCTTGCACCTCGCGCCGACGCTTGCGGTAGTCGGAATAGAAGGTGTTGCGCAGGATCGTGTAGAGCCAAGCGCGCATGTTGGTGCCTTCTTCAAACTTGTCGATATTCTTCCAGGCCTTCACGACCGTGTCTTGCACCAGATCGTCGGCTGTGGCGTCATTGCGTGTAAGGTTCAGTGCAAAGGCGCGGAGAACACCCAGGTGTGTCACCAATTCTTCACGCGGGTCGAGTGGGGCGGGGATTGGATCAGGATGGGCCATTTGAATCATCCTGTGCTTTGAGCTTGTCCAGAAGCGCCAAAAGTTCATCTGGCACAGCTTCGTTGGCTTTGCTGGTAAAGGCGCGTTTGAGATTATCCTCAATCATCTGATCTTTGATCCGCCGCGCTGTATCTTTTGCTGACATCTTTTGTCCTGACTCTGCCCCTGAGGCTGTTTGGGCGATTTTGCGATCTTGTTGGGAACCAAACAAGCCAGACGGCGTTTGGTTCCGAACGTTTGATAAAAAATGGGGACCCGCATGTCGGCGACTGATGAAAAGAAACCCTTGTCTTTGATCGTGGCGGAGATGTTGCCTTTGCTGCGCCGTTACGCCCGAGCCTTGACCGGCGCACAGGTGAGCGGTGATCAGCTTGCGGCCGCAACGCTCGAAGCCTTGTTGCAAGACCGCACGGTGTTTCAAACCGCTTCCTCGGACCGCGTTGCGCTATACACAACCTTCCATCGGATCTGGATCAGCCTTGGCGCGCCGTCTGCTGCTGTGGGTGAGGGACTTGAGAGTGCTGCACAGCGCCATATGGTTGGCCTTACGCCCAATACGCGCGAGGCTTTGTTGCTGAACACCATCGAAGGGTTCAGCATCGCCCAAGTCGCAGAGATCATGGAAACTGATGCGATCGAGGTGAACCATCTCTTGCGGATCGCGCTCGAAGAGATGTCGCAAAGCGCGACCGGCATGGTGATGATCATCGAGGATGAGCCAATCATCGCAATGCAGATCCAGGCCATAGTCGAAGAACTGGGCCACACGGTGACAGGCATCGCCCGCACGCGGGCCGAAGCCGTCGCCCTGGCGGGTCGACAGGTGCCAGATTTGATCCTGTCGGACATTCAATTGGCCGATAAATCATCGGGCATCGATGCAGTGAACGACATTCTGAAGGATCAAGCCGATATGCCAGTGATCTTCATCACGGCTTTCCCAGAGCGGTTGTTAACAGGTGAACGGCCGGAGCCAGCGTTTTTGATTACGAAGCCCTACACCGAAGAGGAGGTGCGGTCGGCCGTGAGCCAAGCGATGTTCTTTTCGTCAACGGCGACTTTGGTCAGTTGAAATTGAGAGGTTCATGTTAGCAGTTCTGGTGCACCCTTACATCCGTCCAACCCGACCCATTGATAGCCCGCTCGCCAGGTAATGCCGCACGAAGTAGACGAGCCCAAGGCCTGGGAGGATTGTCAGCACGCCAGCCGCGCAAAGGATCGGCAGGTGCACAAAGCCAAGCGGCCCCCCGGCCCGGAATAGGACCGCGATGATTGGTTTCGCCTCTGTCGTCGTCAACGCATTGGCGAGGATCAGCTCGACCCAAGACGCCATGAAGCAAAAGAACGCTGCCACGCCGATACCAGGGGCCGCGACGGGAAGAAGAACCTGAAAGGCGAAGGCGGCGCCGCCGCGCCCGTCAACGCGAGAGGTCTCGTCGAGTTCAACTGGGATGTTTTTGAAGAAGCCTTCAAGGATCCAGACGGCGACGGGCACGGTGAAAAGGCAGTGTGCTAACGCCACGCCGATGGTCCGGTCCATCAGGCCGATTTCGGAATAGAGCTGGACGAGCGGCAGGAATAGAACCGCAGAGGGCGTCATGCGGGAGGCAAGGAGCCAAAAGAACAGATGTTTATCGCCTAAGAACCGGTACCGCGAGAAGGCATATGCCGCGGGGATTGCGACGGTGAGTGAAAGTGCGACGTTGATTGACGTGTAAATGGCAGCGTTCACAAACCCCATCGCCCAACCTGAATCCGTCAATATAAATAGGTAGTTATTTAGTGTCGGCTTTTGCGGAACGAGGGACAGGCCTGCGGTTGCTTCTTCCTGCGTCATGAAGCTGATGATGAACAGCCAATAAAGTGGCAGCAGGACGAATGCCGCATAGAGCAACGGGACGATGCGCCGGCGGTGATATGGCACGTGCGGTTCAGTCATCGGCGGCGGTCATGATACGGAAAAGCGCCCAAGACAATGCGAGCATGATGAGCAGGTAGATCAACGCTGCTGCGCTCGCTTCGCCAAAGTCGAACTCCTTCATCGCGGTTTGGATAAGGTCTTGCGACAGAAAGGTCGTCGAGACGCCGGGTCCACCGCGAGTGATCATGAAGGGTTCGATGTAAATCATCAGCCCATCCACCATCCGCAGCAACAGTGCAATGATCAGCACCCGCTTGAGCCGGGGGAGTTCGACGAAGCGGAAAATGGCGCCACGGGAGGCCCCGTCGACCTGCGCCGCCTGGTAGTAGGCGCGGGGTATTGCCACAAGCGCTGCGTAGCTAAGGAGCACCACAAGACCTGTCCAATGCCAGATATCGGCGAGGATGATGACGGCCCACGCAATGATAGGTGAGTTGAGGTCATAAAATGTGCCAAGCGCCACGGCGGAAACGCCCAGAGGGCCGATAGCCGGATCGGCGATGATCTTCCACACCAGTCCAACGATGAACCAAGGGATCAGCAGCGGAATCGCGGCAACGATAATAAAAAAGGAGGATTGTCGGCCAGCGCGGGGTATGTGCAATGCGATCCATACCCCCAGGGGAATTTCAATTGCGATGACGAGGACCGCATATAGGAACGTCCGGCCGAGCGTGTCCCAAAAGGTGCTGGAACTTAGCACGTGTTCGTACCAGTACCCCCCCGCCCAAACGAAGGTGTTTCCAGAAAAGACATCGTGGACCGAATAGTTGACGACCGCCACGATTGGGATCGCGAAACTGAACAAGAGTAGCACAAGGCATGGAACGACGAGCCAAAGTGCGCTGTTCCGATAGGGTGCCTTCGTCCTCATTTTGCCCCGACGTTTTCAGCGATCATCGCAATCATTTCAAACATCACAGCTCCGCCGACCAACGCTGTAATGTTGTTCGGGCTATCTTTGGTGGGCATCATGCAGACGACGTCACCCCCGACAATGTTCATGCCACGCACGGCGTGCAGCAGCCCGACCGCTTCGTCGATATCAAAGCCCTTCTCACCCGCTTCGAGGTTTGACACCGCAGGCGCGACGGTTGGATCGAGGCAATCGAGGTCGAAGGTGATATAAACGGGGCGGTCTGCCAGCACGTCTTTGATTTGCGCGATGACGTCCGCCGCACCGCGTTTGCGGTACGCCTTCATCGTGACGATGTTGTAGCCGTAATCGTAGGACGGCTGTAGCCAGTCGAATGTCCGCGGGTGGCCCCGCAGGCCGATTTGCATGGAATGTTTAGGATCGACTTGCCCTTGATCCGCAAGGTAGGCGCCCCAGTGTGCGGCGGATTTTTCTGCGCCGAGGAAGTGGTCGACCTTGGTGAAAACGTCCGTGTGTGCGTCGAGGTGTAGGAAGCAAACCGGTTCGCCGTTCGCAAGCTTGCCGCGGCCCAAAGCCTGTACGATGCCGCCAGTGATGGAATGGTCGCCGCCGATGGACACCGGGCGCGCGCCCGCGGCGTCGATGGTTTTATAAAATTCGGTAATCCGCGCGATGCAATCTTCGTTGTCGTTGGCCCGCGGAAACGGCACGTCGCCGACATCTGCGATTTTGGCCGAGACCCACGGATCGATCCCGAACGCCCCATGCACCCGTCGTTGAACGGCAGAGACATTGCGTACAGCGCGAGGGCCTAAGTGTTGATCCCGCTCTGTTGTACCATTGCCGGTGGAATGCGGGACGCCAACAAGTGCGATGTCTTTCCCTTGTGGCCATTCATGCGGACACCGAAACAGCGTCGGCACGCCCCACCAGTAAAGGTTTTCCATCATGCTCTTGTCGTGCTCTTCGGCCATTAGCTGAGCTCTTCCGCGATATATGTTTTGATAATCTCTTCGAAGGAGGTTTCGGCAGAAAAGCCGAGCGCGGTGGCACGGTCCGCTGTAAAACCTGTCGGCCAGCCAGCGACGATGGACATGATCGTCTCATCCGGTTGCGCGCTGATTAGCTCGACCGGTGTTTGGCCTGCGACGGTGCGGAGGGCGTCGATTTGTTGGGCCACTGTGCAGCTGACACCGGGCAGGTTCAGCGCCCGGTGACCGCCGAGCATTCCCGTGTCCAGCTCTGCGGCGTGCACGAGAAACCCTGCGGCCGCTTTCGGCGTTGCGAACCAATGGCGGGTTGTGTCGGGGACGGGGAGGATTGCTTCTTGTCCGTTCAGCGGTTCGCGGATGATGCCGGAAAAAAAGGACGATGCGGCGAGGTTCGGCTTTCCGGGCCTCACGCAGATTGTTGGCAGGCGCAGCGACAGGCCGTCGATGAAGCCCTTGCGGCTGTAATCCTGGACCAGCGCTTCGCACATCAGCTTTTGGGTGCCATAGCTGGTTTGTGGGGAGGGTGCGAAATCATCCGAGATCCATTCGGGGTAGGGGCCGCCGAAGACGGCAATGGACGATGTGAAGACGAAGCGAGGACGATATGTGCTCTCGGCCTCATGCTCCAACCGGAGTGCTTCGAGGAATGCGATCATCGGATGCAAGTTCACCGTGTACCCTTTGGTGAAGTTCGACTCCGCCTCGCCCGAGACGATGGAAGCGAGGTGGAAGATGGTATCAAATTTTTGTTTGGCGAGGCCCGCAACCACGCCAGCGGTAGCGAGGTTACCTGTTTCCATGGCAGTGCCTGAGACCGCGTTTGGCGGAAAGCCTATGTCGAAGAGAGTTACATCCGCCGTCGCATTCGCCGCCAACAGCCGTGCTGCCAGTTTTTGGCCGATCATGCCGCCGCCGCCCAAGATCAAGATCCGTCCCATATGCCCCCCTTTCGCGGTTGTCCTCCACCCGCGTGCGTGATTACGCTATCAGACGTTGCGGGCCTGTCGAGGCCGGATGGTTCGGGGGAGAATTTATGGGACGATTGGACGGCAAGCGCGCGTTGGTCACAGCGGCGGGGCAAGGGATTGGGAAGACCTCTGCTCAGATGATGGCCGCGGAAGGGGCGATGGTTTTTGCGACTGATGTCAATGCAGAGGCGCTAGCAACCTTGGACGCGCCTGGCATTGAAACCTTCGTTATGGATGTCCGCAACGATGAGGCTGTGAAAGAGGGCGTCGCGCGGGCAAACCCAGATATCCTGTTCAACTGCGCGGGCTTTGTACACCACGGTTCGATCCTGGATGCGACGGACAAGGAGTGGGATTTTGCCTTCGATCTGAACGTGACATCGATGTATCGCACGATCCGCGCCGCCTTGCCGGGGATGCTCGATCGCGGCAATGGTTCTATTATCAACATGTCTTCCGCCCTGTCGTCGATCATTGGTGCGCCGAACCGGTTTATCTACGGAACGACAAAGGCGGCGGTGATTGGGATGACCAAGTCGGTCGCCGTTGAATACATCACCAAGGGAATCCGCTGCAACTGCATCTGCCCCGGTACAGTCGAAAGTCCAAGTTGGCATGACCGGGTGAAGGCCCTGGGTGAAGAGATGGGAAGTTATGATGCAGCGATGGAGGCCTTTGTCGCCCGCCAACCGATGGGCCGCGTCGCCACAACAGAAGAGATCGCCGCCCTGGTCGTTTACCTGGCAAGCGATGAAAGCGCGTTTACCACAGGCCAACCGCACGTCATTGACGGCGGATGGTCTGGCTGAAGAAGGGATGAGACCATGAAACTGTTGCGGTTTGGGGATAGTGGCGCGGAAAAGCCGGGGATGCTGGATGCGGATGGCGTGATCCGTGATTTGTCGGGTGTGGTGGAAGATATCGCAGGCGACGTGCTGTCGGATGCGGGGCGGGCAAAGCTGCGCGAAATCGATCCGGCCTCACTGCCTGCGGTTGATGGCAACCCGCGTTTGGGGCCTTGTGTCGGCGACATTGGGAAATTCTGCTGCATCGGGTTGAACTATTCAGACCATGCCGCTGAATCTGGTTTGCCAATTCCCGATCACCCAATCCTGTTCATGAAAGCAAACTCCGCCATCGTCGGCCCGAACGATGACGTGATGATCCCGCGCGGGTCAGAGAAGACGGACTGGGAAGTGGAACTGGGGGTCGTGATTGGCAAGCCCGCGAAATACGTGAGCGCGGCCGACGCGCTTGACTATGTGGCAGGGTATTGTGTGATCAACGACGTCTCAGAGCGGCATTTTCAGACGGGGCTGACTGGTCAATGGACGAAGGGCAAAAGCTGCGACACCTTTGGGCCGACCGGCCCGTGGCTTGTAACGCGGGATGAGGTGCCGGACCCGCAGGTGCTCGATATGTCACTTGAAGTGAATGGGAAGCGCATGCAGTCAGGCAATACAGCGACGATGATCTTCACGGTCGCGCAAATCATCGAACATCTGAGTGGTTTGTTCACCCTGCATCCGGGAGATGTGATCTCCACCGGGACACCGCCGGGCGTGGGTATGGGGATCAAGCCTCAACCCGTTTACCTCAAGGCGGGCGATGTGATGGAATTGGAAATTGCTGGCCTTGGCAAACAGCGCCAAGTGGTTGGCGCGGATGTCTGAGGTCAGCCAATGAAACTCCCGACCAACACCTTCACCCACGCCATTGCGGCCGGCCAAAAGCAAGTCGGTTATTGGGTCAGTATGGCGAGCAATGTGTCAGCTGAGATTGTTGCCGGATCTGGTTTTGACTGGGTCGTTGTTGATATGGAGCATACCGCGAACGATTATTTAACCGTTCAGTCTCAGTTGCAGGCGTTTCAGGGGTCAAAGACGACGGCGCTGGTGCGTCCGGAATGGAACGACACCGTGGCGGTCAAGCGCATCCTTGATATGGGAGCCCAGGGGCTTTTGTTCCCAATGGTGCAATCCGTGGAAGAGGCGGAGAAGGCGGTTGCCGCGACGCGCTACCCACCGCGCGGGAACCGAGGTGTGGCCGGGGCAACGCGTGCCACCCAATTTGGTCGGATCACCGACTACGCACAACGTGTTGAAGAGGAAACAACCGTTCTTATTCAACTTGAGACCGCTGCAGCGATTGCGCAGGCGGAAGAGATTGCAAAGGTTGATGGCGTAAGTGGCATCTTCTTTGGACCGGCCGATATTGCCGCTGACATTGGCATGATCGGCAAACCGATGGCGCCCGAGGTCTGGGAGGTGATCCGCCCTGCAGCCGCGAAATTGCGTGCGATGGGGATGCCAGTGGGCACGCTCGTCACAGACGCGCGTATGGTTGCCGACTTATTGAACGAGGGTTTCACCTTTGTCGCATGTGGACTTGATACGCTGACGCTTGCGCGGGCCTCTGACGCCCTGCTGGCACAGGTCAAAGAGAAGATGGAGGAGTGATGAAACTCAAGAAGATCGTTCTCACTGGTGCTGCCGGTCGCCTAGGATCCTACCTCCGGGAACCGCTGACGTCTTTGTGTGAAGACCTGGTGTCCACGGATATTGAGGACGTCGGCAAGCTCTATCCCGGTGAGACGTTCCACAAGGCCGACCTTGCCAATTTTGATGAGATGATGGCGGTCATTGAGGGTGCCACGATGGTCGTGCATATGGGCGCTTTCGTGGATGAGGGGCCGTTTGAACAGTTGCTCGGCCCGAACTTCATCGGGTCCTACAATGTGTGGGAAGCAGCCTTTCGCACGGGCGCGCGCCGTGTGGTCTACGCCAGTTCGATTCACGCCGTGGGCATGTACGACAAAAACGAATGCATCGACACCGAGGTCCCGCATCGACCCGATACCTTCTATGGCCTCGCCAAGTGTTTCAGCGAAGACCTTGGCCGGATGTATTGGGAAAAGCGTGGGTTAGAGAGTGTGCACATGCGCATCCTGTCCTGCGCGCAAGTTAATAATCCGCGCGCCTTGGGGTCTTACCTTTCCTATGACGATCTGATCCAACTGGTGACCCGCTGTATCGACACGCCGGTAACCGGTTGGGCGGTGGTCTACGGGGTGTCAAACAACGACCGGTCGCCGGTGGACAACAGCAAGGCGACGTTTCTGGGGTATAGGCCGAAGGATAATGCGGAGGTTTATGCGGCAGAGGTGCTGGCCGCTGCAGAACCGCTCGACCCGCAAGACAAAGGGCACATGTGCCATGGCGGGCCGTTTGCCAGTGTTGACCTTGGCAACTCCGGTCTTGCGGGCATGAACGTCGTGGATGACCGGAAGGAAAATTAAGGTCACCAAACTGATGTGTCGCTTTTGCGTCATCTCGGGCGGGTACGTCGGGGGGACGAAAGGAGACCCATTATGACCAATACAATTGATCCCCCTATTGCGAATATTGATGCCCTACTCGCCAATCCTGATCATTTGACAACTATCGACCGCCAAGGCCCGTATGAGGCACGGTTGGCCAAGGTAGGTGAGGCGCTGAACACCGAAAAGATCGGCATCAACGTCACTGTAGTGCCACCGAAGAGCCAAGCCTTTCCCCGCCACTTCCACTATATTAACGACGAAGCGTTTCTGGTCATCGCAGGCGAAGGTAGCTTGCGTTACGGGGACGATACGCACCCCATCAAAACCGGTGATATTATCTATATCCGCGCTGGCACGGGCATTCCATTTCAATTGCAGAACACCGGCGAGAGCGAGATGCGCTATCTTGCTCTGTCGTCCATGTTGCCCGCTGATGTCTTTTTCTATCCCGACAGCAACAAGCACGGCATAATGGCAAACGGTGCACCCTTTCACGCGATGCCATCCGACGGCCTACCGCGCTTTGCGAAGTGGGTAGAAGCAGATCACGGCGTTGGCTACTACCACAATGATCCAGATGCGGTGGAGGGGGACGCTTAGCTCGCGTCATGTCAGAAAGCGGTGGGCCTCAGGTTCGCCGCCTATCTAGTCACCACTGGAGCCTGATGACGCAAAAAAGTAGAGACGAGCTACGCTTACGATTGAGCGCGCCGCATTGCTTTGATAGCACCCAGTCGGGCCGGTTGCGCGCCATCGCCGAGGTTGCTAGCGTAAGCGCGCGCACGGAGGCGCATCCAGCCTGCGGACAGGACAGAGTCCACTCCCTCAGACTTACTTGTCAGATGAACTGACCTTTTGGCGACCGATGCAGGTGTCTCGCTGTGCAAAAAGGAACGTTCCATGCCCACAAAATGGCTCCCTGAGTCTGCCAATCTTGATCACCTGAAACATCAAGCCAAGGATCTTTTGCGCGATTTTCGTGCGGGGGATATGGCTGCATTCCAGCGGATCCGCGAGTTTCATCCGAAGTTTACCGATGTGCCTGATGGCGATATGCCCGCCCGAACTTTCAGCCTCAGCGATGCGCAACTGTCGATCTCGCGAGAGTACGGCTACTCCAATTGGCCGCGGTTGAAAGCGGTCATCGCGGAAAGGCATCATGAAGAGCTACAGTTAAACCACAACGACCGCTTGCCCGATGGTCCGTTCAAACAGGCGCTCGATTTCATGGAGGCCGGGGATGAGGTACGTTTGAAATGGCACCTGGCCCGTCATCCTGGGCTGATACACGAGAAGGCGACATTTGAAGGGGGCAACTACTTCTCTGAACCGACCTTGCTGGAGTTCCTGCCAGAAAACCCCACCCGGCAGGAGAAGTTGCCCCCGAACGCCATCGCGATTGCAAAGATCCTTTTGGCGGCGGGCGCGAAGGATAACCAGAGGGCCCTGAACGAGACACTGATGCTTGCGGCTTCTGGCCGGGTGTGTCGCGAGGCGGGGGTGCAGACACCCTTACTGAAGCTGTTGTGCGATCATGGTGCTGAGCCGGTGGCAGGCATGTATAGCGCCTTGGCCCATGATGAGTTTGCGGCAGCGCGTGTGCTGATCGCCTGCGGTGCGCCAATGGACCTGCCAACCGCGGCTGCCTTGGGAGAGGTTGAAACGGTTTCCGGGCTGGTGACGGGTGCCAAAACAGATGACCGGCAACTTGCGTTGTCCCTTGCGGCCAATGCTGGCCGGATCGCGTGTTTGAAGATCATGTTGGACGTAGGCGTCGACCCCAATCGCTACAACCCGCCCGGCGGACACAGTCATTGCACCCCGCTGCATTCCGCAGTTGCCACCAACCGTCTTGAGACAGTGGTTACGCTTGTTGAAGGTGGGGCGGATTTGAGCGTCCCGGATATCCATCACAAGATGTCACCGCTCGGGTGGGCGGAGTATCTTCAGTTCGACGAGATCGCAGCGTTTCTGCGCGAGCGCTTTCCCGAGACGGGCTAATCCAGCGGCCCAGTATAGATGTGCAACCGGTCAAAGTCCGCTTTGCCGATCTCCACACCTGCTTGGCGCAGTCCGGCATATGCCATCGACAAGTGGAAAATCATATTGGGCAGTGCAAAACGGAGGATGTAGTCGGAGACCTCTTGCTCCAAATTCGCGTCACCCGCCCGATGCCGGATGGGTGAAGCCAAATCTGCAACCTGTATGCCGGCGACGAGGTTAGTGATCTTCCCATGATGCTTTTTGAGCGTGGCGCAGTTGATCTCTGCCGGGATGTCCGGAAATGGGAGACCGGCCGGAAGCGCTAAGCTGCGGGCTGCGAAGCCGGATGCGACGCCAATGTGGAAACCGGTGTTGAGCATGTCGGGCGCGAGCTTTGCCGCCAAGATGTCATCCGCCTTGTCCTCCTGCGCCAAACTGTCGATCAGGGAACCGATTTGGGCGAGGTAGTGTTTGACCGTGAGCAGAGTGGATGCGTCAAAGGGCGGTGTCATGATGTAGCTGTCTTCAAGAGCCCTAACCCAAGCTGCCGCACAACTGCCGCAGAGGGTGGGCTAAGCGGTTGATCGAAATGGGCTAGCTCCACAAAGGTCACATCTGTTGTTTCGTCCAGGATTTTTGGCGATTGATCGCCAATATCTGCTGCGTAGGCCGCTGTCACGCACCAAACCGGGTCGCCATTTGGGTAATGATAAAGGCAGTCCGCCCCTGAGACGACACCGATAAGACGCGGTTCATCGATCACAATCCCAACTTCTTCCAAGACTTCGCGCCGTGCGGTCTCTTCCAGACTTTCGCCCATTTCGAGCATACCACCTGGAAACCCCCACATGCCGTTATCTGACCGCTTATGCAGTAGGATCTGGCCAGTTCCATTCTGAAGAATGACGGCAGTACCTGTAAGGATAATGGGCTTTTGACCCACCATGTCGCGGATGTAGGAAACGTAGCTTGTCATGGCTGGGTCCCGCCTTGTGTTGCGTCCGACCTAGCATGCGATGCGCATGATTTCACGCCCCTTCACGGAGCGACGAAACAAGCGCATCAATCCGCTGTGGCTGCATCACGTTCGTCGCTGCGGCGATAATTTGGTTGCGGCTTGGATCGATCGAAAGCACGGCGTACCACATGGTGTTTGATCCGTTGTGCCAGACCCGGCCGCCATCGGGCACGACCCAGCCGAGACCGTATTGTCCGGCAATCTCTGTCTGCATCGTCGCGCAGGCCTCCGCGCTGAGAAAGCGCGGCAGGTCGCCGGCACAAGCCGCCAGATGCGCTTGGCCCCACTTAGCAAGATCTGCCAATGACATATGCAGGGTCCCGGCAGGCCCGATCCATGCGGGATTGTCGGCGCCAATGCGCATTGGATCAACGGGTCGTTTGAGAAGCAGAAAATTGCGGTGTCCCCAGGCATCGCCCGATCCTCGTGGCGGGCCGAATCCCAGAGAGGTAAGTTTGAGCGGCGCTGCAATTTCGGTTTGCACCAGTGTTTCCCATGTTTCACCAGACACCGTTTCGAGCACGTAGCCCGCCAAAACGTAACCGACGTTGGAATAGGCAAAGGACCCAGGTGTCACGGGCTTTGACCAGAGCCCTGATAGGACCGTCTGGCGGAGCTGGTGAAGATTGTCGGTCGCCCGTAACCGCATCGCCCCAATGCCGGCATTGGCGGGAAGGCCAGCGGTGTGGGACAGCAGCTGGCGGAGGGTGAGGGCGCGCCAGCTTGGGTCCATCTCGATTGCGGGTGAGAGATAGTCGCCGATGGGTGCATCAAGGGTGAGGAGGCCGCGGTCCACATGCTGGAGGACCAGCGTTGCCGTGAAGGATTTGGTGATCGAGCCGATGTGCCAGACGGCATCTGGTGCGACGGGTTCAACGCCGCCTGTCCGGCGCGGACCGAATGTGTAGGTTTGAGGCGGTGAACCTTTATCCGCGATCGCAACACCCAAGGCGAAATTTGGAGCTGCGGTGGCGGCTGCCACCACGATAGCGTCGGTATCCTGTGCCATGCCTTGTACAGCGGTACCCGCCGCAAAAATTGATGAAAGAAGAAGCCTTTTCATAAGATGGAGATGGGGACGAATCCGACCCGCAACAAGACCTCAAAGCTGGATGCGACCTAGCGATGTCTTTCAAAGAAATCTGTCAGAACTTTTTGAAAGATTTGATTACCCGAACCGCAGCTTGGGCCCGCTAGACAAACTCCTCTTCATCCAACATTGCGGCCTTATTCATGTCACGCATAAACGCAGGGTCGGCTGCGTGCACACGACTCCACGTCGGAATGAAGGGGGTTTCATATGGATTGTCCAAGAAGTGATGCCCGGCGCGCATGATACTATCAGCAAAGAGCTCAATCGAGCGTTCTTCCTTATGCCGGTCGACCTCCAAGCCGTTCATCTTGGCATCGCTATAATAGGCGTCGAGCAGATCAAGAGCAGAGCGATAATAGGTTGCCTTGAGGGTCCGGAACACATTGGGCGTAAAGACTGTCCCGTCTGCAGCCAATTTTCGGAAGATCGCTTTGCAGATGTCAGTCGACATCCGGTTCAGGCCTGCATCCGCGTCTTGGGGTGAAAGCTCTTGGTGTTTGTGATCATAGTCATCTGCAATTTCGACCTGACACACAGCTTTTGGCGCCAAGTTGCGCCAGGCCTCTGATAGGACCCCAATCTCCAGCCCCCAATCTGACGGGATGCGCAGGTCGGGCAGTATGTTTGTCCGCATCGCAAACTCACCAGACAGTGGGTATCGGAAGCTGCGCAAGTAATCGAGGTAGTCGCGATCCCCGATCACCCGTTTCAGCGCGATCAGCAGGGGGCTCACCAGCAGTCGGGTGACCCGCCCGTTCATCTTGTTTTCCCCAATCCTGGCGTAGAAGCCTTTCGCCACTTGATAAGGAAAGCTCGGGTTCGCGACGGGGTAGATCAGCCGCGCGAGGAGCTCATTGGTGTAAGTCAGGATATCGCAATCATGCAGTGCCATGACAGCGCTATCGCCACAGGACATCAAGTATCCAATGGAGGACCAAACATTTTTGCCCTTGCCAGCCTCTTTGGGGGCGAGGTCGTTTTCCTCCAGTCGTGCCCCAAGCGCTTTCATTCGCGGGCTATCGTTCCAAATGACAATGTGGTTTTGGTTCAAGTCCTTGAAAAAGGTCTTCGCATGACGGAACTCCTCCTCATTGGCCCGGTCGAGCCCGATGATGATGCGGTGCAAGTAGCTCACCTTAGACAATTCCGAGACGATGTTGGGCATCGCCGGTGTGCGCAATTCGGAATAGAGGCAGGGGAGGACAAGCGACATCTTCCGCGTCTGCGCAAAGGTCTCTAACTCATACGTCATTTCGTTGAGCGATCGCGTCCGCAAATTGTGTAGCGTGGCGATATTGCCGTTTTGATGGAAATCAACCATGAGCGGAATCCGTTTGTTTTAACTTAAGATGTGCAAGACGGGCCAGGACGGCCGTGTTCCAGCCAATTGGTCCTGGATCAGTGGTGCGCGTGATCTGGCCGCTTTGTTCGCCCCTTAGAGCGGAGAGCGGCGGGCGATGCGGATTGGCGATGATCACCCCGTGATCGGCCGTCTCGAGCATTTCAACATCGTTCGGCGCGTCACCGAGGGCGAGTGTATGCTCTGGCTGCAAGTCTTCGATAATCGCCGCCATTTGATCGGCCTTCGTGCGACCTTTTGAAAGTGTCAGAAACCGCCCGCCTTCGCGGGCGAAGATCCCCTCTGCGGTCAGGGCGTCCAGAAAGGCGGTCTTTTGCGCCGCTGTCCCAGACCAGAGGCCCGGCTCTGAAAATTGTCGATCCTTGGCCAGCGCGGCAGTCTCGGGGGCCAGTCCGGTCGTATCAACCACCCCAGCCACGGTCATATCGCCGAATCCGGTAAATTGTTCACGGTGCGGGACGCGATCTAAGGCATGCCGAATAGTGGCATAGTCTGTGCCCGTCGCCCCTCCCAAAAGTCCCGCGCCGTTTTCGACGATCGCGGGCCAATCGCTTAGGCCCATATCAGCCTGAAGGACGCGTATTTCGGATGCGGTCTTACTGCTTGCAAGAACGACGCCTGCACCGATCTCTCGCAATGCTGTCAGCGCGGGGTGGGCGGGAGACCAATCATAGGTGTCGTGATCAAGCAATGTGCCGTCGAGATCGGAGAACACCAAAATTGGAAGAGCCTGTGCCATTGCCCACACTATGGCGGGCCGCAGGGGCCCTGAAAAGCAATTCCCCGCCGCGACGCAGAAATCTTTGAGCCTGTGGGCCTTTTTCCGCGCTTTTGCTGGTAGGCTCAATCAGGGATTGCAATTTGGATCCTGCTCTTCCAGCATGTTCGAAGGGGGCGACCGTGAAGGGACAGAGCGATGTCACAAACGGGGCTTGAAACCTGGCCTGCCACCAATTGGGATGATGCATTTGCCAATCTGGCGTACATCCCAGAGTCCCAAAGACTTTTGGCAGATACCGCGTCCGCGGCAGCAGCCTATCGGAAGTGCGGCGTGCGGATGGAAATTGGCAAACCGTATGGGGATGCCCCGCGCGAGGTGCTCGACCTCATTTGGCCGGATGGTTCGCCGAAGGGCCTCTTGATCTTTATTCATGGGGGCTACTGGCGGGCAACCGATCCGTCTTATTGGACTCATTACGCAGAGGGTGCGCGCGCGAATGGATGGGCGGTCTGTTTGGCGGGGTATGACCTAGCCCCGGAGGTTTCAATCTCACAGATCACACAACAGGTTGGGCGGGCGATCACGGCGGCAGCAGAGCATGCACCTGGGCCCATTTGCTTGGCAGGTCATTCCGCCGGGGGCCATCTGGTGGCGCGCATGTGCTGCGAAGACAGCCCGGTTGACGATGCTATTTGGATGCGTGTGCAACACTGCTTGTCCATCAGTGGTGTGCACGATCTGCGGCCTTTGCTCTTGACCCAGATGAATGAAGATCTGGACCTCAGCCCGGAAGAGGCCGAGGCCGAAAGCCCGGTTTTGCATGCGCCCCGGCGTGGGACCAGTCTGACGGCTTGGGTTGGCGGTGCCGAACGACCAGAGTTTCTGCGCCAAGCCGCTATGCTACCGATGGTGTGGAAGGGGCTGTCAGTGCTCACCCGGCACGTCGTTGACGGTGAGCATCACCATTTCTCGGTTCTCGACGGCTTGCGGGACCCGCACAGCCCAATTACCCATGCGATGATTGGATCATCCTAAGGGGGCAGCCATGCTGCCAGTCAAAGACAGATTTCATATTCCGGACGGCGTTATCTACCTGGATGGTAACTCTTTAGGGCCGTTGCCTAAGGGCGTGGATGACGTGATTGGAAAGATGGTCCGCGATCAATGGGGCGCCCATCTGATCAAAGGATGGAACATCGATGGTTGGATGGATCAACCCCGTCGCGTCGGCGATAAGATCGGAAGTTTGATCGGGGCGCCATCGGGGACCGTGACGATGGGCGATACCCTCTCGGTCAAAGTGTATCAAGCACTGTCGGCCGGATTGCGCATACGGCCCGACCGGAGGGTTATCCTCTCGGACAGTGGGAACTTTCCCTCCGATCTTTATATGGCGCAGGGGCTGATCCAGCAGCTGGGGCAGGGGCATGAGCTGCGGATTGTTGAATCGGGTCAGGCGGCGGAGGCGATCACCGACGACGTCGCAGTCGTGATGCTCACCCAAGTCGATTATCGCACGGGGCAGATGCACAATATGGCGGAGATCACCGCCCGGGCACTCGCGGCTGGCGCGGTCATGCTTTGGGATCTGGCCCATAGCGCCGGTGCCGTCCCGGTCGACCTTACGGGTTGCGCTTGCGATTTTGCGGTCGGGTGTACTTACAAATACCTAAACGGCGGCCCGGGTGCGCCGGCTTTCATCTACGCGCGGCCCGATATTGCTGATCTGATTGATCCGGCCCTGGCTGGTTGGTTGGGCCATGATGCCCCCTTCGCCTTTGAACAGAACTACCGCCCCGCACCTGGCATTGACCGCATGCGTGTCGGGACGCCGCCAGTGATCCAAATGACAGCCTTGGAAGAAGCCTTGAAAGTCTGGGAAGATGTCGCAATGGCGGATGTGCGCGCCGCCTCTGTCACGTTGAGCGAACAATTCATCATGGAGGTTGCGGCAAGGTGCCCCGACCTAACACTGATCAGCCCATCTGATCCGGCGTTGCGCGGGAGCCAAGTTTCTTTTGCATTCGAGCACGGATACGCGGCAATGCAGGCGTTGATCGACCGCGGTGTGATTGGCGATTTTCGCGCGCCTGACGTGATGCGTTTCGGGATCACGCCGCTCTATTTGGACGCCGACGATATCTCTGCGGCAGTTGATGTGTTGGAAGCGGTTCTGCGGGACAGGTTGTGGGACGATCCACGGTATCAAACGCGCGCCGCGGTAACCTGATCGTAGTTGATTCGACCTTAGGCTGGTTCAACAATCGATGAGACACAGGATGTTTGGGGCGAAATCGCAGAAAATTCCCCTGACCAATCCCCTCAAAACCCTGTCTTTTCCATGCAGTCGACGTGGTCACGCGTAATTTTGTTGTTTTTGAATATGGCGAAAGCGAGACTTTCGCGTGTTGAGCCTGTGATGTGAGAATGGTGATGAACCACCCAGTGGAACAAAAATATGTATCGCTATCGGTACGTCGGCGACTTGGCCAGACAGGCTATGTTCCGCGTTTTCCAAGCCTAAATCGCATTTACAATGGGCTGCTTGGGGCGGTTTTACTATTAGCATTGGCACCTTTGCTGTTGGGGTTCGCGTTGGTCTTGCGGATCGCCCAAGGACCAGGTGTTTTGGTCCGCGCCTCACGCCTTGGCCAGGACCGTCAGGCTTTTGACGTCTATCGTTTTGCAACAGTTGGCCAGGATCGCCTCAATCCAATGGCGGATCGTAACCTGCGTCCGACGCCTTTGGGGGTCTATTTGCGCGAGACCGGTTTGGATGCGCTGCCGCAGCTGCTCAATGTCGTCTTGGGCGATATGAACATCTGCGGCCCCCACCCCGTGCGCAGCGCAATTGCGCAAATCGAAGAGGCGCGCGATCCGCTTTACGGCACGCGCTTCGCCGTGAAACCCGGCCTGATTAGCTTCACTCAAGCGGTCATGGGGCCCGGCGCCAACCAGCGCGTTCGCGGGAAGCTGACCTATCGTCTTTGCCGTGCGCCGGTGAATGTGCTGGCCGAATGGCGATTGATGGTGCAGATCAGTGTGACGGTTCTGCGCAAAACTGTCCGCCAATGGACGTTGGGCGCGCGCCAGGCCGGGCATTTGATCCGCGCCCGCCGCAAAGCGCAGGACCTCAACATCCAACTCAAAACAGCAACGGGAACATTCCCTGTCTATGCGCTCAGCCAAAGTTTGCTAACAACGCCGCACGTTGTGACGGGTGGTGCAGCGCAGATCATCTTTGGGGTTGGCAAGGGCACACGCAAAGCCAGGGTCGAATTGGGTCGGCTCAGCCACTTGCAGGGCGAAACCGTCTTTCAATATCTTGCTGCAAACGAAAATGCGGCACATTTGATCAGCCGGTATCTGAAAGACGAAGCGACCGTGGGGCCACGCCGACCGGATTGGCAGCCACCGCGCCTTTCGGATTTGCAGTACGAACTGGACCTTCACATCGCCCGCGAAACGGTGCCTGTGGGCGTCCCGCGTCGCTAAAAACCCGGGCAATCCGCGTCACCAATAGTTTGACTGCTCCTTAAAGTGCAGGTCACGCAACGGGATCGCGCGACCCGAACCCCCGAATTCGTGTACATCAATTGGAAACAATCCTTCAAAATGAGGTGGATTGTCACGCCAGTCGCGCGGCATAATTGCGGCGGCGGAAAGTTGGTTCGGGTGTGTGGGCCGTGCGAAGACTCATGGAAAAGCGCCGCAGCCTTTGATCGTGGCTGAACAAGGATTGAGCCTGCATGCCTGACCTGCTATCGCCGCCCCAAAGATCCACTGCATACCATCGCACACCGCGACCCGTGAGAGAAAGGATGCCCCATGCCCGGCGATACGACTGTTTCAGGTGACGTTATCTATACAGCGACAGACGAGGCGCCCCAGCTCGCCTCTGCCAGCTTGCTGCCCATCGTCCGCAAATTCGCCGCTGCCGCGGACATCAGCGTGGCAGAACGGGACATTTCTGTCGCCGGTCGGATCCTCGCTGTCTTTCCGGAGCGCTTGACGGAAGCTCAAAAGCAGTCCGACGATCTGGCCTGGCTTGGTGACCTTGTCAAAACACCAGACGCTAACGTCATCAAGTTGCCCAACATCTCTGCCTCGGTCCCACAGCTAGCCGCGGCCATCGCAGAACTTCAGGGCAAAGGCTATGCCATTCCTGACTATCCAGAAGCGCCCGCCAATGCCGACGAAGAGGAGATCCGCGCACGGTATGACGCCATCAAAGGCTCCGCAGTGAATCCAGTTCTTCGCGAAGGCAACTCCGACCGTCGCGCGCCTGCAGCTGTGAAGGCCTACGCCAAAGCCAACCCACACCGCATGGGGGCTTGGACCGCTGACAGTAAAACCAAAGTCTCTTCGATGTCCGGTGGCGATTTCCGGTCGAACGAAACGTCGGTCACCCTCACAGCCGCCCAAGCAGAAGGTGCCGTTAAGATCGTCCACTACGGCGCAGATGGTGAGACCGTTCTGAAAGACGGCTTGAAGTTCGTCGCAGGCACCATCGTTGATGCGACATACATGTCCGTCAAAGCCCTGACTGCTTTCCTGGAAGGCGCGATCGCAGACACAGCAAAAGACGGCACGCTCTTCTCGCTCCACATGAAAGCGACGATGATGAAGGTCTCCGACCCGATCATCTTCGGCCACGCGGTGAAGGTGTTCTTCAAGACCGTGTTCGACAAATACGGTGAGGCGATGGCCGCTGCTGGCGTGAATGCGAACCAGGGCCTTGGCACCGTTCTTGACATCGTTGAGGGCATGGACAACGGCGCGGAGATCAAAGCAGCCTTTGACGCTTGCATGGCCGACCGCCCACCGATGTACATGGTGAACTCCGACAAAGGCATCACCAACCTGCACGTCCCATCTGACGTCATCATCGACGCCTCCATGCCTGCCGTACTGAAAGCGGGCGGCAAAGGCTGGGGCCCGGATGGGGCCGAAGGCGACACCAACTGTGTGATTCCCGATAACTCCTACGCGCCAGTTTATGATGAGAGCGTGAAGTTCTTCAAAGAAAACGGCGCTTTGGATCCAACCACTGCAGGCACCGTTCAAAATCTCGGCCTCATGGCAAAAAAGGCGGAAGAGTACGGGTCGCACCCAACGACCTTCGAAATCCCAGCCGACGGGACCGTGAAAGTCATCGCCGCCAATGGCGACGTGCTGCATTCCCACACCGTGGAAGCAGGCGACATCTGGCGCCTGGCCTCCACCCGGCGCGACGCAATCGACAACTGGATCGAAACCGCGATTTCCCGCCGATCCATCACCGGCTATGCCTCTGTCTTCTGGCTCGATGAAACGCGGGGCCACGATGCGGAACTGCTGAAAGTCGTCTTACCGGCGCTAGAGGCCAAAGGCGTTAGCGACAAGTTCCTGGTTATGGCGCCACGCGAGGCGACACGCCACGCCTATGAAACCATCTTCAAAGGCGAGAACTGCATCGCCATCACCGGCAACGTCCTGCGCGACTACCTCACCGACCTTTATCCGATCCTTGAGGTCGGCACCTCCGCCAAGATGCTGTCGGTCGTCAAACTGATGCAAGGCGGCGGCATGTTTGAAACCGGGGCGGGGGGCTCCGCACCGAAGCATGTCCAACAGCTGATGGAAGAAAACCACCTGCGCTGGGACTCACTGGGTGAGTTCTGCGCAATTGCCGAAAGCTTGCGCTTCTTGGGCGAAACCAAGGGCAACGCGGCGGCGACGGTAATGGGCGACGCGGCGGATGAGGCCATCATCAAGCTGCTGGCCGAAGGTAAATCACCAGGCCGCAAGGTCGGCCAGGGTGACAACCGCGACAGCCACTTCGCCTTCGCGCTCTTCTGGGCCGAAGCGCTGGCCGCGTCCGACAATGCCGACCTCGCCGCGACCTTTAAGCCACTGGCGGAAGCGCTCGCCGCAAAAGAAGCCACCATCACAGAAGAGATGATGGCCGGGCGCGGCACGGCTGTTGACCTTGGCGGGTACTACCAAACCGATGCGGGTAAAGTCGCGGCCATCATGCGCCCCTCAGCCACCTTCAACGCACTGATTGACGGCTAAGCATTTGGCCGCCGCGTGCCCAATTGCGCGGCGGCCGACCCCGTTTTGCGGCGTTTTTCGCAAATTTCCCATGAGTCTCGGGCAGATCATTCGCTAAGCTGTGTTTGGGAACAAAGGAGCACAGCCATGCTTTATGACATCATCATCGGTGGCCTCTTCGGGTTCGGCACCTACGCCGCAATAGGCCCGCTGAAGGACGCGACGAAAGACAAAATTGCGTTGGATGAACGGGAACTGCACATCCTGACATTCGGGGCGATGATGCTGCTTGCCGCGCTCCTCGGTCCCCTGATCGCAGGGCGGATGAGCCCGTTTTGGCTTGTTTTGGGCGGTTTGATCGGGATCTTTGGAGAGCGGCTTTACGGCTGGGCGGTTTCGCTTGCGAATGGCAAGTCAGCGAATGCCAAAGCCGACGATATCGAAGACGCGGTTGTTGAAACCGTTGATGAGGCGGGGAAAGAAAATCCTTAGCTGGGAAAGCTTGGTGGGTCATACGGCGCCGGTTCGTTCTATTCGGCGCAATGTATGGCCGCTCAGCGGGACTTAGCGGGCATTCCTTTCGCGTTAATGCACGTCTGCTGCGACGTTTCCCCTTAGCCTTGACTACCTAAGATCAAAGCCGTGGCTTGATCCAATTCAGCGAGAATTTCGTGATCAGCGTTCCGGCATTGGTTTTCGCGCCAGTGGTCAAGCAGGGCAAACAGCCCACCAACAAGAAACCTAACTCTCTGTTCCGACACGGCGGAAGAGAACGGTGACGCGGTGATCTCTGCTTGGATGATCTGTCCGACCATTGTTTCAAAGTGATGTGCCAGAGCGCGTCCGGCCATGGACGCGTTCGTGGTTTCAAAAAGAAACAGATGATCGCGCATGTGTCTGAGAAGTGCCGGAAGGATGCTGAGTTTTCCATTCAGTTTTAGGCTGCGCTTTTCAGGGCTGTCGGCGACAAGCCTGTTTGCCATCTCTTTCATGGCAATCGCCAACAAGTCCTGCTTTCCCTCGAAATGGGCATAGAATGTCGAACGCGATATATCTGCGGTGTCGCACAACAGTTGGACGCTCACATCCTCCCAGCGGTATTTGGTCAGGCATTCTCCAAGCGCCTGGATCATCGCCTTTTGTGTTTTCGCGACACGTCGATCCACTGTTTTCCTACACCTTTGCCGGTTCTGTCCGTTTCCGCACGGTCCATTTGCGCCTGTTCTGGCCGCATAGCTTAATGCGTTTTAGGACATCTGTACGATAACCAACAACTGTCCGGAAAAGCAAATGAAACAGACCGATGTTCACGTAATCGACAATCTGCCGCGCGCGGTTTTGCGCTGGACGATTTATCCAGCCAGCTGGGCCGTCATCGCATTCTTCTTTTGGCGCATGACAGTCGAAGAGATTGCGCCGCAAGCCGCTTGGGGTTCCACAACGGTCATCTTCCTTGTGTCTTACCTCGTACTTGAAACTATGTTTCCGTATCAAAGCCGCTGGACCATGACATGGTCGAGCTTCTGGTCAGACTTCAAATATCTTGTGGTTAACGGCACCTCGATTGGGCTTGTGAATGCTGGTTTGGCCTATGTCTCAATTGAGCTGAGCGCTGACATGCCTGGACCTGCAGCCGACTTGCCTATCTGGCTCCAAATCGTGATGGCGCTGGTGATCTTTGAGGCGCTTCACTACACGCTGCATCGTGCCATGCATGAGGGACGCACCCGACTGAATGGGTGGTTGTGGAAAGTCCATGCGCCACATCATCTACCCGACAAGTTGTACATTATTATGCATGTGGTCGGGCATCCGATTAACCAAATTCTTCTTCAGATTGTGATCCTTGTTCTTCCGATCTGGTTGATGGGGTATTCCCAATTCGCGGTCGCAGGTTTTGTCATGATCAACTCAATGCATGGTCTGATCAGCCACTTTAACGTCGATGTGCGGATGGGGTGGATGAATTACATCTTCGTTGGAACCGAGCTGCATCGCTATCATCACAGCTCTGACCTCAGGGACGCAAAGAATTTTGGCGCGACCCTTTCAATTTTCGATCAGATGTTTGGTACCTTTGTTTACCGGCCTGGCGTGGCACCCGCAGCTTTGGGTGCTGAGAACGACTCACTGTATCCAGACTATGGCGACATCTTAAGTATATTGAAGATGCCGTTTCGCAGATCGAACTGAACCAGTCCGCCGTGAACGGCTACAAACAAGAAAGGCGGCCCCATCACGGGACCGCCCACCGCTAGTAAAGTCTTACTATGTTACTGTGTCTGCGCTTCCGCATTCCACAGGTAGTACCCGGCATCATCCATTAAGGCACGCAGGGCGACGTTGGCTTCGTCCATTATCTCCTGCACAGGCCGATCTGTTCGAGTGACCTCAAGCAAAGCAGGACCGATGATGTCATTCTGGATGCTGTTCCATTCCGGGATCAGCGGACGCCAGTCTTCATCGGCACAGGCCAATGAATCAATGACCGCACCAAACTCTGGGCGTGCCTCGCGATTGGCGAACATGGTGGGGATCCGGATCGGATCACCGCCCAGATCAACGATCCGCTGGTCGCCGGACTTCGACGTTAGATACTGAAGCAACAAGAACGCCGACTCTTGGTTCTGACTGTTGGCCGGAATACCAATCGCGAAGCCACCGGTTTCCGCGCTGCAGGCTGCACCCTCAGGATGTTTCACGTAACTGATCTTATCGTTCAAAGCCGAAAAGCTGGGGTCGCGGGCGGCGCTCGCGATCTTGATATTATCCAGGTACATCGCTGCCCCACCAGATAGGAATTCAAACGCGGACTGACCAAAGTTGAAATTCTGGATGTCTGCAGGGCCGGTCTCAACAACACGCCGCAGGAATTCTGCCGCCTCAACCGCTTCGGCGGAATTGATTTGCGGCTCCCAACGGTCATCAAAGATCTTCCCGCCAAGCGGACCAAGATGCAGCAGCCAGGCAAAGGTCACGTCGTTCCCCCCTTTGCCACGGCTTGTCATCGCTGGAATACCCAGTTCGCTCAGCCGATCAATGGCCTGTGTCAGATCCTGATAGGACTGAGGCACTGCGATGTCGTTATCCTCAAAGATATCAGTCCGATAAGCAAGCATGGAGGTTTCCGCCCCATAAGGCACACCATAGAGCCCTGCACCTGGCCCATCGAGATACCCTTTCGCACCGCCCACAACGCCGCCGCTTACAAGGTAGGCGCCCGCGATCTCTTCAATGGCGTAGTCCGGATCGACCAGGGTGGAATCCGCAAAGAACTGCGACAACGGCGTCAGCAAGCCGTTGGCGACATATTCGCTCTTCCACATAATGACCCAAGACACGAGGTCCAGGTCACCCTGCGGCTTTGACAGCTCAGTGATCTGCCGGTCCCGCAGCTGCAAGTACGGGATCGCCTCAACCTCTACGTTAATGCCGGTGTCTTGTTCGAACTCCTCAAGAACGGTCTCTGCGAGGTTAAAATGACCCAGGGTGGGCCAAGACACGGTCAATGTCGTCCCGCGAAATGCGGCGTAGGGGTCGGCGAGCGCTGTCGTTCCGAACAGACTCACAGCAGCGGTTGCTGCTAACAGTCTCATTTTCATATATTTCTCCTCCATAATCTGGGTAGCACCATTGAATGGTACCGGTAACATGCATGAGTATGTGACCGGTAACATAATGTTATGGAGGTGAGTTTCTTTGAAGGAACTATGGAATTATTGAGACTTTTTGAGCCCTGTTATTACATAATCTATCTTACCGGCCTCTATCCAATACCTATTGCGCGGGCCTAAACTGACAGAACCGGGTTGCCAGATGGCAGCTGTCAATTACCTTACACATTCCAATACTATGATCCTTCAACCCAAACTTTTTACCGCTAAGATCGGAGAAATGACTAATGGAAAGGAAATACCTCAAGTCCCTCACTCCACTTCTCGCCACATGCGCACTCAGCGCCTGTCTCGGCCTCACCGGTGACGAACAAGGCGCGTACGGCGCGAACGCGGACGCCTCCAACGCCCTGTCAAACACGACCTTTGATGCGGTCGAAACGGATCCAACCCGCATGCCCGTGAGCGGAAGTGCAACCTACACGGGGTACTTTAGCGCGAATGCGGACCTCGATAACGACAGCGAAGATTTCATTTCAATCATTGGTGACGCAGAGCTGACGGTGAATTTCAGCGGAACCTCTGGGGCGTCCGCAGGAACGCTCACCGGTACAGCCGATAATTTTGTGGGCGAAGATGATGCACCGGTGACAGGGACTCTCACCCTCGCGGGCACTTACGCCGACGCAGAGCTAACGGGCACCGTCACTGGCGATATCGAAATCGAAGAAGGAACGGTAACCGCCGAAGGCGGTTTTGATGGCACCTTCCGCGGTGAAGATGCGGAATTCTTCCGGGCGAATGTGCGAACTGGAACGCTCTCGGGCGCCGACACAGGACGCTGGAACGCGCTCATAACCGGCCAAAGGTAGGGCCGGTCACCGGCCCTCTCCCCCAGGGCGGCGTTAACGCATTTTTGTTTCGCCGTCCTGCGATCTCTGTCAAAACCGCGGTTATGACACCTTTCCAATCCAAGGCGCGCGCCGCTACGGAAGCCATGCGCGACCTGTTTCCCGCGACGCCACTACAGCGCAACGATCACCTCTCTGCTCTTTACGATGCAGAGATTTGGCTCAAGCGCGAAGACCTCTCGCCAGTCCGTTCCTACAAAATCCGAGGCGCATTCCATGCGCTGACAAAAGCGCTCACGGCCACTCCCGATCAGCGCACGTTCGTCTGCGCCAGCGCAGGCAACCACGCCCAGGGCGTCGCTTACAACTGCAAGCACTTTGGGGTGAAAGGGGTGATCTTCATGCCCGTCACCACACCCGAACAAAAGATCCAAAAAACAAAGATTTTCGGGGGGAACACTGTCGAGATCATCCTCACCGGTGACTATTTCGATGACACCCTCGCGGCCGCCAAAGCCTATTGCTCTGACAAGGGCGCCCACTTCCTTTCGCCGTTCGACGATGATGACGTCATTACCGGCCAAGCCTCCGTCTCTGTCGAGATTGCAGACCAACTTGAGCAAACGCCTGATATTGTCGTTCTTCCAGTCGGCGGTGGTGGATTGTCTGCCGGGGCAACCGGGTTCTTCGGCGCCGACGGACCGTCACTCCATTATGTTGAGCCAGCCGGCGGGGCGAGCCTCACCGCCGCATTGCATATCGGCGCGCCACAGACGCTCGATCACGTTGATAACTTTGTCGACGGGGCCTCTGTCGCGCGCATCGGCGACCGCACATTCGCCCACCTCAAAGCGACTCCTCCTGCACATGTGCACCAAGTGCCCGAAGACCGCCTTTGCACGACGATTATTGAGATGCTGAATATTGAAGGCATCGTTCTAGAACCGGCTGGCGCACTCGCCCTGGACGTTCTGAAAGACATGACAGATCAGATCAAAGGCAAAACCGTCGTCTGCATCAGCTCTGGCGGTAACTTTGATTTTGAGCGGTTACCAGAAGTTAAGGAACGCGCGCAGCGCTACCTGGGGTTGAAAAAGTACTTTATACTGCGATTGCCGCAACGCCCCGGTGCATTGAAAGACTTCCTCGCAATGCTCGGCCCCGACGACGATATCGCGCGCTTCGAATACCTAAAAAAATCGGCGCGCAACTTTGGCACGGTGCTCATAGGGATTGAAACGTCACGGGCCGAAAACTTTACGGCTCTCGACCGTCGCCTCGCCGCGGAAGGTTTCGACTTGCGCGACATCACGGACGACGTGGCCCTGGCCGACTTCCTGGTTTGATTCGATGCACAAGGGAAACAAGTGCCGGATCTGGATCGGGTGATTCGGAACACGCAGCGATTTGCAGAAGTCCAAGCAAAAAATCTGAACTATTTCCGAACTGATCCGGTATTGTTTCCATTGATGACACAATAGACTGAAAAGTTTAGAAAAGTATCAGTATATGTCAAAAAACGTGATGCGAAATGTGGCGAAATTATGCCATAAATAGGACGTACTGGGGGTGTGGTCACCGAGTTCTTTTCAGTACCAGTTATTTTCTATGACTGCCCGGATACAAGGAGGCTGGATCGCGCTGCTGCGATCCAGCCTTTTCACTTCGAAGGCTATCGCAACGCAGACAACGCGCGATAGGCCACGCGATAGGTGTTCCACTTTTCGGCATAAGCGGCGGTCAAGGCGGTATTGGGCGTCACTGTCTCTCCAACTCTGGGCGGTTTCATCACATCTGACGGATTCGCCCCGGTGGCCGCCGTGATACCAAGGCGCGCGGCCCCCAATGCAGCCCCAAATTCACCACCTGAAGGCACATCCAAGGGCAGATCCAACACCGTGGCCAACGTCGAACGCCAATAGGCAGAGCGGGCACCGCCGCCCATCGCCAAAACAGACGTCAGCGTTGTCCCGGTTCCCCCAAGGGCAGCCATGCAATCACGCAGCGCAAAGGACACGCCTTCGACGACCGCTTGGGTCAAATCAGCGGCGGTATGTCCCACATCGAGACCAATAAACGCGCCACGCACCGATGCATCGTTATGCGGTGTCCGCTCACCTGACAGATAAGGCAAGAACAACAGATCGGACGGACCATCCGGGGTCTCTGGCAACAACCCAATAAGATCAGCAGGCGCTTGTCCCACTTGCCGAGACAACCAATTCAAACAGTCAGTCGCCGCTAGAATAACCCCCATCTGATACCAGCGATCCGGCACGGCATGGCAGAACGTATGCACCGCTGACCCAGCATCCGGCGCATAGGATTCCTTGGCTGCCAGCAAAACGCCGGACGTCCCAAGCGATACAAACCCCTGCCCTTCCGCAAAACATCCAGCGCCGCAGGCAGCTGCGGCATTGTCACCAGCGCTGCCCGCAACCACAACCGGCCCCGTGATCCCCCAACGGTCCCGCAAGGTTTGGCGCATCTCGCCGCCCGGCGCGCTGCCTTCCACTAAGTCAGGCATCTGATCGCGCCGCATATGGCCCGTCTCAAGCGCCTGATCCGACCAGTCCCGCGCACCAACATCGAGCCATGACGTCCCGGCGCAGTCGGACATGTCACCGATCGCCTCTCCCGTCAGCCAAAGGCGGAGATAGTCTTTCGGCAGCAAAACCTTTGCAACTTTGGCAAACACCTCCGGCTGGTGCTTTTCGACCCATAACAGCTTTGGTGCCGTGAAACCGGGAAACACAATATTGCCGGTTATGCTGCGCATATCCGGCTGGCCATCCATCCAGGCCGCCTCCTCGGCGGCGCGGGTATCGTTCCAAAGAATACAAGGCCGCAAAACCGCGTCGTTTGCATCAATCAGTGTCGCACCGTGCATGTGCCCGCTCAGGCCAATACCTTTCAGGGCAGCCAATCCTGCCGGAGCTGCAGCTTGCAAAACATCAAAAACAGTCTCGCACGCCGTCACCCAATCTGCGGGGTCCTGTTCGGACCAACCCACTTGCGGGTGCGGGTTTTCATATGTCGCTGATGCCGTTGCCGTGATCGCGCCGGTCTCATCGACCAAAATCGCTTTGAGGCCCGATGTCCCCAAATCTAATCCCAAAAACATTCGAACCCCTCCTCGCGCGGCCAATGTGCTGCGGGCTTAACGAGGGGTCAACATCAAAGCGTCGCGAACAGCGTTCGCTCAATTTTATGTTTTTGCATCAGGTGATTAGGTCAGGTCGACCAATAGACGTGTAGCGCTTGAAGCCCGCCTCTTCCGCATTTGTTGGCGCATAAACATTGCGGAGGTCTGCCATATGCGGCGTGGCCATTCCCTCGGCGATGCGCCCCAGGTCCAAGGCGCGAAACTCATTCCATTCTGTCAGCAATACAAGAAGGTCCGCGTCTTTCGCCGCTTCATAGGGGTCATCCATCCAAGAAACCCCGGGCAACAACCCTTCACCCTCATGGCGGCCTTGTGGATCAACAACGTTGACCTTGGCTCCACCACCCACCAATGCTGGCACAATCGTCAAAGAGGGCGCATCGCGCATATCGTCGGTGTTTGGCTTAAAGGTCGCACCGAGCACGGCAACTTTTTTGCCATTGAAGCTATCGTCGCAAAGCTCTTTCAGCTTATCAACCATGCGGCGTTTCACGTCTTCATTCACTTCGATCACCGTCTCGGTGATCTTCATTGGCATGCCGTTTTCTTGGCCAATCCGAGCCAATGCCCGGGTATCTTTCGGAAAGCAGGAGCCACCATAGCCGGGCCCCGCATGCAGGAACTTGTTTCCAATCCGCCCGTCATAGCCAACGCCCTTGGCAACCTGCTTAACGTCGGCACCAGTACGTTCGCACAGGGCCGCAATCTCATTGATAAACGTGATCTTCGTCGCCAAGAACGCGTTCGCCGCGTATTTGATCATCTCCGCGCTTTCAAGGTCGGTTGTGATGATCGGGAAGTCGCGCAAGAACAGTGGACGGTAAATCGCGTTCATGACTTCGCCCGCACGCTCCGTTTCGACACCCACAACCACGCGGTCAGGGCGCATAAAATCGTCAATCGCGGCCCCTTCGCGCAGGAATTCTGGGTTCGAGGCGACATCGAAATCAAGGTTTGGGTTCGCCTTCGACACCACCTCATGCACCTTGCGGTTCGTGCCAACCGGGACCGTCGATTTGGTCACAACAACGATGTAGTCTTTGGCCGTTTTGGCAACCTCTTCAGCGGCCGCCATGACATAGGTCAGGTCCGCGTGGCCATCACCCCGACGTGTTGGTGTACCAACCGCGATAAACACAGCCTCCGCCCCATCAATCGCGGCCGCCAAATCAAGGGTGAAAGACAGACGCCCCGCTTGCACGTTCCGCGCGAGCAACTCTTCAAGACCCGGCTCATAGATCGGGACTTTGCCGTCTTCGAGCATATCAATTTTGCGCTTGTCTTTGTCGACGCAAACCACGTCGTGCCCAAAGTCAGCAAAGCAGACACCTGAAACAAGACCAACATAACCAGTACCAATGATCGCGATTTTCATGGGGCCGCCCAATGAATTAATATTGTGGATTTTCTGTGACGTGGATTACCCATACAGCGCAGCGAAAACAAGTACTAGACTGCACAGATAGAGGCACCAGCTATAAATAAAACCGGTGCGTCAGCGCCACAACGGTCCCGAAATGGGACGTGAAGCCGCAAAAGTAGGGATAAAAGTTTGACACAAACAGCTTTAGTAACAGGCTCTTCCGGCTTCATTGGCTCATACATCTGTCAGCGGCTGCTCGCCGAAGGGTGGACTGTGATCGGCGTCGATTCGATGTCGGACTACTACGATGTGTCCTTGAAAGAGCGTCGTCAGGCAAACCTCCTGCAATCCGCTGGTTTCACCACCATTAACGACAAAATCGAAACACCAGGCCTGATGATGTCGCTGTTTGAAGACCATCAGCCTGACATCGTCATTCACCTCGCTGCTCAAGCGGGCGTCCGCTACTCCATCGAAAACCCGCGGTCCTACCTAGAGGCGAATGTCATCGGCACGTTCGAGATCCTAGAAGCCGCACGGGCCTTCCCGCCGAAACACATGCTGCTGGCGTCAACGTCTTCCGCCTATGGGGCAAACACACAGATGCCCTACACCGAAACCGACAAGGCAGATCATCAGGTCAGCTTCTATGCGGCAACGAAAAAGGCGACAGAAAACATGGCGCATTCCTATGCGCACCTCTTTGGCCTACCGATCACGATGTTTCGGTTCTTCACGGTCTACGGCCCCTGGGGCCGCCCCGATATGGCGCCGATGAAATTCGCCAAACGCATCCTCGCAGGCGATCCGATCGACGTCTACAACCACGGAAAAATGAAGCGGGACTTCACCTATGTCGAAGATTTGGTGCACGCCCTTTACCTTCTCACCGGCCACCCTCCAATCAAACCCGAAGACGGTATTGTGCCAGAGGGCGATAGCCTCTCCCCCGTCGCCCCGTTTCGCGTACTCAACATCGGCAATGCGCAGCCGGAGCCGCTGATGGATTTCATCCAAGCGTTGGAAGACGCGACAGGCGTCGCGGCGAAAAAGAACATGATGGATATGCAAGCCGGCGACGTCGTGGCGACCTGGGCAAATTCCGGCCTTCTGGAATCAATTACGGGCTACAAACCGAACACGCCGATGAAAGAAGGCGTGGCGAGGTTTGTGGCGTGGTATCGGGACTATTATCAAGTCTAACCGCGCGAGGCGCCTAACACTGACGCACACCCAGTCGGATCAGTTCAGACCCGCGCACCTTGTGAAGCTGTCGCAGCTCATGCCGTGCCGTGGTCATATACCAGTCCCGCAAGACTTCCGGGTAGTATGCCGCAATAGTTTGAGAGGCTTGCTCGAAAACATCTGGGGCAAGCGGGCGACCGTAGGAACTCGGCCCATGAAATCCAAAAACCGTATCGGGCGCGACGCACGTGTCGGGAAGCCCAAGATACATCGTGCAAGTCGAATAACAGATCCGCCCAGTGATCTGGACCGGCTGTGAAGCAGCAACAATGTCTTGGATTTCGGCAATACGTTTGCGCAGCAGCCCGCCCCGGTCATTCGTAACAACAAGGGGTTCAATTGGGGCCAACTGCTGCGCGGTACTAAACGTAGGCTGACACAGGAAAAAGGCCGCGCTCCAAATTGCGCAAAGCGCTTTCAGGGGTGTTCGTAGTTTGGGTTGCATGACCGTTCCTCCTTGAGCAGAGGAGTAACGGACCACCGAGCACAACCATAGGAAGCAAGGGGATACTGGAAGTACGCTCTAGGATAGTACCGCCTGCGAACGGTTAGAAGGCTCGCAATCGGATAGGATGAACTAACCTATGGCGCCACAACCAAAAAGGAATGAGGCGCCGAAGCGCCCCAAACCAGCTTACGATCGACCTCGCGTCTTACCGTGCTGCGCGATCGGCTTCACCCGACGGTACATCAGCTGTCGGCGGGTATCACGCGTTTGCCCCTTTTTATGGGGTTTGGCTTTTGGTGACGGTTTCGCAGGTGGACTCATGCGCCCAAAGGCGTCTTTCGTTGGTTGAAATGGCATGGTGTGCCTCTCGAACAAGGGGTTATTTGGCCGCGCAAATGCACGGCGGCTCAAGCCCGGTCAGGGCCTAAAGATGCTTGTCCATTGTCAGGGTGCTCCACAAAGAAAGGCATGCGCAGTGCGGCCCAGCTCGGGCGGCGCGCGGTGAGATCAGCGGATCGACGTGTCCATTGTCAGAGTCTCCTTCTTCTGCAGACCAAAAATGCCAGAGCAGACAACGGGCGTCAACATCGTGCTGAAGCTGCGGTAAAACACCCAGATTTATTTCAGCACAGTGTTGGCCTTCGTGACCTGATCAATGCCAAGAATGTTCAATTCGCACAGGAATCGCCTATTTTTCGTGCAAGTCTCAGTATTCGCCTAAATTTTTGCCGCTACGCTGAGCGCATTCTGCACCGCGGCAAAAAGGTCGGACATTTGGTGGTGTCAGATTTGCGCGATGATCAACCCAATGCCACAGTCAAATTACGGGCGCACCCGCCCGAACTCTCCATGTCCTTCCCGGACAATCAAATTGGCCGCCTGGCTCTGCTGCACGCTCTTCCTCCCTCCCTGTGCACAGAGACAGGCGGTTTCATTTTCACCAACAGGACCGGTCCTAGCGGAAGATACCAGACCCTCCAGTCTGGTTGATGCTCCGGCGCGGCGCGGACGGCGCAGCAGGGGCTGGCGCGGGTGCCGGTGCAGGTGTCGCCCGGCGTGGCTGTGATGCAGCCGGTGCTGCCGCGCGAGCCGGTTGCGCTGTCGATTGCGACGATGTCGCTGCTTGGCGAGTCGGCGGCGGCGGCGGATCCGGACAGCGAACGCCATTTGCTGCGATCACGGTGCGGAAATCCTCAAGATCAGGTGTCGCGTCGGACGGGTTCGTCCCGCTCAGGTCATAGAATGCGGCCAAGGCCCGCTGTGATCCGGGGCCCCAAGCGCCATCAATCCCCGACGTGTAGCAGTTGATCCGGGCCAACTCGACTTGCAAGGCGCGAATGACATCGTCAGTCGGGTCGAACGCACCGGATGAAACCAAACCCGCAAACAGATCAGCGTCTTGCTCCCGCAGCGCTTCGCGCGCCGCAACATCATCGGTACCGAAAGCAGCACCTGCGACCGGCTCATCGGGCACTTCTGGCGCCTCTGGCAAGCTATCCGTGACAAAGCCGACAAGGATCGACGGCGCAGGCAGACCAGCCGCGCCTGGGGTTGGTAAATTAATCGTCGGGCTCAGGGTGCGGCTCGTGCTTCCCGCCCGAGCGGGTTGTGTGACACCACCGGAAACCGGAACCGGGGCAATTGGGCGGACAACCGTCGATGCGGCCGCCGCAGATACGGGCGCAATCACCTGCACCGTATCACGGGCCACTTGAACAGGGGCAACGGGAGCCAACGCAGCTGCGTCCGCAACGTCCACGGCAATGCCGGCGCTCCGCCACAACCGGATCATTTGGGCGCGCGCCTCGGGCGACAGACTATCAAGCAAGGCGTAGTCTTCGGCCGTCAACCGCACGTCGCTGGTGGTTTCGCGAAAGACGTATGGGGCGGTGAGTGTTGAAGAAATCTGAACCGTCTCGCCCAGGTCCCATTGATCGGTGCTCAGGCCGGGAACGGTCAACCACTCCTGCACAACAGCCGCAACATCACCCGCACAATCAGCACCTGGGCTGACCAGAAAGACATTCGACGGAAGCGCATCAACAGCAACCTCTTGGCATGCATCGACGAAAATAAATCTCGGGGTCTCACCACCAGCGCCCGTGAAATCCGTCAGATCGCCAAGATCCCCGGCAAAGTAAATTGCCGTTGGTCCACCTTCTACTGTCAGTGTCTGTAGCGCGTCGTCCAGGGCCTGCGGGGTGGGGGATTCCAGGCGCGCAACGTCAAAGCCGAGCCCTAACAAAGTCTCTGAGATCGCGATGGCCTGATCCGCTGCATCCGGTCGATCCACTACCACCAATGCGCGTTTGGCCTCAGCATGCGCGACAGTCGCGAACGACACCGCAAGTGCGGATGCACATAGACCCGTTGTGATCCAGCGTCGCGCCATCATCACCCAACTCTGCGCCAATTCCGGCGCCCTCAAATTACAGGCGATCCGACCCTGCGGATTGCCTTCCAAAACCTTGCCTGGGCCACAATTCTGCCAAGCTTTGTTGCCAGCCTGCGAACAATGCGGCCAATTCGCTGCAACCCTTTGAGTTACCTACTGTTGAGGTTCCGATGAGCTACCGCCTGATTCCCGCTTTGCTGACCGCATTTGCCGTCTCAGCAGCATCGATAACACCGGTATTTGCCCAAAATGAGGCTGAGGAGTTCTTTTTGGAACTCAACTCAGCTTCGGATACCGCGACCAGCGACTGCCGTTTGACCTATGTCGCAACCAATCGCACCGGCACCGGGCTCGACCAAGCGTCTTACGAAGTCGCCGTGTTTGACGGCAATGGTATCGTAAGCCGTATCCTGGTTTTGGCCTTTGGCGCGCTGCCCGAAGGCAAGACCCGCGTGGTTCAATTCGACATCGCCGGTCAGACCTGTGCTGACACCTCGCGCATCATCGTTAACGATGTGGCGGCGTGTACGCCAACAGATACCGCCACGACCGGTGATTTCTGCATGTCCTCCCTCGCAACATCATCCCGTGCTGCGATTCAGTTTGGTTTGTAAAGGCGTCCCCATATGAACGCTCCTGATTTGTCCGTTTTGAACTTGCCGTCGTTGATTGTTTTCGCGGCGCTCGCAATCATGTCTGTGCTGGCGGTCACCGTCACTTTCTACAAGACCTTCCAGTTCAATCGCCTTGGCGTCGGCCAATTCAACGCGGCAGAAGCGATCTTGGGCACTTGGCTTGGCGGCCAAGCCGAAGACGCGGTGCGCCATGCGGGTGAACAGCGCTTTGTGTTAGGACGCGTGTTACAATCCGTCTTCTCCGGCCTGCGTGCCAAACCAGGTATGCCTGACTTCGCGGCAGAACTTGGCCGTCAAACGGCGATGACGGAACTCTCGCGGCTGTCGCGCCGCATGCGTGTGCTCGAGGTTATCGTACAAGGTGCCCCGATGCTCGGCCTCCTCGGCACTGTGATTGGCATGATCGATGCCTTTTCGACCCTCGCCGCTGCCGATGGCACCGTGGACCCAACATTGCTGGCCAGCGGTATCTGGACAGCGCTGACCACCACGGCCGCGGGCCTGGCCATCGCACTGATCACCTACTTCGCCGCGACCTGGCTCGAAGGCCGGATCGAGGGAGAGCGTCAGGCGATGGAAACGCTGATCTCTGCCGCAATCCACGGGCGCGTCGACAGTGAGGCAGCGGGATAAACCTGCGCCATGACAACGGTCGCCCCCAAATTCACGCTCGCCCAACGGCCACGCCGGTACAAATTTGTGCTGACGCCCTTGGCCGACGCGATGTTCCAATTGCTGATCTTCTTTATGTTGTCGAGCAGTCTGGCACCCTACGCGCTCATGACAATCCGAAGCGGGGCATCGGGCGACTTTGCAAACACGGCCGGCACTGCCGCAGAAAGCACAGCAACCTCCTTTGCAGAGGTCGCCATTTGGAACGTATCCGCCGACGGCGTCACTGTCAGCGGTCAAGCCTTCGGGTTTGAAGCGCTGCCGGATCTCACCGCCGCCATGGCGACCCAAGACACCACGGTCCTGTTAATCTTACGCGATGGCGCAGTGGTGCAAGATTTGGCGCGCGTGGTTGAAGCGCTAACGACAGCGGGTATTACAAACGTACAAATCGCAGGGGGCACAGTATGATCGACAGTCTCCCCAAACGCCCCGAGCCCATCAAGCTCGATGTCTCCCTCGCCATCGTGAACATTGTGCTGTTGCTGATCTTGTTCTTCTTGGCGACCGGCCAATTGCTGAACCCCGCAACTGGCGATGTGGACTTGGCAGAGACACAAGAACTTCCAATCGATGCCCTCCCAACCCCGATCCTGATCGTGGATGGGGATCATTGGCAACTCGACGGGATGCCTGTTGCACCTGAACTCATGGATGTGGCGCTGGCGGACTTGCCAAAGCCGATTGTGCTGCATGTCCTGATCGGGCGCGATGCGCCAGCATCGGGACTGCTAGAGGTGATGAACACCCCTGCCCTCTCCAACATTGAACTCCGCCTCGTCACATTGCGAACGCGGGACCAGGTGCAATGATCGTCCAAAACGAAAAGCCGCTGCATTGGGCGGAGGCCTTTGGGCTATCCGCTCTTGTCCACGTCGGTTTCGCTTATTTCGTGCTGACGGCTGTGGTCGATGTCGGTGCTGTTTTTGACTTACAAGAACGGGAGACGCCAGAGGTCCAGATCACCTCCCTCTCCATCGATACACGAAACGTCTTTAGTGCCGAAATCGGCTCCGGTGACACCGGAGGCGATGGCGCCGACACGCTCCAGCCTGTTGGGGCCTCCCTCGTCGTCGATGCGCAAACGGATGGTCAGGAAACCGAAGCCATCGCCGTAGAAGACGGCTTGCAAGACATCACCAAACGCGAAATCCTTGCCCCCGTTTCGCCGTCCGATGCGCTAGATGCGATCGCGCCTGCAGACACCGCAACAGAGTCGGAAACCGCATCAACCGCACCAGCTATCGGACCAGAAACCATCAGCCCCCTGCGCCCAGTCAATCCAACCGCGGCACCCGTTGCGTCTGCGCCGACACAGCCTGCATCGCAGCTCGCAGAGACGGTAACTACCGCCCCTGCCGCGCCATCCACAACCGTGGCACAACCGGTCTCACAGGCCCGCGTTGTGCAAACAACCCAGTCGCAGTCACCAGTGACCCAAGCGATCGCGCAAGCGGAAACCCTTGGTACGCCAGCCCCTGCCCCACGCCCTGCCGTGCCAGACGCCGTCATCCCCGATCCTTTGGCAGCAGACTTGATCGCGCGTATTCGCGCCTCAGTTGGCGCCACTTGTATGATTGCGATACCACTGCAGCAGAACGGCACAGTCAGCTTGCAAATCTATGCGGCAAATGAAGCCGCCGTCGGACCTTACACTGACGAAATCCTCGCTGGTCTCACGCCACGCCCCCCGCAAAGCACGATCCTTGTCGATCCACGCCAATGCGCGGCGCTCGATTACATCCGGGCAACAGCGGGCTACCCAACCGGACCGATGGCGCTTGGCCTCGATGCACCGCGCATTGAAAGCGGAACAGAGCTGACAGGGCGTCTGTCGGGCACGGGCGGGCGCAACATTACCCTTGTCCTGGTTGATGACAACGGCGTCGCCCAAGACCTTGGCAACTACCTGACGGTTGGCGTGAACACAGCGCGCTTCGCAGCTCCGCTACGACGTGCTGGCGCGGCACGCGATACCCGTCAACTCTTGCTGGCAATCGGGACGGCAACACGGCCCACTTCCTCGACGCGCCAAAACGGTCAATTGGCCGAAAACTACTTCGGCGCGCTCACCTCTGAGATTGAAGGCCGGGCGACAATCACAGTTGCCCCATTCGACGTACGCTAGTCGGACGATGCGCGGCGCCTTAAGGCTCAAGCGTAAAGTACCCCAAAGCCATACCCACGCGTCCATCACGTCCAGCAATCTCCGCTTCGATCAATGGGAGAAGACTCTGCGCTGATGCCCCTTCGGCCGCTGCCGCAGCGGCGATCAGGGGTGCATCACTCGCCAAGGCGATAAGCACCTGCCCCTGCGGCGCGTCCGTGCCATCGGCAGTTAGGCCAAAATTGAAAGTCGCACTGCCGTCTGGCTGTTCGACCAGCCGATCCGTCAGGTTATAAACGCCCCCTGCCGCCGTCACGAGTGCCAGCCACACGGGCCGCCCACGCCGGTCAGACAGGCGCCCAACAATCGTGCCATCACTTTGCATGGTGTCACTATCAAGCGTCATCAACGGCGCACCCCCATCGCGGGATTGCAAGGCCTTGCCAAGCGTCGCAACAGGGCATTGGGCCCCTGACAACGCAAACGTATTCACCGTCGGGGCGGCGCTGAACGTCGCATCGTAATCTGCGGACAGGTCATCAAAGGCTGCGACATCACCTGCATAACCCGCAACCGTCCCTGCGTCCGGCCCCGCTGCAATCCGCACCGCAAAGGCGCAGCCTTCTGCATAGGTCGCCAGATAGCTGGCGCGGGTGACAGCGCCTTCGGTTGCAGGCGCCACGTCAACGGTCTCTTCCGTATCAGCCACCTCCGGCGTTCCAAGCCATCCCTGCTGATCCGCCACAAACCAGCCAAGCGCACCAACCAAGGCCAGCACCCCAACCCATCGCAGCGTAGCGCCACCACTTGCGGCAGGCACTGCTGGCTCTAGCGGAGCATCGACGGCAAGCTTGCCGGGGATCAGCTTGGGCGGCTGAAACACCGCATCCATTGCCGCATCTGAGGCGGCACTCGGGTCCACCTTTGGGCCTAAAGGGCGGTACTTCTCAGGCAGCCGGCCCGGATGATCAACCAATTCGACGACGGCATCCATACTGTCGGGTCGATCCGCAGGATCGGGTTCCAACATATGGGCCAGAATGGCGCGTAAACGCGGGTCGAATTCACGTAGATCAGGGATCACCATCCGGGCGTTCACCGCTTCCACCACCGATTCACCCATCGGCAACGGCTTGCCCTGCACCGCATAGGCGATCAGCAAGGCAAGACCGTAGATATCCGTCTTCCGGCTGATCACGCTATCATGGTGGCCCAGCTGTTCGGGTGAAATAAACTTTAGCTTGCCAGTCAACTGCCCGTGCAGCGTCTTGTCCGACAGCTCCGTCGATTTTGCGATGCCAAAATCGATGAGCACCGCCTCATCAATCGCATTGTCGCGGAGGATTACGTTGTCGGGCGACAGGTCGCGGTGCACAACACCCATCGCGTGGACCTGGGCCAGCCCAACCGCCAAGCGGCGCAGCAAAACCAACGCCGTTTCAACATCCAGTGGCGCGACCTTGAGCACATGATCGGACAGCACCATGCCGTCGACAAACTCCATGATCAGGCAATACCGGTCGAGGTTTTCATCACGAACAAAGTTGAAGTACCGAACGACCGCTGGGTCCGACAAACCGCAAAGCACGCGAGCTTCTTTTCGGAATAACTGGGTAATGTTCTCATCTTGGGCTAGCTCGCGCAGCACGATCTTAATCGCCACAGGGTCGCCCGTGAACGTGTTCTCGCCCAAGAACACCTCACCCATGCCACCAATGCTCAGTAGCTCCATGATCTTGTAGTTGTTGTTGATGACCGTCCCAAGCGGCACCGTGCTTTCCAAAGCACCAGCCCCCATAGGTGGGTCAACCTGTGTCATGACTGCACCCGCACGACAATCGCCGTGACGTTGTCGACCGCACCCCGGTCGAGCGTCTTGCTGATCATCTTCTCAACGGCCGCCTGCGCGCTGTCGGCCTCCTTCAGGATCGCTTCAAGTTCTTGATCCGTGACATGTTCGGTCAGTCCATCGGTACACAGCAAGAAGGTATCGCCAGCCGCAACCTCCCCATAGGCAGTCTCTGCGCTTAGATGGTCATAAACCCCAAGGGCGCGTGTCACGATATTGCGGCGATGCCAGGTGCGCGCCTGCTCCGGGGTCAAGACACCCGCATCCACCAACTCTCGTGCTTCGGAATGGTCGCGCGTGACCGGCTTCAGGGACCCGTCGCGCATCTGGTAAAGGCGGCTGTCGCCCGACCAAATTGATGCAAATTCATCCTGATAAATCAGCAACCCAACCACGGTCGTGGCGATCGCATCCATGCTCAGCGCCTTCGCGACCCGCAGCATTCGGACATGCGCCTCAGCCAACCCATCGTGAAACCGGTTTTCCAAATCTCCAAGGGTCAAAGCGCCTTCAAAACTTGGTAAGTCATCGATCACGGCTTGGCTCGCATAGTCGCCGCCAGCGTGCCCCCCCATCCCATCGGCGACAAGCCAAACACCATGCTCCGGCAACATGGCAAAGCGGTCTTCGTTGTATTTACGGCGGAGCCCAATATCAGTCGCGCCGAAGCTTTCGAACGCGAAATCAACCTTCATAAAGGGGTCTGCAGGGGTCATTTTAATCCTTAGAACTGATATCGGGCTTGGGCAGTGATGCCCCAGCTTTTGAGTCTTTCACTGATCCTCAGATCAGCGCGTGCATTGGCGGACAGCTGTTTGACGGCGCCAAATTCTCCGGGTTGCAGCACCTTGACGTAGTTCACACCAACGCTCAGCTCGCTGTAGAGCCCTAAGTTCTCCGTCCGCAACCGGCGATCGCCGCTTTCGTCAACGGGTGAAAAGGTAGATGTCGGACCATCAGCAAAATCATTGTAAATGGTGGCCGACACAAATTCTTGGTACGCCGACACGCCATCGTCGCCGAAGTTGGATATCGCAAGCGTACCACCAATGAACCCAATCCGGCTATCAAAGTCGTCAATGCGCACGATGCCGCGACTTTCAAAGTTGATCTCGTCAGTACTGACCTGAGTAAAGGCGAAGCCAGCGGTCGGGACGAGGGCAATGTTCGTGTCAGGCACATTATAGACGTAACTCGCTGCCCCACTCAGCGTCGTTGCAAAACTATCGAAGGCGGTGTCATCAAGGCCAAGCCCCGGCAAACCATCCGCACCCTCATTGGTCGCGGTAAAGTCGGTCATCTCAAACCGATACTGCAAATCGACGGCCCAAGGCCCACGCACAGCGGTCGCATACACTCCGCTATAGAACTGCGTAAAGTCAACGGTTGTCGTGCTGGTCTGCCGATCCGACAGGTTGTCCGCTTGCTCAAGATCAATCGCAAACACAGGCTGGCTGGTCTGCCCGATGTTCACACCACCGATCGAGCCAACGGCCAAGTCCCAGCCGTTGTAGACGCCGTTAAAGCACGCAAAGTCGGCACCCAACTGGACGCCAGCAAAGGTGGCCGAGATGCGCCCATCAAATGCACCGCCTTCCAAACCGAACTCCGACACCTCACCTGCAGATGTCGCACCACCGCCAATCGTCCGCGCCCACATGCCTGAGCCGCATGGGTTATCATCCTCATAGGCAAGACTGGTCACAAACGGGCTCGACGGACGGTTCACTACCGAACCAATCAGCGATTGGGTCAGCACGATGTTTCCGGCCAAACCCGCAATCGCGGGCGTCAGCGCATCCTCAATCACAACGTCGCCTGCCGCATTGCGGGTGACGCTGTAGGTCAGAATGCCGGATGGGTCGATAATCTCATCAGCGGCAATGTTAAAGTTGCCGGGGTCACCAGCAGCGACGTCAATTAAAACAAGGTCGACGGGCTGCTGCGCGCCACTGCCAAGGACATTAAAGTTCAGCGTCACATCGCCTGTAATGAAGGCACCTGGTGCCATTGTGACCTGATCAGCCACACCCACTTCGTTCGATAAATCGACATCAAACTGCAGGGTGCCACCCCCGCTCAGTCCGGCACCCCCAATTGTGATCGTGTCGGTTGGGTCGTTGTTCACGGTCGTGATGCCGCTGGTGTTTTGCAGCCCGCCCCCAAAGGTGAGCGACCCTTCCGCACCAAAGACGCCACTATTTGTGAAAAGGCCACTGAAGGACAAATCGCCCGTGGCGGTCAACGTACCAGTGTTCGTAAACGGGCCATCGAAGCTTTGCGCGCCGGTTGCTGTCAGAGTGCCAGAATTGGTGAAGTCGCCCGCGAAAGCGACAGTCCCGGTGGCGGCCATCTGGCCCGCGTTAGTAATCGTCGCCCCAGACAATCCGGTGCCATCCACAAGCGTCACAAACACATCATCTGCAAAGGTCACATCGCCGCCGATCTCTGCACGACCGGTTGCAATGGTCAGATCGCTGTCGTCCATTACAAAGTCACCTCCGATGCTCAGCGCACCATTGCTGACCAGATCCGTCATTGTCGCGAAATCACCGGTGACCGTCATGTTAGACGCCGTTAAATCGACACCAGCGGCAACTGTCACGTCGCCATCTAACGTCCCGTTCGTGACCGCCAGGGTTCCGCCGCCAATCTCTGCAGTGTCAAAACCCAACGCATGACCGTTCGAAACGGTCACACTCCCTGTCGAGGTCAGGTCACCCACAGTCAAATCGCCGCCGGTCACATCGACTGTACCGGTGTTTGTCAAATCACCCGTAATGCTGCCACCAGCACCAGTTACGGTCCCTTGATTGGTAATAGATCCATCAAGCGTCCCACCGGTTTCGGCGATCACCTCACCAGACACGTTCGCAATACTGCCCGTGGACTCTCCTGTAATCCGAACCGTGCCGCCCTGGCTTGTAACCGTTTCAGCAAAGTCGCCGCCATCTGCAACCAGGGTGCCACCAGTAACCGTCGTGGCGCCCGAAATGGAACCATCGGCATTTGTGAACGTCCCATCGCTCAAATCGACGGTCCCATCCAACTGTCCGGATCGGGTGACCGTCCCACCACTTTGCGTGACTGATCCCACCATATCGCTCGTCAGGGTCGTATCACCACCAGACACATCTAAGTCGGTGGTCAACGGCGTGGTCCCTTCCACCACAAGTGTCCCGTCACTGATCGCCATGCCATTGATGGTGCCCACTTCTGTGATCGCAACATCGCCGCCAGCAACGGTGATCCCCCCGTCGAAGGTACTGCCATCGGCAGTCAACGTCCCACCATTGACGGTCGTCGCACCTTGGATCGTTGCAGTGGGCGTCGTTGTGACAGCGCCGTCATCGACCGTCAGCGTGCCAGTCACCAAAGCGCCCAAATCCAACGTGCCAGCACTATTCAAGACGTCGCCATCCAAAATGACCCCATCGCCAAAGGACAGCGCCTCGCCAGCGTTTTCAAGATCACCGACCAGTGGTCCGGTCAAAGTCAAATCGGCATCCTCAACGCGCAATCCACCGGTAAATGTGCCACCGTCCGCGTTAAACTCGACGCCCCCTTGCAGCGTCGTTAGCCCCGTAATGTCTGCGCCGACTCCGTGGTCGACGCGACCGCCGCTCGCCGTCAACGTCCCATCGACAACACCACTCAAATCCGTCCGTCCGTCGGTTTGAACAATGTTCCCTGTCAGGGTTTGCCCGCTCGCTACATCAACACGACCGCCTGTGTTTGTGATGTCCAGCGTGCTGTCCTCGCGAATGCTGGACGTGCCATCTGAAATGATCAACCCACCATCTACTTGGCTTTGCCGGAACCGGCTGATCCCACCCGACTGCGTGACGGTCCCTGTCACACGCCCGCCTTCGCTGAAGAAGTTTCTATCGTTGACGATCACATTACCGACCACAACCGCTTCATGATTGAAAACACCGTCGTTGACAGTGACGTCCCCAACAATCGTGCCAATATTGCGCAGGCCTGAATCGAGGTCATCGATCACAATGTCACCCGCAAACGTCTGGTCCACACCAACAACCAAGTCGCCGCCAGACAGCGTGGCATCGCCCGAACTGGTGGCTGGCGCGGAGCCGAAAATCGTCACGCTCCCGCCGTCCACGTTCAACCCGGTGCCGAAATCGGTGCCAGTCACCTCCGTGTTACCGTCAACCTGCCGCAACCCGCCCGCAAACGTGGTGCCGTCAGCCGTGATACTGCCATCGACATTTGTCGTCAGCCCAGCAATCACGCCGCCAGTATCATTCAGTTCGACGGGAACAGCCCCGGTTTGATCCAAGACCAGTGTCCCGCCCAAGCCGCCAGAATTGGTAAACGTCCCGCTATTTATTATCGTGTTGCCAGTCACATCACCGGTGTTCGTCACATCACCATCCAACTGGGTAAGGGCACCGTCAAGCGTCCCATCGTTTGTCAGCGCTCCGCCCGACACATCTGCATTGCCAGTGACCGTGCCATTGTTGTCGACGGTCCCGTCGCTCACTGTCAGGTCGCCCGTCACCGTACCATCGATCACGGTCTCAGACGCAGCATCGGAACTTGTGACAGCCCCGGTCAACGTTTGCCCGGCCGCAACCGTCAGATCGCCGCCGGTCAAAGCCACATCGCCAGTCGACGTCGCTGCCATGGCCCCGTCGATCGCGAGCGCACCGCCTGCAACCGTGGCGCCGGTTCCAAAATCCGTGCCTGTTGCCGTCGTGGTACCGCCATCCTGCTGCAGCCCAGACGTGAACGTGGTGCCATCAGCCGTGATCGTGCCATCCGTATTGGTCACCAAGCCGGCGATCGTGCCACCCGTATCGTTCAAAGCAGCTGCCGGAACGCCGGTCTGGGCAATTACAACCGTGCCACCCAAAGACCCGGAGTTCGTGACCGTCCCGCCATTCACGGTGACATTGCCGACGACGCTTGCGGTGTTGTCCACCGTGCCGCCGGTCACAATCAACGCCCCATCAAGCGTCCCATCGTTTGTCAGCGCACCACCAGACACATCGGTGTTGCCGGTCACAGTGCCATTGTTGTCGACGGTCCCGTCGAACACCGTCAGGTTACCCACAACGCTGCCGTCGACTACCGTGTCGGGCGCCGCGTCGGCATTCGTGACGTCGCCAGTCAACGTTTGCCCAAGGTTGACTGTCAGATCACCCCCAGTGTTCGTTATGTTGCCAGTACTGTCCGCGGTCACTGTCACCGTTCCAGCCGCATTGGTAATCCCACTGCTGAAGGTCCCCGCCGCCGTCAGATCAGCGTTATTGGTGACAAGACCGCTAATCGTTGCGGTGTTTGTCAGGCTTTCACCACTGTTAGTGACGGCACCGCCATAATCACCACTGAGCGTGACCGTTCCACCGGTGATATCCAACTCGCCCGTCGCGCCGCTGCTGTCACCGGACAGGGCCAAAGTTGATGTCGGCGTGCCCACAACCGTGATTGGGTCTGTACCAGTGAACGGGGCGGTAACCGTCGCTGTGACACCCGCATTGAGCGTCAGGGCAAAAGCACCCCCTGTCGGCTCAATGGCAAAGGGCGCGCCACCGCTCGATTGCGCAATCGCATATCCGTCTTCGACAAAGGTGATGTCTGAGACTTGTACGCTTCCATCGTCGATGGTCACCGTAAAGCCGCCCACCTCTTCAAACGTGACGCTTGCGCCGTTCGTAAACGCAAGCGGCGCAACCACCCCATCTTCGATCCAGTTCGGATCCGTCGTGTTCCAATTGCCGTTACTGGTGAGGTTCCATGACAGGTCCTGCGCGCGAGCAATTTCGGTCCAGCCGAAAAGGATCATAACCGCCACAGACGTTCCGCGACGCGCAACGCCCTTAAACGCCCACAGTGGGCGTTGGGGATAGATCCGATCGAACACTGCCTGTTCTGCCTTTATTTTTATGCGACCGAACCATAGGAGGCCGCGTGGTGGCAAGGCTAGATCACAACTATGACAAATTCGGTGCAACGTTATGATTTTCATGTGTCGGTTTCGCAATCGAGCCCTTATACCGCACGGTCACAAATAACGTCAGAAGGCACTCACCCTATGGGCCCAATAGTAGAGACTGAATTCACGCCATGGGCGTCTTTGTTTGGCGGTGTTTTGATCGGACTATCCGCCGTGTTGGTCATGCTCGCCTTTGGTCGGATCGCCGGCATTGTCGGGATCACCAGTGGCGCGCTCAGCCGACTGACATCAGGGCAGACAACGACCCAAGATTGGGCGTGGCGGGTGGCCTTCGTACTGGGGCTCATCGCTGCACCCTTGCTGATGCAAGGCATCGGCCAGACCGTCACGCAAACCGTCCCAAGCAATTTGCTTGGCATGGTCGCGGCCGGCCTCATCGTTGGTGTCGGCACCGCAATGGGCTCAGGTTGTACATCGGGTCATGGCGTCTGTGGCCTCGCACGGCTTTCGCCCCGGTCTCTCGCCGCGGTGCTCACCTTCATGGCAACGGCGGGGATCACCGTCTACGTCCTGCGTCACGTGATCGGAGTTTAAACCATGCGGATCATTCTTGGCTTTCTTTGCGGTCTCATCTTTGGCGTCGGATTGGTCATTTCAGGCATGTCGGACCCTGCAAAGGTCTTGAACTTCCTTGACGTGGCCGGCAACTGGGATCCCTCACTCGCCTTCGTGATGGGCGGTGCAAGTGTAACAGCCTACATCGGCTACCGCCTCGTCTGGAAGCGGCCAGCACCCCTTGTCATGGCAGACTTCGACATCCCCAAGAGCACGGCAATCGACCGCCCGCTCCTGACAGGCGCGGCCCTCTTTGGGATCGGTTGGGGCATCGGTGGCTTCTGTCCTGGTCCGGCCTGGACCGCGCTACCTCTGATGGCGCCAGGCACCTTGGCGTTTGTACCGGCCATGCTGGTAGGTATCGTGATTGGTGGACCCTTGAAGGCGAAACTGAGCTAGCGCAGCACCATTAGCTCTTCAAAGCGGGTCATGTCGTTGAAACGGCAAAAAGCGGGCGGGCGCAGGGGGATCACCGGTGCATCGCGCTGTAAGTCCGACAGGATTTCGGCAAATGCCGCTTCCCACAGCGGTACATGCTTATCCTCAATCCATTGAACCGGATAGGCAAACGTCATGTGAAAGCGATAGTCGTCGTGAGCGGTGTGCCGGTAACCAAAAGGCTCCGTCAGCGCATCACGCCACGCCCGCATGACGGTGGCGTCTTTGGCAGTTGCCCCTTCCAGCATCAGGCCGGTAGGGCGCAGCCCAACCACACGCACCGAAAACGGCTCGAGGGGCTGAAAGGCCGCCAAGCGCGGCAACAATGCCTCGGTCACGACGCTCACCGGGGTATCCTGGGACATGTCCTTTGGCCAAGCGTCAGGGGTGCGGCGCGTCTCAATCACCCCTTCAAAAAGGGTCATGTGGATACTCTGTACAGGGGTAAAAAGAAACGATTGGGTTCCATTCAACGCGCGCATCGCGTTGCGCGCCGCCAAAACCGCAACATGCGTCGGATCAACCATATCCAAATGACAAACTACCGTATTGCCGGGCTCCGGCAAAAAAACATCTGCGGCATAGCGTTGCCCAAGACGTGATGGCGGTGCGGCGTGGCGGCTGGCTGCATAAGGCAGAACATCAACTGGAGGTGTCATAGGAGGCAGGCTAGCCGCCGTGCATGACGGTCATGTGACGCTAGATGCAACGCCCGCCGTCAACCTCCATACAAACACCGGTCACCATGCTCGCCTCGTCTGAGCACAAATAGCAGGCGGCATTGCCTATGTCCTCCGGCGTCGAAAACCGCCCGACTGGAATGGTCGACAGGAACTTCGCCCGCATCTCAGGCGTATCTTCACCCATAAAACTCTTCAGCAAGGGCGTGTCTCCCGCCACCGGGTTGATCGCATTCACCCGGATACCCTCCGACGCCAATTCGACTGCCATCGCCTTTGTCGCGGTATTCATCCAACCCTTAGAGGCATTGTACCAATTCAGCCGAGGTCGTGGTGAGACCCCAGCGGTCGAGGCCACGTTCAGGATCACCCCAGCCCCCTGTCCTTTCATTACCGGAACAGCGTGTTTTGCGGTGAGATAGACGGACTTACAATTCACCGCAAAGACCTTGTCAAAATCGCTTTCGGTGACGTCCTCCATCGGCGTTGGCAAGTGTGTTGTGCCGGCGTTGTTGACAAGGATATCGACCCTACCAAAGGTCCTCTGGGTCGTTGCGATCAAGGATTGCACGTCGGCATCTTGAGACACATCGCAGCGCGCCGCCTCTGTTTCAGCGCCATCGATATGCAAGTCCGCGATCATCACCTTGGCGCCCTCATCCAAGAACTTCGCCACGATCCCTGCACCAAAGCCCGACGCGCCGCCCGTCACAATCGCTACCTTGTCCTTCAGCCGATCACCCATGATACGCCGCCACCGTTTTCACGGTTGAAAATCCGTACAAAGCCTCGAACCCCTTCTCGCGCCCATGCCCAGACAGGCCGGTGCCGCCAAACGGCAGCTCCACACCGCCACCGGCTCCATAATTGTTGATGAAAACCTGACCCGCTCGCAACCGCTGCGCCATCCGCATTTGCCGCGCGCCATCGCGGGTCCAGACAGAGGCGACGAGACCAAAATCTGTACCGTTGGCAATCGCCACGGCCTCCGCCTCGTCCGTAAACGGGATGATCACCTGCACAGGGCCAAAGATCTCATCGCGTGCCAACGTATGATCCGGTGGAACACCCGCAAACAACGTTGGTGCGACATAACTTCCGCCGGGCGGTGCATCCGCGATAATCTCGCCGCGGGCGGCAAGATCCAAATCCCCACCCAGGGCCACCATGCCTTCGACGATCTCCTTTTGACGCAGGGATACCAATGGCCCGACGTCAAAGCCATCCAACGCCGGCCCCGCGCGCAACGCCGCATAGCGGCCTGCCATCATATCAACCACGCGGTCATAGACACTGACATGAGCCAAAATGCGGGACGACGCCGAACAGGTTTGGCCCGCGTTCTGGATTCCCGCGTTCACCAGAAACGGCAGCGCAGCCTTCAGGTCAGCATCCTCAAACACCACCTGTGGGGACTTGCCACCAAGCTCCAGCGTCACCGGCACAATGTTCCGCGCAGCGGCCTCTTGCACCAGCTTGCCGACGCCGACGGACCCCGTGAACGACACGTGATGCACCCCGCGATGCCCGGCCAGGGCGGCCCCGGCCTCAGCGCCCAACCCGGGCACCACGTTCAACGCACCCTCTGGCAGTCCCGCCTTCCGTGCCAGCTCCGCAAAGGCCAAGGCGGTCAAACACGCCTCCTCCGCAGGTTTCAGCACGCATGCATTCCCCATCGCCAATGCCGCACCGACAGAGCGCCCGATGATCTGCATTGGATAATTCCACGGGATGATATGCCCGGTCACGCCATGTGGTTCACGCAAGGTGTAAACCGTGTAGCCATCCAGGTACGGGATGGTCTGCCCATGCAACTTATCCGCTGCACCGCCATAAAATTCCATATACCGGGCCAGTGCCGACACATCGGCCTGCGCCTGCTTCAGCGGCTTTCCCACGTCAATAGACTCTAGAAACGCCAGCTCTTCGGCGTTCTGCTGTACCAGCGCACCGATGCCCGCCAGCACCCGACCCCGCTCTGCAGCGGTTGCACGGCCCCAAGGGCCCTCTAAGGCGCGCTCAGCGGCGCTTACAGCCGCATCCACGTCCCCTGCCCCACCGCGCGCGATCTGACAAAGACTGGACCCGTCAGAGGGGTTAAGAAGGTCGAGCAGCTGCCCCTCTTGTGGTGGCACCCAGGCACCGCCAATCAGACACAAACCAGGGTCTAACCCAAGCGGTCTGACTGGATCAGTTGCCATAGGCCACCGCCGGCAACCACGTGACCAAGGCCGGGAACTCAAACACGATGAACAGACCCGTCAGCTGGAGCAAGACGAAAGGGATCACCCCGCGATAGATGTGGCCCAGGTTCACGCCCGGCGGGCAGACACCCTTGAGGTAGAACAAGGCAAAACCGACAGGGGGCGTTAGGAACGACGTCTGCAAGGTTACCGCCACAAGGATGGCGAACCAAACGACCTCTGGGCTATCGATGACGCCAAAGCCGTTGATCTCAAGTCCAAGCGACAGGATCACTGGCAGCATCAACGGCATGATGATCAACGTGATTTCAATCCAATCGAGCAGGAAGCCCAAGGCGAAGATCAGCAGAAGGATGAAGATCACAACCATGTACGGGTTGTCAGACGATCCAAGGATCAGGTTCTCAATGATCTCATCACCGCCATAGAGCCTGAGCACATAGGCAAAGAAGTTCGCGGCGATAAAAATCCCGACGATGTAGCCAGAGGTGTTCAACGTCTGGCGCATCACATCAAGGAACGTGCGGCCTGTCAGTTTGCGATTGAAGACGGCCAGCAACATCGCACCCGCCGCGCCAAGACCAGAGGCCTCTGTTGGCGTTGCAATGCCCCAAAAAATCGACCCGAGTACGAGCAAAATCAGCAAAAGCGGTGGAACAACCGAAAGCGCGACTTCGATGACGATCTTCATTGTCACCGGCTCTCTGTCCGCTGGTAATGGCATCGCGTCAGGCCGGACGAGGCCATAGATGATCAGAAACGCGATATAGAGCCCACCAAGCAGAAGACCCGGGAACAGCGCACCCATAAAGAGGTCACCCAGTGAAATCGCCAGCTGATCTGACATGATCACCAGCATGATCGATGGCGGGATGAGAATGCCCAAGGTCCCGGACGCGGCAATGGTGCCCGTGGCGATAGGTTTGGAATAGTCCTGCTTCATCATTGTCGGCAGACCCATCACACCCAGCAGCACAACTGAGGCCCCGATCACGCCGGTCGAAGCCGCAAGGATGATCCCGATGAGCATAACCGATAGGGCCAAGCCGCCGCGTAGCGCACCGAAGAGCACCTGCATTGACCGCATCATCCGCTGCGCAACGCCGGACTGGTCCAGCATCAGGCCCATGAAAATGAACATCGGCAGGGCCACGAGGACCGGGTTTTGAATGGTGCCACCGAAGAAGCGGCCCGAATTGGCAAAGAGCTTGCGATACTCGATCCGCGTGTCGTCGTAAGGGATATACTGATTAATCGCGTCTTCGAACGGATCAAGGATGAACTGCCCGATGATAATGAATACTAATGAGACACCAACAAGGGCATAAGCCACCGGAATGCCCCGGAAGAGCATGACAATGAAGGTGCCAAACATGGCCAGGACCATCCACTGATTCAGGTCCAGAAAAGAAATCATGGAGAGCAGTTGCATCAGGTGGCGTCCTTTTTGCGACCCATCGCAAGGCCCGCGATGATCACGACGATAACCGCCACAAATGCCGCGATATGCAGGTATTCAAACATCGCGTACTCGCGGGTGATCCGACGTGTCGCGGTCTCGCTATCTGTCAGGGCGACGGCCCAATATGCGAGGTAATGAAGTGTGCGCCACAGGACGAACACGGCGCTCGGGAAAACCCAAATCAGGGTCCGGGGCCAGTCCACGCTTGTGAAGATGGCCATGTTTTTGCGGACGCCTGAATAGGACGCCATCAGTGCCAGCACGAACAGAAATGGCATCGCTGTTTTTAGAATATAGAGCCTATGTAAGCCATTTGGGCTGCTCGAACCCTCGCCGGATTCGATGGATGCGACCGCGTAGTGGAACATAACGTCGGTCATCATAGCCAAGAAGGGAATAAGGAGCCAACCAAGAGCGAACGCCTCAATCCGCGCCTTGCGTTCAGGGTTGTAGTACTGGTGAAAGATATCCACCCGCACATGGCTGACCGTGACGATTGCGTAGCCAAACGCCGTCAACATGGCAAACCCGTAGATCCACCATTGCAAGTCATCGAGCCAGGCTTGGTTGTACCCGCTGGCCCGCAGAATGACCTGCGAGACGATAGCCACCATGAGCAGCGGAAAGGCCCAGGCCACCACATTGCCAACGTTGATCACAAACCGGTCGACCTTGGTATGGCTGTCTCGGTTGACTTCGCCCGGATCTGTGATCGCAAGGACTGCTTCAACGCTCAGTGTTTCGGTGGAGTCGCTCATTCACCCTGCCCCTTCCCTCGTGTGACAACGGCGGCACCAAAGCTGATGCCGCCGTTGCGTTTCGCATTGTCAGCCAGCCTTAGCGTGGGCGTGGCAGGTAGATGTTGTCGGACCAGATGGCATAGCCTTCGCGATACTCAGTCAGGTCTGCCCAGACCTTTGCGAAGTATTCGTCTTCTTCAGCCAGTTCTGCCGCCACTTCGTTCCACGTGGTTTCGAACAGCTCCAGCATTTCTGGTGGCCACTGCTTGATGGTCACACCGTTGTTTTCGGTGTTGTTGACCATAGCGGCGTAGTTGGTGGCTTCACCTTCCGCGAGGTTGGTTGTCACGTTAGCAAGACATGCAACTTCGATCTGCTTCTGCGCAACCTCTGACAAGTCATCCCAGACGTCGATGTTGATGATCAGCTCAAACAACGTCGATGGCTGGTGCCAGCCTGGGAAGTAGTTGAAGGAGGCGATCTTGTGGAAGCCGAGACGATCATCGATGCGCGGCATCGAGAACTCTGTCGCGTCAATCGCGCCACGCTCCAGTGCTGGGAAAATGTCGCCAGCCGCCAGCAGCGATGTGGACACGCCCAAGCGCTGCATGACTTCCGCACCCAGGCCGAAGAAGCGCATGTTCAGACCTTCGAGGTCTTCAACGCCGTTGATTTCATTCTTGAACCAGCCTGATGTTTCAGGCGCGATGATGCCGCAGGGCATGACCTTCACGTCATAGCCGGCCTGGTCATACATGCCCTGCCACAGCTCCATCCCGTCATCGTAGAGGATCCAGCCCATGAACTCACCAGCCTCGGGGCCGAACGGCACAGCTGCAAACAGCGATGCAGATGTGATCTTACCCTGCCAGTAGCCCGAGGTCGCGTAGGCCGCATCGACAGACCCGTTCGAGACTGCATCGAGGGCTTCCAGCGTTGGAACCAGCTTGTTCGGATCGAAATGTTCGAACTGGACGTCGCTGGAGATACCGTTGATTTTGTCGACAAAGTCGAGCGCCGCCGTGCCAAGAATTGGCAGGTTCGACCCGAAGGCCGATGTCATTTCGATGGTGTCTTGTGCGTAAGCAGCCGTGGACAACATCGTGGCGCTCAGCGCCGCAATTGTCAGTTTCGTCTTCATATTTTCCTCCCATGGTGGCCAAGACGGCCGATGATCGTGAAGCATGTGCGGGAAAGAGATCACCAATTCCGCACGGCAGATTCTTTGATCTAGCTCAAATTGGTATGATTACTTTACCAAAAGCAACCCTAAAGTCTGGATGGATCTCCTCTTAACGTTCCTCCTATCGGGCCCTCCTGCCCGATACCGCATTAGAAGCTTAGCTGTGTCGAACCGCAAAGCAAGCGTGCGACATCTTTACGTATACATTAATGGATGCATTAATCAAGCACGGGAATGATGGTTCGCTGTCACGCGATAGTCAGTCCCACCGGTTCAAGCCCGGCAATGGTGCCCACAAGGCGATCACCCGACGACACGGGGCCGACGCCTGCGGGCGTTCCGGTCATGATGATGTCGCCAGGGCCCAGGTGGTAGAAGTGGGACAAGTGGCTGATCACCTCTGGTACCGAACAAACCATGTCAGCGAGGGTCGCGTCCTGCTTCAGTTCGCCGTTCCGTTGCAGTTGGATGGGCTGTTCGCCAACTGCCCCAAAAGTGGCCGCAGGTGTCAGTGGCGCGAGGATGGCGCCATGCTCAAAGTCCTTGCCGAAATCCCACGGAAGACGGTTGTCTTTCCCTATCTGTTGCAAGTCGCGACGAGTCATATCCAAACCGCATCCGTAGCCATAGACGGTGCGGGCCGCATCTGAAGACGTGCCCTCTAAGATGTCCGCGCCTAAGGCGACCACCAGCTCCATCTCGTAATGCAGGTGCTGAGTGCCCAATGCGTAAGGAACCGTGGCGCCGCTAGCCGTGACGGAATACGGGGTTTTTGTGAAATACCAGGGGGCTTCACGATCCACTTCGCCACCCATCTCTGCGGCATGGGCGACGTAATTGCGCCCGACGCAGAAGATGCGGCGGATCGGATAGTCGGCACTAACACCTATGACAGGTACTGTTTTGGTCGGCTCTGGTGCGAAGATCGTATCCATGAGACTCTCCTGAAAAAGAATACCTTCCCCGCGGGGAAGGTTTCATTATTTGAAACTAGTCGAGGTGATCGAGAAGCGACTGCACCGCCATCTCAAGCTTGCGCCGATCGATGGCAGAGAAATCCCGATCCATCCGGATCTCCAACCGCCCTGCCCCAGCGACGCATTTCGCTTGGCCTTGACGACGGCGCATCTGGAATGAGGTCTTGGCCTTCGACGCGACAGACGGCACAGGCACCGCCACCCCAGGTTTCGCTGACTTGCGCTTCGCTGCACGCTCTTCTGCCTCTTCACCACCCACAACCCGGCGCAAGACCTCAAGCTCATCAGCCACACTGCGGTTGTCCCAGTCCTTCAGCTCCGACTGGATTGCACTGACTGTTCCAGGGATTTCTTCCACCGCATGGGAAATTGCCAAGCCCAATGAACGTGGGATCTCCTCGGCAAACTCAAGATCTTTCCACAGCAGGTCCACGAACTTAATGAATGACCGGATGTAGCTCCGCTTCTGGTAACTTGCGGATTTGAAGAGCACACCAACGGCCTTTTCGGCATCGGTCTCTTCTGTGTCAGGATCGTCCGCATAGGTAATCGCCAGCTTTGCCATTTCCGCATAGGAAATGTCCTTCCGCACGAGGTTTTCATCAACCATCCGACGGTAAAGTGTCTCAAGCGTTTCGCCCCTTGCGAAGATCGCGGCGGGGATAGTTTTGAATGTGTCATCGTCTGGGTGGTCGTCGCGCAATTCCTTAAAGGCGGCCAGGCGGCGAAACCCTTGGATGAGCTCATATTTGCCATCGTCCCGAGGCTCCACCCTGATCGGGTTGGAGAGACCGATGGATTCGATAGATGTTTTCAGTTCTCGCAGCTCAAAGTCCGGTTTTTGCGTCCGATCCCGGCTGAGCTTATGTATGACAATGTCGTTGAGCGGGATCAGATCCGTGATCAACCCGAGACGCTTGAGACGAACATGTTCATGCGCAAGCGCATCGTTCTCTTGGCGGATCTTAGCCTCAACCGCCCCGCGATCTTTCACGCTTTCTGCCGTTTCTGTGATCGCCGCCGCCATCGGCCCACGGCGTTTGGTTTCATTATTTGAAACCTTCCCCGCGGGGAAGGTCTCCACCGCAGACTTGGTCTCACGGGCCGGTTCGTCCTCCGGCAGGTCAATATCAAAAACGCGGCGCTTCTTACTCATGCTGTATCCTCCAGCTGATCCCAGGCGGTGATGACGTTGCCTTTGAACTCAGCATACGCGCGATCAAAGGTGTCACGTGCGCGCCGCCAGGTTTCGCGTGTCATCTCGCGGTAGTCGATTTCATAGACGGAGGACAAAAAGCGCCCGGATTGCTCCACCGCTCGCGTCATCTCCACCGGGTGTTCGGCTAAGTGTTCCCCAAAGACCTTGCGGAAGGCTTCGTACATCGCACGGTGCAATTCATTTCCAGGCTCGTAGCGGGTCATCAGGAACTTAATGTCAGTGAACGCCTTGGGCAGCGATGTCTTCCCCGCGGGAAGCTTGGCGCCAAAACCGTGTGCAAGGTCTTCCAGCGCTTCCGAGAGCTGACCAATGAAAGACGTCGTGGAATCATATTCCCAGTAGCCGGGGCCTGACGGAACGTAGAGCATATCCGCTGCGAAAACGGCATTCATCGACTGATACCCGATCGCAGGTGGGCAATCGAACATGATGAGGTCGTAGGCGTCATCCGGGATACTGTCGAGGTAACGCGAGACAGCCGCAAAGAACGTCCATTCAGGGTTTAGGTGGCGGTACTGGGCGCTCGCGAACTCAACAAACGCTGCATTGGCACAGCTTGGAATGATGTCGATCGTCGGCCAAGCCGTCGGCTTAATGAAGTCGGCAGCGCGGAGCGCGTCCAGTCCCATGTCGCGGATGCTGGCTGGGATTTTGCGCTGGGGCAGGGCGGTGCCGCTTTCGGCGCCTTGCAAGCTAGAGTTCATCCGATCCGTTTCGCGCACCAAATCACGCGCCATGATGCCCCAGACGGTGTGATCCTCTGAGACGTCGTTGAGGCCCATGGAGTGGGACAGGGTCGCTTGCGGGTCAAAATCCACCACAAGCACGCGGTAGCCATCGAGGGCGGCAGCATGCGAAAGGTGCAGCGCCACCGTGGACTTGCCAGCACCGCCTTTGAAATTGGCAATGGCCACGCGGAAGGCGCGCTTGTTGCTGGGGCGATGCGGCATGAGTGATTTGCGGTTTATCTTCATCCGACGGCGGAGTTCGTTGATCTCCTCCAGACTGAACCAACGCTGCCGGCCGTCTGGCTCTACTTCCCCGCCGGGAAGATCGGGTTCGGCGGCAAGGCGGCCACGGAAGGTCGACTGGTTGATTTTGAAGATCAGCTCAGACACTTCCCAGGATGAGAAGCGCCGCAGGGTCTTTTCCAGCTCAGGTGAAAAGGTCTGCTGCCGGATCCAGCTTTGCAGCTTAAGTGACTTGGCTTGGAGATCGGCCAGGTCGGAATGGGTGTACATGCTCTGCCTCTTTTCGGACGTAAATTTCTGCCTGCTTCGTATTTACGCTGAATTTGCGGTTTTGGGAAATTCATTTTTAATGGAACGAACGGATCTAAATATTCCAAAGGAATCGGTGTGATTGGGACGAATCGGGGTGATCAGAGACAAGTCAGGCATATTTAGAGTCTGGCTTGCCGTTTTAAGGGGACAACCCGTGCGCACGGCCGGGCAATGAGGTGACAAAAGTCCGTCTTAGGGTGACACCTAAGATGTCCCCTATTACCAATAAACCATATCTTTCAGATAGATTGGGATAGAGTTAATCCAACGCACTATCCATCTCGCGACAATTCCCTTGACAGAATCGGCGACGCGGACGCAAATACCCATCAATGGCGGATCAGCGTTGGCAAACAGCGCCTGACCAGTCAAAGGGGCAGCAAAGACCCCGGCAGAGGTATGGACCAAAAGGTCAGGCAGCAGGAGACCCACGTGCTGGTCACGAAACCCGTCGGGCGAGACGCCGCGACGAAGAAATACGATATACTCTCCGCATTGTTGGCGTTTGGATTGCAGCAAGACAAGCATCGGCAACGCTTGATCATGCGGCTGATGGCTTTGATCACCACACGCTACAATTGGCAACGCGATGAGCTATCGATGGGGCAGACCGAAATTGCGAAGCTTTGGGCCGTTGATACCCGAACCGTCAAACGCGAGATGGCGAAGCTGCGCAGCTTGGGGTGGCTTGTTGAAAAGCGCGCTGCGGCGCGGGGTAGGGTGGCAGTGCACGGGATCGCGCT
>JBCBHE010000020.1:0-70250 GCA_038526085.1 Pseudomonadota bacterium | reverse complement strand
CTCTTGAACTTGGACACGCGGCCGCCGGCATCCATCAAGCGTGTGCCGCCACCAGTCCAAGTTCAAGAACAAGTACGCTGGTTTGGGCTTCTAAGACCACGCCGCGTGGGTTTCACCCACCCTACGAATTTGACGCCGTCCCGGTTGGGGCGGCGTTTTCTTTTGGGCGCAATGCGATTACGTATGACCGATGACCCATCCACTCGACTCGCTCATTGATCAAATTGTCGGTGCCGCCACAAAGCGCGGTGAGTTTGATGATCTGCCCGGCAAGGGGAAACCCTTGCCCGCCGTCGAAAACCCCCAGGATGCGGTGCTGGCGCGGGTCATGAAAGAGGCGGATGCGACGTCACCTGTCGTGATCATCCGCAAGCAGATCCTGGCGGCACAGGACAAACTGAAGGGTCTCACGGACCCCGATGCGCGCAAAGCTAAGATGCAGGTCATCGCGGATTTGCACACCCAACTTGCCATTGAGATGGAAGCGTTCCGCAAGTATGGCTAAGCCGCTTGACCTTAGGGAACCCTATAACCCCTTGAAAACATGAAAAAGACCCCCATGTAACAGGCATGGAACGGAGAACTTTCTTACAGTCGCTCGCGGCTGCGATAACCGCACCGGCGCTGCCAGCCGGCGCTATGGCACACCCCTCCTTATCGCCGGGGCTTTACGCCCGGGCGGTCAGCTTTGCGTCCGGCGGTGCCTACTTTTCAGAGAAATTTCTGTCTTCCTCGCTTGGCGTGAGCCAGCAGATGGGAACGAAGCTGATCGCAAAGCTAAAAGCCGAAGGCATGATCGCCGAGATGGGCAAAACGGGACTGATGTCTTTCAAAGGCATCCACGCCAAACACGCCTTGATGACGGCACAAGCGCTACGGGGCCCTGCACAGCAGCTTCGCCCAGCGGCTAAGCCGCCGCCGCAACTGGACACCGATCTTCTCGATCGGGACCAGGCACCCGACCTGAAGGCAAAAGTGAGCTGCGATTGCGCGGAGCCAATCGTGACGGAGGATGACGCAGGTCATCCTCACATTCACTGAACGCTTAACTCGCAGATACGCGCGCGCCGCCCTTACGATTGCGCCGGCGCTGACCGCCCGGCTTGCCCTTTGGTTTCCCAGCGCTCGATGGTTTTCCACCCGGACGCCCACCGCCATTTGCGTTGCGCTGCTGGCCACCAGGCCGACCACGCCCACCGCCACCGCCGCCGCGCCGCTTTCCAGCACCGCCATTCGGCCGCTTGCCTTGACCAGGCTGCACCTCCCAAGGTGTCCCTGACGCGACCGGGATCTTCTCTTTCATCGCTTTTTCGATGTCGAGCAGATCAACGATCTCATCCGGCGCACAAAACGCGACGGCTGACCCGTCAGCGCCAGCACGCGCTGTTCGGCCGATCCGGTGCACGTAGTTCTCTGGCACGTTTGGCAGTTCGTAGTTGTAGACAAACTTCACGCCTGGGATGTCGATCCCCCGGGCGGCAACATCGGTCGCGACGAGCACGCGGGTGGTACCCGCCTTAAACTCCTCAATCGCCCTCTGACGCTGGCCCTGCGATTTATTGCCATGAATGGCGCTGACCGCAAAACCTTTCTTTTCCAGATACTTAGAAAGCTTTTCACAACCGTGCTTGGTCCGCCCGAAGACGAGCGCAAGATCGTCGCGGTGCGCGTCCAAAAGCTCAACCAGCAGGTCGCCCTTCGCCGCTTGCGCGACGAAATGAACCGACTGTTCGATCCGTTGGACCGCTTGGCCAGGCGGGTTCACCTGCACACGAATTGGTTTGTCCAAGAAGCTATCTGCAAGCTCATTCATCAGCTTCGGCATGGTCGCAGAGAACATCATCGTCTGCCGATTTTCGGCCAACAAAGGCGCGATCTGACGCAGCGCGTGGATGAACCCCATGTCGAGCATCTGATCAGCCTCATCCAGCACCAGAAACTTCGTCTCATTTAGGCGCACAGCACGGCGATCCAGCAGGTCAATCAGGCGACCCGGCGTGGCCACAAGCAGATCAACACCGCCTTGTAACCGTTTGGTTTGTCCAACAATCCCAGCGCCCCCTACAACCAAAGCAACTTTTAAGTGGCTACCTTTGGTGTAGTTGGTCAGGTTATCGGCAATCTGCTTGGCCAACTCCCGCGTTGGGGCGAGGATCAATCCGCGCGCGGTCTTTGCATTGGGCTTCACGCCCGTTTTCAGCAACATATCAATCATCGGCAGGCCAAAGGCCGCTGTCTTGCCCGTTCCCGTCTGGGCCAGGCCCATCACGTCACGCCCATTCATCGCATGGGGGATCGCTTGGGTTTGGATCGGGGTCGGGTCAGTAATACCTTGTTCCGCCAATTTGGCGACAAGGCGGGGCGCGAGGCCCAGCATATCAAAGTCCATTTGTCTCTTTCTGGCGGGGTTTTCCCGCACGTTACGGTCCGGCCAAACCGCATCGGGCGGTTGGCTTTCGCAGGTCTGGCGACATCGCAAGGATCTCGCGAAGCCCCCCTGCGTGATGTGGGAACCGGGTTATTAATCGCCGTCCGGCTGGCCTCTCAGAGAGGGCAGCGCTGCTCACGCGGCAGGCACGGCGGTTGAGTGGCAAATGCGCCCTTGTGGCTTGGATGTCAACCCGCGTGACAAAATAACCATAACACCGGATGCATACTTTCCACGCCGGACAAGCCCTTCTATACCCTGAAAAAAGACCACCGAAAGGGCAGAGCAGTGGCGCATATCATTGTCGTCGGAAACGAAAAAGGCGGCGCAGGCAAATCCACGGTTTCGATGCATATCGCAACCGCCCTGGCACGTATGGGCCATAAGATCGGTTGTATCGATCTGGACCTCCGTCAAAAGACCATGGGCCGGTACATCCACAATCGTCATACGTTCATGAAGCGTGAAGGCATCGAATTGCCCACCCCCGGCTACAGCGAATTGCCCGAGGTGGATCAAGCATCGGTTCCACAAGGCGAAAACATCCACGATCACCGCCTTTCTATGGCGGTGGCAGGCCTTGAGCCGGACAGCGATTTTATTCTCATCGATTGCCCTGGCTCCCACACCCGCTTGTCTCAGGTGGCCCATTCACTGGCTGACACGCTGGTCACCCCTTTGAACGACAGCTTTGTTGATTTTGACCTCTTGGCCCATGTCGACGTTGATGGTGAAGATATCACTGGCCCCTCCGTCTATTCCGAGATGGTCTGGAACGCGCGGCAGCTCCGCGCCAAAGCGGGCCTGTCCCCGATTGATTGGATTGTCGTGCGCAACCGCCTTGGGGCCCAACAGATGGTCAACAAGGAAAAGATGCAGCGCGTGATCGACAAACTGGCAGAGCGGATTGGTTTCCGCAGCGCCCCTGGCTTCAACGAACGTGTGATTTTCAGAGAGCTGTTCCCGCGTGGTCTGACGCTGCTCGACTTGCGCGACATCGGCGTAAAGGGTCTCAACATCTCCAACGTGGCCGCGCGGAATGAATTGCGTGGTCTTGTCGGCGCACTAAACCTCCCCGGTGTGACGGTCGAATTCTAACGCTCGCGAAAGATTGAGCGGAAAAACCCGCGCCTAGGCACTTTTGCCCACAAAAAATTGTTTCTCTTTCCTGATAAGGGCTGCCTAAGTTGGGGTAGCTAGAGTCGGGAGGGAGAACCGATGTTTCGCTTGTTAAATCATTATCAACGCTATTGGCCTTTGGCCGGGATGATCGCACTAACGGTCATCGCATTTCTATGTTGGGCCATTGACGGCTGGCCCTTTACGCTTGTTGTCGTCACGGGTGGTTTGACCGCTATTGGTCTTTATGACCTCACGCAGCACGATCACGCCGTGACCAAAAACTACCCGCTCATTGGGCGCATTCGGTATCTGCTTGAAAAGATCCGGCCAGAAATCCGACAGTATTTCGTGGAAAGCGATCAGGAACCGGTTCCATTCAGCCGTGAACAACGCGCATTGGTCTATCAACGGGCCAAAGGCGCGGAAGACAAGCGCCCCTTTGGCACGATGCGCAATGTCTATGAATCGGGATTTTCCTGGCTCACCCATTCGATCAACCCCACGCACTTCGACGACACAGATTTCCGCGTGACGGTTGGCGGCCCCAATTGCAAACACCCTTACTCCGCCTCGCTGTTCAACATTTCCGCAATGAGCTTCGGTTCCTTGTCGGCTAATGCCATTCTCGCCCTCAACAAGGGCGCCAAAATGGGCGGCTTCATGCATGACACCGGTGAAGGTGGCATCAGCCGTTATCACAAAGACGGCGGCGGCGATTTGGTATTCCAAGTTGGCTCCGGCTATTTTGGGTGTCGCGACGAACACGGCAATTTCAATCCCGAGACGTTCAAGGAAAAGGCCGCTCTTGATCAGGTGAAGATGATCGAGATTAAGCTGTCTCAAGGCGCAAAACCCGGCCACGGTGGTATGTTGCCCGCCGCCAAAATCACCGAAGAGATTGCAGAGGCACGGGATATCCCGATGGGTGTTGACTGTGTGTCACCGGCCTCCCATTCGTCCTTCAGCACACCGATGGAACTGGTGCAGTTCATCGCCCAACTGCGAGACTTGTCTGATGGGAAGCCTGTCGGCTTCAAACTTTGCATCGGTCACCGGCGCGAATTCATGTGCATTGTCAAGGCGATGCTGGAAACTGGCATCGCACCAGATTTCATCGTTGTGGATGGCGCGGAAGGCGGCACGGGCGCGGCACCGGTCGAGTTTTCGAACCACATGGGCATGCCCATGGTCGAAGGGCTGACGTTTGTGCACAACACCCTGCGCGGCGCAGGCCTGCGGGATCAGATCAAGATCGGGGTCGCAGGCAAAGTGACCTCCGCCTTTCACATTGCGAAGGCACTGGCGCTTGGTGCGGATTGGTGCAACTCCGCGCGGGGCTACATGTTCGCCATCGGGTGCATTCAGGCGCAGGCATGTCACACGAACCACTGTCCTGTTGGCGTCACCACGCAAGACCCGATGCGGCAGCGTGCGCTTAACGTGCCCGACAAATCGCAACGGGTCGCGCGCTATCACAAAAACACGTTGAAAGCCTTGGGCGAATTGGCCGGGGCGGCAGGTCTCGAAGAACCCGCGGGTTTCTTGCCCTACCACTTCATCCAACGTGAGGCGGACGCGGAGATTTCGGAAGGATCCGACGTCTTCACTTATCTGCCAATCGGGTTCCTCCTGCACGAAGGGGACGACTACATCGACTACCGCAAGCGTTGGCGGCGGGCCGACCCACACAGTTTCGCGCCACCGAACAAGCCAACTTAAGACCTTTCGAACGTGACATTTGATCAGCCCTATCAGGGCTGGTCAGCCAAGGGCCGTGGTGACATCTTGCCTTCATCGTAGAAGGACCTTGTGATGGCCAATGAACAAACGCTCGACCCCGATGATTGGGACGCCTTCCGGGATCAGGCGCATACCATGCTCGACGCAGCGCTGGCGCAAATGCAAGCGTCCCGCGAGGGTCCCGTTTGGCATCCCTTCCCGGACGACCAAAAGGCGGCATTGAAGACTCCCCTTCCCATCGAAGGCAGCGATGTAAGCGCGCAAATGCGCGCCCTCCTCCCCCACGGCGTCGGAAACACGCACCCGCGCTTTTTCGGCTGGGTCCATGGCAGCGGCACCCCGTCGAATGTGATGGCCGAGATCGTCGCGACAGCGATGAACGCCAACCTTGGGGGCCGGGATCATGGCGCGATCTATGTCGAACAGCAGGTCGTCGACTGGTGCCGCCAAATGTTCGACTACCCTGCCGATAGCAGCGGACTTGTCGTGTCTGGCACGTCTGTTGCGACGTTGATTGCCTTGAAGGCCGCCCGCGACAAGGTCAGCAACTTTGACAGCCGCAAAACGGGTTGCCCAATAAGTCTGGTTGGCTACACCTCCACGCAGACCCACTCTTGCGTGGGACGCACCTTCGACATTCTCGGCCTAGGCAGCGATGCCCTACGCAAAATTCCCGTCAATGACGCCTTTGAAATCGACTGCGATGCCTTGCGCGACGCCATTGCGACAGATCGTGCCGCAGGCCTTACCCCATTTGCGATCATCGGTACTGCCGGTGCGGTGAACGTTGGGGCCATCGACGATCTCAACACACTCGCCGACATTGCGGCGACAGAAAACATTTGGCTGCACGTGGATGGGGCCTTTGGCGCGCCCGGCATCCTCAGCGATCTGCTCAAACCACGCCTGGCCGGGATGGAACGGGCTGACTCAATCGCCTTTGATTTCCACAAATGGCTACACGTAACCTATGACGCCGGCATGGTCATGCTGCGGTCGGAAGAGGTGCACCGCCGCACGTTCTCTGAACGGCCCGACTACCTGAAAGGCGCGGAACGGGGCCTCGCAGCGGGCAACCCGTGGCCCACGGAATACGGCCCCGAATTGTCGCGCGGGTTTCGCGCGCTGAAGATCTGGGCGCAGCTTGCGACCCACGGCACGCAAAAACTTGGCGCGCTTATCACGCAGAACTGCGAACAGGCACAATACCTTGCAGACCTCGTTGACGCGGCTGATGATTTGGAGTGCCTCGCGCCGGTCGCCATGCAGATCTGCTGCTTTCGCTACGCGCCCGCCACCGTCCCAGAAACGCAACGCGACAAGCTCAACGATGAGATTGTCATCCAACTGCAAGAACGCGGGATCGCGGCCCCGTCGACAACGCTGATCCATGGCCAAAACGCGATCCGGGTGAATATCACGAACCACCGGACCCGACGCAGCGATATCGATATGTTGGTCTCAGCGATTCAGGACATCGGTACAGAGTTAAGGGGAGCTTAACATGCCGCTCAAGATTTCTGCCGCCGAGATGGTTGCCGAAGCACGCGCCCGGATCGAAGCAGTTACGACCGAAGACGCCATAGCCGCGCTTGATGATCCAAATGTGGTGATCGTCGATATTCGGGATCCACGTGAACGCGAACGGACTGGTGTGATTCCTGGCGCGTTTTCTTGCCCGCGCGGCATGGTGGAGTTCTGGGTCGATCCGGACAGCCCCTACCACAAGCCGGTCTTTTCCGAGGACAAACGCTTTATCTTTCATTGTGCCTCGGGTTGGCGCTCTGCCCTCACGGTTGCAACCTTGCAGGACATGGGGTTCGATGCCGCCCACTTGAAAGACGGATTTGGCGACTGGGCTAAAAAGGGCGGCCCAATCGAAGAGGTTGCCAAACGCGGCTAGGCAGAACCAGCTCTCTAAGAGCGTTTCCGCATGTTTTCATCCGCACGTAAAATCGCGGCATCCGCTTGCGTCAACCGCCGCCGGGCGTAGCCACCATAGGCCTGCGGATTGCCCTTGATCTCTGGCACCCGGGTCAAAAGCCGCGCCTGCTCTTCTGACCGCAGCGTCGCCAGGGCCGCGCTTGCCGGGTGGAACGTTTCCGTCGCCACGCCATTCGCAAAGACAATTTCATGCTGGGCGAGCATCATGTGGATGTAGACGACATTGCGCACATCATGGGCAAACATCACCGTTTCATCATTCACCAGGTCGCGCGCGGTCACTAAGACCTCATCCGCGTTAAACAGCATCTTCGCGCGTTTCCCGCTCAGAACCATCCGGTGGTCGGGCGAGACGAGCAACCCAGTGTCCGGCACGCCTTTATCCAATGCACCTTCCAGCAATCGCACGGGGCGCAAGTGCGGGTGCACCTCCATACGGGCGCCGGTGATCACGCGCCGCCCAATCCACAGGATCTCAGCAGGACCATTGTCCAAGGTTTGGATCCGGTCACCTTCGAGCAAGGTCAAAACGTCACGCGGGCCTTCTGGCGTCGCGATCATGGTCCCCGGCGTAAAACAAATCACACCGTTTGGTTTTTCATCTGGCGCGGTCCGCACAGCTGCACTGACGTTGTCCTGCACGATCCAAAGGACGGTCTCATGCGGTGGAAGCACATCTTGAAACAGCGCCATCGGTTGGCGACCCGCACCGTTGCTAATCAGGGTTACCCGCCATTCTTGTCGCCCATCCGTCACCGTAACATGGCTCTTGAACAGGTCCACCTCGGCAGCCATCGGGTTCTCGTCCCGCATGACACGACCAAACATCCGGCGCACGGTTTTGCCGGCGCGACGGTGTAAATCGGCCTCAGCATCCCCGTTGTCCAAGGTCAAAATGCTCGATGGTCCGTCAACACGGGTTGGGGTTCCTGTCCACAACCACCCTGCCCCTGGGCGTACAAGATCCATCGACGGTGACTTCTCACCATCAATCACAACCTGCGACCACGGGATGACGAACGTGCCCTTAAAGCCCGTTTTCATGCCTCAATCCTCTGCCTCATGCCGCGTCATTGGCGCACGGCTTTATTGCCAATAAGCCTAGGCGGCAGAACGGATTGGATCAAGCGGCGTCAAGCCGGCACACGAATTTGGGTTTCAAAAGTTGAAATTGAGCTGCAGTGACCCGGTCACCTGCCCCTCATCCTGGTCTTCGAACTCAGGGCTGAGATAGGTCAGACCGTAGAATACGCTGCCCCAGGCATCATCGCGCCAATGCACGCCCGCACGCGCACGGGCGCGCGACTGGGTCGCAGCCCCGATCCCGCTGTCAGGCAGATACTCACTGTCTGCCACCGCTGCGACATCGGCACCGAAAACGAAACTCAACCCCGCCATCGATTGGCTGCGCGTGCCAGGATAGAGCTGGCCTGTCGCCACATCCCGCAGCAACACGTCATCCGTCATTGCGGCACCGACAAACACATCGGCCCCCACGCGCACAATATCTTCTGGCCCCAACAAGACTTCACCAAAGGGGCGGGCAACCACAACTGGCGACAGTTCAAAAAGCTCCGCCGCTTCGGCCGTTACGCCAAACAGGATATCGTCATCGACCTGGCTATCGGTAAACCGGACCTGCTCCAACCCGAGGCGGTCATGCACGCTTTCCTGCAAATCGGACAGCCCCGTCTGCGGACCAATCGCAGTTACGTCGACACCGATCGAGGCCCGCGTCGTCCCAGCGCCAAAATGGCTGTGCACACCAAATGACAAGGCCCCCACGTAGGATCGGTCCGGCGCGCCATCGAGGCCATCAGACGCGATGATGGCTGAACGCAACCGGTACTCTCGCATCTCTCCGAACGCGAGAGGCACGCCCGCCCATGGCTCATCCGCGCGTAACTTGCTGATAACATAAGACCCAGACTGCCATCGGTCCCGTCCATCGCCCAAAAGGTCGTTGGAAAAGAGACGACCCGTCCCAATGCCTTCAGCCGATGCAGCGGCACCAAGACTGCAAGCAAATGCCGTGAATGCGGCGGCCACGAAGCCCCGCCCAAACATACTGCCCATTGATACCCCCCGCTTCTTATTACGGATACACTACCATATCTTGTGGCTCCGGGAACCCCAAATACGAGAATGACACTATCAAACACGTCCGAAGATGGCGTTAATCACGCAGCCGAGGCGGCCCGCGGCACAAGCGCTTTGACCAGACGCGCCATGTCGAGTTGACCAACAGGCTGGCCGTCTTTGACGACGCGAAAGATAAGGTCAGTGCGCCCTTCGGAACGTGCAATGACCTGTTCCAGCGTATCTCCGTCGGTCACGTCACCGGCAAAGATAGCCCCATCTTGCAGCGCGCCCATGACAGACCGCACCCTCAGCACCCGCGCGCGATTGATATCGCTGACGAAGTCTTCGATGTAAGGGTCCGCCGGGTTGAGCAAGATCCCCTGCGGCTCCCCCTGCTGCACGACGGCACCATCTTTGAGGATGACCAGGTGGTCGGCCAGTTTCAGCGCCTCATCAAGGTCGTGGGTGATAAAGACGATCGTCTTTTGCAATTCGACCTGAAGCTCTAACAACAGGTTTTGCATGTCGGTGCGGATCAACGGGTCGAGGGCCGAAAACGCCTCGTCCATCAACATGATATCCGCGTTTGAGGTAAGCGCGCGGGCGATCCCCACCCGCTGCTGCATGCCACCGGACAGCTCCGACGGATAGCGGTTTTCAAATCCGTCAAGGCCGACACGCTTGAGCCACTTTAGCGCCTCAGCCTCTCTTTGACTCACGTCAGCGCCTTGGACCTCCAGCGCCATCGCGGCGTTCTGCAGGACGGTGCGGTGCGGCAAAAGCGCGAATTTCTGAAACACCATCGACATCTTTTGCTGGCGCATACGGCGCAGATCAGCGGTGTTCAGTTTCATGACGTCTTCGCCATCCAGCAGAATTTCCCCTGCCGTTGGCTCAATCAGTCGGTTCAAATGACGGATCAAGGTCGACTTGCCAGAGCCGGACAGACCCATGACGACGGTGATTTCACCGGCTTGCATTTCAACGTTGATGTCCTGCAAGCCAAGCACATGTTTGTGTTGGGACAACAGTTCCGGTTTACCCATCCCGCCACGGACATGCGCCATCATGGCTTTGTCATCAGGGCCGAAAATCTTGTAGAGGCCACGCAAGCTTACCTTTGCTGACATTGGCTAGCCCTTCTTTGCGTTGGCTTTGTCGACCCGCGCAAGCGCGGCCTTGGAGGTTCGGTCCAGGACCACCGCCAACAACACGATGCCAAGGCCCGCGACGATCCCCACACCCAGCTCCAAGCTGCGAATACCCTCAAGCACGTTCACGCCCAGACCCGGCGCCGAAACAAGGGATGCGATGACCACCATCGCAAGCGACATCATGATCGTCTGGTTGACGCCTGCCATGATGTTCGGCAGCGCCAAGGGCAATTCAACCTTCACCAGGCGTTGCCACCCCGTCATGCCAAATGCATTGGCGGCCTCCACCACGTCTTGGTCGACCAACCGGATACCCAAGTCGGTCAACCGGATGACCGGAACGATGGCATAAAGAATGATCGCAATGCCGTAGAGCTTTGATTCCGTGACCGAAAACAGAAAGATCAGCGGGATCAGATACACAAAAGTTGGCAGCGTTTGCAGCAAATCCAGGATCGGGATCATGCCCCGCTGCAATCCGTTCGATTTCGACATGGCAATGCCAATCGGCACACCAAACAGAATGGAAATGCTTGTGCAAACAACGATGATCGACAGCGTTTCCATCGCCACTTCGAAGTGGTCGATGAACGCCAGAAACAGAAAGGTCGCGGCAACAAAGCTCACAACCGCCCAAGAGCGCGAGATCAACCATGCGGAACCGACAAGAATCGCGATCAGGATCGCCCAATGGGTCGACGTAAAAAGCCAAAGCGCCCCGTCAAGCATCCACGATAGCGGCTGCGTTAGCGGGTCGAGAATGGTTTTGAGGGCGGGGCGGGCTGCTAGAAATGAATCTTCAATCCACGCCGTAAAGTCCCGAGTTTGAAATATTTTTGCGCAGCTTTCATGCAGAACGTCAAGCGACGGAAACGGCATGACGGGTCCGTCTGGCCCGGCATCTCCGCCGCCGCTCTGCGCCAACAGCTGCGCCATCGACATCGGCGCACTGCCCGCATCCTGATCGCACCAGTCCCGCAGGCCCAGCGCGTTGAAAACCCCGTCGTAGAAAGCCATGCGTCCCCTTAGGCCTGTGCGATCTTGTTGGCGTGGCCTTGCCGGTTTGGGCCGGCAAGACCGTCTTTAGAAAGGTGCTACTGCAGCAGTGCTGACAGGTTCTCTTTCGCCGCGTCGTTGATCCATCCAGACCAGGTGTCTTTGTAAGACGTTAGGAAGTAGACCGCAGCTTCTTCGTTCGATGCATTGTTGTTTTCCTGCCAAGCCAGCACCTCACCCATTTGGGCATTGGTGAAGGACATGTTGCCCAGGAACTCTGCGATCGTCGGATTTTCATCCGAGAAGGTTGAGGTCACAGCCGTCACAACATTGGCCGTCGGATAGGCAGATAAAGTTGGGGTCGCGCAGTCCTCTGCCCCGTTGCACAAGTGGGCGTCTGGGTCATGGGGTGCTGTTTCGACCTGCACCATAGGGTATTTGCCAAGTACCGATGTTGGGGCCCAATAGTAACCGAACCACGGCTCTTGCCCTTCATAGGCTGCGGCAATAGCTGCGGCCAACGTCTCGCCAGAGCCGTGCTGGAAACGTTCAACGCCTGCTTCGCCAAGGCCTGCGGCTTTGAAGTTGTTAAAGTTGGTAATGTCGCAGCCCCAACCTGATGGGCAATCGTGGAAGCGGCCACCAACCAGATCGGGGTTCGCTTTGATGCCTTCAAGCGTCGTCAGCTCTGGATGCGCCTCAGCCAGATAAGCCGGGATCCACCATGCCTCAACACCCCCGTCAGACAGGACTTTGGACATTTCAACGAGTTTGCCTTCGGAGACCAGCTCATCATAGACCTCGGTGTAGCTGGTCCACAGCTCTGTCACGATGTCCGGTTCGCCGGTTTCGGCAACAGATGTGATCGCAGGTACGGTTGTCGTCGGCACCACGGTCACGTCGCAGCCATACCCTTCGCTCATCAAAAACGTCGCGACAGAGGTCACAACGGCGGCAGAGGCCCAGTCCATTTGCGTGATCGACACTTCACCACAAGCCGCATGGCCGTCAGCAAAAGCAGCCGTTGCACTGATGGATGCAGCAGCAAAGGCGCCCGCTGTCACAAGTCTTAGGTTCATTTTGTTCTCCTTTTTTCATGGCAGCCGCGACCAGGCGCCTTGCTGCACCGCGCGGCTTGTCCCTGTTCGCTGTCGAAGGCGCGGCAGGCGCTACCCTCTGATCCCCCGACCGGGCCGCAATATCAAAAACGCAGCCCCATCACAGCGTCAAGCTGCGACAGTTTGGGGCGAAACACAATCGCTGTTCCCGACATCTTGGCCATGATGGCGACATTTGCAGGCGCGATCTGTAGCCCGCAAATGACTCTGCGTCAGGTTGGCAAGGGCACGTGGCCAACGTCTCTTGGCTGAAGGTAACCGCGTTGAAACCCGGGGCGGGCCGCCAGCGCCAAATACCACCGCTTCACCTCCGGGAAATCGTTCAGATCGACCTTGTGGTAGTCAAAGCGTGCGGCCCAAGGCCAGATCGCGAAATCAGCGATACTTAATTCAGTACTGATGAAGTTTCGCCCCGCGAGATGCTTATTCAGGACCCCATAAAGCCGCAGCGTCTCCTTATGATACCGCTCTTCTGCGTACTGAAGCTTGCCGGGGTTGTAGTGCAAGAAATGGTGCGCCTGGCCGACCATCGGCCCGAAGCCCCCCATCTGCCACATCAACCACTGCATGACCTCCCAATGGCCCGCGGTCCCAACCGGCGGCAAGAACATCCCGGTCTTATGGGCAAGGTAAAGAAGGATCGCGCCGCTCTCAAAGATGCTCTGGTTCCCATCCACAATCGCTGGGATCTTGTTGTTCGGGCTGATGGCCAGGAACGCCGGCGCGAACTGCTCATCCTTGGTGATGTCGATGGCGAAGGACTCGTACTCCAAACCCATCTCTTCAAGGGCAATCGACACCTTTCGCCCGTTGGGCGTTGTCCAAGAATAAAGCTTGATCATGCGGGATCCTCCTGCGCGCAGCCTATGCGCGCGCAGGAACCATTGCCAACCTAAACCGCAATCCGATTGCCTGTGTTGATATCAAAGAAGCTCAGCGCCTCAGGCACCACCGACAAAGCGATCTTTTCGACTGAATCCTCCGGCATCCGCCCCGCCAAACGGGCGGTCACCTGCGACTCTCCCATCAGGAAGCTGACATAGCTATCTGCACCCGTATTCTCGATCAGCGTCGGCACCACGTCGAATGTTGGACCTGTCTTGTCCAGCGTCAGCGCCTCCGGCCGGATGCCTAACGTCACTTTCTTGGGCAAGCCTGCTGTTGCGACGGGCAAATGAATATCGCCCACCTGCAGCCCATCGGCTTTCACCTCCGCCGCCGTTAGGTTCATCGGTGGCGATCCCATAAAGTCAGCAACAAAGGCGTTGGCGGGTCGGTCGTAAATCTCTTCGGGTGTGCCGATCTGCTGCACATAACCGTCTTTGAGCACCACAATCCGGGTCGCCAGCGTCATCGCCTCAATCTGATCATGGGTGACATAAACGATGCTGGCCTTGGTGGTCTTGTGCAGACGTTTGATCTCCGCCCGCATCTCGACCCTCAACTTCGCATCGAGGTTCGACAGCGGCTCATCGAACAAGAACAGTTTTGGATCGCGCACCAGGGCACGCCCCATGGCAACCCGCTGCCGCTGCCCACCAGACAACTGCGACGGCAAGCGGTCCAGCAGATGGTCGATCTGCAACAGCGTCGCGACCTCATTGATCTTTGCGCTCGCCTGCGCCTTCGGCACCTTCCGGATCTTCATGCCAAAGCCAATGTTCTCACCCACCGTCATGGTCGGGTAAAGCGCGTAGGACTGAAACACCATCGCGATATCGCGATCCTTCGGCGGTTCTTGCGTCACTACGCGGCCGCCAATCTTTAGGTCGCCGCCGCTGATCTCTTCCAGACCAGCGATGCAATTGAGCAAAGTGGATTTCCCGCAACCCGACGGACCGACAAGGACGAGGAACTCCCCCTCCTCCATCGCCAAGTTGATTTCGTGCAGCACTTTCACATTGCCGTAGGACTTTTGCAGGTTCAGCGCCTCCAACGCCTTTGCGTCACTCATACCGTGATCCCTCTCTTCGGCGCGGGCCCGGTGGAGCCGCGCACGATCAACTCTGCCGTCAGCGTGACCTGCAGGTCAGCCGTTGGTGTTCCGTTCAGATGATCCATCAACATATTCGCCAGCGGCTCGCACGCATCCCGCAAGGGGGAGCGCGTGACTGTAAGCGCCGGATCAAACTTCACCGCTTTGGTCAGTGGCATGGCGTCATCATGCGCCACGACCGAGACGTCTTCGGGCATCCGCAGCCCCTTGTCGCGGATCGCGCGGCACACGCCATCGGCCAATGGGGTCGAGGCACAGACAAAAGCAGTCGGGGCATCCGGCAGGCCGAGCAGTTCTAAAGCCGACATATACGCATCACTGCCAACCACGTTTTCTGTACTGACGAGATCAGCACTTAATCCGTGACGCCCCATAGCCTTCAGGAACCCTTCTAGCCGCTCATGGGCATAGTGATGACGCAACCTGCCGTTGATCAACGCAATCCGCCGGTGGCCAAGGTGCCCCAGCAAATCAACCGCATCCGCAGCCACCTTTTGGTTATCAATCCTATAGAACGGATAGGGTGGATCATCGCGGTCGGTGCCATGCAAGACAAAAGGCATCTTCCGCTCAAGCAGGAAAGCAACGCGCGGATCGTCCACAACAGGCTCATTGAGGATAAAGCCATCGAGGATATTTTTCTCGATCATCCGCCGATACGGCGCGACAGCATCTTCCCCCTGATCAACGGCCAGTACCAGCTCCGTATCGCGAGCCGCCAGACCTGCGGTTAGACCAGTAAGCACCTCAAAAAATGTCTGATCGGCGCTCATGTCTGGTTTGATCTTCACAATTAATCCGACCATGCCAGACCGCCCCGTGACAAGCCTTTGAGCAACGCGATTGGGGCGATACCCTAGCCGTTCGGCAGCTTCTTGCACCTTGTCACGGGTCTTTTGATTAACCTCGGGAAAGCCATTGAGCGCACGACTGACCGTGGCCACCGAAAGCCCCAATTCCGCGCTGATATCTTTCAGTGTTGCCATTTTCCGAGTTTCAAATCGTTTGCATACTGTGAAATTTCTACAGCACTCTTGCGAATTTTTAAACAGTAAAATGAGATTTAAAACGTTTTGAATTTTGAAATTCTGTTTGATAATGTCGCCGCGAATCAAGGAGACCAATCAACATGCGCGAATGGTGGCGGGACGCGGTAATCTATCAGATCTATCCGCGCTCATTTCAGGATACGACGGGCAACGGCGTCGGCGATCTGCCGGGGATAACCCAGCGGCTTGGCCACATCGCGGACCTGGGCGCCGACGGCGTCTGGTTGTCACCGATTTTCACCTCACCGCAGAAAGATATGGGTTACGACGTCTCAAACTACACAGACATCGACCCGCTTTTTGGCACGCTTGCCGATTTCGACGCGATGATTGCGGAAGCCCATCGTCTGGGCCTGAAGGTCATCACCGATCAAGTGCTGTCTCACACCTCGGATCAACATCCGTGGTTCAAGGAAAGCCGTGTTAACCGCGACAATCCGAAGGCCGATTGGTACGTCTGGGCCGATCCCCTCCCCGATGGCAGCCCGCCCACGAATTGGCATAGCCACTTCGGCGGGCCCGCCTGGGAGTTTGACGCCCAGCGCAGCCAATATTACCTGCACAACTTCCTCATCCAACAGCCGGATCTGAATTTTCACAACCCAGAGGTGATCGAAGCGATCCTGAAGACCTGTCAGTTCTGGCTCGACCGCGGCCTGGACGGTTTCCGTCTGGACACCGTGAACTACTACTTCCACGACCAGCAGCTGCGGTCCAATCCGGCCGCGCAAGCCAAGCCACATGTGATGGCGACGGACCTCTACGGGATGCAGGACAACATCTACAATAAGACGCGGCCTGAAAATATCGCCTTCCTCGAAAGGCTGCGCGCGCTTTGCGACCAGTACGACGACATCATGATGGTTGGTGAAGTGGGTGAAGGCGGCAACCGGGCCACGCGGATCATGGGTGAATACACCCAAGGCGCGTCGCGCCTGCACATGGCCTATTCCTTTGCGATGCTCAGCCCCGATTTCACACCAGACCACCTACGGTCTTGTGTCGAAGGTTTCCAGCAGGGCGCACCAGACGGGCACCCCTACTGGTCGTTCTCAAACCACGACGTCTTTCGCCACATCACCCGCTGGCAGGACCACGCCGTGAGCGAAGACGCCTTTGCACGCCTCACCTGCGCAATGCTCATGTCTTTTGAAGGCACCATCGGCATCTATCAGGGCGAGGAACTGGGCCTGACCGAAACCGAGCTGGTGTTTGAAGAGCTGACCGACCCGCCTGCCCTGCGCTTCTGGCCTGCCGTCAAAGGCCGCGATGGCTGCCGCACACCGATGGTTTGGGAAAAGGATGCCGCAAACGCGGGCTTCTCGGACGGGACGCCATGGCTGCCCGTCAAAGAACCGCAAGCTGCCAAGGCCGTTGACGCCCAAACAGACGATGGCATTCTGGCCTTCTACAAAGCCATGATCGCCTACCGCAAAGCGACACCGGCCCTGCGCGAAGGGAAGACAACCTTCCTCAACTTGCCGGAACCGCTTCTGGTACACACCCGCGCCACCGGGGACAGCCAGATCACCTGCGTCTTCAACATGTCGCAAGACCTACAAACACTCACCCTCACAGGTGACGTGCAATGCGATGGCCCGCAAAACATCGCGGTCGATGGAGCGACATTATCGCTCCCCGGCAATGGCTTTGCGTTTCTGGCCCACAATTCACCCATCACCCTAACCCCCTCATAAACAGAAACTTCTTGGGAGGAGAGACCATGAAAAATACCCTATCACTCACCGCCATCCTGCTGGCGACGGCCATGCCAGCTTGGGCGCTGGAAGAGGGCGCCATTACCATCTGGACCGGCGACAACCGCGATAAGGCCGCCCTGGAAGAGGCCGTCTCCGCCTTCACCGAAGACCTCGGCGTGCCTGTCACCGTCGAAATCGTTGACCCGGATCTGCCACAAAAGTTCCAGCAGGCCGCAGCGACCGGCGACGGGCCTGACATCGTTCTTTGGGCGCATGACCGTTTCGGCGAATGGGCCACCGGCGGCTTGATCGCCCCCGTGCAGCCATCTGACAGCTGGTCTGAAGATATCCTGCCCGCCGCCATGGATGCCGTGCAGTTCGACGGCAAAACCTGGGGCTACCCGCTGGCCGTAGAAGCCGTCACATTAATCTACAACAAAGACCTGATCGAAACCCCACCGGCAAGCTTTGAAGAAATCGCCGCGCTGGAGCTCGACGGTGCGAAGATCCTTTGGGACTACAACAACACATATTTCACCATGCCGATGCTGATGGCCGGTGGCGGTTACGCCTTCCAAAAAGTCGACGGCTCCTATGATGGCTCTGCGACAGGGGTGAACACCGACGGCGCAATTGCGGGGGCAGAGGTGCTGAAGTCGCTCTTCGATGACGGCGTGATGCCACAAGGCGTTGATTACGGTGTCATGGACGGCGCGATGAACAACGGCGAAGTGGCGATGGTGCTGAACGGCCCATGGTCCTGGGCAGGTTTTGAAGGCTCCGGGCTGAACTTCGGCGTGGCCCCGATCCCAACCGTGGGCGGCAATGTCGCGCCGCCTTTCCTGGGCGTGCAAGCACTTGGCATCAACGCAGCCTCTCCCAATGCGGACCTGGCGGTGGAACTGATCGAGAACTACCTGGCCACCGATGAGGGCCTCGCGATCTGGAACGCCAAAAACGGTCTCGGCGCGCTGGCGGATGCCTCGGCCGCCGAAGCCCAGAACAACCCGCTCGTGTCAGACATGCTCGCGGTTGCGGCCAACGGCGTCCCCATGCCGTCGAACCCCGAAATGGGCGCCTTTTGGGCCGCGATGGGGCCGGCGCTGACCAACATTACCTCCGGCGCGTCGACGCCCGCAGACGCGTTGAACGACGCAGCCGCGCGCATCCTGGGCGAATAAGGACCGGACGACGCGCGGGTTTCACCCACCCTACCCCCATACGTAGAGTGGGTGAAACCCACGCGTCTCCACATCGGGCACACCATATGACCATCACAGCCGACACACCGATTGCAGAGGGCTCGCCCCTGCCGCGCCTTCTGATCGTGGGTCCGATCTCTGTCGTGCTGCTGTGGGTCGCCTTTTACCTCTACCAATTGAACCAACCGACCTTTGCGGTCATCGTGCTGGCCCTCGCGACTGGTTTCGCGATTGTGTTTGGGGCCAACCGCTTCTACGGCGGGCGCTTCGTCTTCCCCGGTGTGGCGGCCGTGCTGATCTTCATCGCCTTCCCAGTGATCTACACGATCTACATCGGCTTCACGAACTACTCCTCCTTCAACCTGCTCAGTTACGAGCGGACGATTGAGGTCCTGACCTCGCGCGGTTCGGTCGACAAATCCACTGAACAACCCTTCGCCGTCGCCTCGGATGGCCAAAACTACCGTATCTGGCTGCCCGACAGCGGCCTGCTCTCTGGGCCCGTTGCCCTTGCCGGACCGGAAGAGAGCGCCCTCATCCAAGCCGATGAACCAGCGACTCTGCTTGAACGCCGCGACGCGATCAAACTGCGGGCGGGCCTGCAAGCGCTGACGCTGACCACCCCCGACGGCATCATCTTGCAAAACGCAGGCTTACGCACCTTTGCGACGGTCACACCGGACTACGTCCAAACCGGTCCAGATGAGCTGACCAAATCCGACGGGACCGTGCTGACGGCCGACCACACAACCGGCTTCTTTGTCGATGCGGCCGGCGAACAGGTCCCGCCAGGTTGGCGTGTTACCATCGGCTGGGACAACTTCACGCGCATCTTCCAATCTGAAGGTATTCGCGCACCGATGATCACGATCTTTATTTGGACATTCGTCTTCGCGGGCCTGTCGGTGGTCTTCACCTTCGCCCTCGGGCTCACCCTCGCCGTGATCCTGCAATGGCCACATCTGCGGTTCAAAGCGGTCTACCGGATCCTCCTGATCTTACCCTACGCGGTGCCCGCGTTTATCTCGATCCTCGTCTTTCGCGGCCTCTTCAACCAGAACTTTGGAGAGATCAATTTAATCCTCGAAGCGCTCTTTGGCTGGCGTCCCAATTGGTTCACCGACGGCACGCTTGCGCGATCCATGATCCTGATCGTGAACACCTGGCTTGGCTACCCTTACATGATGCTGCTCGCCATGGGTTTCCTTCAGGCCGTGCCAGAAGACCATAAGAAAGCGGCAGCGCTTGAAGGCGCAAGCGGCCTGCGGGTCTTCTTCACAATCACCCTGCCACAGATCCTTCCACCTTTCTTGCCGCTGCTGATCGCAAGCTTCGCCTTCAACTTTAACAACCTCGTGCTCGTCTATCTGCTGACCCGCGGCTTGCCCGACATCCCCGGCACCGTGATCCCAGCCGGCGAAACAGATATCCTCGCCAGCTTCACCTACCGCCTCGCCTTCGACAATGCAGGCCAACAGTTCGGCCTCGCGGGCGCAATCACCCTGCTGATCTTCCTCGTGGTCGCCGCGATCTCTTACGCCAACTTCGTCGCCATGCGCCGCGCCGCGGCCAAACGCTCCGGGCGCCCCACATGACCCACCGATCTTCTTTTGGACAAAAATACCTCGGGGGCGCCGCAGGCGGGGGCAGCGCCCCAAACCCCGGGGCGGCGGGCGGGGCGATGTCCGCCAGGACGAGCGCCGCACAGCCGAAAACACACACATCGGTGCACGCAAGGTGCACAGCCGGTGCACACCCGGTGTACCGCCGTTTCAGGAGGATCTCATGATCGTCGAACGCCCCCGCGACCTGCTGATCAAGAAATGCCTTGCGCACGGGTTCATGATCATCTTCCTGATCCTGATCCTCTTCCCCTTCTTCATGGTACTTTCGATTTCGTTCCGGGAAGGCAACTTCTCCGTCGGCGCCATCATCCCGCAAAACCCCACCCTGGAACACTGGGTGCTGGCCTTCGGGCAAAGCTACACCCGGGCCGACGGCACCGTGGTTGAACCACCCTATCCGGTCATGCTCTGGATGTGGAACTCCATTAAAATCAGCCTCATCGCCTCTTTTGGGGTCCTTGCGGTGGCGACCATCTCAGCCTACGCCTTTAGCCGCATCAAGATCCGCGGCAAGGGGGCGATGCTGGACGGGCTGTTCTTGATACAGATGTTCCCCACCACACTCGCGCTTGTGGCTATCTACGCCATTTTCGACGCGCTTGGCGAAGTCACACCACTCCTTGGGATCAACAGCCACCTCGGGCTGACGCTCATCTACCTCTCTGGCGTGACGCTGCACATCTGGACGATCAAAGGCTACTTCGACAGCATCGACACCAGTCTCGACAAAGCCGCCGCGATCGACGGCGCAACCCCTTGGCAGACCTTCCGTTTTATTTTTCTACCGCTCGCGGTCCCGATCATGTCGGTGGTCTTTGTGTTGGCCTTCATCGGCTTTATCAACGACTACCCCATCGCCTCCGTCCTGATCCGATCAGAGGAGAAAATGACCCTTGCCGTCGGCTCGCGCCTTTACCTCAATGAGTTCCAATACCTCTGGGGCGATTTCGCCGCTGCGGCAATCCTGTCGGGCCTGCCAATCACCATCGTCTTCCTGATCGCGCAGCGCTACCTCGTGTCCGGCCTCAGCGACGGGGCGGTGAAGGGTTAGACCTTCACCCAGGCCGCATTGCGGGCCGAAGACCGCACACAAGCGTCAATAAACTGGACGCCCGCCAAACCATCATGAACCGTCGGCAAAACATGATCGAGGGCGGTGCCATCACGGGCTGCGACAATCACATCTGCCGCCTCGCGATAGATATTGCCAAACCCTTCGAGATACCCTTCCGGATGCCCCGGCGGGATCCGTGTCGCCGCGATATGGACCGGCATGGCCCCGGCCCCACCCCGCGTCAAACGCTGGGTCGGCTCACCATAAGGTGTGTATTCCAACACGTTGGGGTTCTCTTGCGCCCATGACAGGCCACCTTTTTCGCCATAGACCCGCAAGGTCAGATTGTTCTCATTGCCTGGGGCCACCTGCGAAGACCACAGCATCCCCTTCGCACCTTCCGCGTAGCGCAGCATGACATGGACATTGTCGTCCAATCGTCGGCCCGGCACGAAGCTGTCCAAATCAGCGGCAAGGCTTTCCAACGTCAGCCCCGTCACAAACCCCGCTAGGTTGTAGGCGTGGGTGCCAATATCGCCAACACAGCCGCCAGCCCCAGACCGCGCGGGGTCCGTCCGCCATTCGGCTTGCTTGACGCCCTCGCCTTCCAAAGGCTCTGTCAGCCAGTCTTGTGCGTATTCCGCCTGCACGACCCGGATCGCCCCCAAGGTCCCATCGGCCACCATATGACGGGCCTGTCGGATCAAGGGATAACCGGTGTAATTATGGGTCAGGACAAACTGGGCGTCTGATTTCTCCGCCGCAGCCACGAGTTTCTTGGCGTCCGCCAGCGTTGAGGTCAGCGGCTTGTCACAGATCACATGGATGCCGCGCTTCAAGAATTCGCGCGCAGCTGGGTAGTGCACGTGGTTGGGCGTGACGATCGCCACCGCTTCAATGCCCTCTTTCAAGCGCGCCTCGCGCTTGGCCATCTCAGTAAAGTCGCCGTAACAGCGATCCGGGGCGAGCCCCAAGGCCGCACCAGAGGCCTTCGATTTCTCCGCCGTCGACGAAAGCGCCCCGGCCACCAATTCAAATCGATCATCCAGGCGCGCCGCGATGCGATGCACGCCCCCAATAAAAGCGTCATTCCCGCCGCCGACCATCCCCAAACGGATCCTACTCATGCGCCTCAACCCCTCTTCTTTTGGTCAAAAATACCTCGGGGTCCGGGGCAGCGCCCCGGTCCGAGCGTGGCATCAAGAGATGCCCATCATCTTTGCATTCAACGCCTCATCCGCACCGCCATCGGCGAAGTCATCAAAGGCTTTCTCGGTCACACGGATGATGTGATCTTTCACGAACTGCGCACCTTCACGCGCCCCGTCTTCGGGATGTTTGAGCGCGCATTCCCATTCAACAACCGCCCAACCTTCAAAGTCATTCGCCGCCATCTTCGCAAAGATCGCTTTGAAATCGACCTGGCCGTCGCCCAACGAGCGGAACCGTCCCGCGCGGTCGACCCAAGATTGGAAGCCACCATAAACGCCTTGCCGCCCGGTTGGATTGAACTCCGCATCTTTGACGTGGAACATCTTAATTCGGTCTTTATAGATGTCGATGTTGTCAATGTAATCAAGGCACTGCAAGACGTAGTGGGACGGATCATAAAGCATGTTCGCGCGGGCGTGGTTGCCAACCCGCTCCAGGAACATCTCGTAGGTCACGCCGTCGTGCAGGTCCTCGCCCGGATGGATTTCGTAGCAGACATCCACGCCGCAATCTTCTGCATGATCGAGCAGAGGACGCCAGCGCGCGGCAAGCTCGTCAAAGGCTTGCTCTACCAGTCCCGCCGGGCGTTGGGGCCAAGGGTAGACGTAAGGCCATGCCAAGGCGCCAGAGAAGGTCGCCATCTCAGTGAGGCCCAGGTTTTTCGACGCGGAGAGCGCCATCATCACTTGCTCCACCGCCCAGGCTTGTCGGGCCTTCGGGTTCTGACGCACGCTCTCGTCCGCAAACCCATCAAAGGCGTCGTCATACGCTGGATGCACGGCGACCAACTGGCCCTGTAGGTGGGTGGAAAGCTCCGTTACTTCAACACCGTTCGCCTTGGCTTGGCCTGCAAAATCATCGCAGTAGGTTTGCGATTCAGATGCGGTTTTTAGGTCAAACAACCGACCGTCCCAACTTGGCACCTGCACACCGGCATAGCCACAGTCAGCCGCCCACTTTGTGATGGCGTCCCAGGAATTGAATGGTGCTACATCATCTGCGAACTGCGCCAGAAACAGGCCGGGGCCCTTAATTGTCTTCATTTTATCCTCCCTCAGCCGCATTTCGGCTTTCGTAAACGATTACATAGGCCCGTTGTCGCAGCAACACGAAACTGTGCAACGAAACAACTTACGGGCCCTCTCTACCCTCATGATCGACGTCTTTGATCGATGTCAGTACCCTCCTTACGGCGCGAACGGTTGCGGCCGATAAGCGAACCGGCTGAACGCTGCCTCTTTCGCTTTCCCGGTCAGGTCGAAAGCTATCATGCCAACAAAGGCTCCGGTGAAGGACGCATGTTCGCCCCGGCCGCCCTCGTCAGAGATTTGATAGGCATCAAACGCTGGGCCAACTGCTTGCCACGCACCGCCCTGGAACCAAGAGAACTGCTGGGTCGGTCCGCGGACTTCGACCCTCAAGTCAATCGGGCCGTCCTGCACCGGGACGCCGGCGGTCACTTGCATCCCACACTCCGGCCAATCCCCGTTGCAGGACATGGTGCTAAGCACGCGCTGCCCGCCTTCATTTGTCACAAGCACCCCGTGGAACTTGTGGCGGTTGTAGTAAGTGATGAGGCCCGCTGCCTGCTGGTATGCGTCTGGCGCAAAATCCACAGAGGTTTCCGCATCATAAGCCCAATCCTCCTGTCGCCGTGCGACGAGGGATTGCTCAAAGTGAGAGCCAATGCTCTCGCGACCGGTCAGGATCAATTGCCCCTCTGCCAGCCGAAACAAGCGATCTTTGTCAGGCGTGCGGAGCCATTGGAACTCTGACGGTAAGTTGTCGAAACGGGCATGCACCACGTCCTGCCGCGGTGCGGCCTCGGCACCGACATCCACCTGAGAAGGCGGCATCTGCCCGCCGCCCGCCAGATACATCCAGTCGTCCTGCCAAACAACTTTCGCGAGCCCACTTTCCCGGCCCATCTGACAATAGGGCTTGCCATCGACATAAAGCGGTCGACCCATCAAGAAGGTATGCCATCCCGTTCCGTCGTCGGCTTCGACATATTGCCCATGCCCGGTCCGCTGGATCGGATGCGACGGGTCATCGACGGTGATCACGTACTTGTCCGGATGGTCCTCATACGGCCCCCAGATATCGCGGGACCTCGCCAGGGTAACAGCGTGGTTGTAGCCTGTCCCGCCTTCCGCCGTGGTCAGATAGTACCAACCGTTGCGTTTGAAGATATGAGGCGCCTCCGTCAGCCCTTTGTTTGTGCCCGTATAGATGTTCTTCACCGGCCCAAGAAGGCCCTTTTCCGGCGACCACTCCTGCAACAAAACCCCGTCAAAGGACGCATGGGCCGGATTACCCCCTGTACCCTCCCCACGATGGTTCCATTGCATATTCATGAACCACTTTCGGCCATCGTCATCGTGAAAGAGCGAAGGATCAAAACCGCTCGAGTTCACGTACCACGGGTCCGACCATGCCCCATCAATCGCGTCACAACAGACAATATAATTGTGGGTGTCTTTGAACGCCCCATCGAGACGTTTGACGTCCGTGTAGACCAACCAAAACTTGCCATCCGCGTGACTGAGGCACGGTGCCCAGATCCCGCAGCTGTCCCCGTTTCCACGCATATCGAGCTGTGCGGCGCGTTTCAGTGGCCGCGAGACGAGCGTCCAGTTCGCCAGGTCAGTCGAGTGGTAGATCTGAACGCCCGGGTACCACTCAAACGTTGACACCGCGATATAGTAATCGTCGCCGACCCGAATGAATGACGGATCAGCGTTGAAGCCAGGTAGGATGGGATTTTCGACCATATTGATCTCTTTCAATGAACGGCAGAGGCGACGCCGGCGATTTCTTCGACAGAAATCGTCAATCGGCGCCCTGCCTCAAACGTACCCGCTGACGATGTTCTCCAGCTTCTCTTGCTGGCCAGACACCGGCTGCGGATTGAGCTGCTTGGCCTCAGCATCCGCGGCGATCCCATCGAGCGTCGCGCCATCGGCCAGCATCGCCTGGCCAGCGGGCGTATCCCACCCCGCGTAGCGCGCCTCTCGCGGCCCTTCGAGCGCGTTGGCCTGGATCATCTGATAGGCCGATTTGAGCCCACGCGCGCACATGTCCATCCCGCCGACATGCGCCGCAATCAGATCATCTGCATCAAGCGACTGACGCCGCAATTTCGCATCAAAGTTTGTCCCGCCCGTGGTGAAGCCCCCCGCCATCAACACCTCATAATACGCCAAGGCCGCTTCATGAGGGGAATTGGGGAACTGATCGGTGTCCCACCCGGACTGATAGTCGTTACGGTTCATGTCGATGGACCCGAAGATTCCCAAAGCGCGCGCCATGGCGAGCTCGTGCTCAAACGAATGGCCCGCAAGGATGGCGTGGCCCTGTTCGATGTTCACCTTCACCTCATCCTCAAGACCGAACTTCTTGAGGAAGCCGTAGACTGTCGCCACATCGTAATCGTATTGGTGTTTTGTCGGCTCCTGCGGTTTCGGCTCTATCAAGATCATCCCGTCAAAGCCGATCTTGTGCTTGTAATCGACGACCATCGACAAGAAGCGGCCCATTTGATTCAGTTCTCGCGAAAGGTCGGTGTTGAGCAGAGTTTCATACCCCTCGCGACCGCCCCAAAGCACGTAATTCTCCCCCCCCAAGCGCTGGGTCACGTCCATGCAGGCCTTTACGGTGGACGCGCAGTAAGCAAAAACCTCCGGGTCTGGATTGGTCGATGCACCTGACATGTATCGCCGGTTGGAGAACATGTTCGCGGTCCCCCAGAGCAGCCTTGGCCCGCCGTTGGCCATCTTGGCCTCAAGGTAATCAGCCATCTCATTCAGCCGGTCGTGGCTTTCCTGCAGGCTCGCGCCCTCAGGCCGCACATCGTGATCGTGAAAGCAATAATACGGCACACCTAAGATGCGGAACATGTCAAAGGCGGCGTCTGCCTTTAACTTGGCGAGAGCCATCGTATCGGCAGGAAACCAAGGCCGATCAAAGGTCTGACCGCCAAAGGGATCGTTCCCTTCCCAGACGAAGTTGTGCCAGTAGCAGACTGCAAAGCGCAAATGCTCCGCCATTGTCTTGTCCCCCAGCTTCTCATCTGGGTTATAATGGCGGAAGGCCATTGGATTGTCGCTCTCCGGCCCCTCATATTGGATCGGCGCGATCCCAGCGAAATAATCAGACATTAGACGTTCTCCCGGACAAAAATGCTAAGCGGGACGGACCCGCTGTTTGGGTTGATGGGACGCTGATCTGTCAGGTCCCGCATAAGGGAAATGGCCGCCTGCACTTCGGCGGCCGGGTTTTGATCGATGACCAAATCAAGCTCGCCCGATAGCAAGGCTGCCCTGGCAGAGGTCGTCAGATCATGAGCAATGGTCACAGGACGGTCGAAGGAGTCGCGCAAAGCGTCGATCAGCCCGCTCCTTCCCGCGCCTACGGCGTAGATCCCGGCCAGAGGCCCCTCACGGAGCGCAGCAAGCGTCAGGGCTTTGACTGTTTCAGGGGTATCGAAACCCTGCACCGCTGGCAGCAGATTCAGCTGCGGAAACCGTTCCGCCATGACCATGCGAAACCCCATGACGCGCTCCATATGGTCACGTGCTGCGAGGCTTCCGGCGATCATGAGGATCCCTCCGCGTCGCGCCCCCACGAACCGCCCCATAAAGGCGGCGGCGGTGCGGCCCGCCACGACATTGTCAGGACCAACATAGGCATCCCGCTTGGCGCGCGGCAGATCGGCCACAAGGGCGACAACTGGAACGCCATCGGACGATAAGCGGGCCATTTCCGCCTGAACTTCCGGTGCCTCTGTCGCGACCACGGCGACACCATCGGTGCTGCGGTGAGACAAGCTTGCTAAGGCCGCCGCTTGCGCTGCGACGTCAAAGGCTGGGACAGCCACCACCCGTAGTTTCACCCGATGATCCCGCAACGCGGCGCGTTGCGTTTCGAGGGCGGTGCGCATCAAACCCATGAACCCTGTCTGGCTATCAGGGACCAGAAAGGTGAAGCGATACTCGCGTCCTCGCGACAGGTTCGCCGCCGTCAAATCACGGACGTAACCGGTGACCTCAATCGCCTCTAACACCTTCTTGACTGACTTCTCAGCCACGCCGCCGCGCTTGTTGAGCACGCGATCAACCGTCGCAAGACTGACCCTCGCGGTGCGTGCCACATCGTGAATGGTTGGGCGTACCATTGTCTCTCCCTCTTTGCCCAAAAAAGCGAGACATCTTGAGGTACGTCAATCAATTTTTGACGGACAAAGGCGTAAAGACGAACAGATTTGGTGAATTTATTTTTGATAATATTGCATAAAAAAGATGTGTTTGTTTAGATCATCCGTTGTATTCAAATGACCGCTGTTTCCACAAACGCCGCGTCAGAAGCCACCCGCGCGAATCCTAAGGGCGCCAGATCAAGCGTCTGATAGGCCCCATAGGTCAAAAGTTCCGCCATACCCCGCCCCATGGCTGGTGACTGCTGGAGACCATGACCTGAGAACCCATTCAAGAAATAGAAGTTTCCTACATCTTGGTGCGGCCCGATAATCGCGTTTTGATCGAGCGTGTTATAGGCGTAGTGCCCTGCCCATTCGCTTTGCACTTTAATGGCCTCAAACTGGGGAATGCGGTGCGCCAGATGGGGCCAAATGTGGTCCTGCCACAGGGCGTGGTCCATCGTGAAATCATCGAAAGGTACCGCCGGATCAATTGGCGCGTGCCCGCCTGCAAGATAGGTACCGCCGCCGTTCTCGCGCACATGCACGCCTGCAGGATCTATCGTCAACGGGAGGGCCTGATCCAACGGCCGCTCTGCTTTGAAGATCCAAGTGAAGCGCTTGCGTGGCTCAACCGGCACCGCAATTCCCGCCATTTGAGCTGTCACTGCGGCACGTGGGCCAGACGCGTTCACGACCGCCCCAGAGGAGACGTGTTGGCCGGTTTTCAGGACGACTTTCTCAACCCGTCCACCATCAGCGCTACAGGTCATCGCGGTGACCGCGTTGTGAACATATTCAACGCCCTTCTCCCGCCCTTGCCTGCGCCACCAATCGAAAACAGTGGCCCCGTCCCAGTAGCCCTCATTCACCGTATTGATGCTGCCAAGAACGATATCGTCGAGGTGGTAGAACGGATAGCGACGTTCAATCTCTGACGTCGATAGGATCTCTGTCGCGGCGCCTTCGGCGCGCTGGATCGCGCAGTTGGTTCGTAGGGTATCCGCGAAACCCTCTGTGTCTGCTAGGTACATGTAGCCGTAACTGTGGATCTTCAGGTCCGGCACCCGCGCGTCACCACCCATGTTACGGGGGAAATCGTTGATGAACGCCGCGCCGAATTGCGAGATTTGGATGTTCAGTGGCGTCGAAAACTGCTGACGGATGCAGCTGTTGGTATGCGTGGTTGATGCAAAAGCATAGGTCGGGTCACGCTCAACGACGAGGACACGCCCATCAAAATCTGGGTTCGTGACCAGAAACCATGCGGTTGCCGCACCCATGATGCCGCCTCCAACGATCACCACGTCGTAAGTGCTGTGCTGAGGTGGCTGCATGTTCTCGCTCATCTTAAGCCTCCAACTTTGATTGACCAAAGCCTAGGCAGGACTGTGCGCAAAGGCGAGAGGGTACTTTGGGCGCAAATACCGAGGTGACCCCGCACCAATTTCAAACTTGATCCGCATTTGACAGAAACCCGGCGCAGGTTCTCGGTCTGACACACCAAGATTTAACGGAGTCCACGGTATCACCCCGGCCACCGAGGGCTTGGAGCAGCGAAGATGGGCCAGTTTAGTCAGCTACTTGTGACATTCCTGAACCCGATCATCTTGATCATGGCCCTCGTGCTCGCGCTGAGTATCGTGAGCCGTCAACGCAAAGATGAGCTCAACATCGACATTCTCATGGGGGGAGTCTTTTCGCTCGCTGTGATCCACACGATGGCGGACCCGATCGCGCTCGCGAATGGTGGTCAGTATGATATGCGCGGTCTGTTGATCGGTGTGGCGGCCGCGGTCTTCGGTCCAAAGACAGGCCTGATTGTTGTTGCAACGGGGCTGAGTTATCGCTGGGGTATTGGAAACCCAGGCTTACTGCCGGGTTTTGTCCACATCGGGATTGCTTTTGCGGCTGGGCTTATTTGGTGGCGCTTTGCCCGCAACCTTGACTGGCCTGAATTGGTGCAGTCCGTTGCCCTTGGTGTGCTGCTGACCAGCGTTCTTGCCGCCATTTTCTTCGCCCCAAGAGAGATGAAATGGCAACTCTTCATGATGCTTTTCCCCTATACGCTCGTCTGTAATGTCATGGGTGTTGTTTGCATTCGTTACTTGCTCAAAACAGAGCTTAGCTTCCTAGATTCCCGCGCCGGGCTGGAGCGGGCCGCGACGACAGATCACCTCACGGGCCTCCTAAACCGGCGCAGTTTGGAGGCGCGGTTTTCGGAGCTCTCGCAGAACGAAAGACTGCGCAATGGCATGACCGCGCTGTACTTCGATATCGATCGTTTTAAGCGGATCAATGACACCTATGGGCATGCGGCGGGTGACGCTGTGCTGCAAGTCGTTTCCTCGCGCTTGGCATCGACCTTTCGGTCCGAGGATGTTTTTTCGCGGATTGGCGGGGACGAGTTTGTGGTGATCCTTCCCGATCTAAACGAAACAGAAACGCGCCTCGTTGCGGAGCGCTGCCGTAAGACGATCGCAGAGGCACCCATCATCACCGGCCATCATGAGATCCACGCGACCATTAGCGTGGGCGCGGTGTGGTCGGACGAGGTTGGCGACTTTCAGCACCTACTTCGCCTTGCCGATGTGGCGCTTTATACCGCGAAGGCGAACGGCCGAAACGCGGTTGCCTTTCAAGACGTGTCAACGGCTGATCCGTCAAGCGGCCCAGCAGCCGTCGCCTAAAACGCAAAGGCCCCGCACATTGCGGGGCCCCAAAACCAAGATGTACTTGGTTCTAGTCTGCTGCTGTCAGTCCGATGTGCCCGCCGACCGCAACCATATCGGCCATCAGCTTGGCGGCATCATCGACAGGCCCAGGTTCGTTCTTGAACACCTCTTGGGCGGTCGCATAGGCCTCTTTCGCCTCTTTGACCATGTCGTTGAACATCTCTTGCGTCACTTCTGCTTTTGGCAGTGCCCGCTCCGCAAGAACGGAAACGCCAGCCGCCGTGATCTCAGCAAAGCCGCCGATGACCACATACTGATCCGTGCCGCCAGCATGAACCACAGACAGAACGCCAGGGCGCAATGTCGTGATGGTGGGCGCGTGGCCCTCCATCGCGGTCATATCGCCGTCCGCACCGGGGATTTGCACCTCCGTCGCCTCAACAGAGGCCAAGCGGCGCTCTGGTGAGACAAGATCGAATTGTACTGCCATAGGATGGCTCCTTTCCGATCAGAGATTAAGCGGCGTCTGCCGCCATTTTCTCGGCTTTGGCTTTCACTTCTTCGATGCCACCAACCATGTAGAAGGCACCTTCAGGGAAGTGGTCGTATTCACCGGCCACAACCGCCTTGAAGGACGAGATCGTGTCTTCCAGCGCGACCTGAACACCAGGCGAGCCAGTGAACACTTCGGCCACGTCGAAAGGCTGGCTGAGGAAGCGTTCGATCTTACGGGCACGCGCCACGGTCAGTTTGTCTTCTTCGCTGAGTTCGTCCATCCCGAGGATCGCGATGATATCCTGAAGCGACTTATACCGCTGCAGCATGTTCTGCACGTCGGCTGCCACGCTGTAGTGCTCTTCACCCACAATCGCAGGGTCCAACAGGCGGGACGAGGAGTCGAGCGGGTCAACCGCTGGGTAGATCCCCTTCTCGGAGATCGCACGGTTCAGAACTGTTGTCGCGTCCAAGTGCGCAAACGATGTCGCCGGCGCTGGGTCGGTCAAGTCATCCGCAGGAACGTAGATCGCCTGCACGGATGTAATCGAACCGTTCTTGGTCGATGTAATGCGTTCCTGCATCTGGCCCATATCCGTTGCCAGTGTTGGCTGATAGCCCACAGCGGACGGGATACGACCCAAAAGCGCGGACACCTCAGACCCTGCCTGCGTAAAGCGGAAGATGTTGTCCACGAAGAACAGAACGTCAGTCCCGGACTGGTCGCGGAAGGATTCCGCCATTGTCAGACCGGACAGCGCCACACGCATACGTGCACCTGGAGGCTCGTTCATCTGACCGTAGACCAGCGCCACTTTGGACTTGGTCAGGTCTTCCGCGTTGATAACCCCGGATTCAATGAATTCGTAGTACAGGTCGTTCCCTTCACGGGTCCGCTCGCCCACACCCGCAAACACGGAGAAGCCGGAGTGCACTTTCGCGATGTTGTTGATCAGTTCCTGGATCAGAACCGTCTTGCCCACACCCGCACCGCCGAAGAGGCCGATCTTACCACCCTTTGCATAAGGTGCCAGCAGGTCGATCACCTTGATACCCGTCTCGAGCACCTCGGATGCCGTCGACTGCGCCTCAAATGGTGGGGCTTCTGCGTGGATCGAACGACGCTCTTGTTCGCCAATCGCGCCTTTTTCATCAACCGGGTCACCGACCACGTTCATGATCCGGCCCAGTGTTGCGTCACCAACGGGTACAGTGATCGGGCCGTCGGTGTCAGACACTTCCTGACCGCGGACCAAACCTTCGGTGGAGTCCATCGCGATTGCGCGGACTGTGTTTTCACCAAGGTGCTGGGCCACTTCGAGAACCAGCGCCTTGCCATTGTTGTCTGTTGACAGCGCGTTCAGGATCTCCGGCAGGTGATCATCAAACTTCACGTCAACGACAGCGCCAATCACCTGAGTGATTTTGCCTTTTGCGTTTGCCATTTCGTTTCTCCGGTTCTCTTAGAGCGCTTCCGCGCCCGAAATAATTTCAATCAGCTCGTTGGTGATCACGGCCTGACGGGAGCGGTTAAACTCAATCGTCAGCTTGTCGATCATTTCACCGGCGTTCCGTGTCGCGTTGTCCATCGCGGACATCCGCGCGCCTTGTTCGGACGCAGCGTTTTCCAGCAGGGCTGCAAAGATCTGTGTCGCTACGCCGCGCGGCAAAAGATCCGCCAGGATCGCATCTTCAGACGGTTCGTAGTCATACAAGGCGGCTTCTGCCCCCTCTTCTGCTTCGAACTGGGCTGGGATGACCTGTAGCGCCGTTGGGTGCTGCGTCACGACGTTTTCAAACCGCGCATAAAAGATCGTGGCTATGTCAAACTCGCTCGCGTCGAAACGGCTCAGCACGTCTTTGGCGATGTCCTGCGCGTTTGCATAGCCGACCCGCTTGACCTCCGTCAGGTCGACGTGGCCGACAAAGTGATCCCCAAGATCGCGTTTGATCGCGTCGCGGCCCTTCTTACCAACCGTCAACACTTTGACGGTTTTGCCTTCGGCGAGCAGCTTTTGAGCATGCGTCCGGGCCAGCTTTGCAATGTTGCCGTTGAAACCGCCGCAGAGGCCCCGCTCGGCGGTCATCACAACCAGCAAATGGGTTTGGTCTGATCCAGTGCCCGACAGCAATTTTGGTGCCGCGGGAGAGCCCGCTGCACCAGACGCCAGCCCGGCCATCACGGCATTGAACCGTTCTGTGTAAGGGCGTGCAGCCTCAGCTGCGTCCTGGGCACGGCGCAGTTTTGCGGCCGCGACCATCTGCATCGCTTTGGTGATCTTCCGCGTGGATTTCACGCTTTCGATCCGATTTTTAAGGTCCTTAAGACTGGGCATAAGGGGCTCCTAGTCCTGAGATTACGCGAAGTCTTTGGCGAAAGCTTCGATGGCTGCTTTGATTTTGTCAGCCGCCTCGCCTTTGACCTTCGGGTCTTCCTTTGTGATCCAGTCCAGCAGACCTACTTCGTTCGTGCGCAGGTGCTTCAACAAGCCCTGTTCGAACCGACCCACGTCTTTCACATCGACAGTGTCGAGGAACCCGTTGGTCCCTGCGTAGATCACGCAGACGATTTCGGCGTTGGTTAGCGGCGCGTACTGTGGCTGCTTCATAAGCTCGGTCAGGCGCGCACCGCGGTTCAACAACTGTTGGGTTGCGGCATCAAGGTCGGAACCAAACTGTGCGAAGGCGGCCATTTCACGATACTGCGCGAGTTCCAGTTTCACCGGACCGGCCACAGTCTTCATCGCGTTCGTCTGGGCGGAGGAGCCCACGCGCGACACTGACAGACCAGTGTTCACAGCTGGCCGGATACCTTGGTAGAATAGTTCGGTTTCCAGGAAGATCTGCCCGTCAGTGATCGAGATCACGTTGGTCGGAATAAACGCGGACACGTCACCACCTTGGGTTTCGATGATCGGCAGTGCGGTCAAAGAGCCAGCGCCGTTGTCTTCGTTCAGCTTCGCTGACCGTTCGAGGAGGCGGGAGTGGAGGTAGAAAACGTCGCCTGGATACGCTTCGCGGCCTGGCGGACGACGCAGCAGCAGGGACATCTGACGATAGGACACAGCCTGCTTCGACAAGTCATCATAGATGATCAGGGCGTGTCGGCCATTGTCGCGGAAGTGCTCTGCCATCGCGGTTGCGGCGTAAGGGGCCAGGAACTGCATGGGTGCAGGGTCGGACGCGGTTGCAGCAACGACGATGGAGTATTCAATTGCGCCGGTTTCTTCCAGCTTCTTCACCAGCTGGGCAACTGTCGAACGCTTCTGACCAACAGCCACGTAAACGCAGTACAGTTTGTCGTACTCGCTTTCGGCCGCGTCGTTATAGGACTTCTGGTTCAGGATGGTATCGAGCGCCACAGCGGTCTTACCTGTCTGACGGTCACCAATGATCAGCTCTCGCTGGCCACGGCCAATTGGGATCATCGCGTCAACGGACTTCAGACCGGTCGCCATCGGCTCGTGCACCGACTTACGTGGGATAATGCCTGGAGCCTTGGAGTCCGCGATCGCGCGCTCTTTGGTTTCGATCGGGCCCTTGCCGTCCAGCGGATTGCCCAGACCGTCAACAACGCGGCCCAGCAGCGCGTCACCGACCGGCACGTCCACGATGGAATTGGTGCGCTTAACAGTGTCACCTTCTTTAATGTCACGGTCGGTACCGAAGATCACGACACCGACGTTGTCGCTTTCTAGGTTCAGGGCCATGCCGCGGATCCCGCCAGGGAATTCCACCATCTCACCGGCCTGCACGTTGTCGAGGCCGTAGATGCGGGCGATCCCGTCGCCGACGCTCAGCACGCGGCCCACTTCAGCAACTTCGGCTTCCTGACCGAAGTTCTTAATCTGGTCCTTTAGGATCGCAGAGATTTCAGACGCTTGGATCGCCATTTATCCGACCTCTTTCATAGTGTTCTGGAGTGCGTTGAGCTTCGACTTGATCGACGTGTCAATCATTTTGGAGCCCACTTTAACGATAAGACCGCCGATGATGCTGGTATCGACGGTCTCTTGAATGGTGACATCTTTGCCGACCTGTGCCTTGAGCGTTTTGGACAGCTTGTCCATCTGCGTCTTGGTCAGGGCTTTGGCGGTGGTGACTTCAGCGGTCACCTCGCCGCGCTCATCCGCCAGGCGCGCGCGCAGGACTTGCGCCAACTGCGGCAGCACAAACAGGCGACGCTTCGACGCGAGCAAGCCAAGCACGTTGCTTGTCGTAGCGGAAAGTTTCATTTTTTTCGCAATGGCGGTGATCGCAGCTTCCTGCTCTTCCCGGCCATAAAGCGGTGAGGTCAGCAATGTACGGAAGTCGTCGCTGTCGGCGATGGCCCCTTCAATCGCAGCGACATCTGTTTCAAGTGCCTTGAGGTCTTTGCCTTCTTTGGCGAGGTCAAACACAGCCGAGGCATAACGCTCAGCAATGCCTGTGGAGATACCAGCAGTTTCGGACACGTCCACCCTTCCGATCTCTGACTGCCAAAAAGAACGATTCTTGTGTGGAGAACCCTACTTTTCAGCACTCTGTTAGGCCCCTGTTCACCAAGGGACGTCAAAATCTCGTGCGATGTAGCAGAGGACCTATAGTGTCGCAAGCGCCAGCGCGCACAAATCTTGCGCGTTTTGAGACTGGCAAAACCAAGGGTTGAGGCGCTTTGCGACAGGCTGAAAAATTTGTTTCCAAATTCTGGTTAATTTGCGCGCCCATCGCGCCCCCGCGCGGTGTCCGGCACGGGCGTCGCAATTCCTTCCAACGCCTTGAGCGGACGGCTGACCGCCTCCGTTAGTCCAGGCTTCGTCGGGGCTGCCATTTGCTTGGTCACTTCAACCATCAAAACGCCACCCGTCGCTAGGATTGGCATGTTATGCCCGATCCGTTCCAACGGCCCCGCAAACTTGCGCCAGAACCGTTTGTCTGACGGGGGGAGGTACAACGCGGACCGCGTTTTTTCGGTCACGAACTGATGTTTACGGAGCTGGGCTTCAAGCTGCCCCAAGGAATACGGCCGCCCATAGCCAAATGGGGTGGCGTCAGACCGCGACCATATGCCCGCCCGGTTTGGAACGATGAATACCGCCCTGCCCCCTGGTCCAAGGACCCGCCAACATTGATCCAGCAATGCTGGAGCGTTTTCCGACGTCTCTAGCCCATGCAACACCACCAGCCGGTCAATGCTTCCCGTCTCGATGGGCCATAGCGTCTCGTGGCACAGCACCGACACATTCGGCTGCCCGGCGGGCCAGGGCATGACCCCTTGGGGGCCCGGCATTAGGCCGATCACACGTCTGGCTTGTTTCAGAAACGGCCGCAAAAGCGGTACAGCAAACCCAAAGCCTGCGACGGTTTGTCCTTTGACGTCAGGCCACCAGACGACAAGCTCATCACGGATAATTTTTTGTGCGGCACGGCCAAGCGCGCTTCGGTAATAGAAGTTCCGCAGATCAAGAACATCAAGGTGCATTGCAGGCCGGGATTCTTTGGGTCAGTCTTGCGGGCACAATATCAATGAAAGTGGTGTTGACCATGCCTTTGACTGTTTTGACCGTGCCCTGCCTGGCCGACAACTACGCCTTCTTGATCGCAGACCCGACGACAGGTGAGGCGGCCCTCGTGGATGTTCCAGAGGCAAAACCCATCAATGCCGCACTTGCCGAGAACGGCTGGCACCTCACGACGGTTCTCATCACGCATCACCATGCAGACCATGTCCATGGGCTCGAGGACCTAGAGGGCGCGAAGTCTGCGACGGTGATCGGTGCGGCCGACGACGCCCATCGCCTTCCGCCGCTGACAAAAGAGGTGAAAGATGGCGATCACTTCACACTTCTCGGTGAAACGGTCGAGGTCATGGATGTGTCAGGTCACACGGTTGGTCACGTTGCCTATTACATGCCTGGCATAGGCCACGTGTTCACGGCAGATAGCTTGATGGCAATGGGTTGCGGGCGGCTTTTTGAAGGAACCGCCGCGCAGATGTGGACCAGCCTCCAAAAACTCCGCGCCCTCCCCGATGAGACTGTGGTCTGCTCCGGACATGAATATACCGAAGCGAACGCAAAATTCGCGCTGACGGTTGATCCCGACAATCCTGGGCTTATGTCTCGGCAGGACGCAATCGTTGCGGCTCGCCAACAAAACGCCCCAACAGTGCCATCATTGTTGAGGGATGAGAAACAAACCAATCCGTTCTTAAGACCTGACGATCCAGGCATTCGTGCACACCTTGGTATGCAAACGGCAGAAGATGCAGCTGTTTTCGCTGAAATCCGCGCGCGCAAAGACAGGTTTTGATCAATCGACGGGCAGACATCACAGAAAAACGACCGTCACACTGCAATAAAACGTTTTGTGACCACAATTTTGAAAAAAAGAACTTGAAGGATGGGCCCTGAAACCAGACCTTAAGTTCTAAGAGGCCACGGTGAGGTTGCCGGCGCAACTGCACCCCCGATGAAAAGGAGCACGAGACGTGCCATCATTTTCGACAACATTGGAGCAGTCTATCCATGGGGCACTTGCCCTCGCCAATGCGCGCAAACATGAGCTGGCCACGCTTGAGCATCTGCTGTTGGCGTTGATCGACGAACCGGATGCGGCTCGCGTCATGCAGGCGTGCGCGGTGAACCTCGATGAATTGCGTAAGGATCTGGAAGATTTTATCGATGAGGACCTGTCGAACCTCATCACGGATGTCGATGGTTCAGAAGCTGTTCCAACAGCTGCATTTCAGCGTGTCATTCAGCGCGCCGCGATTCACGTGCAGTCTTCTGGCCGAACGGAAGTGACAGGCGCAAACGTTCTTGTCGCGATCTTTGCCGAACGCGAAAGTAACGCAGCCTACTTCCTGCAAGAGCAAGACATGACCCGTTACGACGCGGTGAACTTCATCGCGCATGGCGTCGCAAAAGACCCAGCCTATGGTGAAAGCCGTCCAGTACAGGGATCCGGTGAAAACGAAACCGTCGAAGGCACGTCGGAGAACGAAGATGAGAAATCCGCGCTCGCAAAGTATTGCGTCGATCTGAACACAAAGGCCTCTAAAGGCGACGTTGATCCGCTGATTGGCCGCGCACATGAGGTTGAACGGTGCGTGCAGGTCCTGTGCCGCCGCCGTAAGAATAACCCATTGTTGGTGGGCGATCCTGGCGTGGGTAAAACCGCGATCGCAGAAGGTCTGGCCTATAAGATCGTCAAAGGCGAAACGCCTGAAGTCCTGTCCGGGGCCACAATCTATTCTCTCGACATGGGTGCCCTGCTCGCCGGGACACGCTATCGCGGTGATTTTGAGGAACGTCTGAAAGCCGTGATGACTGAGATGGAAGATCACCCTGATGCGGTGTTGTTCATCGACGAAATTCACACCGTCATTGGCGCCGGCGCGACATCCGGCGGTGCCATGGATGCATCTAACCTGCTGAAACCTGCGTTGCAGGGCGGTAAGCTGCGCTGCATGGGCTCCACGACTTACAAGGAGTTCCGCCAGCATTTTGAGAAAGATCGCGCACTGTCCCGTCGTTTCCAGAAGATCGACGTTAATGAGCCATCGGTCGAAGATGCGGTGAAAATCCTGCGCGGCCTCAAGCCTTACTTTGAGGATCATCACTCAATCAAATACACGTCCGATGCGATCCGCACGGCGGTGGAGCTTTCTGCGCGCTACATCAATGACCGCAAGCTGCCTGACAAGGCGATTGACGTGATAGATGAGGCCGGTGCCGCCCAACATCTTGTTGCGGAATCGAAACGCCGCAAGACAATTGGACCAAAGGATATTGAGGCTGTGGTCGCGAAAATCGCCCGCATCCCCCCTAAGAATGTCAGCAAGGACGATGCGGAGGTCCTGAAAGACCTCGAAAAGTCCCTTAAGCGCGTGGTATTTGGCCAAGACACTGCGATCGAAGCATTGTCATCCGCCATCAAACTGGCGCGTGCTGGCCTGCGCGAACCAGAAAAGCCCATCGGCAACTACCTCTTCGCTGGTCCAACCGGCGTCGGTAAGACCGAAGTTGCGAAGCAACTGGCCGACACACTGGGCGTGGAGCTGCTGCGTTTTGACATGTCGGAGTACATGGAGAAACATGCTGTGAGCCGCCTGATCGGTGCGCCTCCGGGCTATGTTGGTTTTGACCAAGGTGGCATGTTAACGGATGGCGTGGACCAGAACCCACACTGCGTGTTGCTTCTCGATGAGATGGAAAAGGCACACCCGGATGTCTACAACATCCTGTTGCAGGTCATGGACCACGGGAAACTAACCGACCACAACGGCCGGACAACCGATTTCCGCAATGTCATCTTGATCATGACCTCCAACGCAGGTGCCGCGGAGCTGACTAAGAACGCTTTGGGCTTCGGTCGCGAAAGCCGTGAAGGTGAAGATACCGCCGCAATTGAGCGTCATTTCACACCGGAATTCCGGAACCGTCTCGACGCGATCATCAGCTTCGGTGCTCTACCGAAACCTGTGATCCTACGGGTCGTGGAAAAGTTCGTTTTGCAGTTGGAAAACCAACTGATGGACCGCAACGTGCATATCGACCTGACGCCAAAGGCCGCCGAATGGCTTGCCGACAAGGGCTACGACAGCAAGATGGGCGCGCGCCCGCTGGGCCGCGTGATCCAGGAAAACATCAAGAAGCCACTGGCGGAAGAACTGCTGTTTGGCAAATTGATGAAAGGTGGCGTCGTCAAAGTGGGCGTCAAAGACGGCAAACTGGATCTGCGTTACACTGGACCAGAGCAAGGCAAGATCGAAGATTCTGGGAAGAAGCCCCCGCTTCTCACCGCCGACTAGTTGTCTCGCCTTTGGGCGATAGCATTCACATCCCTCGCAGCCAGCCCGGCCGCGGGGGATTTGCCTTTGGAGACCCCAGTCGATTGCATTTTGGGAACCGATTGCTACATCCAACAAACCGTTGACCATGATCCCGGGACGGGGGCCAAGGACTTCCAGTGTGGCCCTTTGACCTATGACGGTCACAAAGGCACGGACTTCGCCCTGCCGTCTCTCAGCGCGCTGCGTGCAGGTGTTGATGTGCTTGCGGCGGCGCCCGGTGTGGTGGTCGGGGTCCGCGATGGCATGGAAGATATTCGCCAGATCGGACCAAATGCGCCGGATGTCGCAGGTCGCGAATGCGGCAACGGCGTCGTCATCCAACACGATGACGGGTGGGAAACCCAATATTGCCACCTCAAGAAAGGGTCAGTCAGAGTCGCGTCGCGTGATCGCGTTCCAGCCGGTCAAGTTCTGGGGCAAATTGGTCTATCTGGCCAAACGCAGTTTCCCCATCTCCACCTCTCCGTGCGCAAGAACGGAGAGATTGTCGATCCCTTCGATCCCGATGGTCAAATTAGCTGCGGTGTCCCCTCACATCAAACCCTCTGGGTTGACGATTTGGAGTTCCAACCTGGCGGTTTGATCAATGCTGGCTTTGCGTCTGACGTGCCGGAGTATGACGACATTAAGCAAGGCAGCGCAGCAGAAGACATCATCGGACCTGACGAACCACTTGTTGTTTGGGGCTACATCTTTGGCGGCCGTACAGGCGACACGTTGCACTTGCGCATTTACGGCCCGCAAGGGCATGTCATGGATGAATCTACGGCGCTCGAGAAAACCCAATCACAGCTGTTCCGCGCAGTTGGACGACACGCACCAGCGGGTGGGTGGAAAACGGGGACATATGTGGGTGAGATCCAAATGATCCGCGATGGGCAAGTTCTCGACGCGGCCCAAACGATGGTCTTTGTCCCCAGCGGCTCCTAGCGCTCAGTCAGCTTCAACTCGATCCGTCTATTTTGCGCACGGGCTTCCGGGGTGTCGTCGGGATTGATTGGCTGATATTCCCCAAAGCCATTCGCCGCCAATCGGTTCGGCGGGATGCCAAGGGCCTCCGACATATAGCGGACAACGGACAAAGCGCGCGCCTGAGACAGCTCCCAGTTATCGGCAAACCGGGCATTGCTCCCGACAGGAATGTCGTCGGTATGGCCGTCGACGCGGATGATCCAGTCGATACCGTCCGGGATCTGGTCAGCGACCCCACTGAGGATATTGGCAACATTCGCGATTTCCGCGCGACCTTGCCCGGAAAGTTCAGCCTGACCGGGTTGAAACAAGACTTCCGACGCAAAGACAAAGCGGTCACCTTCGATCCGGACGCGGTCCTGACCTTCGAGGATCTGGCGCAGCTGACCAAAGAAATCCGACCGGAACTGTTCAAGATCCTGAACGTTCGCTCTTGCCGCTTCCGCCTCGCGCCGTAGACGCTCCGCCTCTTCTGCTAAACGCGCCGCCTCAGCTTCTTCCAAGGCCCGCGCGCGGCGTTCTTCTGCGGCAACCCGAGCCAACGCCGTATTCAGCTGAGACCCCAGCGCTTCGATCTGAATGTTGGCTTCGCGGTCGGCTTCTTCAGCCAGGTTCAAAAGGCCTTGTAAGTTGCCGACTTGTTCACGCAGTTCCACGATCTGGGCGTTCAGAAGGGCTACCTGCCGTTGGCTTTCGGCCGACAACGCCTCCTCGTTTGCCAAGGCTTGGTTCGCCAAGGCCAGCAACGCCGCTTGGCGTGCGGCTTCGTCAGCGGCTTCGGCTCCTGAGGCATTGGCAGCGTTCTGGGCGGCTTGCGCCGCAGCGGCCTCTGCTGCGGCCTGGGCGGCCGCTTCCTCTGCTGATGTCTGTGCCGCTTGCGCAGCGGCGAGCGCGTCTGCTTGTGCGGCCGCATTAGCCAAGGCCTGAGCCAATTGCGCCTGCAAGTCTTCTGCCTGGGCACCTGCATCCGCAGTCTGCGACGACAGCGCCGCCAATTCGGCCTTCAGCGTTTGGTTTTCTGTCAAGAGCTCCGCAATCTGCGCTTCAAAGGTTTCGCGCGCCACGTCTGCGGTCCGCTGCGCGTCCGACGTCTCGTCCAAGGCGTTTTCTAGCGCGGCCGTTTGTGCCTCAAGCTCTTGCTTGGCAAGCAACAACGCCGCCAGTTCTGTATCAAGCCCCTCGCGCGCGGTCTCGGCGGCCGCCAAAAGCGTTAACGTCTCTTCTGCTTCGCGCCGTTTTTCTTCCAAAGCGAGGGTCATCGCCGTCAGCTCAGTATCGGCATTGGCGAGGCGCTCGCGTAAAGCCTCTGCCGCCGCGGCCTCCGCAAGACGCGCTGCTTCTGTGTCACTGAGCGCCTGTTGCTGCGCCGCAGCCTGCGCTTGCAAAGATGCGATGCGCCCCGCATCGGCCTCCGCAGTTTGCTCAAGGTCCGCAACCATGGCAGCCAGCGCATCGCGGCGGGCGGCGGCAAGACGTGCTCGCTCGGCCTCTTCATCAATTTCATCGCGCGCTTCGGCCAGTGCGAGGTTCAGTGCCTCAGTCTCGGAAACCAAACGCGCTTGTTCTTCTTCCAAACCGGCGATCTGCGTATTGGCGGCATCGCGATCCGCCAACAGCCCCGCGACCTGCGTCTCAAAGTTCGTGATCCGGGATTGCGCATCGCTCAGTTCCGCCGCCGTCGCGTCCCGCTCAGCGGTCAAGGCCGCGATGCGACTGGCTTGGGACGTGATTTGCGTGTTTGCCGCATCTAGATCTGTTGAGAGCGAATTGGCGCGTTGCTCTTCCAAGCCGAGAGCCAGCGAAAGGGACGAAACCTCATCGGCGAGCGCGTCAAGCTCATCGCGTTGTCCAGAAATCTGCTCTCTTAGAACGAATTGGATCACCATAAAGATGGTCAAAACGAACATCAAAACCAGCAAGAGCCCGGTCATCGCATCCACGAAACCAGGCCAAATGGCGTTCTGAAAACGCCCTTGAGAGCGGCGGGACAGCGCCATCCGTTAGTAACCGCCTGACATATCGCCACGGCTTGATTTGAGTGCACGTGACAGGGCCGCAATGTCCGACCGAATTTCTGACATTGTCTCTTGTCGACCTGCGGACATCTCTTCCAAAACCCGCAGCAACTGCACATCAATGGACCGCAAGCGCATCCGGCTTTCCGCGTCGAGCCCATCAACGCCGCCGTCTTCAAGCGATTTAATCAGCCGTTCTTGCCCCTCAGCGATCCGTTGCAACAGCGCCGATTGACCGCTGTCGCGGTCCTGGCCAAAGGCCATCGTTTCCATCGCGACGGCAAGTTTACCGAGCTTTTCGTCCACACTTGCCCGACTTGCGTCAGACTGCGCAAACATCACCGTCATGTTTTCAAGTTGCTCAGCGAGGTGTTCAATTACACCGTTGGCGGATCCGCCATCGCTATCATCCCCGCCAGTGACACTGATCCGCGTGATTGTCGAAAGCCACTCTTCCAGCTCTTGGTAGAAACGGTTTTGGCCTTGAGTGACAAAGAGTTCCAGCAGTCCCACAACCAACGAGCCCGCCAAGCCGAGGAGGGAGGACGAGAACGCTGTGCCCATGCCGCCCAGCTGGCTTTCAAGACCGGCCTGAAGGCGGTTGAAGATGTCCGCGCCGCTTTGCCCTTCATCAGGAGATAGCGACCGGATCGTTTCGACCAAGGCCGGCACTGTTGTTGCCAAACCGTAAAATGTACCCAAAAGGCCAAGGAAAATCAGGGTGTTCCCGATGTAGCGCGTTATTTCGCGCACCTCGTCGATCCGCTGACCCACGGATTCCAAAATCGACCGACCAGAAGAGGACGACAATTGCGACCGAGCCCCGCGGGACCGCAACAGCGTTGCGAGCGGCGCCAAAAGCGATGGTGCGGTTGTAAGGTGGTGCCCCGTCCGTTCGGCTGCGAATCCTTCGATCCACTGGACGGAGTACATCAGTTGGATCACTTGCCGAAAGCAAAGCAAAACACCGAGGACGAATACCCCAGATATCAACCCATTCAGCAGAGGATTAGACCAAAAAATAGAAAGGATCGTATCACGACCCAAGTAGAGCCCGCCGCCGACGAGGCCTAAGACGATCAGCATCGTCGTAATCTGGCCCACAGGTTGCGAAAACTGTGGCGCGGGTTTCCGCTCTGACATGTTGCTCACAGGACTTAAAGCCTTTGCTGCTCTACATTTTGTGGCGCATCATAAATGCTGCCATAGCGAAACAAAACAGATTTATGCCGTTTGCTCAATCTCTTGGACACGTGTGACCAACCAGTCCATGTCTGGGTCCGGGATGTCGAGGTCTTTCAGCAGCCGTGCCGTGTTATAAAGATACTCCGTATTGGGCCCACGCCCGCCAACCGCATGGGCGATCATCTGGGCCTGACGTTCCAGATCAAACTGGCAATACTGCACGTGATCGCGGCTGATCACATAGACAAGTGCGTCGATCTCCTGCCCGCCATCAGCCTGTAAAGTCACATTTTTCTCGATATAAGCTGACGAAATCAGTTCGCGTTCGCGCAAGTAGGCCAAAACGCCATCCGCCTCATCATTAGCGACCCGCAGCGCCAAGCCGGTGCACGCGCTGTCGGCTTCATCCAGCGCCAAGACAAGGCCCGGATCATCCTCAGTCCCCCGATGATGGATCGACAGCATGCAAAAGCTACGATGGTAGCCGGGCAACGTGGCGCGCACGGTCTCGACCGGCTCAAAACCCGGGTTCCACAAAAGTGAACCGTAACCGAATACCCAAAATGCCATGTGATCTGGTCCTTTTCCGTGCCCGCTTGTAAACGCATGGGAAAGCCAAGGAAAAGGGGTACCGATGCGGCGTTTGACGATTTTCGTGCTGGTCTTGGCGGCGATCTATAGCGCCTATTGGTATGCAGGCTATCGGGCTCTCACGGATGGCACCGATGCACAAGTAGCGCAGCTGCAAGACGCAGGATGGACCGTGGCCTACGAAGAGATTGCCGTGCAAGGCTATCCCTCTCGCTTTGACACGAGCCTGACAAACCTTTCTGTTGCCAGTCCGGATGGCGCAATCGGTTTCGCGGCGCCGTTTGTGCAGGCATTGGCCTTGGCCTATCAGCCCAACAAAGTCATTCTCGCTTTCCCTGAGGAACAGCAGGTGACAGTGGCGGGCCAGGATATCACCGTGCAAAGTTCAAAATTGCGGGCGAGTGCGGCCGTCGCGGCCAATGCCGCGCTTGAGCTGGATACGATCACTGCCGAAGCGCCTGATCTCCGATTGACGCTTGCCGACGGCCAGAGCTTCGCATTCACAGATGTCCTGGCGGCAGTTCGCGCCTCCGGACCACTGCCCAATAGCTACGATGTTTACGCCAACGCCCAAAACATCGTTCTGCCTGCACGGCTTGCGGCTTTTTTAACGGCAGCGGGAGGGCTCCCTGAAGCGCTCGAGGTCGCCACGGTGGATGCGACCGTGGTCTTGGACAAGCGAATCGACCGCTATACACTTCCCGATTGGCAGGCTGACCCTGGCAAACTACGCGGTCTGACACTGCGCAGCCTGACGGTACGTTGGGGTGAATTGGCAATTTCCGGTGATGGTGAGATTGCCGTGAATACGGTCGGCACACCGGATGGCACGTTGACACTACAAGTGACGGACTGGCAACGCATGCTGGATATCGCCTTGCAAACTGGCCTTGTCCCACAAAACGCCAGGTTCATGGCGCTGAGCATGGGGCAGACCCTGTCGGGAGGGGAAGCAGACCTCGACCTGCCCTTGCGCTTTCAGAACGGGAATATGTCGCTGGGGCCAGTACCGCTTGGCCCAGCGCCAAAGTTTCATTGACCGGTGAACAGTCCGGTCAAAGCACGTTTACAAATGCCTGTCACGGTTGGCTTGTCCTGCGCGTGAAACGGCAACGGACGGCACACTTCTAATGCAGCGATTCCCACACGCGCGGTCAACGCCCCGTTGATGACCCCTTCTCCAAAGCGGCGCGAGACTTTTGACAGCACGCCACCGCCAGCGATGGAACTGATCAAATCATCACCAATGGCCACCGCGCCGGTTGCAACCAAGTGTGTGAACACTGTCCGCGTCAGCCGCCAACTGCCGAACGTCCCCGACCTGCCACCATAAACCTCAGCGATCCGCCGGATCATCCGCAAGTTTGCGGCCAAGGCAGTGAACACATCCGCCAAGGCGAGCGGCACGATCGCTGTCACAGTGGCCACTTGCCGCGCCGCTGCTTCGATCTCACGCGTGGCTTGCACATCGAGCGGGGCGAGCACGGTTTGCTCCGCCAGTCCCAGCAGCCCATCCGCGTCCAACACCTCGGCCGTCCGCTCCGCCAACTGCTCCCGCCCCCATTTGGTGTCGTCGCGCCCCGCGTAGAGGGTGTTCAGCTTGGCCACTGCCACCCGCGCCTCTGCCAAATTCGCAGAAGCATGGGCGGCCTCTGCCATTTGGTGAATACCGTCGAGCCGTCGTAGCCGGCTAAAAGCCGCAAGCTCCCGCACGGCGAAGCCCAGCAGGATCAGCACAAGTCCCACGACCAGCACCGTTGCGATCCCGCCCAAGATGGGCGAGCGGGCGATCAGACCGTTGATGTAATCCCACGCCGCGAGAGAAACCACAAAGCCGACAAGCCCCAAGAGGAATGTCCAAAACCAGCGCGCAAAGGGGGACGGCCGACGCGCGGCCAATGCCGTCACCTGCTGCATCGCAGCCCCTTCAGGCCGCACTGGCGCGTCGAGCACAGGGCTGGCATCTGCGGGGCTTTCGGCGGGGGCCCCAAGGTCGATCAAGATCGGCCCACGTGGCGGCTGTTGGCTCATGTCGGGTCCTTTCCTCAGGTCCGTTCCCACAGCATACGCAGATCGGGGATTTTCTCGTCGCAGGCCTGTCCATCTGTCCGTTCGACAACGGCAAACCCACAGGCGTTGTAAAAGGCGATGGCGGGCGTGTTGGCCTGAAACGCCCAAAGCGTCAGACGGCTTCGGTCGATTTGCGCCACCTCCAGCAGCGCCCGCCCCCAACCTTGTCGCCGCAGATCTGGGGCGAGGTAGAGCGCATCAATGCTGTCGCCCTTGCGCGCTACAAAGCCCACCCCGCCAGAGGCCTCGGCCACCCAAACGTCAGCTGTTTCAATGAGACGCGCACAAAAGCCTGCATCTTGGGCGCGGGTGTGCAGCCGAGGCATCCAGGGCGTCGCGTCGATCCAGTCGCTGAGCACCTGACCCATCGCTTGCGCGTCTTGCGTCTCGGCCCGCCGGATCACAACCGATCCCCAATCAAAAACTCCGCCGCTTTATCAAGTCTGATATGTGGTGGCCCCTCACCGGGGCGTAGCGTCAGCGGCGCGGGGGCGAAGTTCATCACCTGGTAGTCTGCTTCAAGCCAGTTCTGAGCGCCTTCTTGTGCGGGAGCGAGCAAATGCGACGGATCCGCAGGTAAGGCACCTGGATAAAACGCGGCCTGCTTACCTGATCCCAACAACTGCCCTTTGACCACATTCAATGGACCATCCTTATGGTCGATCGTCTCTTCCACTGTGGTCCGCAGCGCCGCGATTGCCATCGCTTCGATCCTGGCCCCAGCAAACTGCGCCCGATCTCGCGCGTCGCGCAACATCGCTTCGGCGATCGCCGTCAATTGCGGGTGTTGGATATGATGGAGATGATCGGCTTTGGTGGCGACGAAAAGAATCTTCTCGACGCGCCGCCCCTGAAAAATCCGGCTTAGAAAATCATTTCGCCCCGGCTTAAAGGCGCCCAATATGTCCGCCATCGCTTGGCGTAAATCGTCAACAGCGGGCGGCCCCGCGTGAATGGCAGATAGCACATCCATCAGAACGACCTGCCTGTCGATCTTCGCGAAATGGTCTCGGAAAAAGGGCTTCACGATATTGCGTTTATAGCTTTCAAACCGACGCTGCATTTCTCGCCCGAGAGAGCCGCGCCCGTAGCTCCCCTTGGGCAGTGGCGCAAAGGTCAGAACCGGCGACCCGGCCAAGTCCCCCGGCAAAAGGAACCGCCCCGGCGTGCAATCTGAAAAACCCGCCTCGCGCGACGCAACCAAATGCGCGGTGTAAGCTTGGGCAATCGCCTGCGCCGCCGTCTCATCAAGCCGTGCGCTACCGTCCGTGGCCTCTATCGCCGCTAAAAAAGCATCGCCACCCGGCCGCCCAGCCGCACGCGCAATCGCAGCGTTTGACCATGCGCTGTACTCTTGCTCCAGCAATCCAAGATCCAAAAGCCATTCGCCTGGGTAGTCGACGATATCGAGGTGCACTGTCCGTGGCCCTGAGAGACCAGACAGCAACCCCGTCGGTTGCACCTTCAAAGACAAGCGCAGTTCTGAAATCTGACGTGTTCCATCGGGCCAAGTCGGTGACTTTGCGGTCAACCGTGCCAGATGGCTTTCGAAGTCAAACCGCGGCAACGTGTCGTCAGGTTGCGGCTGCAAGTATGCCGTTCGGATCGCACCGTTCGCGGCAGCCCTCAGTTGCGGCATACGCCCACGATCCATCAAATTTGCAACCAAGGAGGTAATAAATACGGTCTTTCCCGCGCGGCTGAGCCCCGTCACGCCCAATCTGATGACCGGGTCAACAAAGGGCGCAGTCACCGTTTCTGCGACGGTTTCCACGCTCCGCGTAATCTGATCGGCGATCGCCCCTATGACCAAAGTCTGGCCCTTTCCTTCAAACGTCACCCCTAGATAGGCGGGCGGGCGGCGCTTGGGTAGGGATTGATTTTATCGCCCCCTCCCCCTAATCCGCCGCCATGCCCAGATATGCTTTCAAAGTAGAATATGATGGTGGGCCCTTCGCGGGCTGGCAGCGCCAGCCAGAGCATCCGTCGGTGCAAGGCGCGATTGAGGCTGCCTTGACGAAGCTCGAACCGGGAGAACATACCATCGCGGCCGCTGGCCGAACGGATGCAGGTGTGCACGGCTGGGGCCAAGTAGCCCATTGCGATTTGAAGAAAGACTGGGACCCGTTTCGTCTGTCTGAGGCGCTAAATTTCCACCTGAAACCGAAGCCAGTGGCCATCGTCGATTGCGCGTTGGTTCATGACGATTTCCACGCGCGTTTTTCGGCCGTGGCCCGACACTACATCTTTCGTCTGATGTCCCGCCGCGCGCCTTTGACGTTTGACGAAGGGCAGTTCTGGCGGGTGAGCCACGGGCTTGATGCGCGTGCGATGCAAAGGGCTGCAGATCTGCTCATTGGCCAACACGACTTCACCACTTTCCGTTCGACGCAATGTCAGGCCGACAGCCCGATCAAAACGCTCGACAGGCTGCAGATCAGCGAAATCCGACATCCCAGCGGGATCGAATACCAGTTCGACGTGCAGGCGCGGTCATTCCTGCACAATCAGGTGCGCAGCTTCATCGGCACACTAGAACGGGTTGGCGCTGGCGCTTGGACGGCAGCAGATGTGCAGACAGCGCTTGAGGCGAAAGACCGGGCGGCCTGCGGGCCTGTCTCACCACCGCAAGGCCTTTACCTCGCCCATGTGGCTTATCCGGACGATCCGTTTCAACCGTAAGCGGCGATCACATTCGTGCCGATCGCAAAATTCCCCTTTAACCATCCGTTCCCATTCCCGCGCTAGACCGTTAACCTGCCCTCAAGAAACGCGCCGCAAAGGCGCGCAGGGTGGTATAGAGGGTGCGGCATGACACGATGGAGCTTGGCTTTCCTTGCAGCCCTCCTTTGCGCCTCCTCGATTTCTGCACAAGAGGTAACACTTGAAACGGAAGAGGCCGGCGACCGCCTGCAGGGCCTGCTGCGCGATGCCTCCCTTAGCCTCTCACTGAACACTGAAGACGCCCCGGCCCCACAAGACTACGTCGCCGCAGCGCGCGCGGACTACCGCCGCTTACTGACCGCACTCTACGCGGACGGGTATTATGGCGGTGAGATTTCGATATTGGTTGACGGGCGAGAGGCCGCCGCAATCGCCCCGCTCGACGCGCCCAACGCCGTCCAGACCATCACGATCCGCGTGACGCCTGGCCCCCGATTTACATTTGGCGCAACCAAGATCGGCCCGCTTCCCGACGGCGCGGAACTGCCCGAATCGTTTCAAACTGGCGAACCAGCACGGTCTGACGTGATCCGCAGTAGTGTCAGTACGGCCGTAACGGCCTGGCGCGACCTTGGTTTTGCCAAGGCAGGCGCGGGTACGCTAAACGTTGTCGCCCGTCACGCGGCAGAGGCGCTCGACGTCGAAGTGACGATCAACACCGGTCCCCGCCTCAGCTTTGGTCCACTGAAAGTCACAGGCAACAAAGACGTCCGTACGGCTCGTATTCTCGCCATTGCCGGTCTGCCAACGGGGGAGGTCTACAGCGCTGCAGCCATCACGGCGGCAGAACGCCGATTGCGCGATACCGGCGCGTTCGACTCCGTCGCATTGATCGAAGCAGATGACATTGGCCCAAATGACACTTTGCCTGTCACCGCTCAGGTCGCCGAAGCAAAACCTCGGCGGTTTGGCTTCGGCATCGAACTGTCGTCCATTGAGGGGCTGCGCCTCTCCAGCTTTTGGATGCACCGCAATTACTTTGGCGGGGCAGAGCGGCTTCGCGTCGAAGGCGACATCTCTGGGATTGGCGGGGAAACCGGTGGGATCGACTACACCCTCGGCACCAGCCTTAAGATCCCTGCGGTTTACGGGCCCGATACTGATTTCCTCCTGTCTGGCACCTTCAGCCATCTGGAAGAACCAGACTTCGAACTGGATCAGGTTACACTTGAAGGCACGCTCACCCGGTTGGTCCGCGAAGATTTGGAAGTGTCCGGAGGTCTGGGCCTTGTCCGGGGCCGCGAAACGACCGACGCGGGCACGCGAAACTTTACCCTTCTGACGGCCCCGCTCACCGCGACCTTGGACCGGCGCGACGACGATACGAATGCAAAATTTGGCTACTTTAGCGATCTGGAAATCACGCCATTTGCAAGTATCGCCGGCGCCGACGACGGGGTGCGTGTTTTTAACGACACGCGCGGCTACTACAGCTTTGGCGAAAGTGACCGTTTTACCCTCGCCGCGCGCAGTCAGGTCGGCAGCGTTTTCGGGGCGAATGCAGAGGATGCACCCGCAGATTTCCTATTCTTCTCCGGCGGCGGAGGGACAGTGCGCGGACAGCCGTTCAATAGCCTTGCAATTGATGTGATGGACGCGGGCGAAGTGATCCGCAGGGGCGGATTATCGTTTGTCGGCGCGCAGTTAGAAACACGTATTGATGTGACCGACAGCATCGGTGTGGTCGGCTTTTATGATTTTGGCTATGTCGGAGAAATGAGCACGCCCGGTCAGGATGGCGACTGGCATGCCGGTGCGGGGATTGGCGTTCGCTACAATACGGGCATTGGCCCAATCCGCCTGGACATCGCGACACCAGCAAACGGTGACAATGCCGGAGAGCGGGTCGAATTCTACATCGGGATCGGACAAGCGTTTTGACAAAACTGATCTACGCCCTGCCCTTGCTGACCCTAGCCCTCCCGGCTTTTGCACAAACCGCACAAGAGGAAGAAGATAAGGGCTATTTGATCGAGTTGATCGAAGAGAACCTGTCAGGCGTCAGCCGAGAAGTCCGGATCGATGGGTTTCGCGGCGCGCTGAGCTCCGAAGCCACATTGGACCGGATGACGATCGCGGATGAGGATGGCATCTGGCTGACCCTTGAAGACGCGATCCTTGACTGGAATCGGGCGGCGCTTTTGCGCGGGCGGATCGAGGTTAATGAACTCAGCGCCGCAAAAATCACCGTTGCACGGGCACCTATCAATGACGGCAGCGGGCAAAGCGGGCCATCGCCCGAAGCAACCGGCTTTTCTCTCCCCGACCTGCCCGTCAGCATCGCGCTTGGCGAATTGCGCATTGATGAAATTGCCTTGGGCGACAGTTTCCTGGGTGAACCCGTGCAGATAAGCCTCAGTGGCACGGCGGAACTTGCAGGTGGTGATGGCAGCGCCAACGTCACGGCACGTCGTCTCGACGGCGCTGCGGGACAATTCATCATAGATGGCAGCTACAGTAACGCGACAACGATGCTCGATCTGAACCTCGACATCAGCGAAGAAGCGGATGGCATCGCGGCCCGCCTTCTTGGCATTCCCGATCGCCCTGCCTTAGCACTCAAAATCACAGGCGAAGGACCGATCGCCACGTTCGGGGCAGAGTTGGCGATCGCAACCGACGGTCGAGATCGGATCAACGGCACGTTTTCCCGAGCACCAAAGGACGGTGAAGATGGCTTTGCACTCAACATTCGTGGCGACCTGACCCCGCTTCTTGCGTCCGACTACCACGACTTCTTTGGAGAAGAAGTCATGCTTGTGGCTGAGGGGCGGCAACGCGCTGATGGGCGCTATGATATTCCGACGCTCGACCTCACCGCACGCCGCATCCGACTGACCGGAGACGCCATCTTTGGGTCAGAAGGCTGGCCGGAGCGCATTGATCTGATCGGAAATATTGACGACCCGGGCGGTGATCCGGTGCTCCTACCCCTTCGGGGGCCGCAGACACGTGTCGACGATGTCTCACTGAACGTGGCTTATGATCAAGGGATCTCTGACGATTGGACGGCCGCTTTTGTGATCAACGGGTATCAGCGTACGGGACTGGCGCTTGACCAGCTCAACTTGACAGGAGGCGGCATTATCCAACCGGGTGACGGGGCAGACATTGGTGCCTACACAGCCGACATGCGGTTCGCAGCAACGGGCGTCGCGCTTGATGATCCCGGCACGGCACAGGCTTTTGGCGACTCGCTTTTTGGGACGTTCAAGGCCAGCAGCACCGAAGGACAGCCAACGCTGATTGAACAGTTTACGCTGCGCGGACCGGGGCTGGAGGCGGACGCCACGGGCCTGATCGATACGGAGGCTGACAGTTTGCCAATCACTAGCACGGTTACGCTGCGCGTGGACGCACTGGACCGGTTCTCAACGCTCGCAGGCCGCGCCTTAGGGGGCAGCGCCGCGACAGATATTGTGAGCGAGATTGATCCACTTCTCGGCCTCTACGATATCGCCATTTCCGGAACGACTGAGGATCTGAAGGCTGATATTGCGCAGGTTGACCCGCTTCTTGCCGGAACAGGCGACATCGCCGTCCGCTTTGTTCGCGATGAAGATGGCACGCGCTTAGAAGAGTTTAACATCGCAACAAATGAAGCCACCATTACGGCGGATGCGGATCTGACTTCAGACGGCAGCGATGCCCGCTTCAACGCCCGCATCCGCGACGTCCGGGTGATGGATGCGTCGCTCTCTGGACCAGCAACGATTGTCGGTACTGCCTTGCAAACCGCCGACGGCGACGTGACATTTGATGTTGATGGCACAGGTCCGGACATAGAGTTCACTGCAGACGGCACCGCGACTCCACAGCGCCTGGGATATCTCGTCGACGCCGATGTCAACGCGGCGCTGGCCGACCTTGGAACCTATGCCGACATCGCAAACCGTGATCTGGCTGGCGCTGCGAACGCAAGTCTAAAGGGCACGATTAATACCGATACTTTGCTCTTCGACGGCTCCTTGTCGGCCATCAGCATTGATCTCGCACTTGATGTACCTGAGGTCGATCCGCTGCTGGCTGGGACAGGCACAATCAACGGATCCTTCGCGCGAACCTCTGATACCGCCTTTATCGCCACGGACATGAAGCTGCGGCTGCCCGAGATTCGGCTCGATGCTGATGCAGCCTATGATAGCGCCGGGCCGATTGATGCGACCTTCGATGCGCAACTGTCAAATGTTGGCCTGGTCGTCGATGGCGTATCGGGGCCATTCTCCGCCAAAGGCACAGCACAACGTGGTGCAGATGGCGTAGCGGACATTGATGTCCAAGCCTCTGCACCGGGCGTTGCAGCGGACGTGGATGTGTCTGTCGCACCTACCACCAACGCGATCTCAGGCACGATCGCAGCCTCGATCGCTGACCTCGGGGATTACGCTGACCTGATCGACCGCCCCGTGCGCGGGGCTATCGATGCAACGATTGTCGGCGATCTGGTGCCAGATCTGTCAGCTTTCGATCTGGTCCTGGATATCGCAACCCAAGGCTTGGCCACTGGCATCGCGCAAGTCGACCCACTCTTGACCGGAGCAGGCACTGTTGCCGCGACGGCCCGCCGCAGCGACGAAGGCATCACGGTGCCCGAACTGATGGTGCGTACACCGCAGATGTCGGTCGACGCCGTCTTGCAAGCGAACAATCAGGGGCAAGGCAGCGGGACGTATACTGCGCGAATTAATGATGTTGGGCTGATCACGACCGGATTGTCTGGGCCCGCCACAGCCGAAGGCGTTGCCGCCCAACGCGCCGATGGCACGTGGGACGTGCAAAGTGACCTTACTGGGCCTGGGGCCACCGCCACGGCAGACATCGCCATCGCGGCCGGGACGCAAGAAATTAGCGGGTCAGTGCAGGCGCAAGTCAACGAACTTGCCGCCTATCGCCGCCTCATCGGCCAGCCACTCTCTGGCGGTGTAACCGCGGATGTGAGTGGACGGCTCCTCCCCGATCTCACCCGCTTTGCTGCGGATGTCGCGGTCCAAACCCGCGACATTGCGATTGGAAATGCGACGGCAGACTTGCTTTTGCGTGGGCTCGGGTCCGTTGATTTGACGGCGGAACGAACGGATGCAGGCATTAAGGTCAGCAACCTGAATGCACGAACGAACAATGTCAGTGTGACAGGAACCCTCGACACAACAAATGCTGGCGACAGCCAAGGGCGGTTCCAGGCGCGATTACGTGATGTGGGCATTTTGACCGACCAACTGAGCGGGCCTGTGACCGCTGAAGGGACTGCATCAGTTTCGTCCGAGGGCGTTATTGGCCTGAATATCGACGGCGCGGGTCCGGGAGGGATTACCCTCGCTGCTGACGGCACAGTGAACGGAACGGTCCTCGACATCGACGCCCGCGGTCAAGTGCCACTCGGCCTGGCGAACGCCGCGCTCGCTCCAAGACGGATCACCGGTGTTGCGGAGATCGACCTTGGCATCAACGGCCCACCTGACCTGACGTCCCTGAGCGGTGTCGTCACAGTGGCTGGCGCACGCCTGGCGGCCCCAACGCTGAACCAGGCGCTGAACGATATTGGCGGTAGCGTGCGTCTTGCTAATGGATCCGCCCAGGTCGAACTGGCGGGGTCTGTCCAAACCGGCGGGCGATTAACCATCACGGGCCCCGTCGGCGTGACAGGATCGCTTCCCGCGGATCTCCAACTCGATGTGCGGAATGTCGTGTTGCGGGACCCAAGTCTCTATGAGACCTCAATCGATGGGGAAATCACGGTAAGAGGTCCTCTGACAGGTGGCGCAGCAGTCGTGGGACGCCTGAATGTCAGCAACACCGAGATCCAAGTTCCATCCTCCGGTGTCGGTTCCCTTGGCGACCTACCAAACGTTGTTCACATCGGGCAAGACGGCCGCATTCAGCAGACACTCGACCGGGCTGGCGTCTCGGCGACGCCAGCCAGCAGTTCTGGTGGTGCGAGCCGCGGCGGCCCGGTCTATCCGCTTGATATTGTTATCAATGCGCCTTCGCGCATTTTCATCCGGGGGCGCGGCCTTGATGCGGAACTTGGCGGCCAGCTTAGCATCAGCGGCACCTCGCAAAACATCATCCCGGTCGGGGAATTCGGTCTAATCCGGGGCCGCCTGAATATCTTGCAACAACGGTTCGAACTGACAGAAGGCACAGCGTCACTCCAGGGCGACTTCTCGCCATATCTCCGCCTGGTCGCAGAAACGGAGGCACGGACGGGCACCATCGTGCGGATCATCGTCGAGGGGCCGGCGGACGCGCCTGAGGTCACCTTTTCCTCGTCCCCCGACCTGCCGGAAGATGAGGTCCTGGCGCAGCTGATCTTTGGACGCAACCTGTCAGAGATTAGCCCCTTTCAGGCCGTGCAACTGGCAGCCGCCGTCGGAACGCTTGCCGGGACGGGCGGCGGAGGGTTGATTGACGGGTTCCGCCAAGACCTAGGGCTTGATGACTTTGACGTCAGGACGGATGACGACGGCAATGCCGCCGTGCGCGCCGGCGCCTATCTGTCCGAGAACGTATACACCGACGTGACGATCAACGCAGAGGGCGAGACAGAGATCAACCTCAACCTCGACATCACGTCAGAGATCACTGCGAAGGGATCGGTGGATCAGGATGGCGAAACTTCCATCGGGATCTTTTTCGAACGGGATTACTAAGTCCTTTGACCCGATTGTGATGCGTGTCCGGCTGGGGTTTCGGGTAAGCTGATCGCCATGCACCGACTGTTTACAATGATCCTTCTGTGTTTCACCCCGTTTGCGGCCATGGCAGAGACCCTACCAAATTACGTTGTGGAAGCCTTTGGCCTGCCGCCAGACATTCCAGATGATGCACCATCTCAGGCCGTCAGTTCGGCCATGAACGCGCTGGTGGCCCAAAGCCTCAATCAATCAGCTTGGGACGCCTCTCAGACACGCGTGCTTGAATCGCTTGTTGCCGCCAAAGACCCCCGCCTGGTTTGGACGTTGACCGACATCCTGCGGTTCACCTGGCAACCCGCCTTTCGGACAGCCGTGACGCAGGCTGGCGGTAAAATCTTACAGATCGAGTTTGAGACCACCCGGCACCGGGAAGAGCTGATCGATCACCTCATCGCCTGGGACATGCCCGCCTACCCAGGCTACTTGGCCCATAAACGTGCGGTTTTCACAAACTATGTGCCGGGGTGGGAAGACATCCTGATCGATGGTGACATCGATTGGCAACTGGTGTCCTGGGGCGGGGTCTCCATCGACAACCGGCCCTACGACACCACGGACGAGGTCTGCCACTGCATCCCCGCGGTCGACAACCCAACCGTCAACACCGCGAAGGACGCCACATGGCTTACAGACGACGATGTCGTCTTTGGTATCACCCTGAACGGTGACGCCCGCGCATACCCCCGGCGGATTATGGAAGTTCGCGAGATGGTAAATGATACGTTGGGCGGTCGGGACCTGGGCATTCCCTATTGCACCCTTTGCGGAGCCGCACAGGCGTTCTTCACGGACAGGCTCCCGGCCGATGTAAAACGGCCAATCTTGCGAACCTCTGGTTTGCTGATCCGCTCAAACAAGGTGATGTTTGATGTCGAAACCAACTCTGTCTTTGACACCTTCCTGGGCAAAGCAGTGACCGGGCCGCTTGCTGAAATTGGTCTGGAACTTGATCAGGGTTCGGTCATCACAACCACTTGGGGCGACTGGAAGGCGACCTACCCCCACACGACTGTACTGACGGAGGACCTCGCGCTCGGTCGCGACTACAACCTGCGGGAAACACGTGACAAATTCGGACCGATCTTCCCTATTGGCGATGTCGATCCGCGTCTACCGGTCCAAGAAGATGTGGTCGGGGTGATCACTGCAACCGATATTCCCGTTGCATTCCCGCGCGCACAGGCCTTTGCGGCATTGGCCGCAGGTCAGCCAGTGGAATACGAGAATATTAAGCTTGTCCAAAGCGCTGGCGGTATTAAGGCCATCGACGCAAACGGCGCCGATCTTGGGAGCCACCAAGCTTTCTGGTTTGCTTGGTCACAGTTTCATCCGGGCACCGTAATTTGGCCTGACAACTAGTCTGACTAATTTGACAAGTCGGCAGTGTAGAGCGACACCAGTTGATCCATGTCTTGGATCGTGAATTCGGTTCTCCTAGCTCCCAGAAATGCAAATCCAATTGCGGACGCATAGAGCAGCCTTGACCGCACAGATGCACGGTCACGATTAAGCCCCATACCTTGAAACAGCCCCGTCAACACGGTGATACGATACCCATCGACTGCATCCAATTTCGAAGCCACTTTGGGGTCCGCCTGCGCCCAACCTCGCATGGCTTTTTCAAGCAAAGGGTCTGCGTTGTAGGCGGCGAGCACTAGCGCGCGGAGTTGATCCGCTGCTGGCAAGTCACCAGCAATTGATTGTGCAAGCTCAGTTGATTGTGCCAGCCAACGGTCCAAGATGGCATCGTGGTAGGCCTCTAGGTTGCCAAAGTAGCCATAGAATGACCCTCGCGTGACCCCTTGCTGTTTTGCAATCAGATCAGCCTTAAGGCTTGAAAAGCTGCCCCTTTTGAGCGCCTCAAACCCAGCTGCGATCCACATGTCTTCCGTCATCTTCGTCATAGGATAAAAATATACACAACTGTATTGAATAGCTAGGCACTAAAATATACAGTAATGTATATTTAGACTGGAGACTACAATGAATATGCCGACGATCAGCTTCACAATTGGCGCAACGGGCTTCGTCTTTATCGGCCTGCTACACACATATGTTCATGTGACAGAGCTTATGGACGCCGACCTCAGGGAGCTTTTCACGGTCGTCGACTCCATCACAGTAAATGGGGTCGAAACGTCGCTCTGGGACCTTTTTCAGGGCGTTTCCCTATTGATGGGTTTCTTTTCTGTTGCGCTTGGTGGCGTTCTACTTGCCTCCCTAGGCAGTCTGTCAAAACGGGACGCACCAAGCCGGGCCATCTGCCTCGTAACACTGGCGATGCTGTTCAGCATCATGACGATGGGGTGGGTCTATCTTTCGAACATGCAAATCATTGGCGGCGCGTTTGGCCTCATCTGCTTTGGCATCCCACTGTTTTCTCAGCGCAAATTGGACTAACAAGAGGGTTCACAAAACAGGCAAGGCAAATGTACGACCCAAAGGGTAACAGCAAAGACAAAGCGATCGAGACGGTCCATTTCGCCGAAGCCAAACCGCCGGCTCACCTGGGCAGCGTTGTTCACCGCTATCTGGAGCTTTACACAACCGAACCCTTGCCAGCGGATTATCGTTTTCACGCGCTGCCGGATGCCTGCACCTACATCGTTTTTGACCAACTTTCGCCCGACATCGCGGGCGTCGCGCGGCTAAAGGCCTCATCAGAAGAGCTGAGCCTTGGACGTGTCTTCCACTTCGTTAATGTCCGGTTTTTGCCCGGAGTTTGGCAAGGAAATCGCGATCAGGTTGCCTACGGTCTTATCGACGCACCTTATGCCGGGGACCTGCCACTGTGTGAGGCGAACCTGGCGCTTCAAGGCAAACCATTCGGCGCCCAACAGGCCACGCTCGATTCACTCGTAGAGGATCTCATGCGTCGTGGTCTGCTCATTGCCAACCCTGTCACAGAGAAGATCTTCGCCGCCATGGAAGATATTTTTTCGGTCGCTGACATGGCCGAATTTGCAGCACTCTCACCGCGCCAACTACAGCGGGTCCTCAAAGACACCACCGGTTTCACCCCGCACGACTTTCTGAAAGTCCTCCGCCTCCAGCAGTCTTTGCTAGGCGAACCGTCATTATCCTACGCAGATCAGTCCCATTTCATCCATTCGTTCAAGAAAGCCACCGGCTACACCCCGGGTAAATTCGCGAAGAAATTCGATGTCTGAAATCTACAATACCGGGTGACCCCGCCTTGGTACGTCATGGTCATCAAGTCAACGAGAGGACATTAAGATGACCAAGATGAACGCAATTGGATGGTTCGACATTTACGTGGAAGACCTGGCGCGGGCGACGCAATTCTACGAAGCCGTGTTCGCAGTGAGCCTGGAGCAGATGGGCGATCCAACCGGCGAAATGCAGATGAAAGCCTTCCCGACGGAGATGACCAACTACGGCGCCGGAGGAGCCCTGTCGAAGACACCGCATGGCAAACCAGGGGCTGGCGGCACGGTGATTTACTTTAACGCCGAAGACTGCGCTGTCGAAGAGGGCCGGGTGGTCGCCGCCGGGGGCCAGGTGATCCGTCCGAAATTCTCGATCGGAGAGTTCGGCTTCGTGTCGCTGGCGATGGATACGGAAGGCAATATCATTGGGATCAGTTCGATGCAGTAAATGCTACAAACCCAAAACTGATTTAACCGATCCGGCGGGGCTGAACGACCAGTCCGCCGGATTGTTTTCGAGCAAATACATGATCGAATTCTTGGCATCAAAACCGATCTTGTCGAGGCGCGCCCGAACATCCTTATAGAGTGCCTCTTTTTGCGCTTCCGAGCGTCCCGACAACAACGCGATTTCAATCACAATGGTACTGTCCGGATCACGCTCGCCCAGAAAGGTCGGATGGAACATCATGTCCCCGCGACGATAACGAGACACGACACAAAAATTGTCGTCAGGATTGGCCCCACACACAGCGACAAGGCTTTCGTGGAGTTCAGAATTGATTTCTTGGCAGGTCCGCGCAGGCAAATCTTCAGGCACGTGCAACTTGTTGAACGGCATGGCGGTTTTCCCCATCGGTCAGATTGAACCTCACAACATCTAATCACGCCCATGGGCTAAGGACGACCCTCGAAATCACGGACGGCTTGACATGATACCAAACGGTATCTAGTTAAATGATACCATTTAGTATCAATAGGAGGAGCTATGCCTTTCACCGACAAGAGTCTCGCCGCCGCAATTGCCTTCTCGCCGGTGCCGCAATGAGCACCGCCGAACAACAGTGCTTCCGCGCCCTCGCTGACCCGACCCGACGCAACATTCTGATGATGCTGGCGGACCAGGAGATGACGATTGCAGAGGTCGCAGACAACTTCCAGATGACCCGTGCGGCCGTGAAAAAGCACCTGACGATCCTCGAGGACGGCGCCCTAATCACCTCCCGCACCGAAGGCCGCGCGCGGTTGAATACCCTGCACCCCAGCGGTCTGAAACGCGTCATCGATTGGCTCGGCTTCTTCGACGCCTTCTGGGATGACCGCCTCGCCGCCCTGAAAACTGCTATTGAAAAGGACATGCAATGACCGACACGATCCTCCAAAAATCCATCTACCTCAAAGCCACCCCCGCCCAAGTTTGGGCCTATCTGACGGAACCAGAGAAGCTCGCCATCTGGTTTCACAAACCGGAAAGACCGTTGACCGAAGGCCCATTCGAGATGTTTGGCGTCAAGAGCGGTGATCGCTTGATCTGGGGCGAGGTTCTGGTGGCCGAACCGCACAAGCGGCTGGAATACACCTTCACAGTCAAGCCAATGGGCGACGCCGTCAGCACCGTGAAATGGCAGATTGAAGAGGTGCCAGGTGGAACAAATCTGCGCCTCGAACACGTTGATCTGCCACAAGGAGCCGAGGCCTTTGGCCTAACGCTCGCACTCGATAACGGCTGGGATGAGCATATGGGCCGGATGCGCCACGATCTCCATGCCTTGGAAGACGCATAAATAAAACGACGGAAAACTGCTGTGCGTGCGTTTCACTCGGATATCGAGGAACGCACGCATGACAGTTCTCAACTCACGGTACTTTCTTTGGGCGCTTCTTGCCTTGCCTTCCGTCGGGTTCGCCGCCGCTTTGATCTCTGGCGCAAGCGGTCCCGACGGAGAGCCTGCATCTGAATTTCTATTGCATCCTACCGGAGAATTCGCGGCCCGCTTTATGATCCTCGCAATGACGCTGACGCCCTTGCGCATGCTTTTTCCTGCGTCAGATCTGCTCCGATGGCTGATGAAACGGCGGCGCTCCTTTGGAGTAGCGGCCTTTGGATACGCAACACTTCATACACTGCTCTATCTCATTGATATGGCGAGCCTTCGAGCCGTCATGGGCGAAGCATTTGCGCTCGGAATCTGGACAGGCTGGCTCGCCTTTTTTGTTTTCATCCCGCTGGCCGTAACATCCAATGACTGGTCCGTTCGCGCATTGGGCCCAACCTGGAGGCGGCTACAGCAGACCGTCTACGTCGCCGCCGTTGCAACCCTGCTGCATTGGATTTTCGTTCACAACAACTTTGGCCCGGCGCTGGTGCACTTCCTGCCGCTGGTAGGACTTGAGGGCTATCGCATCTGGAAAAACGCCGCCCGAGCGCGGCCCAGCACGATCTAACCAAGGAGACGACGATGAATAAGCAACTGCTTGCAGCAACGCTCTTGATACTACCGCAGACCGCCATGGCCACAGGCTTGTACGAATGCGAGCCGGTCGCCGAGGAGGCATGGCTCACAGAGGCCGCTTTGACCGAGAAGCTGACAGGCGAAGGTTGGCAGGTGCGCCGCATGAAGGTCGATGGCGGCTGCTGGGAAGTCTACGGCACCATGCCCGATGGCAAGCGCGTTGAAGGTTACTTTCACCCTGCGACAGGCGCGCCGCTGCTGATCAACCAACGTGGCACTATCATTTTCAGAGCCGAAGGCTGACGGCAAAATAGGATTGACTGGTCGGCTGTGGAAAGCGGAGCGCGCAGACGTGCAGCTGCGCTTTCGCTTAAGCGGCAGCGGGATCTCAAACGTGGCACCCGGCCCCTTGCCTGTGCTGATCGCGCGGGCGCTACCGCCATGCGCTTGGGCATCCTTCGCTCCGCTAACGCGCCTCCCGCAGAAAGGCTACGATTTCTCTGATGGGCCCCACGACCGGTAGATGCCAATCGGGACGCACGCGAAAAGCCCGCTTGAACCGCGCGCAAACTGGGGTGAGCTCACGATAAGTCGTGGGCGCGACCGATGGCCTCAGGTGTTTTTCAACACAGTCCTCCAACGCATCCATGAACTCCGCGTACCGAGCGCGCAGACTATCGTATCGGGTAAAGGCGGTCACGCATACCAGGATAAGAATTGCGGCCAAAAGTATGGACCTGGACGCAGCAATTTCGGCAAACATGATCTCGCTAGGAAAGATATAGACACACAGAACAAAGGCCAGGAGGTAAGCTTTCACGGCGTTATAGCTCTTGCCAGCCGTGTCGACGCGGTCCGAAACCTCTGGGTCCATTGTCTCATTGCAAGCTTGGCAGGCTGCCGTGAACCGGGTGATGGTCTCGGGGTTTTCCTGTTTCCCAAGCAGCGTCTCGACAATTTCTTTGCTAAACCGCCGCTCAATGACTTGCAGCTTTTCTCCGTTAAGGCTGAGCGGGACCCAGTTACCAATCGTTACCGCGGCTTCGAAGCAAAGATGAAGGGCACTGATAAAGACGAAGAACAGCAGATAGATGGCGACCGACTTGATGCCCAACGCCTCGACGATGCGGCTGTACTGATCGACGAGTTCCTGTACGATGGGCAACGACACAGTCAATTCTTCTGATCCCGTTTCGGTGTACCCAAAGTAGGGCGCGACCAGAATCGCAAGTGCCAAAAAAAACACCAGCCGTACGGTGACGAAACCGGAAAGTTGGATTGCCCCGGAAAGGAGCTTGTCGATGTCCATCTGGGAGCCTCTTGGGTTTGGAGTCGGATCAAACCCTAAACCGCGTTGCCGGGGCGCGAAACGAAAAACGCCGGAGACCTGCTCCGGCGTTCTCGGTTGTTAGTGCTGACTTACTGCAGCTGGCCGATGGACCAAAAGTAAGTCTCGCCAGAGCTGTCATCGACACCGTCGTTATCAGTGCTGACCCAAGCGGTGCCATCTTCAAAGATCGCCAAGCCTTCCACCTTATCAACGACGTAGCCGTTCAAAGACAACAGGTCTGGGATCAGGTCGCGGACCTCTTCTTTCGATACCACTGGCAGCTCTCCACCGAGCGGCGCAGGCACCATCTCAGCGGCAGGGATGCGGTAGATCTTCTTGGTCACAGCCGCACCACCGATCTGGTTGTCGCGTTCGATGACATAGACGTAGTCACCATGAGCAACGATCTCTGACAGGCCAACCCAGCCGGTGTCGGGCTCGGCTTTGGGATAGTGCACCGCACCCCATTCCGCGGTTTCAAGGTTATAGGCCACCAGTTTCACGTGGTTCGCTGGATCATCCGCCCATTCACGCTGCACAGCCATCCACAGGGTGTCGCCAACCTTCGTGATGCCCTCAAAACCGAAGCGACGCTCAACCGCCATCAGCTCTGGCGGCAGACCAATCTCGCCGGCGCGGAATTGGATCTCACCGTCACCATCCACGTGGTAGATCGCGTGTGGGATCACGCGGTCGGTCCGGCCTTCGGACGCGATGAAGAAGCCGCCCTCACCGTCCAATGTAATGCCTTCCATGTCGATCTGCTGGGCCGCATCGCCGTTCCGACGGGTAACTGGGATGCTGTCGACGATAGTGGCCGGCGTGGTGGTTGTGTCGATCTTGAAAATCGTTGGCTGGAAGCCGTAAAAGCTGTCGTTTACAGCCCAGACGATACCATCAGCATCGGCCACCATGCCAGAGATTGCGCCCCAACCGATCAGCGAATCCGCGCCGGCAGATGTCAGCTGTGGGTAGGCCGCAGGCGCGTCTTGTAGTTGATAGATCATCACATGAGAACGCACGCCGCCATCTTCGATGAAGTCGACTTCGTTTGCGGTGACAAAGAGGTTCCGATCAGGGATCGCAACCGCACCTTCTGGACCAACACCAGACGGCAGCAGCTGTGCAAGCACTGGCGCTGTTGGGTCGGTCAGGTCGTAGACACCCACGATGGATGAGCGTTCAGCAAGGATGAAGGCCATCGGCGTGCCGTCAAAGACGCCAAATTCCATGCCCTCAGGCTCAACACCTTTCGCGTCAGACCGGCGGTCGTTGTAGTGACCGACTTCGACGATAGCATGTTCAAAGCCCGTACCGTTTTCATAGACTTCGGTACCGTCTTGATTGAAAATCGTCCAACCGCGGGAGCCGCCGTCCATGTCACCTTCGTTGGCGATGGCGAAATGGGTGTCATCGATCCACTGCACCGCGTCAGGTTCGCGTACGCGGCCGGCTTGGCTTTCGTCGAAGATCAGCGCAGCTTGCTCATCCGTCGCGTCGATCCCGTCAAGATCAACGGCGCCAGCAGAAAAGTGGCTGATCACACCGTCTTTGGTGGCCACCACAATGTGGTTGTTTTCTTGCAGTGTCACGACGATCTCGCCTTCGGCGTTGATGTCGACAAACTCCGGCTCTGGATCTTCAGGCGAGATTTCCGCCAGACCAGTGACGTCGATGACATTGACTGTGTCGCAGGCGAGTGTGCCATCAGCCACGTCAACCGTGACGAGGAAACCGCCCGGCATCTGACCGGTGCGACCGTCGCCCAGGTCTTCGTCCCGTTCGTTTTCAATCGCGATAGCGATGAAAGAGCCGTCAGGTGCAGTCGCTGTTGAGTCTGGCTGACCGCCGAGATCACAAGCCGCGGTTTCTTCCATCGTCGCCAGGTCGAACGCCTTCACCATCCCCGATGGCGCGGTGTAGCTTTCTGAAGTGTTCACGCCGACGAACGCAGTGTTACCGATGATGGAAACGGCTGTCGGCTCACCACCAACGTCGATGTTGCCTTTGGGGGCGGGTGCGGCTGGGTCGGTTATGTCGATCAGGCCGATCACACCCAGCGGGCTGTCAGAATAGACCAGCGTCATCCCGTCAGCTGTGGCTGAAATGATCTCAGCAGAGCTTTCGGCCGCGGCGTCCGCGTTGTTTTGGAATGTCGCGAAACTCGCGATGCGATTAAATGCGTCAGCGCTGGCCATGCCAGCAGAAAGCGCCACAACGGATGTCATGGTCAAAAGCTTGGTCGTCATGCGACTGAGTCCCCCTTGGTTTTTGGTCCTCGCCGTATGCGCGGTCGGGATGACAGTTCCGTAACGGATTTGCTTCAGATTTGTGAACTTGCCGAAAAGGACGGGGGCGCGACGTCCACGCCCCCTTTGGCTTAGCCTCGCGGCAAATCAGCAAACGACATCAGCGGATCTCCCATCGCGACGATGCAGATTGTGCCAGAGGCATAGGAGATCACCAGGGTCCAATCCCCCCGATCATCTTCCCAAATCTCCATGATTTCGTCGGGATTGCGGATTCCCTGCCAGGCGACCTGCGATCGAAAATCGATCGTGAGGCGCTCACGCATCTCAACCGAGGGCGCGCAGATGATCTCGGCGATCGGTCCAGGATTTGCGGTAGCGGGCGTTGGGGCAACGGCGGTGGCGGCCAGCATCACCAAGGGCGAGATAAGAGTGCGTGTCATAACTCCGGATCCCTCTTTAAGGGTGGCACGAGCAAGTTGGCGAGATGGGCGTTGCCGCCACCGAAAGATGCGAAGTCGTTTGCTGTCCAGTTGTGTGCGTAGGTCATGATGTGTCTCCAAAACGAAAAAAGCCGCCTCGTGGGGGGAGGCGGCGGGCTGCGGTGGTGGTGATGTTTGGTGTTAGATCAAATCACCCATCAGTTTCCCGCGCCCACACGCATAACCCGCCCAGAAATGGGCGTGTGTAAGAGCAAATTTTGCGCGTGTCATGGTCATTGCGGGTCTCCGATAGGTGCTGGGTAGCGGGTTGAGTTGCGCAGTGTCAACCGTATGGTGCGTGATCGAGCGACCCTATCTTGTCGGGGAAGTGCATGAGACGCATACCCAAGATCGGACCGCCCTATAGACTAGCTAAGAAACTGCAAATAGCGCCAGGTCAGATGGCGGCTTTATGAACTTTTGCGGGAGCGGCTCCGAACCCATTGGAAAAAAATGTCAGGAATTCTTCGACGGTCGCACCTCGGCAAGCCTTTGGATCTCGCTCCATCGCCATTGCTGAATGTCTCCGTGCGTTTTGATGTCCTCTCTCGCCGCAAGCCTCAAGAGTCCAGCATTTATCAAATCCCAAGAAGGAAGTTCATCGGCACGAAATGAACGTGCAATGAGCATCGCGGTCTTAATCGCATAGCCTCCAGGTTCCAGAACCTGGAGGAATGTTTCCTCGATTTGCGCCTCCGACAAAGGATCATCCATCGCGCGTCGTCCCACTGCTTTTAATCATTGGAGATTACATCGCTGCCTACCCCGCTAACCGTCTCTCTTCCGCCTGTACAATCGCCTCAAAGCTCTCGTGCTCGGCCACCCAATGCCCCGGCGAAACCTCCATCAGCGCGGGCCGATACCCCGGGTCCACACGCCGCTTCGACGGCAAGAACCGCAGCCCTGCACCTGGGTCCAGCGGCGACGGCAGCTCCCCCGGCAGCTTTATCCGCTGCCGCGTCTTCTCTACCCGGGGATCCGGGATGGGCACAGCCGAAATCAAAGACTGCGTGTATGGATGTACCGGGTTCTGGTAGATCTCATCCCGGTCCGCCATCTCCACTACCCGCCCCAGATAGAGCACCATGATCCGGTGAGAAATGTCGCGGACCACCGACAGGTCATGGCTGATAAACATCATCGACAGGCCCATATCGGCCTGCAGGTCCTTCAAAAGTCTGATGATCTGGGCCTGAATGGACACGTCCAAGGCGCTCACCGCTTCGTCGCAGACCACCAGCTCTGGTCTATTGATCATCGCCCGCGCGATCCCGACCCGTTGGTTTTGCCCGCCCGACAGCTCATGCGGGTAACGGTTGATCATGCGCTGGTCGAGGCCCACGCGCTCCATCATCTCCGCCACTTTCGCGGTCCGTTCCTTTGCCGACAAGGCCGGCTGGAAGGTCAGCAAAGGCTCCGCAATTGAGGCCGCAATTGTCATACGCGGGTTCAAACTGGCGAGCGGGTCCTGAAACACGATCTGCAAGTTCTTGCGATGCGCCGCCATTTGCGGCCGCCCAAGCCCGGTCAGGTTTTGCCCCATCCAAAGCACCTTGCCTGCTGACGGTGGGATCAGTTGCAGCACGGCGCGCGCCAAGGTGGATTTGCCGCAGCCGGATTCCCCCACAATCCCCAGCGTTTCCTTCCGCGCCAAATCAAAGCTGACACCATCGACCGCACGCAGCGGGATGGTCTTGCCAAATAGCCCCTTGTTCACACGGATGTCGAAATTCACCTCCACATCCTGCACGTCCAAGATCCGTTCCGCATCCACCTCTGTCGCCGCTTCCGTCGGCGCATCAATGCGCGGCATCGCGTCGAGCAGCATGCGGGTGTAGTCGTGCTGAGGGGCATGAAAGAGCGTTTCGACAGCCCCCTCCTCCACATATTGCCCATGGCGCATTACCGCGACGGTGTCGCACATGCGTGCCACAACACCCATGTCGTGGGTGATCAGCGCAATCGCCGTTTGCTCCTCCTCCTGCAAGTTCTTCATGAGGTCCAGGACATCGGCCTGCACTGTCACATCCAACGCCGTCGTTGGTTCATCTGCAATCAACAGCTTCGGCTTACACAGCATCGCCATCGCGATCATCACGCGTTGGCGCATGCCACCCGACAGTTGGTGCGGATACTGATCAAAGCGCGCCGCCCCTTCCGGGATGCGGACCCGGTCGAGCCAGTCGAGGCAGAGCCGCTTCGCCGCCGCCCCTTTCATGTTCTTGTGGACCTCCAACACCTCGGACATCTGCTGGCCGACTGTCAGATGCGGGGTCAGGGCCGTCAGCGGGTCTTGAAAGATCATCGCAACATCCGCGCCGCGGACCTTATTAGCCTCCACAGCAGGGACATTTAGCATCTCTTGCCCGTTAAACTTGGCCGAACCCGACGCTGTCCCATTGCGCGCGAGCAGCCCCATCAGAGCCATAAACGTCTGGCTCTTTCCCGATCCACTTTCGCCCACGATGCCCATGCATTGGCCGGTCTCGATCGACAGGGTGATGTCCTTGACCGCATCGACCCGGCCATCGCCAGTCTCAAACGCCACAGATAAGTTTCGTACGTCGAGCAAGGCCATTTAACGGTCTTTCGGATCAAGCGCGTCGCGCAGACCGTCGCCGACAAAGAAGAAGGCAAAGATCGTGAGGACGAAGAAAATCAAGGGATAGGTCAGCTGCCAGGGCGTGCCGTTGGACATATTTGCCGCCCCTTCAGAGATCAGGGCCCCCAAGGATGTGTTAGGCTCCTGCACACCAAGCCCAAGGAAGCTGATAAAGCTTTCAAAGATAATCAGCTGCGGAACGAGCAAGGTCGCATAAACGATCACGATCCCGGCGAGATTTGGCACGATATGCCGCAGGATGATCCGTAAAGGATGCACACCGATCGCGTGGGCGACCTCCACAAACTCTTTGTTTTTGATCGATAGAGTTTGACCGCGCGCAATCCGCGCCATGTCGAGCCAGGAGATCAAACCGATCCCCAAGAAAAGCATGAAGATTGACCGCCCAAAGACCACCAGCATGATGATCAGGACGAACATAAACGGGATCGACATCAGCACGTCGACCGTCCGCATCATGATCCCGTCGAGGCGGCCCCCAAAATAGCCTGCCGTTGCGCCGTAGAGCGTGCCCACCACCACAGCCACAATCGCGCCAACGATCCCCACCATGATGGAAATTCGGGTCCCTTGCACCACCCGCGCATAGAGGTCGCGACCGGAAGCGTCGGTGCCAAAGAAATGCCCAGTCTCCATCGATGGCACACCCTTGTAGGCATTCGCCCCCATCAAGGTGAAGTCGACCGTTTCCTTATCGTATTCCGTCAAGAACCCGCCGAGGACTGAAAACGCGAGCAGAGCAAGCAGCAGGATCGAAGCGAACATCGCCGCCTTGTTCCGGACGAACCGCGCCCGCGCATCAGCCCAAAGCGACCTGCCCTGCACCTCCGTCAAGTTCATCGCCTCAACAACATCGTCCATGCCGGACGCTTGGGGATTGAGCGCCATGGCTTAGTACCGGATTTTCGGGTCGATCCAGGCATAGAGCAGGTCGACGATGAGATTAAACAAGATGGTCAGTGTCCCCAGCAAGATCGTGATCCCCATGATCACTGAGTAGTCGCGGTTGAAGGCAGAGTTCACGAACTCCTTCCCGATGCCCCCGGTCGAGAAGTAGACGTCAATAATCACAGACCCGGTAATCATCCCCACAAATGCGGGACCGAGGTAAGAAAGGACGGGCTGCAGCGCAGGCTTCAGCGCGTGCCGCCAAACAACCCGGCGCATTGACAGCCCCTTGGCCTGGGCCGTGCGGATGAAATTGGAGTTCAGCACCTCGAGCATCGACGACCGGGTGATCCGCGCGATGGAGGCCATATAAGAGGTCGACAGTGCGATAACCGGCATCACCATGTTCTGCCAAGCGCCCCCGTTCCAGCCGCCACCCGGAAGCCATCCGAGCCAGAGCGTGAAGACAATGACCAGCATCGGGGCCATCACAAAGTTCGGGAGCACCTGGGCGCCGATGGTGAAACCCACGGCGAGGTAGTCGAGCCACGAGTTCTGTTTGAGTGCAGCAAAAACACCCAGCGTCACGCCAACAACACAGGCTACCAGAAATGACCAAAACCCATATGTCAGCGTCACCGGAAACCCTTGGGCAATCACATCATTGACGGATCGGTCTTTGTACTGGAATGAGGGTCCGAAATCGAATTGCGTGACGACACCCACCACATAATTGACGATCTGCTTCCAGAACGGCTGATCAAGGCCGTACTTGGCCTCGATGTTCTTTAGCACCACCTCTGGCAGTGGCCGCTCTGACGTGAAAGGCCCACCAGGGGCCGTATACATCAGCACAAACGACAGAATGACGAGCAGCAGCAACGTCGGTATGGCGACTGCAAGCCGCCGGATGATCAAATTCAACATGGAGTGAGCCGATGTGTTTGCATGGAATGCACACACGCCCCCGGTTCAGAACCGGAGGCGTGACGTAGCCGAGCTACTTATTCAGCGACCTTGTAGAGGTCCTTGGAGTACCAGTTCTGCTGGAAGTTCGCGAACGGCCAGCCACCCAGCTTGTCGTTCGGCTTATTCGAACCCGAAAGTTGACGAGCTGCTGGCGGCGGCCCGCACGGCGGACAACCCGCAGGCTAACTACACGGAAGTCGAACAGATCA
>JBCBHE010000019.1:0-70705 GCA_038526085.1 Pseudomonadota bacterium | reverse complement strand
GCTCCTTCAATATCCCAATAATCTGTTCTTCGCTGAAACGGCTTCTCTTCATCGTCTGTCTCCTCACTTGGAGAACAGGCTAACTCAAGTCACCGGACATTTCAGGGGAGCAGGTCAAAACCATCCAGCAGTCTAAGGCTGACAGCATCAAAACTTATGAATATTACAATTTGGCAGATGATCAGCGTGATCAAGGCGAGACCTACTCTGAGAACCGTGTTGCGCACTTAGCAAGCTTGGCAGGCATCCCAGTTCAGATCGGATACAAACGTCGACCTGGGCGGTATGAGGCAGGTTACCCTGCCCCACCCATTTCCGGAAACGGCAACCCCAAGTTTGCACATCCACGATCATGACGATTTCGTCGAGGGCCAGGATAGTCTGTGTAACTGTGGCCAAGTCACCGCAATAGGTGCGTAGGGTTTCTACGCTCTCGACCACGATGGGCATCTGCCGAGACGATAGAACTTATCTAAGGTGGGGCGCTTGCATTGGACTTGGACGCAATGGCTCGAGACTTGAGGGCGGTGTTGAGTATCGGTCCGGTCAAGTACACCAAGAGAAGGGGCTCGAAGCGCGTCCACACTTGTCTCCTCGATTATTGCGCGCACAGGCTTTCGAGGATGGATTTCGTCTCCGGCATCCGCTTCAACGAATTCCCAATGCGTTCCCGCCAACGCGGGCCAACCTCCAGAGCGGTCATATAGGCCTTGGCCAGATCATCGGGACGATCCTCGGCCATCGCCTCTATGAGAAACGCCGCCTGCTCACGGTCCTTTGCTGATTTGAGGCTGCTGGCCCCGTCGCGACGCCGCTCGGCGATGATCAGTTTGTGGATCGCGTAGCGCTCAGGGCGCGGTACCTGGACCAGAATGCCGGACCGATAAAGCGCCGCCGCGGGGATCGGTTTGGCAATCAGAAAGTTGAGGTAGTTGAGCGCCGAAAAGGTTTCGGCCAGACCCGGATCGACCTGATCCTGCAAGGCGAGACTGAGCTTTTCGAACTGCGCGATGTCGATATCGCCGGTGTTGGCCATGCCACCAAGAGGCAGACGAAGGCCAAGTTCGCCTTCATATAGCCGGAACGCGTTCGTCCCGACAATCGTGCCGCCCAAGCGGAAGGTGCCGGTGGCGGCCATGGCGGAGAGAATTGAGCCCGTCGCCCGGTCTGTGGGCGTCATGCCTTCGGCACGCAATAGCCGGACCAACCGCGATTGCTCGACCTGCCGATCCTTCGCGGTCATCCGCAGTTCCTCGATACGCTCGATGCGCGTCCGTGTCTCGTCACTATCTTCGCCGATATAGATAAACCGCATGACAGTGCCGATACGGCGGGCTGCTTACCAGTAAGCCTTGTCACCACGCTCTTTGAGTGTCGGTTTGCCCGCCACACCGGATAGGGCGTTATCCTTTAGGAGACGCACCAGATCGGTGTAGGCGCTCAACGCGATACTGCTAAGTGGGGTCATGCCTATCATTTCTATCTTTTGCTTGGCACACCTATACCTATCAAAATAGTAAATTGCTAGGCATAACAGAAAATAGGCGTCAAAGGTGTACGGCCGACACACCCCGACACCAGGCTCCGCAAAAGAGGGATGCTTTAAGGTCCTGTAGTGCGACGGGCTATCTTACGATGATCGGCACAACATGCTCGACTGGATTCAGCATCGCGAGGAGAATACGCAGACCTAGTCGCTAAAATCTCTGATCCAGTAATTTGTTGATTTTTGGTGCCCAGAAGAGGACTCGAACCTCCACGTCCATACGGACACCAGCACCTGAAGCTGGCGCGTCTACCAATTCCGCCATCTGGGCACAGATGATTGGTAGGGGGCGAATTAGGCTTTGCAACCCGGCCTGTCAACGCGATTCTCCAATCTCAGCAGCGAAAACGGGCGCTTTGGCGCAGGAGTGTCAAAGACCGCAACGGATCCGATACCAATAGACGCGTTTCGCCTTGTCTGGACATGGGCAGAGGCGTAAACACGCTGCGACTGCAGAAAGGGCCTTTAGCCATGTCCAAACTTGTCACTATCTACGGCGGTTCCGGTTTCGTCGGGCGCTATATCGCGCGGCGCTTGGCAAAAGACGGCTGGCGGGTCCGCGTGGCCGTCCGCAACCCGGAGCAAGCGGGCTTTGTCCGCCCATATGGTGTTGTCGGTCAGGTGGAACCAGTTCTCTGCAATATTCGCGACAACGCCAGCGTATTGGCTGCAGCGCAGGGTGCTGATGCGGTTATCAATTGCGTGGGTGTATTGGACGAAGTCGGCAAAAATACTTTTGAGGCTGTCCAAGCCGAAGGCGCCGCGCGTATTGCACGTTTGGCGTCCAGCGTCGGGATCACGCAAATGGTGCATATCTCGGCGATCGGCGCGTCTGCCACCTCCGACAGCATTTATGCCCAGACGAAGGCAAGCGGCGAAGCGGCAGTCTTGTCTCATATGCCCGGCGCCGTGATCTTGCGCCCTTCGATTATCTTTGGGCAGGAAGATCAGTTCTTTAACCGTTTCGCCAGCATGGCCCGATTGGGCCCTATCCTGCCCATTATCGGGGCAAATACGCGGTTCCAACCCGTTTACGTCGACGATGTCGCCGCGGCTGCGGTCGCGGCGCTGGAAGGTGATGCTACAGGGATCTATGAGCTTGGCGGCCCAGACGTGCAGACATTTAGAGAACTGATGCAAGACATGCTGAAGGTCATTCGCCGCCGCAAATTGATTCTGAATACACCCTTCTGGGCGGCCAAAATCATGGCAAGCGTTTTTGGTGTGATCCAGGTCCTCAGTCTCGGCATTGTGCGGGCGCCAGTGACCAAAGATCAGGTCGTCAACTTGGGCTCCGACAGCGTTGTCTCAGACAATACCGAGGGGTTCGCCGACCTGGGCATCAAGCCAAAAGCGATGGAGGCAATCCTGCCCGACTACCTGTGGCGCTTCCGGCCATCAGGCCAATACGCCGCAATCAAAGAGTCTGCTGGAAACCTGCGTGCCTAAGTATAAGCGATCCACAACAGGATTACGCCAAGGATCACGCGATAGACGACGTAAGGCGTGTAGCTGACTGACTGCAGCAGCTTCATCATCAGGATGAGTGCGACCAAGGCCGCCATAAACGACATACCTGCGACAATGATAATGTCAGAAATCACCCCAGGTGTTCCGATCACATCCAAACTTAACAGCGCGGCGGACGCCAAAATTGTTGGGATCGACATGAGCATCGACAGCCGCGCGGCATCCGACCGCGTGTAGCCCAACATTCGGCCCCCGGTGATGGTAATCCCAGACCGTGACGTGCCAGGGATCAACGCCAAGCACTGCCAAAGCCCCATGATCACCGCGTGTTTCAACGTCCATTCTTCGGCCTTGCGCTCCACGGGCCCCTTTTGGTCTGCCCAGTACAACACGATACCGAAGATCAGCATCGTCCAGCCGATCACCGCCATACTGCGCATCTGATCTGCGAGGCCCGTCACTTTTAAAATCAAACCGAACAGGATCACGGGGATCGTCGCGATCAAAAGGCAAAGGGCCAAAAACGCGCCCCAGGTGTCAACTTTTCCCCGAGCCAGGCGCACCGTGCCAATCAGCGCCAGTTTCACATCCACCCAAAAGTACAGAATGACCGCAGCCAGCGTGCCCACATGGGCAGCGACGTCGATGACCTGCCCTTGGTCTTCCAAACCCGTCAAGTTGGGAAGAAGCACCAAATGACCAGACGAACTGACAGGCAAAAATTCCGTCACACCCTGGATCAGTGCAACCAGCAACAAATTAAACAGTGTCATGTAGGGCCTCGATTCGGTCAGCCGCACCATAGAGCGCTGAAAAATTGGGGAAAGACCTGATTTAGGTCACAATGCGGACCTATTTTCTAGCGCACTAGGCGAATTTTTTCCTTTTCAAGACTGCGAAACCTGCGATTAAGTCAGCATTACTGACTTTTCTTTCGCAAGAACCCCGATTAGAAGGGCGGTTCCCACCGTTGTTGGAGGCAGGCGCATGGCTGGTCAAAAGATGCTGAAATTCGTGGATGTGGCGCGGGATATGCCCGAAAAGCGCCCCCCCGATCTGCGCAATACCGACTTTCGTGAGATCTACGCAGAGTATGCGACCGAAAAGGCCGAAGAACAAGCAAGCCGCTGCTCCCAGTGCGGTGTGCCCTACTGCCAGTCACACTGCCCCCTGCACAACAACATTCCGGACTGGCTGCGCCTGACCGCGGAAGGCCGCCTGAAAGAAGCCTACCAAGTGAGCCAAGCCACCAACACCTTTCCCGAGATCTGCGGCCGCATTTGTCCGCAGGACCGTCTGTGCGAAGGGAATTGCGTGATTGAACAATCCGGCCATGGAACGGTCACCATTGGCTCCGTAGAGAAATACATCACCGATACGGCGTTTGAAGAAGGCTGGGTTGAACCAATCCGTCCCTACGCAGAGCGGTCTGAAAGCGTTGGAATCATCGGCGCCGGGCCGGGTGGCCTTGCAGCGGCAGATATGCTGCGTCGCGAAGGCGTCCAGGTCACTGTCTATGACCGCTACGACCGTGGTGGTGGCCTGCTGACCTACGGCATCCCCGGATTCAAACTGGAAAAAGACATTGTCATGAAACGTATGGCGCAGCTCGAGGACGGCGGCGTCGAATTCGTGATGAACTGCAACGTCGGCGAAGACCTGTCATTTGACGCCATCCGCGGCAAGCATGACGCGGTCCTGATTGCAACGGGCGTTTATAAAGTGCGCGACCTTGAAGCCCCCGGCTCAGACGCCGGCGGCATCGTTCACGCCATTGACTACCTTACGGCGAGCAACCGGAAATCTTTTGGCGATACCGTCGAAGAGTTCGAAAGCGGAGAGCTGAACGCCGAAAACAAGCGCGTGGTCGTTATTGGCGGCGGCGATACGGCGATGGACTGCGTTCGCACGGCCGTACGCCAGGGCGCAACTTCGGTGAAGTGCCTCTACCGTCGCGACAAGGCCAACATGCCTGGTTCAATGCGGGAAGTGCAGAACGCGGAAGAAGAAGGCGTGGATTTCGTTTGGCTCTCGGCCCCGAAAGGCTTTGCCGGCGATGCGGTGACCGGGGTAGAAGTTCAAAAGATGCGCCTCGGCGCCCCTGACGCCACAGGCCGGCAAATGCCGGAATTGATCGAGGGTGCAGATTACGTGGAAGACGCAGACCTCGTGATTAAAGCGCTCGGTTTTATGCCCGAAGACCTTCCAAAGCTCTGGGGCGTTGACGGTCTCGAAGTCACGCGCTGGGGGACCATCAAAGCTGAATTCACAACAGGCCAGACAAGCCTCGACGGCGTCTTTGCCGCTGGCGACATTGTGCGCGGGGCTTCGCTTGTTGTTTGGGCCATTCGGGATGGACGCGACGCGGCGCAAGCTATGTTGCAATATCTAAGCCAGTCCACATCAGTCGCAGCGGAGTAATAGAATGAAAAAGCCCTTGATCGCCATCGTCGCCACACTCACCGCCCTGCCCGCTGCAGCGCAAACGGTGCAGACCTTCAGCTTGCCCGCCGGTTGCACAGCATATCTGACAATCCAAACGGAATCTTGCTCTGTTGATCACATCTTTACCTGCGAAGGCGACGCCGAAGGTACGCAGCGTCGCGCAAGCATTGGGGAACGTGGCCTGTCTGGCCTCTACCAGATCGACGAAGAAACCCAATGGTTGGAATCCATCGACATTTTCTCAGAAGAAACAGAGCGACTTAGCCCAGACGTGGCCGACCCTGCGTCAATCAGTGAGTTGGTGGAAACAGGCATCGACACCTATGATTTTACCACAGAGTCTGACGAGGTCGGCCAATCCCGCTACGTCGGCTTTGACTCATTGACTGGCAACACCATCACCGTCGATGGCATTCTGCTCGACGAAACCGAATACAACATCACTGCCTACAACGCCGATGGCGAAGTGGAATGGTCTTCCAAAGGCAACGAATACATCAGCCAGCGCTTCAATATGTTCCTGTCCGGGTCCAGCGAAGTGACCTTTGGTGAGGAAACCTTCGATATCGAGGACCGTCCGGTCGAATTCATCTTCGAAGGAGAGCCCGGTTTCCTTTCTGCCAATCCAAAATACGGCTGCGGCGTGACAGAATCCGCTGCACCATCCGTCATCCAACGTCTGGAGGCCCTCACAAATGAATTATGATAAAAACTGGGTCGCCTCAGAGGAGGCGAAGCGCCAATGGATGAACGACAACAGCCTCTACCAGGCTGAAGATGAGCATGCGTCCTGCGGCGTGGGCCTTGTTGTATCTATCGACGGTACGGCCTCGCGTGACGTGGTCGAAAAAGGCATCGATGCGCTTAAGGCAGTTTGGCACCGTGGTGCGGTTGATGCAGACGGCAAAACAGGCGACGGCGCGGGCATTCACGTCCAGATCCCGGTCGAGTTCTTCTACGACCAAGTCCGCCGCACTGGCCACGAGCCTGACGCGGACAAGCTGATCGCCGTAGGACAGGTCTTCTTGCCCCGCACCGACTTTGGCGCGCAAGAACGCTGCCGAACAATTGTAGAGGCCGAAGTCCTCCGCATGGGCCACTATATCTACGGCTGGCGCCATGTGCCGGTTGATGTGTCTTGCCTTGGCGACAAGGCCAACGCGACCCGGCCTGAGATCGAACAGATCCTGATCCGTAATGAAAAAGACATCGACGAAGAAGCGTTTGAGCGTGAACTTTACATCATTCGACGCCGGATCGAAAAGGCCGTCTCTGCTGCGCAGATCAACGACTTCTACTTCTGCTCCCTCTCCTGCCGGTCGATCATCTACAAAGGTATGATGCTGGCCGAACAGGTGGCCGAATTCTATCCGGACCTGCTGGAAGAGCGGTTTGAAAGCGCCTTCGCGATCTACCACCAGCGCTATTCCACGAACACCTTCCCACAATGGGCACTCGCCCAGCCGTTCCGCATGTTGGCCCACAATGGGGAGATCAACACGCTCAAAGGCAACGTGAACTGGATGCGGAGCCACGAAATCCGCATGGCGTCGACGTCATTCGGTGAAGCTGCGGAAGACATCAAGCCGATCATCCCCGGTGGGGCGTCTGACTCCTCCGCGCTCGACGCCGTGTTCGAAACACTGGTCCGCGCAGGCCGTAACGCGCCAATGGCCAAAACGATGATGGTGCCCGAGGCCTGGTCGCAACAAGCGGTCGAAATGCCCAAAGCCTGGCAAGACATGTATGGCTATTGCAACGCCGTGATGGAACCCTGGGACGGCCCGGCCGCCCTCGCCATGACTGACGGTCGATGGGTCTGCGGCGGCTTAGACCGGAACGGTCTGCGCCCGTTGCGCTACGTCGTCTCCGGCGACGGCCTACTGATTGCAGGGTCCGAGGTCGGCATGGTCACGGTCGATGAATCCTCAGTCGTCGAAAAAGGCGCGCTTGGTCCCGGACAGCTGATCGCAGTGGACATGCAGGAGGGGAAACTCTACCACGATACTGAAATCAAAGACATATTGGCCGCTCACCACCCCTTCGGCGACTGGGTCGAAAAGGTCGTCAGCCTCAATGAAGATCTGCGCGACCTACCCGAGAAGGCGCTTTTTGACGGCGCCGAACTCCGCAAACGCCAGATTGCAGCGGGTTACTCGATCGAGGAACTTGAAAGCGTCCTCGCGCCGATGGCCGAAGACGGCAAAGAAATGATCGCCTCCATGGGCGACGATACACCTTCTGCGGTGCTGTCCAAAACCTACCGCCCGCTGTCGCACTTCTTCCGCCAGAACTTCAGCCAGGTGACGAACCCGCCAATTGACAGTTTGCGTGAAACACGTGTCATGTCGCTGAAGACGCGCTTCGGGAATCTCAAGAACGTGCTGGACGAAAACTCCAGCCAGACTGAGATCTTGGTCCTGGAAAGCCCCTTCGTCGCCAACGGTGAATTCGAAGAAATGGTAAACCGCTTCGGCGACAGCGTAGCAATCATCGATTGCACCTTTGCAAGTGGGCAAGAAGCGCTGCGCAAAGGCCTCGATCGGATACGGTCTGAGGCGGAAGATGCCGTCCGGTCTGGCGCAAGCCACATCGTCTTGACCGACCAGCATCAAAACGAAGATCGGGTGCCGATGCCGATGATCCTTGCGACATCGGCGGTGCATTCGGGGCTAACGCGCAACGGGTTGCGCACGTTCTGCTCGATCAACGTGCGCTCGGCAGAGTGTATCGACCCGCACTATTTCGCCGTGCTTATCGGCTGCGGGGCAACAACAGTGAACGCCTACCTCGCACAAGATTCCATCGCAGACCGTATCAGTCGTGGTCTGATCGAAGGCTCTCTTGTCGACGCCATGCGCCGCTACCGCGATGCAATCAACGCCGGCCTGCTCAAGATCATGTCGAAGATGGGCATCTCGGTCCTGTCGTCATACCGCGGCGGTTTGAACTTTGAGGCCGTTGGCTTAGGCCGCGCCATGTGTGCCGAATATTTCCCCGGCATGCCATCTCGTATCTCCGGCATCGGTACCATCGGTATTCAGGCAAAACTGGAAGAGGTGCACGCCAAAGGCTGGAAATCCGGCTCTGAGATCCTGCCTATTGGTGGCTTCTACAAAGCGCGGCGCTCAGGCGAGAAACACGCTTGGGAGGCGCAGACAATGCACCTCATGCAGGCTGCTTGCGATAAGGCATCTTACGCGCTGTGGCAGCAGTACTCCAAAGCGATGCAATCAAACCCGCCGATCCACCTGCGAGATCTCTTGGCGATCAAGCCGTTGGGTGAAGCAATCCCGATTGAAGAGGTCGAAAGCATCACGTCGATCCGCAAGCGGTTCGTGACACCGGGCATGTCTTTGGGCGCGCTTTCGCCTGAAGCACATAAGACGCTCAATGTCGCAATGAACCGCATCGGCGCAAAATCCGATAGCGGTGAAGGTGGCGAAGATCCCGCGCACTTCCACCCGGAACCAAACGGCGACAACCCCTCTGCCAAGATCAAGCAGGTGGCGTCAGGACGCTTTGGTGTGACAGCGGAATATCTTAACCAGTGCGAAGAGCTGGAAATCAAGGTCGCGCAAGGTGCAAAGCCTGGCGAAGGCGGCCAGTTGCCCGGCATGAAAGTGACTGACCTCATTGCCCGTCTACGCCATTCCACCAAAGGCGTAACGCTCATAAGCCCCCCACCCCACCACGACATCTACTCAATCGAGGATCTAGCCCAGCTCATATACGACCTCAAACAGATCAACCCACGCTGCAAAGTGACGGTGAAACTGGTTGCGGCGTCGGGCGTTGGGACCATCGCGGCGGGTGTGGCAAAGGCGAAAGCCGACGTCATCCTGATCTCTGGCCACAACGGTGGGACTGGGGCTTCCCCTGCCACCTCAATCAAGTATGCAGGCCTCCCTTGGGAAATGGGTCTGACAGAAGCGCATCAAGTTCTTGCAATGAACAACCTGCGCGACCGGGTGACATTGCGGACAGACGGCGGATTGCGGACTGGGCGCGACATTGTCATGGCGGCAATGCTCGGCGCCGAAGAATACGGCATCGGCACCGCCGCCCTGATTGCGATGGGCTGCATCATGGTCCGCCAGTGTCAGTCCAACACCTGCCCCGTTGGTGTCTGCACGCAAGATGAACGCCTGCGCGAAAAATTCACCGGCAACGCCGACAAGGTTGTGAACCTCATCACCTTCTACGCCTCAGAAGTGCGCGAAATCCTCGCGTCTATCGGTGCGCGAAGCTTGGATGAGGTGATCGGGCGGGCAGACCTTCTGAACCAGGTCTCCCGTGGCTCCGCCCACCTCGATGACCTCGACCTCAACCCGATGCTCATCACAGTCTCCAGCGTGGGTGAAATCACTTACGATCGCAACAAACCGCGCAATAAAGTCGACGACACGCTTGATGCACAAATCGTACAGGACGCCGCGCGCTTCCTGAACGACGGAGAAAAGATGCAGCTCGACTACGCAGTGCAAAACACGCTGCGGACGATCGGAACGCGCACGTCGAGCCACATCGTCAAGCAATTCGGCATGCGCAACAACCTCCAGCCAGACCACTTGACGGTGAAGTTGCGCGGGTCTGCAGGCCAGTCGCTCGGAGCTTTTGCTGCACCGGGGCTGAAGCTAGAAGTCTCCGGTGACGCCAACGACTATGTCGGGAAAGGCCTCTCCGGAGGCACGATTGTCGTGCGCCCCCCCATGGCTTCCCCGCTTGTTGCGGCGGACAACACGATCATCGGCAATACAGTGCTCTACGGCGCGACCGACGGCTACCTCTTCGCGGCTGGCCGCGCTGGCGAACGCTTCGCGGTTCGCAACTCCGGCGCGAAAGTTGTGATCGAAGGCTGTGGCACAAACGGTTGTGAATACATGACCGGAGGCGTTGCGGTGATCCTTGGTGAGATCGGCGCGAATTTTGGCGCGGGCATGACCGGTGGCATGGCCTATCTCTATGACCCTGATGGCGCGGCTGAAAGGCTCATTAACATGGACAGTCTTGTCACATGTACGGTCACTGTCGATCACTGGGAAACGCAGCTCAAAGACCTTATCGAACGGCATCTGGTCGAGACTGACAGCCGCAAAGCAGCAGATATCCTGCAACATTGGGATGTTGAGCGGGAGAACTTCCTGCAAGTTTGCCCCAAAGAGATGCTCGACAAGATCGCACATCCGCTCACTTTGGAAGAAACAGCAATCCCTGCAGAGTAGGGATCACGCGACATTGCGAAACAATCTTGTGGGGCAGCCAGCCGGTTGCCCCTTCGTCATTTCAGGAGAGTGTTTCGTGGCGCGTCCCTCCTTTACAGGCTGTCTTGCAAGCATCTTTTTGTCAATTCTTGAGAAAATGTAGGGAAAGACGCATTCCTGGCTTGACAGGTTCGGGCCTGTTCCAGCCGCAACTCTTCCTCATTATTTCCACAATCTGATGCCAGGCATGCAAAAGGACATAATTCTGGAAACACGCAACCGGGGCACGCGACGTTGTGGCATTGATAGAGCCAGACCCGATACTTCAGGAGCTGATGTCACGAGAGGCGTTGCCCAAAGGCGCGACCCTTCTCGATGGTCAGTTCACAATCACAAAGCAGCTCAGCGCGGGCGGCTTTGGGATCACGTATCGTGCTCACGACAATATTCTGCACCGTGATGTCGTCATCAAGGAATGCTACTCCGACGACTATTGCGTCCGGAACGGTCGCAACGTCGTTGCGCGCACCGAGGCATTCGAAAAGCAGTGGAATTCCATCACGATGATGTTCATGCGCGAAGCCCGCAGCCTCGCCAGACTCCGTCATCCAAACATCGTCGGCGTGCACCGCGCCTTTGAGGAGAACCAAACCGCCTACATGGCACTCGACCTCATTGAAGGGCACGACCTGTTCGATATCCTGGAATCCACATCCAACGCGCTGCCCCCTGATCTTGTTCGCGACATCCTGATGCGTCTGCTTGATGCGATCGAAAAGGTGCATGAAATTGATCTGCTGCATCGCGATATCTCGCCCGACAATATCCTCCTTGAGCATGACGGGAACCCGGTCCTGATTGATTTTGGGGCCGCACGCGCTGATGCAAGCAAGCGGACCCGCGCGGTCTCATCACTGCTTGTGGTGAAAGAAGGTTACTCGCCAAAGGAATTCTACGTCGCCGGCAGTATCCAGGCGCCCTGCAGTGATCTTTATGCGCTCGCTGCCACATTCTACCATATGGTCAGTGGCGAAGCACCGATCGACAGCCAAACACGCATGGCGGCCGTATCGACGCAAAAACCCGACCCATGTAAACCATTGTCCGGCCGGTTTGACGCATACGAACCCGCATTCCTAGAGGCGATCGACCGCGCCATGGAACTGCTACCAGACGACCGCGTCCAATCTGCCGATGACTGGCGAAACCTAATTAACCAATCCAAGAAACAGCAGACCGACATGATAGCCGAGGTCGAGTCGAAAGAGCGTCTTGGGCAAGTCTTGACCCAGCTTGTTGAGGAAACCAACGAAGTTGTTCAAAAGACTAAGATTATCGAACATTCGGCAGAAGAAACGGAAGAGTTGGTGCCCCAACCCAAAGTGTCGTCCGTCCCGGACTGGGTGCAGGAGTTCAACGACGAAACTGCGGCAATCGACAACCCAATCGACGAAATCGATGACGCACCCTACAACGACGACGAATTGGACGAGCCGCTACCCACCCCAGAAAAGCAGGTGACATCCGACTGGATCGGTCGGGCCCGGGAAAAGCAGACGCGCATCCTCGAGGGTCAGATGGACAATGTGCCGGTGGTACCATCTTACGTTGAAGGCGATGATCCGGGTGCCCCGGTGGCGCATTTCCCAGACGAAATTGCACCCGTCGAACCCGAAGAGGTCAAATCCTCCGGTAGCGTCTTTTTGACCATGGTGAAGTTCTTGGGGTCTGGGATCGCGATCGGTCTCATACTGATCATCGTGCAGCTTCAATTTTTCACCTAACACAACCAACCATACAATCCCGTAATCTTCGCACGTGCGCGCTCGACAAAAGCGGATCGACACCCCACGTCTGTCATCCAAGACAATCGGAGTGGTCATTGATGTTGAAGCCTGCCCTTTACCTCACATTATGCCTGTCTGCCATGCCGCTGGCAGCGCAAGAGGTCGTCGTGATCGGCGACAGCATCATGGATTGGAACAGCCCCGAAGAGTCTGTGCCAGGACAGCTCGCCATCGCCTTGGGGGTGCCGGTCGACAATCGCGCTGTGGGCGGAGCTCAGGTCAATCCTGGCTTAATCGGGAAGGTGCTTGGTACCGATATCCCCGCGCAACTTGAAGGGGCGACGCCGGATATTCTTGTCATGACTGGCGGCGGCAATGACTTTGGCGAGGGCTGCGGTTGCCAACTCTGCGATGAAGTGTTGGATGCGCTCGTCGCACCAGACGGTAGCGGGGACTTAGGAAGTTTTCTGAAAGATCAAACCCAAACCATCGACCAGGTCATCTACCTTGGGTATTACGCGCCGCCTATCGGCGGCAATGCCTACAGCCAGTGCATCCCATGGTTGACAGAAATGGACCGCCGGATCGCCACAGTCGCAGATCAAACGCCAGGCCTGACCTTTGTCTCCGCCGCCGAAGTGATCGACCCCGCCAACCAGGATCTTTATGACTCAGATTGGGTGCACCCTTCCCCTGCAGGCGCAGCCTTGATCGGGGCGTTGCTGGCAGACACCATCCGCGCTTTGCCCGCACGGTGACCCGTTGTCCGGTACGCAGCAGCACGTTAGGTCGGGAGTATGGCCAAGCGCACCCGCAAATCCCCCGCCAAGAAAAAGAAAGGCAAGTCCCGCAAGCCGGCACCTGGCACGGGGCTGATCCTGCGGATCCGCCGGTGGGTCTGGCGCGGGATCTTAGTTGTGCTCGGCTTTGTGGTTGGGATGACGGCGCTCTACGCCGTCGTGAACCCGCCCACGACGCCCTATATGTTTAGCGAAAACAGACGGTTAGGCGGCGTTTCCTACGAATATGTTGCCATTGAGCGCATTGCGCCCGTCATGGCCCGCTCTGCTGTCGCGGCAGAGGATGCCAATTTCTGCCTACACTGGGGTCTCGACGTGGATGCCATCCGCGACCGGATCGAACGGGGCGGCAGCGGCGGGGCATCAACCATTTCGCAACAAGTCGTCAAGAACGTCTTCCTCTGGCATGGGCGATCTTGGGTGCGCAAAGCGCTTGAGGCCATGTGGACGCCGCTCAGCGAAGCCATTTGGTCGAAAGACCGGATCTTGGAGCTTTACCTCAACATCGCCGAATTCGACGAAGGGGTTTTTGGGGTTCAAGCAGCCAGTCGCCACTACTTTGGCATTGACGCGTCGGACTTAAACAGCACCCAGGCGGCCCGGCTTGCCGCGATCCTCCCATCGCCCAAAACCCGCTCGGCGTCGAACCCGTCCGCCGCCGTGCAACGCCGCGCGGTGTCCATCCGCGATGGCGCAGCAACGATCCGGGCCGACGGGCGGTCTGCCTGTTTTAACGGAGAGTAATCGGTCCGGCCTACTTGAACTCGCAGACAAAAGCGCCCGAGGCACGATTGATTTTGAGGCGCGCCGCAAGTCGCCAATCCGGTCATTCTCTTGTTTCGAGATAGCACCAAATTTAGCCGATGCATCGGACTAAAAACACGCGGACAAAGCGGATTCGTTCACCGCCAAGGCAAAAAGCTTGCACGGGAAGTTAATGAGCCGCTTGGTTCAAGGAATGGGTCAGCTGCTTGACGTTTGCAGTTTCCAATCGGCCCGTGCAACGGACGTTGGACGTCTGGCCTTTCTCGAAAACTCATTTGAGACCTCGGCGGGACAAGTATTGCATGATGCGCGAAGAGAGATTTGTTCTGGATGCATGGACGAGCGAAGGGTTCAACCAAGAGCTGGCTTTGAGGCGCCCCTCTGCAAACATGATGCTTGTGGCTGGAATGTTGCACCAAATTTCGAAAGTCGTCATGATCAGCGTGACAACGATGGAATAACCATGATGCCGCGCAAGTTATTCACACCGGATGATCCGGCCCTTCCAATGAATTATCCTGGGTTCGTCTTTCGGACGCTCCGCGAGGAAGGCTATCCTGCAGACACATTGCTTGCCCAAACCGGGCTGGACGCAGCACGCTTTAGCGATCCACGCTTTCGATGCGGTTTTGCACCGTTGCGCAGGCTTTTCCTGAATGCAATTGAACAGACGGGGAATCCGAACCTTGGCATCGGATTAGCGCGGCAGTTCCAACCCACCTACATCGGAATGCCATCCTACACGGCCACGAATGCGGCCCGTTTCAGAGAGGGGCTCGACGTTCTGACGAGATTCTTCTTCCTGAACTTCCCCGCGTTCGAAGTCCGCTTGGTAGACAACGACACCGGTTTGCAAACCGGGGAAGCAGCCCTTCGCCTGCGATCCAAGTTTCCTTTTGAAGACATTGAGTATTTCGGTTTCAGCAGCGCCATCGTCGCCATCAATGGTTTGCTCAAGGCGATGCTGCAGTCTGACCATGCCGCCACCCGTGCAGAGATGACGGTTGGACAACCGAAAGAGTGGCCTGCAATCGAAGCCGAGATCGGGTTTCCTGTGCGCTTTGCCGCCGCTGAAAACCAGATCATCTTTCCCGCAGTTCTGTTGGACCGGCCACTCCCCGGCGCCGATCCGATCAATCACGCGCGGCTCTTGGGGCTTTGCGAGCAATTCGCTGAGGAGATGGCGTTCGAGACGACACCGGTGACGCAGGTCATGGCGATCCTGGAAGACGCGCCGTCCTTGACGGTGTCGCTCTCGGATGTTGCAGCAGAGTTGGGGTATTCCGAGCGCGGTCTGCGGCGACAACTGGGGCGCTCTGGCACCTCGTATCGCAAACTGCTAGATCATGTCCGCGAACAGCGCGCACGCGCGCTTTTGTCCGGTGGCATGCAACCCATCAAGGCCATTGCCGGCGCCCTTGGGTTCGAATCGTCATCGAACTTCTCCCGCAGTTTCAAACGCTGGACGGGTCTCACGCCCAAGGCGTTCCGCGAGCAAGTGCTAGCTCGGTACGACACTGACCGAAAATGAATTCTCTCTGGCCGCGGGTGATCCTGACCTGCGGTCGATGGGCGCACCTCCGACGCATATGCTGCACATGCAGAAAGCGTGGAGGGCCGCATGGCACATTTGTCCCAAATACATACCGAATCTAAACGCCGCGTAAACAGTGCGCTTCGTGGGCGTCTATTCGCGGCGCTATCATGCGTTCTGGCTGGTGCATCGCCGAGCTTGGCAGAGGTCACCAGCCTTGATTTGACCGACACGACTGCAGACGCGGGCCTGCCGCGCGAAAGCGGCGGCCAATCCGCCACGCTTCTGTCTGCCTTCTTCGGGCTCGACAACGCCTTGCCGCGTTTGTCCAGGCTGATCTGTCGTGGCGCGCCCGATATGGACGGGATGCCGGTGATCTTTTCGACCGAGATCGACCACACCACCATGCAGGCAGGTGACTTTCGGGTCACGACCGCGTCCGGTGCCGTAGGACAAATGCAGTGCGTTACGCTTCTTCCGGCGACAGATGGCGGCGAGTTGCGCACGGTGCTGCTGGTTGGCGAATTCGGGTCGGCTGAGACCGATCCGCCCGTGTCAGTCGAAGTTGTCGGTCACCTGCGCTCTATCGACGGCTCACTGGACTTTCGGGGAGCACAAATCGCGGTTACACCACTTGCCCCCGGGCCCAGCCTTGTGATGGCCGAAATCGTCGATCCGACCGTCCCAGACCTCGGTATTGGCCAGCGCCGCACCGACGGCGATGACTGCCCAACCGACGGCATCGCACAAGCGGTGCGCGTTGTCTGGGCAGGTGGCGTGACGCTGGAGAACGGCGATGAGCCCGGCGATGCTGAACGCGATCTCTACCGCGTGACCGTGCGCGCCGCGGATGGGACCGAGCGCGAGATCACACCAGCCGCGCTGGCCGATCTGAGGGATGGCGATAACAACCATCTGCTCTGCCTCGACACGGCCGACATCCCTGTCTCCGTCTCCTTTCCCGAAGGCGTTTTCACTGACCCGAATGATGATCTGAACCCCACAACCTCGGTCGCCGTCGGTCGGGCGCAGCAATAACGCGCTGCCGTACGCTCATTTCTTTGCATCAACCGAAAGGTCCGTAATATGATAAGATCCACTTTCACTGTGCTTGGAGTGCTGACACTCACCGCCACGACGGCCCTTCCTGCAACCGCACAGGAGACGCGCCCGAATATCCTCGTGGTGCTTTTCGACGATGTCGGCTTCACCGGTTTCGGGGCCTATGGTGGCGACGCGAACACACCAAACATCGATGCGCTTGCGCAGTCGGGTACCCTGTTCTCGCGCTACTATTCTTCGCCCTTCTGTGGACCGAGCCGCGCGATGCTGATGACAGGGCAGGACAATCACCAGACGGGCATGGGTACCCTGGTCGAAACCGTGACGCCCGAGCAGAGCGAGATGGGCGGCTATTCCATGGTCTTTGACGACGATCAGCAGACCATCGCGACCTTTTTGTCGGAGGCCGGATACCGGACATACGTGACCGGCAAGTGGGGCATCGGTGAAAAGGGTGCGAACCTGCCCCATCGCTTCGGCTTCGACCGCTCCTACGTCATGGATTCAACTGGCGGCAGCAACTATGACCACAGCCACTACCTGCCGGGCTATCCTGAGGTGTCCTGGTACGAAGATGGTGAGCCGGTTCGGTTGCCCGAAGACTTCTATTCATCCCGCAACCTTGTAGATCAGATGATCAACTACATTGACGAAGGCGATGCGGACCAGCCGTTCTTCGGTTTCCTGTCGCTTCAGGCGATTCACATCCCGGTGCAGGCCCCGACCGAATTCATCGACAATTATAACGGTGTCTTCGACGCCGGGTGGGACGCGCTGCGCGAAGAGCGTTGGCAGCGCACTATGGACCTTGGGCTGGTACCAGAAACCACGACGCTTGCCCCGGTGCATGCAGATCACCGCGCCTGGGATGATCTTTCGCCCGAGGAACAGGCCGTCGCCGCCCGTGAGATGCAGGTGAATGCCGGCATGATCGAAGCGGCAGATTTCCACATCGGGCGGCTTCTGGACCATCTGGAGACCACCGGTCAGCTTGAGAACACGATTGTCGTCGTGACCTCTGATAATGGCCCCGATTCCGCCGTTACGTCGCTTGGAAACCCGATCGCCAATCATCTTCTCGACGGTATCCATCGCATCGAAGGGATCGATACCTCCCCCGAAAACATGGGGCTACCCGGCAGTCTGACCGCCATCGGCCCGGAATGGGCGTCGGTCTCTGCATCTCCGTTCAATCTCTACAAGTTCTACTCGAGCGAGGGCGGGCTGCGGGTGCCGCTGGTGGTTGCCGGGCCGGGTGTCGAGGCCAGTGGGATTCAAAACGCGCCGGTGCACGTCTCTGATCTGATGCCGACCCTGCTCGATGCGGCAGGCGTCGCCTATGATGCAGATGCGCTGTACGGCAAGAGCGTGCTGCCGGTACTGGCCGGTGAGACGACCGAGACCCGCGGCCCCAATGAGACCTTTGGCGGTGAGGTCAGCGGCAACGCGTCGCTTTATCGCGGCAACTGGAAGTTGGTGCGCACAGCGCTGCCCCGTGGCGATTTCACCTGGCGGCTTTTCGATATGTCGGTCGATCCCGGCGAAACCACCGATGTGTCGGGCGAAAACCCGGACCTCTTCGCGGAGATGCGCGCCGAATACGAGGCCTACGCATCTGACAATGGCGTCTTCGAACTCGAGCGCGACGACTTTGCCTCGGCGCAATTGGCGTCGAACCTGACAGAGCGCGTGATCGGCAAGTACTGGCCCTATCTGGCGGGTCTTATCGTGGCGTTGCTCGCTGGCCTCTACGTCCTTTTCCGGCTTGGCCGGATGCTGGTCCGCCGCCGGGCCTACTGAGCCTCAAAACGTTGCTTGCCCCGCTTCTGGGAGCGCCGCCCTCAATCCCTGACTTTGGAGAATTGTTATGAATTGGATCGTCACCACCCTTATCGTCCTGGCCGTTCTGGCCGTCCTTACCTATCTCTACCTGCCTGCGTTCTTGCGCCTTCTGGGCATTCACCGCCACTACACCGTCCCCGACTTTGACATGAAGGGGCGGCGGGCGCTGATGATCTGCACCAATCACGACCGCCTCGATCCCCTTAAGCGGGATACCGGTGCGTTCGGGTCGGAATTCACGGTGCCGTATTACGTTTTCGTCAACGCCGGCATGGAGGTCGACATGGCCTCCCCCAAAGGCGGTAAAATCCCGATCCAGCCTTGGTCCTGGTCCTGGCCGCTCGCCTGTCACGAGGACAAGCGCTTCATGAAGGACGACAAGGCGATGCATGACCTAAAAAACTCGAAGGCGATCCCTGATCTCGACCCGAACGACTATGACGTGATCTTCATGGCCGGTGGTTGGGGCGCGGCCTACGATCTGATGCAAAGCGAAGCGATGAACGATTTTGTCACCCGTGCCAACGCGGCGGGCAAGATCCTTGGCTCGGTCTGCCATGGCGCGCTCGGGCTCTGCGGTGCCAAGGGGCTAGACGGTGAACCGCTGGTCAAGGGGCGTCGCGTCACCGGCGTGACCAATGGCCAGATCAACACCTTCGGCATCGCTGTCACGCCAAAGCACCCCGAGGAAGAGTTGCGTAAACTGGGCGCGATCTACGAATGCCAGCATGCGTTTCGTGACCCCTTTGCGACTCATACCACAATCGACGGCAATCTGATCACCGGCCAGAACCAGAACAGCGGTTACGAGACGGCCCATCGTATCCTCGAAAAAATGGCGACGCAGCGCAATGTCTGAGGCTGACCGGCAACAGCGGGGGTCCATAGCAATCCCGCGCCATGGGCCTCACCCCCACCTTGCATGGGGTCCCGTGCACCGGGCCTCCTTCGGGCTGATCTACGGCTCGATCCTCGTCCTCAGCTTGTTGATGGCCATGGACGAGGTCCGGGACGGCCCTTTTGAGGCTGCCCTCGTCCTGTTTGGTTCGGTTTTTGCCGTAACGCTGGCAAAGATATTCGCCGAAGTGCTGTCACACGCGATGGAGACCGGCGAGCGTATCCTGACGCGCAAGGCCTTCGGTGCCGCGTGGTCACACAGCCACTCGACCCTTCTGGTCGCGAACGTGCCAACAGCGATCTTCATAGTGGCCGGGTTAGGATGGCTGAGCGTTGAGACGGCGACTGGCCTCGCTCAATTGTTCTGTATTTTCGTTCTTGTCGTGCTTGGCGCACGGGTCGGATGGGTCATCAACCATAGCTGGTGGCTGCCAATCGTCGCGGCGTTCTTCGCGGGTGGGGTGGGGTTCGCATTGGCGCTCTTGAAATATGCAATTCACTGAGTGGAGCCGTAGGATAATGCCAAATCTTTTAAAGACTTTCGTTAGCGCAGGCGTCGCCGCCACGCTCGTTATCCTGGGCTCGGCTGCGGCTTGGCTTTACGCCAGCCCCGGTGAGGGATCGGCGCGCGCCTGTGCTTTGAGCGAGGCCCAGCTTGGCGGCTTCGTTGATATCCCCGGCGGCGGTTTCGTCATGGGGGTCGATCCTGTCTTCCCGGAGGAAGGCCCGCCGCGGAAGGTTCTTGTCTCTCCGTTTCGCTTGCAAGCCCACGAAGTCACGAACAGCCAGTTTGCTGCATTCGTCGCCGAGACAGGCTATGTCACAGAGGCCGAACGCAATGGCGGCTCAGCCCAGTTTCATGAAAGCGATACGCCCGCGGATTTTTTGTCCTGGTGGTCCCTGGACGCAAGCGCGACCTGGCGCACACCTGATGGAGCGGGATCGGACCTTGCTGGCCGGGACCAGCACCCGGTCATACATGTCACACTGAACGATGCACGGGCCTATGCGGCTTGGGCCGGTGGGCGCATCCCGACCGAGGTCGAATGGGAATATGCCGCCAGCCGGGGTCTCTTTGATCCCATGGACCCGGAGTCCGGTGTCCGCGCGCCCGATGGCACCGCGCGGGCCAATATCTGGACCGGTTTCTTCCCGGTGGTCAACTCGCGGCGCGACGGGTTTGCTGGGACCGCGCCGGTCGGATGTTTTGAGCCCGGGGTGACGGGCGCCTACGACATGATCGGAAATGTTTGGGAATGGACGGATAGTCCCTTCGCGCCCGCCACGCCGCGTTTCACCATCAAAGGCGGATCGTATCTGTGCAGCGAGGACTATTGCCAGCGCTATCGCGTCGCCGCCCGCGAAAGTCTCGAGCGTGATTTCAGCACCGCGCATATCGGGTTCCGCATCGTGCAAAGCGTGGAGGATACAGATGCATCCTAATGACCACCTTATCTCACGGCCAAGTCGATCAATTCAGAGGAGATCCACCAATGGCGATTGATCGGGCACAGCGCCTTTTCCTGTTGTTCATGGGCATTAGCCTTACGCCGATCGCACTGTCCTACGGCCTCGTCCCGCAGCAAAGCTTGCCATTGCTCTACGGTATCAGCGATCCCGACCTTCCCACACGCCATATTTTCCGAGCCGTGATGGGTCTCTATCTCGGCATGATATGTTTTTGGCTGGCTGGCGTCCTGCGGCCCAACCTGCGGATCGCTGCCTTGTGGACGGTGTTCGTTTTTGTGACAGGCATCGCCTTGGGCCGCGTTCTCAGCCTCGTTCTTGACGGTTGGCCCAGACCATTGCTGTTTTTCTACCTGCTCGCCGAATGTGTGCTGGCAGCAACGTCACTCACGCTCATCCTTCGTGGGCGCGGCGGGAACGACGGAGTTCCGGCATGACCCGCACGCACCGACATCACGTCCTCGCCGCCGCGATTTCGCGTCACCCCGCGCGAACGGTGAGCGTCTTCCAGCCCATTTCAATGTAACGGAGAGCTAAACATGACCAAGCCGATCCATGTCGCCCTTGTCGCAATCGCGGCCCTTGCGGGCTGTACGTCCGAGATACAGCAGGAGCGGTCCGACCTTCTTGTACAACCGATCGACTGTGCCACAGCCACCGACGATATTGCGGCACTTGCCGGGGTCATTCCAGATAGGGGAGAGCGGATCTCAAGCGGTGCGCGTCTCGTCTTACCGGCAAGCCTCGTACTGGGCGCGGTGACGGGCGAAAACAATACACGGAGCGATATCGTTTCGGGAAGGTCCGAGGATGAATTACGCGCGCGGATCACCGAGATCGACGCGGAATGCGACAACGTCACCGTCACCTACGAAACGGCAGATCCGTCATGATCGGCTTGCGCAAATCAGGGATCGTTCTGGTACTGACGGCGCTTGCGGCTTGCGCGTCACCGGATGTCTTCGTCAGCCCGAATGCGCCTGTCGCGTCTGCCGACGTGCAGCGGATCTATCTCGCAACGGACCGCGTGCTGGCAGACGACCTGTCTGGTACGACGGCCCGCGGCGGCGCACTCTCTTTCGCGCAGTATGACATCACGATCCCGCCGGAGCATGAGCCGGGCGAAGTGGAGTTTTCGGCGTCCAATCCCGACCCCGCCACGAGCTTCACCGTCGCGCAGGCCAGCGAGCTCTCAGCGCTGTCACGCTTCGGCCGCACCGTCCGAAGTGAAGCCGGCCCGCTTGGGCGCCCCATCGACAGCACGGTGGTTTATGTCCATGGCTTCAATACGCCGATGGAAAACGCCGTCTATCGCCATGCTCAGATCGCCCATGACTATGGTCTGCAAGGGCCGCAGGTGACTTTCGCTTGGCCATCTATTGAACGCACAGCGGGTTACGTGCGCGACAAGGACAGTATTCTCATTGCCCGTGATCATCTTGAAGAGCTGCTGGTCGAACTCACCCGTAGCAATCAGAACGTCTTTGTCTTCGGACACTCCATGGGCACGCAGCTTGTGGTCGAAACCCTGCGCCAGCTGTCGATCACCGGACAACAGAAGGTTTTGAACCGGATCGGTGGGGTCATTCTCGTCTCGCCCGACATCGACCTTGATCTCTTCGAAGCCCAGCATGAACGCATCGACCCACTGCCCAACCCGTTTGTGGTGATGACGTCCGAAAACGACTACGCGCTGCGTTTTTCATCGCTGCTGACGGCACAGCCGGAACGTCTTGGCTCGGCCCGCGATCGCGACCGTCTTGAAGCGCTCGATCTGCTCGTCTTGGATCTGTCCGGACTACCCAATGCGCGCAACCACTTCCTTGCTGCGACATCGCCGGTTGTCATCGACATCGTAACCAGCGCCCGCTCAGACGTTCTGGAGGACAGGTTCCCACTAAGCGGGATCATCGATGTCGCTGCGTTGCAGGCAGCAAGGACCAACTAGGGCAAAAAGAACTGGAAACCGAACCAATGACATTCATGCGCATCGCGTTTGCGGCACTTATCACCTCGCCACTCCCGGCAATGGCGGAAGATGACTGGCAATATACTGGCACGCTTTACGGATGGCTGCCCGGCATCACGACTACCGTCGAAACGCCCTTGGGCGAAGTGGAGGCAGAGGTCGAATTCTCTGACATAATCGACAAGCTTGATTTCGCCTTTCTTGCAGCGCTTGAGGCTCGGAACGGACCGTGGGCGCTCGTGGGCGATCTTCAATACTTTGACCTTAGTGCTGAGACATCGACCCAAACTGCAGCAATCGACACTGTCGATGTCGACTCGCAGGTGACGATACTAGGCGGCTATGCTCTCTATGAGGTCTCAAACAGTCCCGATACCCGCATCGAGCTCGGCGGAGGTCTGCGCTTCTACGATGCCAAATTCGACACGGTTGTCTCAGGCGCCACGCCACTTAGTTTTTCCGACGACGGGAATTGGGCCGACGCGGTGCTGTCGGCGCGGGTCACGCGTACGTTCAATAGCGATTGGTTCGGTGTCGCCTATACGGATGTCGGCGGCTTCGGCCTCGGCGACTCCTCTGACCTGACCTGGCAAGCCTATGTTGCTGCTGGATACCGCCTCAATGCGTCCTGGTCGGCGGTCGCCGGATATCGGCATTTGATGTTCGAACGCGATTTTGACGGAAGAATGGTCACGTCAGACGTGGGCGGACCGGTCATCGGATTTCAGAAACAGTTCTAGTATTCCCGAAAACGCAGCATTTCGCTTCTCGCGATTGCAGCAATCTAGCTGCTGCGAGCGCACGCAGCGAGAATATCCAATTCACAGTATGGGCTCGAAGCAGACATTAACCTAACACCCAGCCACCACAGTCATAGTCTTAGCCTTGTCCCTTCGTCACCTCGACGTCAGGACAAAGCGTCATGAATCCACAAAAGGTTCCGGGCTCTGGATAGGTCGTTGGGACTGACCCCGGCATCGACATCGCCGCAACCTCGGCCAAGCCACCAAGAAGAATGAAAGCAGACAAAATTAGGGAACGCATGGAACATCTCCGTTTCTAAGCAATTGATGTCCATGACCTGAGGCCTAAGCCCTCCCGTTTCGCGTCGATCTCAAAAATCAGTGCAAGTTTGCAGACATCGGCGCGGATTTCGAAGGATCGGCGAACCCACCCGCCTCTGTGGCGCGTCGATATTCTGTCGGGCTTTGGCCAACCTCTGCACGAAACGCCCGGTTGAACGGTCCGACGGAGGAAAACCCAACATCATAGGCAATCTCTAACACCGTCACATTCATCTGCGCCGGATTGCTTAGCACCTTGCAAGCCGCATCTATCCGGGCGCGATTGATGAAGCTGGAAAAGTTGCGGTGCCCCAGCCCTTGGTTGATCGCGCGGCGCAAGCGATGCTCTGGCACCGCCAACTTGCTTGCCAGCGCACCAATCGTCAGCCCCTCTTCCCGCCAAATGCCTGCTGCCATCGCAGCCTCGATCCGGGCTAGCAGCGCTGGATCCTCGCGCGTTGGCACAGGCGCGCCTTGATCACCAAGCGTCTCTCCCGGCCAAAGGCTCGCATCCGGGCGCAAGAGCCAGACGGCAAAAACAAGCGCCAAGCCAAACGTGCCCACCGAATGGAAAATGGCCAGTTGAACAGACCCATAAACCAAGAACCCCGTGGCCTGCGCGCCTGTAAGAAACAGCCCCATCCCGGCGATGGCGGCGGCAAACCCCGGTCGCGCTTTACAGCGACATTCCACCAGATCGTCTTTAGACGACCAAAGCGATAGGATAAGAAGGGACCCGAATAAACCGACGCCGCTGATCAAACAGACCGCGGTGTATTCCGGCCGGGTCAAACTTATGTAGTGCGCAGTCGACTCCACCATCCCCGCAACGATCCAAGGCCATTTACGCCACGGCGCGTCCAGGAAAATGGTAACGATCAACCAAGTGATCGCGACGCCCGAAAGGCTTGCAAAAAGCACTAAGTTCATTTGAACGGCGGGGCCAAAGTTCATCGGCACAGCAGAGGCGACAATCAGAAACGCCGTCTGCGTCACCGCAAGCGCGACCACGGACAAGCGTCCTTCCAACCCAATTGGTGCCCGCCACAGCAAAGCTGCCAGAAGCACCAAAAGCGTGACAGCACCGCCGCGCAACGCAAGGTCAAGGTACATCATACGTCGCCCCTTTTCATCTTCATCCCGTGAATTGGGGGCATCATAGCCAGCAATCTAGGAATAAATCGCGCCGATTTCTAAAAAGGACCCGCCGATTTTGAAATTCGACCCAAGTCACGCGAAAATGCTCCGTTGACGCCCGCCCATGCAGGTTTCCAAGCCAACAATACAATGGGGCAGTACCTTAAACGTCGCAACCAGCGCCATCCGCTTGATCTTCTTGCGCAATACGAGCTGACCTTATTTATCGAAGCCAACCAGGTGAAATACGTCTTTGCCGATATCAACGCCGAGCGACATCAGCTTTAAGCCGTCATCAGACGCTTTCAATCAGGAATATCGGGCTCGCAACGATGCCGGATGACTGCATCGCGGACGTTGCTGCCGTTCTTTAGGCCAACATGAGCTTCCGCTATGGACCAAACCGGACCATCATTGTCACCGCGGTAAAAGTCAGTTTCGAGCCCTCGCGGTTGATGCTCTGGCACTCTTACCCCCAACTCCGTTCACCACTTAATCAATAACGCAAACGCCAGCTCTTTGGAAACGCCTGCTCCGTAATCATCCCTGTCCAAGCCTAGTGGTTCAACCTGGCTCTGAGCCTTGCCATGAAGCTATCGACTGTCCGGTTTGTAGGCGTGTTGCTGCGTTGAATTACGCCCAGTGGTCGGTGGAATTGTGGGTGATCAAAGTCAAGAAACACAAGCCGATCTTCCAGATAAGATGCTGTCGTCTCTACGGGCATCGTCGAAATCAGGTCGGTCGCCGCGACAATTTCCAGCGCGGAACGGATGGAATCCGTTTCACACACAATTTGTATGTTGTGCACACCGGAAGAAATCATCGCGGCCTCCGATTGCTGGCGCAAAAGACTACCACGTGAATGGGCAAGCCAACGTTGCGCCATCAGGTCAGAGGTCATGATCTTCTGGGCATGGGTCAACGGGTGATCAGCGCGGCAGACAATGGCCACACGGTCATCGATGAGTAGGGAAAATTCCAGGCCGGACGCAGGATCAGCCGCGCTTTGCGGGCCAAGGATAACATCGACTTGGCCACGTTCAAGCATTACCCGCAACTCATGAACCAGGCCGGTCCGCATTTCGACGACGCAATTGGGGTTTTCAGCGATGAAGCCAGACAATGTGTCGGTGAGGAAACGCCCTGAAACGATGGGCGGTGCGCCGATACGCAACTGCCCAGCCGAACCGGATGCGGCCAGGGTACCGGCGTTCTCTGCCTGCTCTTCTGCGATGCGGATCGTCAAGCCGTTGCGGGCGAGCTTTAACCCAAGATCGTTGGGAACCGACCGGCGCCCATCCCGGGTAAAGACGGGAGCGCCAAGGCGTTCCTCCAGCTTGCGCATATTCCGGCTTAAGGCCGGCTGCGTCAGCGACAGCCGATTAGCGGCAGACTGAAATGAACCGGTCTCGACGATGACGGACAATTGGGCCAAATGGCGGGGGTCCGGTTTCATAACATTCTGGCATGTATGTAGTGCATCGTTTGATTATACGGAATGTATCGGCTTTGTTAAACTCCCAGTTACTTAGGGAGGAATAGTAATGAAATTCACGAATCTTGCGCTCGCGGCTGCTGTCGCGGCAGCCGCAGCCATTGGGCCGTCGATCGGCTATGCTGAAATTTTCAAAGGCGAGACGGCTGGCGTCGGCGGCCCAGTTCACACCATGTTTGTCACTTTCGCCAATCAGGCGGGCAGTGATGACATCGAAATTCAGGTGAATGCAGGCCAAACACTGACGCGCTCGATGCTCAGCGGTGCACGGGGAGAGATCGACTTCTTCTCGACCGTTCCGTCCCTTGTCGGGCTGATGGCCAATGGCCGCGCGATGTACGAATCCGTTGACGACGCGACAGAGGTTGCAGGCAACTTGCGTTCGATCCTCGGCTTTGAGGCTGGTGCCTATCATCCGGTAACGCTCGAAGGATCAGGGATCGAGAGTTGGGAAGATATCGCGGGCATGGCGGTCTTTACAGGGCCGCCAGCAGGATCTGCGTCTGCTACATCGGAGTCCATCATCCGCAACATCACAGGTTTCGAGCCTGGTGATGACTATGAGGCGGTCCGCCTGAGCTGGGGTGAGGGTTATGCAGCTCTTGCTGACGGCAAGATCGACATGATGGTGCGCCCAGCTGAGATCGGTTCTGCAAATATCGAACGCTTCGGCCTATCTGGCGAATTCCGGATCCTGTCAATTCCTGACGAGGCTATTGCAAGCGAAGACATGCAAGCGTTGTTCGGTCGTCCAGGCCGAGGCATGATCCAGTTCTCCGGTAACGTCTATCAAGGGCAGCTCACAACTGGCGAGATCACTGCGCTGAGCTTTACGCAGTTCATTGGCACCCATGCGGGCGTTTCTGATGAGGTCGTTTATGCCGCCACAAAGGCCTTCTGGGAGAACCTAGATGAGGTACACGCGACTGCGTTCTTCTTGCAGTCTGTGACGCCAGAAACAGCATTTACGTCTGTGAATGTACCGCTGCACCCAGGCGCAGTCCGGTATTATGAAGAAGCGGGTTTCGACATTCCGGATGAGCTTCGCCCGAACTCCTAAGCGAGCGCTCAAGTAGTATTGAAAACGACGGAGGCGTTCGCCACGCCTCCGCTCCCCAAACTCATCTCGAAAGCACAGCTCCATGATGGATGCAACCGACACCCAAAGTCTATCGGCACGTGCGATTGCGCTGGTCTCAGCGGTAGCGTGCTTCGCCCTCGGACTGATTGCGCTCTATAGTGCGGGCGTTGACTTGATTGACCCCAAGTTCCACCGCGCGGCGGGATTCGCATTGGCCCTTGTTGTTGGCATTGCGACATCACACAAGCGTCGCGTGGCTACAGGCAAATCGGTGCCGCCTTGGCAGTTGGGGATCGATGCTGTTCTTCTAATTGCAGGCCTCTGGTCAATCTGGTCGTTCTATTATGTGCAAACCCAGATGGAAAACACACTCTACGACGTGCGTACACGGGACGCGTGGCCCGCGATCGCGGGTCTCGTGGTTTTCCTTGAGCTTTGCCGCCGCCTTTGGGGCTGGGGGCTTTTCGGGGTCGGCGTATTTGGCGTTCTCTACCTGCTTTGGGGGCAAGACCTTCCAGGAATCATGCAGCATTCCGGATTTTCTCTGAAAGAGGTCGCGACGGCACTTTGGTATAACACAAACAAGGGTGTGTTCGGGTCGATCACCAATATCGTGCTAAGCACGGTCTTCATTTTCATCATCTTCGGTGTGCTTCTGGAGGGCACTGGCGCCGGTGACACGCTGCTGAAATTCGCCTTTCTCGCCACCCGCCGCACACGTGGCGGGCCGGCCCATGCCGCCATCCTAGCATCCTCAATGTTTGGAACGATGTCTGGCTCAACTGTCGCCAATATCGTTGGCACCGGTACGTTCACCATACCGATGATCAAGAAGCGAGGGTTCTCGCCTACTTTCGCCGCGGGGATCGAGGCGACAGCTTCATCCGGTGGGCAAATAATGCCGCCCATCATGGGGGCTGCCGCGCTCGTCATGGCCGACCTGACGGGCGTCGGTTACCTAAGCATCATCGTTGCGGCCCTTTTCCCGGCGTTGTTCTACTACTTCAGCCTGTTCACAGCCGTAACCGTCGAAGCCCGCCGCCAAGGGATCGACGTCCAAGACTTGACGGTGGACGACCAAATCACCCGCACAGATTTAATCAACGCGATCCTCTTTGCCGGTCCCATCGCTGTGGTGATCGGCACGCTCGTAGCGGGGCTTTCGACTTCGGCGGCCGGTTTTAATGCGGTTGTCGTGTTGTTGGTCTTGTCGGTTATCAATCCCGACGTGCGGCGCGATCCGATGCGCGTTTGGAACTCCTTCCTTAAGGGCGCGCAATCGGGTGCGACGCTGCTGATTGCCATCGCGGCGATTGGCATTCTTGTGGGCTCTTTGGATTCAACAGGGCTAGGCCTGAAGCTCGCTAATGTGATCGCAGATGTACGCGGCGAAAGCCTGTTCTCGGCTTTGTTGGTAGCCATGTGTGGGGCGTTAATCCTCGGGATGGGTATGCCGACACTGCCCGCCTATCTGATTATCATCCTTGTTATGGGTCCGGCTATTCAGGCCTTGGGCGTGTCGATGCTGACAGCGCATATGTTCGTCTTCTACTATGGTGTCGCTTCCTCACTCACCCCGCCCGTGGCTATCGCGGCCTATGCGGCGGCGCCCATCGCGGGGGCGAACCCGTTGATGACAGCATTTATGTCGTTCCGCCTTGGCATGGCAAAATTCATCATCCCGTTTATCTTTGCTTTCTATCCGACGATCCTGATCGTTGAGGAATTCAGCCTGCTGCCGTTCTTCTGGATTGTGGCGCGGACAGGTTTCTGCATCTGGCTGTTCTCGTCGGCGCTATCTGGCTTTGATCGGCGCAAACTGACCATCCCAGAAATCGTTCTGCGCTTTGGCACTGCGTTCACATGCCTCGCTATCCCACCAATGTTCCACATTCCCGCAATCGCCCTCGGCCTCGCCCTCATCGCGTTCGATATTCGCGGGGCACGTTCTACGTCTCAACTCGGTGAAAAGACATCATGACCAAGCGCCCAAACTTCCTGTTCATCATCACCGACCAACATCGCGCGGATCATCTGGGCTGCTATGGCAACACGGTCGTCAAAACGCCCCATATCGATGGCATCGCGGCCAAAGGCACGCGGTGGAACAAGTTCCACGTTGCGAACCCGATCTGCATGCCCAACCGTGCGTCGATCATGACGGGGCGCATGTGTTCGGTGCACGGCGCGCGGCACAACGGAATTCCCTTGTCAAAGAACCATACGACCTTTGTTGAGCTGCTACGCGATGCGGGTTACACCACTGGACTGATTGGCAAATCCCACTTGCAAAGCTTCACAGGCCTGCCCGCGACCAAGAAGTTTGAACAGGCTGAGGGGATGGCGGCCCCGTCAGAGCATCTGCGCGATGCCTATAAGGACAACCGCCACTCCGCCGACTACGACCTTGAGGACATCACGCGGTGGAACACACCATTGGCCGAGAGGAAGGACGGGGATTTCTACGGGTTCCAGCACACAGAAATCGCCGCCGATCATGCGGACCGTGCATCTGGGGATTACCTGATATGGGCACGCGAACAGCGGGCGGACTTTGATGACCTTGTCGGGCCGGAGAATGCACTACCGGACAACCGCATCAATGCGCCCCAAGCATGGCGCACGGCGGTCCCAGAAGAACTCTATTCAACGAGCTGGATCGCGGATCTTTCTTGCGATTGGTTGAAGGACCGAGGGGGCGAGGATGCGCCGTTTTTCCTGCAAATGTCTTTCCCCGATCCGCACCACCCATTCACGCCGCCCGGCAAATACTGGGACATGTACGACCCGCTCGACATTACCTTGCCCAAGTCATTCGGCAAAGGGAACTTACCTCCGATCAAGGCAATGCAAGCGGCGATGGAGAACGGATCAGACGCGCGGGACAACCAAAGCCCCTTTGCCGTCACCGAAGACGAGGCTCGCGCCATCATCGCGCTGACCTACGGTATGATCACTATGATCGACGACGCCATCGGGCGCGTTTTGGCCCAATTAGAGGACGCGGGGCTCGCCGATGATACCATCGTGATTTTCACCACAGACCATGGCGACTATATGGGCGATCACGGCTTGATGCTGAAATTGTTGCTGCATTATCAGGGTATTATTCGCGTGCCGTTTATCTGGTACGACCCGACCCGCCCCGTGAACGATGTGCAAAGCAACGCGCTGTCGTCCTCCATCGATATCTCAGCCACCATTTTGGCCCGCGCGGGCATCCAACCGTTCAACGGGCTACAAGGGCGCGATCTTTTGGCATCCGACCCGCCCGAAGCTATCATCGTCGAAGAAGATAGCCAGCGCCTCATGACCGGATTTGACCGCCCCCAACGTGTGCGGACGGTCGTGACGGACCAGTATCGAATGTCGATCCGCCAAGGTGAAAACTGGGGGGAACTCTATGATTTGCAGGCTGATCCACTTGAAATCGAAAACCTGTTTGATGACCCGAAGTCCGCGACGGTCAAGACCGAGCTAACAAGCGTCATGCTGCGCCGAATGATCGAGTTGCAAGATCGCGCACCGCTACCGGCCTATCGAGCCTAGCGGGTCATTCCGAGGTCTTGCTTAAGCTAAAGGGTGATGCCGAAGGCAAGACAGCTGTCGCGTAGCCTACGGATGGGGTCTGGAAGCGACCGAGTACTTGCAAAGAGCCAGCAGCAACAAGTGAAGATCGATGCCGGGCGTCAGGCTTATTGTGGTTCTAAGCCATTGGTGCAGACCGCAGCATGAGACACTTTGGGCTCAAACCAGCCGCTAGCTGCATTAATGCGAACGTCGGCTTCACGCTAAGAAAATAACCTTGCAAAGATATCGCTGAGTTCGGGCGCAATACGGCTTCACTGCTCCGAGAAGTTGATTCAGTGTTTACGACACGTGATTTCCCTGTTTGCCGACGTAGGGAACCGGACCGGAAATGCTGTATTTTATTACAAAAATTAGCGTAAGCTGGGCCTCGACACCCTTGGAAACAAAATATTCCCTATAATTTCCCGGTTTACGGGAAATCTTGTGTAGAGACTGGCTAGCTCTGGACTGTCAGCACAGCCAGCCACACAGCGCCATAGAGCGCGGTACGATCCTCCCCGGAATAGTGTTTACGTTACTGTCGCTTAACGTCCCGCGCCTATTGGTGCGACCCGCGCTGGGGTCAGATGTTGCCCCAGAATGGGAGATAGTCTCTGTCGGGTGACTTGGCGGTACGCGCTTGCGGGGTGGTGTGCCCTAAAGCGCGGCGAACTGCGCGTACTGCTCTGACCAAATTGCAGGGAAGCGGGTCTTGACGAGATTGGCGGTTGTGAGCCCAGGAGGGGTTTCGCCGGCGACGATGGTCTCAATGATATCCGGAGCCAAAAGCGCCAAGTTAGTCAAGTCTTGTGCGCGGCGTTTTGCGACGCCCTCTTGGGCAGCGGTCTCGGAGAACTCAATGCACACATACGCCGCGTACGAAAATGACCCTCAACGATCTCCTCTCCCTTCCGTCGCGCAAACCCCTAAATCTGTTCGATCGGCGCTGACATCAGACAGTTTGGTCTATAAGGAGGCAGCGCTCAATCATTGCCACGGCCGAAACTTACAGCCGCCAGGGATGACCCCAAGCCTTCTGACCGTCATCTGTTCGCAAGTTCAGTCGCGCCCACCCGTCCACGAATGGCTCGAGCGGCAGCATAGCGCGGGTAAGGTTTTGCCCCTCCACTTTGGTGTGCGCAGCACCTTTGCCCACCAAACCGATAAACGCGACGGGTGAGCATTCAACAAAAAGATGCGTGCCATCGGTTTCGACGTGATAGATCTCCGGCCCCGTTGATCCGTAGTAATGACCGGCTTTCAAGGCCGCCAACAAAGCGTCAGGCGTCCGCTCTTCCGCCTTCACCATCGTCCAACCAAGTGCGGCATCGCCTCGATAATAATGGGCGTCATCGACGGCAATCGCGCCCGGGGTGCGGCCAGACGTCATCATCTGGTCGAGAAGGTAACCGCCGCCTTCCCGGCCCATCGCATCGCAAACGGCGTTGAACATTTCAATCGCATGGATACCCTCTGGCATGCTTTCCCCATCGCGGATCGTGATCCCGTACCATTCCGGATGCGGAAGCGCGACGAAAGCGCCGGCATCAAGCGCGCGCTGCGCCAATGCCGGCCCGCTTTCATCTGCAGGGGTATGGGCGAAATCGAGCGGAAGACCGACAGCCAAGATGTGCCAGATATCGCCCGCCTCAGTCTCACCAGAGTGCACTTCAGCGCCGATGATGGTCGTGAATTCTTCTGTGCGATAGGCAGAGGTATCGGTCACAGGAAAACTGTATTTGTCCACAAAGTGATCGCTGAGGCAGATGAAATCATAGCCCGCCTCGCGATAAAAGTGACAGACCCTTTGAGGGGACAATTGGCCGTCTGAATTGGTCGAATGGCAATGCAGGTTGCCTTTAAAGAACGTGCCGGCGGCGCTGAACGTTTCGATCATGATTATGCTCCCTCAAGTCGGGACCATCACGTCAAAGCGGAGTCACAGGTCTATGACGATTGGCCGCACAACCCGCCACTTTGCGTAGTTGTTTTGTAAATTTTGCCGGTAGACAGTCTAAAACTCATACACAACGCAATCCGCGCGCCAGACACCGCAAGACACCTGGATCACATCATCACGTGACACCAAATTGGCCCCCAGCGTCGCGTAGACAGGCTGCGATCGGGGAATGCCCAAGAGCAGCGCCTCGTGTTCGGTCGGGAAGCGGCAAGCCAATTCCGTGAAGTCACGCCGGTAGGTTGCAAAGCCATATTCCTCAAGGGACTGAGAGACACTCCCGGTTGTTGCCAAAGTTTTTGCGATTCCGCGGAGTCGGTTGCGCGCGAAATAATCATGAGACAGCGCAACCGGCCGTCCGTTCACCTTGCGGATTGTCTCTGTCATGATGGCTTTGGCGCCTGTCCGGCTCCGCATCCGGCGTGCGACCTGCTCATTCAAACCCACGGTCTTTGAGGACAAAAGCGCAGAGCTCGATTGATATCCAAGCGCTTTGATCATGTCGCCAAACTTCGGACAATGCGCTGACGTCGAAAGCCTGATGACGGGCATCGCGACGCGGAACCCTTTGCCTTGCCAGCTTTGCGCGCGCCCCTCCTTGCACAGACGTTCCAAAACCCGACGTGCGCCGTAAGGCGACAGGCCCGAATTGCTTGCCAGCGCCGAGATGGTTGGCAAGTCATCACCAGGTTCAAGGGCGCACCTGTCAATGTCGCTGCGAAGCGCGCGATAAACATCGAGCCAAGCGGACTTTCGGGTGTCGTGTCGTGCCATGAACGCGTTTCCCTTCATGATGACGATAGGGAAACCGCGTAACAATCATGTGGCATCACCCTTGCGGTCGGGCCTTCGCGAAAGGTTTCAAGGGGGGAACCCATTTGCGAGACTGGACAGGAAGCTTGCACGAAAACGGATCATCGCCGTAAACTTGCCAAGTCACTTCGTCAGCAAGCGTCAGTGTCCCCCAAGATCCTGCTGGCGCACCGCCGGTCGTGAAGCTTTCCGTCAGGGATTGTTGGGTCAAGTGAAAGACGCCGTTCACTTGGGTGACAGTATTCCAATGCACATGACCCGCCATCCAGATGACTGGAACTTGCGCCAGCGCCAGCGCCTCTCGCACGCGCGGGCTCTGCGGGTAGGTCGCAACATCCGGATTACTTTCGAAATAGTAGTTCCCGATTTGGGAATGTCCCGACACAGGAACATGGCTGACCACCAGTGTCGGCTTGCTGGCTGCTGCCAACTGATGCGCCAACCAGAGATAATCCTGTTCGGGCAGGTTGAAACCACGATGCGTCTCGGTCCAGGTGATCGCTGCATCTGCGCGCCAGAGTAGGATTTGCCAAGTGCCCGCATTCACAACTTCAGAGGCCATCGACTGCCCCATGATCCCAGCATTATCTTCTGCGCTCAGATAATAAAGGTCGTGGTTGCCGCAGACATGATGGATGGGGGCATCAACCGCCGTGAAGGCATCAGCAACTTCCGCCATCAGACCCTTATCCGTATCCGCATCTGCGTCCGTAATACGGTCGCCAAGGTCAAGCACCAGATCCGGCGCCTCCGATTTCACACCATCTGCAAAGATTGCCATTTGCTCTAACGCAGTGTCCCCGCGTTTCGTGTGGCTGGGTTTGCCGTGGTGGATGTCTGTCACAATGGCGAGTTTCATAGTGTTGTCCTTCTGCTGTCCCGTCCCCCAACCTGTCAGAGGTCTGTCATCACGCGTGGGGCGCCCTGGTCGGTTAGCACCTGCGCGTGACACAAAATGTCGTTTCTTAGGCGTTCCCCCCGCAAACCTGGCCACTTTGCGCGAAGGTTCTGTAAAACTCCGCGCGCTGCCCACTTTCGTTACTTTGGTGTCAACTTCAGACGCGACCGATAGGGCGTCCGCGCTGCTGGCGGGCCAAGCGCTATTGCATTGAATAACAGCCGCTGAAGCGGCGATTTGCTGTCACCCGGGGGACAGTCTGAGATGTCGTTTATCGTAATGCGTGCGGCCCGCGCGATCCTCACCATGATCTTTGTTGTGACGGCTGTCTTCTTTGCCAGCCGCATTTCGGGCAACCCCATCGACATCATGTTCCCCGAGGGTCTCAGCCCCGAGGAATACGCCTTCTGGGAAAGCTATTTCGGCCTTGATGGGACTTATCTGCAGCAGTATCTGGCGTTTTTTCGCGGGCTCACACAGGGCAACTTTGGCCTCAGCCTGACAGAGTTTCGCCCGGTCACGGAGATCTTTGCGGAGCGTTTGCCGAACACAATCAGGCTCTTTGGCAGTGCGTTCCTCCTTGCTGTCGCCATTGGCCTGCCGCTTGGCATCTACGCTGCCGTCAACCGGGACAAAGCCATTTCAACAGTGATCATTGCCGTCGCCTTCTTTGGCTACGCGATCCCGAATTATATTCTTGCGATCTTTATGATCCTCATTTTCAGCTTCACGCTGCATTGGATGCCCTCGTCCGGGAATATGACCTGGGTGCACTTTGTGATGCCGACGATCACGCTCGCGATGGCGATGATGGCCTGGAACATTCGTTTCACCCGCTCTGCGATGCTGGAGATCCTGAACGAGGATTTCGTGCGAACTGCCCGCGCCAAAGGCCTGCATGAGGCGGTTGTCGTGAACAAACACGCGCTGCGCAATGCCATGATCCCGATCGTGTCGAACTTAGGCCTGCAGGTTGCGGGCTTTGTCGGTTGGGTCGTGCTGGTCGAAGCCGTCTTCGCGCTTGAAGGCATCGGGTCCTTGATCGTGCGCGGCGCGCTGCTGCGCGACTTCGCAATTCTGCAGTTTGGCGTCATCGTCTGGGCCGCCGTGGTGATCGTCGCCAACCTGATCGTTGATATCATTTACGCCCTGCTTGACCCGCGGGTCCGCATCGCAACCTGAGGACCGCCATGTCAACTGCTGAGACCCTTCCGAATGATGCGCCACTCAATTGGCGCCAATCAAAGTTCGTCAAAGCCGCGCTTGGCGCCAATTGGCTGATCAAACTGTGTTTCGTGATCCTGTTTGTCCTGATCACTGTGGCACTTTTGGCCCCTATCTTGGCCCCCTATGACCCGAACGCGCAAAGCCTTTTGTCGCGGCTCAAGCCGCCCTACGGTTTTGAAGGGGCCAAAGAAGGCTACGTCCTCGGCACGGATGAGCTGGGGCGCGATCTTTATTCACGCTTGCTTTATGGATTGCGCTTCACGCTCACGATCGCGCTGATCGGGTCGATCATGCAGATGGTGATCGGCGCGACCATTGGCATTATATCCGGCTATGTCGGTGGGGCTGTCGACAACTTTTTGATGGGGCTGGTCGACCTTCAGATCGCGTTTCCGTTCACCCTCATGGCGTTGTTGGCAGTTGCGGTCTTTGGGACCGACCTGACCGTCTTTGTGATCATCATCGGGCTGGCTGATTGGGAAAAGTACGCGCGCGTTGTAAGGGGTCAGGTCCTCGCAATCCGGGAAGCACCCTATATCGACGCGGTCCGCGTGACCGGTGCCGGCCCCTATCGCATCATCCGGCACCACATGTTGGCCAACATCGCCTCCCCCATCATCGTGCTTTGGACTTTCGGCGTGTCGAACGTGATCTTGCTGGAAAGCTCACTGTCATTCCTCGGTCTAGGCGTACAGCCACCCACCGCAACGCTGGGGTCGATGACCGGCTTTGGTCGCGACTACCTCGCCTCATATCCGCATATCGGTCTTGTACCGGCGCTGATGATCATGGTCATCGCGCTGGTCTTCCTGCTTCTGGGCGACTGGCTCAGGGACACGCTGGATGTTCGATTGAAACGTCAAGCTTAACGAAACGCCCCGGGCCGTCTTCTCCGCCAAGATCGGTCGGCCCGAGGCAGCAATGAAACCATCGCTAGGGAGACATCTGAACGATGACACGTCTTTTTACAACAAGCGCGATGATCGCGCTGTTTGCTGGTGCCGCAACAGCCCAAGAGCTGACCGTCGCCACAGCCAACCTCTCCGCCTATATCGATCCTGGCGCAGACCACTCCAACGTCGGCTCACAGTTCTACGTCAACTCGATTGAGCCTTTGCTGTTCAAAGATCCAACGTCCGAACAGAACGTGTTTGAACCGGGTCTCGCGACGTCCTGGGAAATCACATCGCCAACAGAAATGGTCCTGACCATCCGTGAAGGCGTGAAGTTCCACAATGGCGATGACATGACCATGGATGACGTGGTCTGGAGCCTCGAGAACATGATCACGCCGGGCTACCCTGCCCGTGTTGAGCGGTCGAAAGAGTTCTTCGGGAATATCACTGGCGTGGAAGTCATCGACGACACGACCCTCAAGATTATGTCCGACAAGCCAGAGCCGCTTTTCGAGCTTATCCTGGCCGCCCAGCAGGCGATGATCCTGCCAAAGAACTACACCATGGGCCTGTCTGGTGATCCGAATGCGACCGAAGAAAGCGACTTCATCGCGTTCCGTCAGGCGCCTGTGGGCACCGGTGCCTATTCCTATGCTGAGTTCACGCCAGAGACACGTATCGTTTGGGAACGCCACGACGACTACTGGGGCGAAACCGCACCTTATCAGACTGTCACCGTCCGCCGCATTCCTGAACTGGCTGCCCGTGTGACAGCGCTGGTCAACAAGGAAGTTGACCTGATCACCAACGTCCCGCCAGATCAGCTGGACGTGATCAACGGAGCGCCCGGATTCAAAACCGCTGGTGGCGTGACACCTCTGTTCCACCTGATGTATTTCGGTGGCGGTGACAAAGGGTCCATCATTACGCCTGAGCTGCGCAAGGCGATGGTCCTGTCCGTCGACCGCGACCTGCTGAACGAAGCCTTGTGGGGTGGTGCAGCTGTTGTCCCATCCACGCACACGTATCCGCAGTATGGCGACTACTTCACACCGGGTATCGAGACGTTCGAATACAACCTCGAAGAAGCCAAAAAGATCGTTGCTGAAAATGGCCTCGAAGGCACGCAGCTGCCCTTCTACACCGACCCTGTGTACTACACCAATGGTCTGCTGGCCGCACAAGCCATGCAGGAAATGTGGCGCGAGATCGGTATCGATATCGAGCTGAAAGTTGTGACCTCTTGGAACGACCCTGGCACGCCTGGTGGTTGGGGCTCCCCTGACCAGATCCACAACTGGTCCAACCCAATGTACTTCGCTGACCCACACGGGTCGTTCGGTAAGATGTGGTCGCCTGACGGTGCGGGCATGACCCGTGGCCTTTGGGATCCATCCATCGGCATGGAGGCCTGGACTGCGCTTTATGATGAGTTCCGCTTTGAGACAGACGTTGAAAAGCGCAACATCGCCTATGCCAAGTTGATGGATGAAGTGAAGAAGGACGCACCTTTCCTTGTTCTCTACCAGCCATTCGAAAGCTGGGGCATGCGTGAGGATCTCGATTGGGCGCCATATCCCGGTCACATCCCCTACGTTCTGGACTTCCGCGCCGGCTACATCGGCGACGAAACGAACGGCATCACCAAGTAAGCACCACTGCGAGGGCTCCCAAATGGAGGCCCTCGCATCCCTTTGGAGGCGCCTGATGACAACCCCAATCCTATCCGTCCAAAACCTGCGCGTTGCCTTTGGCGCGGGCGCAACCCGTATGGAGGCCGTCAAGGGGATCTCCTTCGATCTGATGCAGGGTGAAACGCTCGCGATCGTCGGTGAGTCCGGTTCGGGGAAGTCTGTCTCCGCTCTCTCCACGATGGCGCTGATCCGCCAAGCGGGTGGCGACATCGCTGGCGGGAAGATCATTTTCGACGGCGCAACCGACATGGTCACCGCGACAGAGCCACAGGCCCGTGCCATTCGCGGCAACGACATCGCGATGATCTTTCAGGAGCCGATGACTTCGCTCAACCCCGTCTTCTCCGTCGGGGAACAATTGATCGAACCCTTGGTTGTGCATCTTGGCCTCTCCAAGGCGGAGGCCAAAACCCGCGCCATCGCCGCGATGGAAGAGGTGCGCATTCCCGAGCCTGAACGCCGCTTCAAACAATATCCGCACGAATTGTCTGGCGGTATGCGACAGCGCGTCATGATCGCGATGGCATTGGTCTGCGAGCCGAAGATCCTGATCGCGGATGAACCGACAACGGCGTTGGATGTTACCATTCAGGCGCAAATTCTTTGGCTAATCAAAAAACTCAAAACGGATCACGGCACCGCCGTTCTGTTCATCACGCACGACCTTGGCGTGGTCGCTCAGATCGCCGATCGCGTAGCGGTGATGCAGACGGGAAATCTGGTGGAAATTGGCACGGTTGCGCAAATCTACAGCGCGCCAAGCCACCCCTACACGCAGAAACTGCTCTCCTCTGTTCCGGTTCTCGGCCTGGCAGACGTGAAAGCGATGCGCGGCCAAGATGATACGCCAATGCTGAAGCTTGACGATGTGTCGGTTCGCTATCCGGTGAAGTCTGGCATTCTCCGTCGGGTCACCGCTGAAGTGTTGGCGGTGGATCGCGTGTCTTTCAGCATTCCCAAACGCACGACGCTCGGCTTGGTTGGCGAATCTGGTTGTGGCAAATCCACAATTTCGCGTGCGATCATCGGTCTTGTTGCCCCGACGATGGGAAAAATTGAAGTCGACGGCGTCGATGTTGCGTCGCTCAGCGATGAAGATCGCTTTGCTTTTCAACGCCGCACCGGCGTGGTGTTTCAGGACCCTTTCGCCGCTCTTTCCCCCCGCCGCACGGCCTTTGACCAAATCGCAGAACCGATGGTGATCCACAGTTGGGGCAACCCGGATCAAATCCGTGAACGAGTCCGGTGGTTGCTGTCGCGCGTGGGGCTTGGCGGCGAACATATGGACCGCTACCCGCATGAGTTCTCTGGTGGTCAGCGTCAGCGTCTGTGCATCGCAAGGGCGCTCGCGCTTGAGCCTGATCTGATCATCGCCGATGAACCGGTTTCTGCCTTGGACGTTTCTGTCCAAGCCCAGGTGCTGGAGCTTTTCGCCGAATTGCAAAGTGAGCTGGGTCTGACCTACCTCTTCATTTCCCACGACCTCGCCATCGTCGAACAGGTGAGCGAGGCGGTCGCGGTCATGTTCATGGGACGGCTCGTCGAATACGGACCATCGAAGACGGTTCTGTCCGCACCCGCGCACAATTACACCAAAAACTTGCTTGCCTCGATCCCGGTGCCAGACCCGTCAAAGCCCATGTCTGCGCCACAACTTTATGAAGAGGGGCGCAAATCCCCGATTGCCCCAAAGGGCACCGAAACCCCTGCTGCTCAGATGCACCAAATCGGCACTGGCCACTTTGTCGCCAAGACCGATCCCACGCCGCTCGCCGCTGAATAAACACCCTAACTATCGGACACCACAATGCTCAAATTCCTCGTACTCAGTGACATTCACCTCGTTGACGAAGGCAAGACTTCTCACGGTCTTGACACCTACAAACGGCTCGAAGCGGGGATCGAAGCGATCAACGCCCATCACGCGGACGCGGATTTTTGCATCCTCGCTGGCGATCTCGCAGACCTCGGTTACGAAGGTGCGACAGAACCATATCAGCGCCTGAAAGACCTCGTCGATCAACTAACCGTCCCGTGCCACATCACGATCGGCAATCATGACAACCGCGAAACATTCTTGTCCTACTTCGGCGAAGACCTGCGAGCTGAAACTGGCGGTGTCGACAAAATCATCGACGTGAAGGGCCACCGCACCATCTTGCTCGACAGCGTGGTGGAAACCGAGGAGCACACACACGGCGGGGCATTGTCGGCCGCGCAACTGTCCTGGCTCAGCGATCGGCTGGGCGAACATGATGGTCCAGTCAATGTCGTCCTACACCACCACGCCAACCCCCTGCACACCATGGTGGATCGGATTCGTCTGGCGGAACCGGACGCCTTTGTTGAGGTCCTGAAAACGCATTCTGATATCCGCCAGGTGATTGCTGGACACGTACACTACACCTCCACCGCTTTGTGGCACGGCATACCCTTCACAACCATCGCGGGCAGCCACTATGGCGTGACTGTTCCTCTCAACGGCGACCGCAAAGTCGACCGGCTCTGGGGCCCCGCGCAGATGGCCATCGTGCTGGGTGAAGACGACCAAACCCTTGTGCATTTTGACAACTATCTCGACGGAAATCCGATCTTGAGCTGAACCAGACAAGAATTATCCACAGCCAGTTACCGTTGCGTCATCTGCCTGACAAAAAAGAATAACGAAAAATTCACAAATTCATTCGAATGAATTTACGTTGCTCTATCAGGTCGTTGGCGTGTTCCAAACACACCACCAACGTAGGGAGACCTCAAATGAAATTTGCGACCACAAGCGCAGCTGCCATTGCAGCTGTCGTCACTGCCTCCGCGGCATTCGCCCAGGACAAGGTGCAATTCGAATACTGGTATGGCCTTGGCGGTCAACTGGGTGACGTTGTTCAAGCGACCTGCGACCGGTTCAACGAAAGCCAGTCAGAATTTGAAATCACATGCGTTGGCCAGGATGGCTATGCAAACGCTGTGCAGAATACAATTGCTGCATTCCGCGCCGACCAGCACCCAACTGTCGTTCAGGCTTATGATGCCGGCACTGCAGACCTGATGATGTCAGGCGAGTTCTATGCCGTTCATCAGATGATGGCCGATTTCGACATCGATATCGACTGGGACGACTACTTCCCGGGTATCGCGAACTACTACGCCTCGTCGAAGGGTGAGTTGTACTCCATGCCTTTCAACTCCTCGACGCCAATGATGTATTTCAACGTCGCTGACCTGGAAGCAGCGGGCGTCGAGGCACCAGCAACTTGGGAAGAATTCGAAGACGTTCTGGTTGCCTTGAAAGCCTCCGGTAAAGAATGCCCATACGGTTACGCCCCATCCACGTGGATCGACCTTGAGCAGTTCTCGATGGCCCACAACGTGCCAATCGCGTCCAACAACAACGGCTACGATGGTCTGGACAGCGAATATCTCTACAACACCACCATCCACGTCAAGCACATGGAAAACATCAAGCGCTGGTACGATGAAGGCTTGCTTGAGATCCGCACCACACAAGGCGGTTTGAACTCGCGTGATAGCTTTGCTCAGGCCGAATGTTCTTTGTACTTCGGGTCTATCGCCAGCCACGCCGCGGTTGGCAACTTAGTTGACGGCGCGTTCGAATGGGACGTTGCCATGATTCCCGTTTACGAAGGCACAGAGCGTCACAACACTGTTGTTGGCGGCGCCTCCCTGTGGGTTCTGTCCGGCAAGACGGACGAAGAGTATCGCGGCGCGGCTGAGTACCTGAAGTTCCTCGCCACACCCGAAAGCGAAGAATACTGGTCGACCAACACCGGCTATATCCCGGTCACCAAGACCGGCTTTGATACGCTGGTGGAAAAGGGCTTTTACGAAAACGCCCCCTACAAAGGCCGCGAACTGGCCCTTGAATCGCTGACCTACACTGACCCTGGCCCGCTCACCCGCGGTATCCGTTTGGGTGGTTTCATTCAGGCCCGTTCTGAATGGTCCAACGAAGTTCAGGCGGCACTGCAGGGTGACAAAACCATGCAAGAGGCCCTCGACACAGCCGTGTCGCGCTCCAATGACATCCTGAACAAGTTCGCCCGCACATACCGCGGTCAAGAACTGCCATAGGACTGCGATCTCGCAACAACCTCCTCCGCCGATCGGCGGGGGAGATTTTCAGCAAGGGGAGCGGTGATGAGACGCGCATTTTTTAAAAACAACTGGATCGCTGCCCTCGTGGTTGCTCCCCAGCTGCTGGTTATTTTTATCTTTTTCTACTGGCCGACGAGCCAAGCCCTCTACTGGGCGTTCACCCTCGAACAGCCCTGGGGCGGCGGCAACGAATGGGTCGGGTTTGAGAACTTTATCTTCCTGTTATCCGACGACCGGTATTGGCAATCTGTGCGCATTTCCATCATCTACGCGCTCGCAACGACAGCATTGGCGATGGGCATGGCGCTGATTCTGGCTCTTTTCGCGGATCGCCAGTTGCGCGGATACAAAGCCTTTCGGATCGGGTTGATTTGGCCTTATGCGGTGGCAGCGCCGGCGATCGGTCTCGCGTTTCGCTTTATCTTTAACCCCTCTGCCGGGGTTGCGAGCTATCTGAACATGGCCTTTCCGGGCATCTGGGATCCGGTGATGAACGGGTCAAATGCGATCACGATGGTGATTATCGCAGGCGCTTGGAAGCAGGTCTCTTACAGCTTCATCTTCCTGCTGGCGGGGCTCCAGTCGATCCCGAGATCCTTGACAGAGGCAAGTGCTATGGATGGCGCCCGGGTCCTGCGCCGGATGAAGGACATCCAACTGCCGCTCCTGACGCCCACGGTGTTCTTTCTGGTGATCATCAACATCACGGATAGCTTCACAGATAGCTTTGGCCTGGTGGATACGATGACCTCCGGCGGACCGGCACGCGCGACCAACCTGATGGTTTATAAGATCTATGAAGATGGGTTCCGGGGCCTCGATTATTCGGGTGCTGCTGCGCAGTCGATCATTCTGATGATCTTGGTGATTGCGCTGACTTTCCTCCAATTCAAATACGTCGAACGCCGCGTGCATTATACCTGAGGATAGAGCCATGATTGAACGCACGCCCCTTCTGAACGTTGCCACCCATGCGATCCTCTTTATCGGATTGTTCATGCTTGTGGTGCCAATTTACCTTGTCGTCGTTGCAGCTTCGCAGACCTTGCAAGACGTCATGTCGATCCCCGCAAAATTGCTCCCGGGTGACCAATTGTTGGTGAACCTCAAGGCGGCTTGGACAGAGGCCGATTTTGGATCAAAGTTCGTCAATACGATGATCCTCGCCATGGGGGTCGTGGTCGGCAAGATCATCTTTGCCGCCCTGACCGCCTTTGGCATCGTCTTTTTTGACCACCGGCTGCGGATGCCGATCTTTTGGATGGTGTTCATCACGCTGATGTTGCCGCTCGAAGTACGCATTGTGCCCACATACGCGGTGGCGGCCAACGCATTGTCGCCGTTTCAGACGATCTTTGATTGGATCGGGGTCAGTTGGCTGTGGAACACCGTCACAGGCGTTGAGATGGCGCTCAATTGGAACCTGCTCAACAGCTATACCGGTCTGATCATGCCACTGGTTGCGACGGCGACGGGAACGTTCCTGTATCGTCAGTTCTTCCTGACCATCCCGGATGAGTTGGTGGAAGCCGCCAAGATGGATGGCGCCGGGCCCCTGCGGTTCCTGTGGGAAATTCTGATCCCGCTAAGCCGGACCAATATGGCCGCCCTTGCGACGATCATGTTTGTGGCGGGCTGGAACCAATACCTTTGGCCGCTCCTGATCATCACCGACCCAGCCTACGGCGTCGTCGCGGTCGAACTGAGCCGCCTGGTGCCAAACATGAACACCACGGGCGGGGACATTCCAAACTGGCACTGGGCCATGGCAGGCACTTTGATCGTGATGCTGCCGCCTGTGGCCGTCGTCATCTTTATGCAGCGTTGGTTCGTGCGCGGACTGATCAACACAGACAAATAAGCTCGCTCAAGCAGCGAAGCGGTAGCGCATTTCAGGAGGCTTACATGTCAACAATATCCATCCGCGACGCCCGCAAGTCCTATGGCAAGGACCAGGTGATCCACGGGGTAAACCTTGAGATCGAAACCGGCGAGTTTGTCGTGATCCTCGGTCCCTCGGGCTGCGGCAAGTCTACGCTTTTGCGCATGATTGCGGGCCTTGAGGACATTACCGCAGGCGAGATCGCTATCGCGGACAAGGTCGTCAACGCCTTGGAGCCGCGCGAGCGGGGCTGTGCCATGGTGTTCCAGAACTACGCGCTCTATCCGCATATGACTGTGGCCGACAACATCGGTTATGCGCTCAAGGTTGCTGGCATGCCTAAGGCCGAACGCGCAGAAAAGGTGCGCAAAGTGGCAACATCTGTGGGCCTTGAGGAATTCCTTGACCGTCGCCCCGGTGCTCTTTCGGGTGGTCAACGCCAGCGGGTCGCGATGGCGCGCGCGATCATCCGCGAGCCTGAGGTCTTTCTGTTTGACGAGCCGCTCTCGAACCTCGATGCCAAGCTGCGCGTGCAAATGCGCCATGAGATCCGACGCATTCATAATCGTGTCAAAGCGACTTCTGTTTTCGTAACCCACGATCAACATGAAGGTATGACCTTGGCCGATCGCATGGTGATTATGAACAGCGGCACGATCGACCAAGTTGGCACGCCCGAGGACGTTTACAACGCACCCGCCACCACCTACGTCGCGGGCTTCATCGGGTCACCGGCAATGAATTTCTTGTCCGGACAAGTGTCCGCCAACAAGTCCGCAATTGTGCTTGGCAACGGCACGGCACTTCCGGTTGCACCTGAGCTGGCCCAAGCGATCACAGGCCGCATGGTACAAGTCGGTGTGCGCCCCGAGGCCCTGAGCCTGACACAACCCGGCGAAGGCACGCTCGACGCTCGGTTCGAGTTCTATGAAGAGCTGGGCTCTCAAGGTTTGCATCACCTTCAGATTGAAGACATCCCCTTCTCCGTTCTTTCAGACGCCAAGCACCGCCTGCCGGAAGGCACCGCCGTTGGCGTTAATATTGCAAGCGGCGCCTTGCATGTCTTTGATGCAGACAATGGCCGCCGTGTCACCGTGACCCAGGGGGCCTCAATGCGGGAGATCGCCTAATGCGTCTGGTCAGCTACAACATCCAATACGGCAAGGGCAAAGATGGCCAATTTGACCTCGACCGCATCGTTGCCGAGATCGGTGAGGCCGATCTCATCGCGCTGCAAGAGGTGGAAACCGCGGCGCCGCGGTCTGGCAATGTACATCAAGCGCTCGAGATCGCAGCGCGTCTGCCCGACATGCACTGGGTTTACGGCCCAGGGATTGACCTTGACGCCTCTGAGAGTGTAGACGGCAAACCGACCCACCGCCGCCGCCAGTTTGGCAACATGGTCCTCTCTCGCTGGCCGATCCTCAGCAGCATCAACCACACACTGCCTAAGATCGCGTTGCACGGGATCTTCCACTTGCAGCGCACTTTGGTGGAATGTGTGATCGACGCGCCAAGTGGGCCGCTCCGCTTCTGCTCCGTCCATTTGGACCATGTCTCGACGGATACCCGCATGGCGCAAGTGGACTATATGATGGACGTCATGTTGCGCGGGCGCGAACGTGGTGCTTCTGCGGGCGGCCCCATAGCGGATGATTGGTTTGCAATGCCCATGCCACCACAACCCATGACAGCCATTGTGATGGGCGACATGAATTTTAGCCCCGACAGCCCCGAATACACGCGGGTTGTCGGCGACGTCTCTGGCTGGCACGGACGCACAATCCGGGCACATGGGCTCGCCGATGCTTGGACACGCGCGGGCCATGACGAAGACGCGGGCGACACCATACCACGCGATGGCCGTCCACCGCGCCGGATCGACCATTGCTTCGTATCGACCGACCTTGCAGACGCCGTTCAAGACATGTCTATCGGAGAGGACGCCGTAGGATCGGACCATCAACCGATCTTTGTAACACTCAAAAGCTGAGGGCCCATTGCGCGCCCATCCACTAGAATCCGTCCGGTCCCGTTTCGCGGACTTCCGCGCGGTGTTCGCAATCCCGGCCTTTGCGACCTATCAACTTGGCAATATCACCATGACCACCGGCTTTTGGATGCAACGCATCGGGGTCGGCTGGGTGACATGGAAGCTGACGGGCTCCGAAGCTTGGCTCGGCCTTGTGGCCTCGGCAGAGCTGTTTCCTTCGCTCCTCACCGCCGTTTGGGGCGGCAGGTTGGCTGACAAGCACCCTGCCCCGCGGATCATGTACTGGGGTCAGATTGCTTCAGCCGCCGTCTCCGTCGCGTTGGCCTTACTGTATATCATGGGTGGGCTGACCCCGATCGTGATGGTCGTCTTGATGGCAGCGCTTGGCGCGGTCTCGGGCCTCTTGCTCCCGGCCCGCCTAGCCATGGCGCGCTACCTCGCCCCACCAGATCTTTTGCCCTCTGCCCTTGCGGTGAACTCGACCGGTTTTAACCTGTCCCGCTTTGTCGGTCCTGCCCTTGCGGCGGGCCTCCTTGTCCTCGGCTCGGCCGGATGGGTCTTTGGTGTGGCAGCTATCGGGTTTCTCGCCCTCGCAGTGGCACTGCACAGCATTCGCGATATCCCGCCGCAAACGGAACCGAAACCCGCTGCCACCATCAGTACATTGGCTGTGGTCAAAGACCTGCGCCATGTGCCGCTGATCTTGAGCATCCTGCTCTTGCAATTCGCGCAGGGCCTGCTGATCCGCCCGGCCAGCGAATTGTTCCCAGCCTATGCCGAAGTGGCGTTTGGGCGTGGCGAAGTGGGCTTGGGTCTCCTCAACGCGGCTTTAGGCGTTGGCGCCATCTTCGGCGCGCTCCTTTTCAGCAAATCCCGCGAAACGCGCCAGGCTATGCAGCAGATCATGGGGATGAGCGCGGTTTTTGCACTCTCATTGCTGGTGTTTGTCCTCACTGCAAACTTCTGGCTCGCGCTGCTGATCCTTGTCGTACACGGCGCGGCCATGTCAGCATCCAACATCGCCGCATTGGCCTACGTGCAACTGGAAGCACCGCAAGACCGGTTGGGGCGCATCTTGGGCCTTTACACCATCATTTTCCGTGTGGGACCCGCAATCGGGGCCTTCGCCTTCGGTATCTCTGCGGAAGTGACCAACCTGACGCTGACCGGCGTCCCTTTTGCGCTTGCTGGTCTTGCCGCCACAGGGGGGCTCGGTGCCTATATTGGACTTCACAGGAGACGGGCCAATGCCTGATCGCGACGATGCAATCGCTTATTTGACAGGAAAAATGACAGGCGGTGCGGCACCAACAGCCGTCGGCAAGAAATTCGCGCCAGATGGGCGGCCGCTCAAGTGCCCGGGCTACACCACCCTTTGTCATGTCGCGCCGACATCAGATGCCTTCGCGGCTCTGCTCGCGGCACAGGACGCCCTGAAGGCCGGACCATTGGCCGACGCCTACACCTTCATGCCGCCCGCGAGCTTTCACATGACGATCTTTCCGGGTGTGATCGACTATACCCGCAAAAGCACAGATTGGCCGCGCGGCCTGGACCTTGCCGCTCCCATCCCTACTGCAGTGGCGACCGCCCAGAACCGTCTGGCAGAGGTGTCATTGGACCGCCAATTTACCGTCGCACCCCGCGGGATCTTCGGGGGCTTCACCGTCGACATGATGGGGGCAGACGCCGAAGAAGAAGCGAAGCTGCGGATGGCTCGCGACCGTTTGCGGTCAGCGACGCAGATCATCCGGCCCGATCACGACCAGTACCGGTTCCATATCACCTTGGGTTACCTGCTACGGTGGCTGACTGCCGACGAGGCCCAACAGATGGTGGATTTGTCAGATCACCTCAGCAAGACACTGATTTCTGCGATGCCGAGACTGACCCTGGGTCCGGTTGAGTTCTGCGCATTTGACGATATGCATCACTTCAAACCGCTGACCCTTCTTTGAGGGCACGCATTGTGGACTCTAGTAGGTACAAATGGTCCGGATGATCATATCCGGCAAACATGATTGGACGCGCATACCGAAATCCGACCTTTGCCAAAACCCGGACGGAGGCCGCGTTCGCAGGATCGACAATTGCACTCACCCTGCCAGGGGTCGGCGCCAAAGCATCCAAAACCGCTTGAACCGCTTCCGTTGCATATCCATGCCCCCAGGCGGATCGCGCCAAGCGAAACCCCAATTCGGAGGTCCCCTCAGGCACCCTTGCCGCGCTCAACGCGACATACCCGATCACCGCTCCACAGTGTGTGATCGCCCATTGCCCTTTGGTCGACACACGGCATCGCAGCCATGCGTCCATATCAACAACCGACAAAGGCCCTGCATCGCTATACGCCATCACCTCTGGATCCGCCAAAATGGCCGGTAGCGCAGCGCGATCCGCCAAGGACCAGGCCCGCAGCGTCAGCCGTTTGGTTTTGAGATCTTGCACGTCGACATCCTTTAATTGTCCCCACCGGAACCGTATCAAGGCTGGAGACCACATACAGCAACCGACGTGCACGCGGGCATCCCTGTGAAAAGCAAACTGAAGCACTACTGTCAGATCTGGGGCGTCCAGCATCCCCACAAACTCGCTGATCGCCCGACGAGTCAGGTCTACCAAGTCGACTATGAGGGGCATTTTGCTGTCTTGAAGGTCCTCACCCCGATTGGCGTTGAAGACGAACGCCATGGCGCAACTGCCCTCGCTTGCTGGGGTGGCGATGGTGCCGCGCATATGTACCATGCCGACGGTGGCGCGCATTTGCTTGAGTACATCGACGGCGAAGACTGCGTGTCGTTGGTCCGGGACGGTCGGGATGATGAAGCCTCTGCCGTCATCGGAGAGACGCTCGCCCGGCTGCATCGGGCGCACCCGAAACCGCCGCCTCGGGCACTCACATCGCTGGAAGATCGCTTCTCCGAACTCTTTGTCGCAGCCGCTGAACCCGGCGCCAACCCGCTTTTCTTGCGCGGCGCAGAACTGGCGCGCGCTTTGCTCGACGCACCGTTGAACACAGCTGTTTTGCACGGTGACCTGCACCACGAGAATATCTTGCGCTCCTCAACTCGTGGCTGGTTGGCAATTGATGCCAAGGGGTTGCGCGGCGAAACCACCTATGACGGGGCCATGGCCGTGCTCAACCCTATGAACGCAGGGGTCACGATTGACGCACCCGACCGTATTCAAAGAATCATCAGCATTTTGGCCGCGAAGATGGATGTCAGCCCAGATCGCCTGACGCGCTTTACCTTCGCCCACGCCTGCCTGAGCGCAAGTTGGCTGCTTGAGACAGATACCTTCTCATCCAATCGCGCGCTTCAGATTGCGCAGGTCATTGAAGGTCTGATCGGGCCGGGGTCTTAACCCTGCGCTTTGGCACGCGCACGGAGTGCCCATGGCAAAGCGGTGCTCAACTGTGACTTCTGTACGTCTCGCACGCGCGGCGCGTCCGGAATGATCGGCAGACCCGCCCGCGCTGCAAAGAAACCTGCGACCCAAGCTGCCACCTCGGGCGCATCAGGCAGAAGGTGTTCCGGTGTGGGCCCGCCTTCTTGATGCAAACTCGGCAACCAAGCCCCCAGATCCGGTGCAGCTGCGCCGATACAGGCTTCCGTCCAGTCGATCAGAACAACGCCGCGATCTGTCAGACACATGTTGTCACTGCGCAAATCCCAGTGGCAGATCGCGTCGCCATCAAACTGGCACGCAGCCGCAAGGGCAATCAAGTCGGGCAGACACGCGTCAAGGTCTGCCGCCGTCAAGACGCCCAACCCCAGAAATGGGTTTGGATCCGCAGCAACGGTCTCCCAGCCATTGCCGCGCGCACCGTGCACGGCAAGGTGGCTTGGCAACCCAGGTGGCGGCGGTGCGCGATGCAACGCCTCAACAGTCTCGCTCACAGAGTCTACTTTGTCCGGGGTCCAAGGCGGCGGCCACGCCCCTTCGGACAGGTCTTCGATCACGAGAAATGGGGCAACCGGATCCCGGGAACACCCGACAAACTGCGGCATCATGGGAAGATCAAGAACATCATAGGCGTGCAACTCTCGCTGCAGCATTTCCGCCGTCACGGGCGTAGTCGCGCATTTCACAAACAGTCGCTCGTCCCCCAACCGAAACCGCCATCGCGCAGCCGCGGTGTATCCGCCAGTGACGTGCGCAAAATCCGATGGCGATGAACCCAGCACCTCGGACAGGCGTTCAATCAGCTCCGGGTTGGGTTGGCGTGTCATCTTAGTCAGGCCCGCAACAGTGATGTTGCGTCGCTAACATTGAAACGTAACAAGCGTAAAAGGACGTGGGGAAAAGCTTGCGATCGCGCCACCTTCTTCGGTATTGTCACATAAGTGTCATAAACGAGGGTGCCGTGGAGAAACTCTACATCGCGGAAACTGCAGAAGACGGCGAGATCACGGCCGTCTGGTTCTACCAAAAAGGGGCCCGCGCGCCCCAAGTCTTCGACCCCGAGCGGCACGGCCCACCGGCGCTTGACGGGGCAACTTGTTTCGGTGCGACCCGGGAAAAGATGCAAGCTTGGCTCCTACAAACCAACGCCAAGTGACTTGGGGAATGCGGTCGAAACAACAATCGATCACGCGTTGAATTCGGTCCAGACCGGCCAATGATCTGACCCGATGGCCGCCTCATCCACCCAAACCTTACTAACCCGGTCAGCCAAGCTGGCCGAAACAAAACAATGGTCGATGCGCACAGGATAGCCAGGGGATGTCGCGCCATCCTTCTCTGCGTGCCCTGCGAGCACCCAGGCATCCAACAATCCGTCGCGATTGGTCAAACGTCCGTATCGAGGGGAGACGGCCCCGACCACCGCCGCATATTCTTCCGTCTCTGGCGTGAAATTCATGTCCCCCATCAAGACCACATCGCGGGGCATCGGGGGTTCATCCTCTTCCAGCCACCCCGCCTCTGGGTTGGGGTGGCCACCACACCAGGCGCCGCCTTCTGATGGGGCACCGGTGATGATCTCTTGCAAGCGCGCAATCTGCGGCAAACGGGTCGCGGGGCCAAGATGGCTCAGGTGGACGGAATAGACCCGAATTGGCCCGAGCGGTGTGGCAATGACGGCCTCCAACGCCCCTTGCTGGATGGAGTGCAACTGCCGGTCACCCCACTTTGGCAGCGGGAAGTTACGCGAGGACAGGATCGGCCAGCGCGACAGGATCATTGTGCCAAACTGTTTGCGGCGCGAGATGATCCGGTCCCCGTATTCAAAGCTCGCATCCATATCCAAGTTCGCTCCGTAGACCCAATGGTGGCGCGGCAGATGTTCTGCAATCACTGACGGGCTATCGACCATGCCAGAGCGGGCCCAGAACCGATCCACCTCTTGCAAAGCGATGATATCAGCCTCGGCCACTTCGGCCGCAATGCGCGGTAGGTTGTAAGTGTTGTCCTGCCCAAGCCCATATTGGATGTTATACGTCACGCATTTCATGCTTTGTCTCCCAGCACCTGCAAGCTGACATCAAGGTAGTCGTGGTTGATGTAGTCCACGCCAAGGTCGCACATAGTGGCAAAGACTTGCGGATCGTTGCTTTCGGAGTATCCCATCACATCCAACCCGGCGGCGCGCGCGGCGGTCACGACCGGCTCACAAAGCTCCTCGTCCTGCAACTCGATCAACTCTGCACCGTGCAACGCCTTGGCAACGTTCATGTTTCGCGCGATGGACAGGGTAATCATTTGGCGCAGCTCCGGTGCCGCGGCCCGTAAGCCAGCCCGCATCTCCGGCTTGAAGGAAAAGCTGAACACATGGGGCATCATGCCTGTCTCGCGCAGTACACCACCGAGCGTATCGGGGGTGCACCATTTCACCTCCACATACGCCCCTGCCCCGCGGGAGCGCAAATGGTCCATGTAAGCATCAAAGCGGGGCACGCGCTGGCCTTCAAACTCCGGCCCGAACCACCGCCCCGCGTCAAGCGCATCGATCTCGGCACTGCTGCGGTACTGGATTGGGCCCGTCCCATCCGTTGTCCTGTCCAGGCTTTGGTCATGCAGCACATAAAGTACGCCGTCTGCACTTTCGCGTACGTCAAGTTCGATCAGGTGCCCACCCATGTCCAACGCTTTGTCCGCGGCAGCAAAGGTGTTCTCGGGCGCCCAAAGGCTCGCCCCCCGGTGACAGACAAGGCGTGGGGTCATCGCGTGATCCGTGTGGTGATGAGTTCGTGATCCGACAGGTAATCGCCGCGTTCGCTCAACGCGGGCCAGACCGCTGGGGCGGTGGCGGTCACGCCGCGCGCAAACAACCAGTCGAGCTTCTTCAACGGGTGGCGCACAGGCTTGCCCGGTGCGGCACGCGTGGTCATACCGACCGTGTTGCTGGATACCCAACTGAAACCTGCATTGGTGAAATGCGTGAAGCTGGGTTCAACCGCCGCCGGGTTTGCAAGTGTCTCTTCACCGCTGAGATGGGCCGCCGCAAAACCAGCGGTGTTCAGATCCCCGCCGATGACGCAGGGTCCGTCGCCATACTCATCAGCAATCATGTCCAGCATCCGTCGCGTCTGGTAGGCGCGACCATCGGCATCGCTTTCGCTTTCATAGTGGACGGCGACAAACGTGATCCCGGCGATCTGGACTGCCATTGCCATACGCCCGCCAATCCGAAACTGACCGTCATTTTTGGGGGTCCCTTTGAACCAAAGCCCATCGTCATTCAGCGGCAAAAGGCGGGGGTTCTCAAATGGATACCGCGACAGGATCGCGTTGCCGTGCAGTCCGTGCTCGTTGGGTACATCCGCAAAATGCTTTGTCTCGAACGGATCGCCCGTACCCAACTCAACAAATTCCACCCCAAAGGCATACCCCATGCCAAGCGCCTTGGCCAAATCCCGGGTCGTGTGGTGTTGACCAGAGCGGGCCATGCCGTAATCCATTTCGGTCGCTAGGACGATATCTGCGCCGGACTGCTGAAGAAGCGATGCCGACTCGGGCACCCGTTTGCAGCGTTCGATATTCCAGGCAGCGATTGTGATCTCCTCTGGCACCTCCGCGGCGGCGGCTGGCTGCACCTCAATGCTGGTTAGGCACTCCCAGGTGGTCAGGTACCTTTTGTGATCTTCGGCCTCGCGCGGGCCTGCGGCGGCGGCTGTGCGATCGTCCAGGGAGGGTGTCACCATCGCTTCGGTCGTGCGCCGGATCGGGTCGCGCACGGCGCGGGCTTGGAAGGTCGCCTTGGCGTCCGCTATCCGCTGTCCGGCCGCGTCAAACAGCACCGTGTCTGCGGGATCAAACTGCAAGGTTAGTTGATCGCCTGGATCCCAATTGGGCTGTGTCGTCGCTTCCAGGAACCGCAACGGGCCAAGGGGGGTGTCTGCGGTCGTCAAAACCTCCCGTCCCATCGGTTCCACGTGACGCACCTCTGCGGCGATACCTGCTGCTGCCGGGCGCAAGACTTCGGGCCGGATCCCCAACTGCGTAGCCCCGGGCGGTGCGGTGATCGCATCATGCGGCAGGTCAATCATATTAACCGGGGGCGACCCGATGAAGCCTGCGACAAAACGGGTGTCCGGACGCAGATATAGGTCTTCCGCCGTGCCAACCTGTTCGATCTTACCCTTATTCATGCACACCACGCGGTCGGCCATGGTGGTGGCCTCCAATTGGTCGTGGGTGACCAGAATTGTCGTGACGCCAAGCTCCTGCGTGATCCGCCGGATCTCGGCCCGCATGGTCAGCCGCAAGGTGGCATCAAGGTTCGAAAGCGGCTCATCCAGCAACAACAGGTTCGGTTGTTTGATCAGGGCGCGGGCCAAGGCAACCCGCTGCTGTTGGCCACCCGACAGTTGTGATGGGCGGCGATCGAGCAGGTCAGAGATTTGCACCATCTCTGCCATCTCGCGTGCCCGTTTTTCGGCTTCCGGCAGAGTCTGAAAACGTGTCGGAAAGAGGATGTTCTGCAAAACGCTCATATTCGGATAAAGCGCGTAGGACTGGAAGACGATCCCAACATTGCGGTGGCGGGCCTCCACCTCGTTCACCCGTGTCCCATCAAATAAAATGTCCCCAGCGGTGGGCAGGTAAATCCCGGCGAGCATGAACAGCGTTGTCGACTTGCCGCAGCCGGAAGGCCCGAGGATGGCCACGAACTCTCCATCCTCAATGGTCAGGGTCATGTCATCGACAGCAACAGCGTCATCCCAGGACTTGGAAAGCGATTTGAGCGCGATCTGGGCCATTAGCCTTTCACCCCTCCCAGGGTCATTTGCGTCAGGTACTTTTGACAGAAGAGGTAAAGGATCAGGGCGGGCAGCACGTATAGAACAGCGACCGCCGCCACCATGCCATAGTCGACGCCCATCACGTCCTCGCGGACATAGTAAAGGTACGTCGACATCACCCAATAGCTGTTGCCAGTGCGCAAGCCGTTCACGAAGACATACTCTTCCCACCCCTTGATGAAAGCGAAGACGCCAATCGCGATCATGCCCACGCGGACCTGCGGCAGGACCACCATCCAGAACGCCTGCCTACGGCTGGCCCCATCTGTCATCGCGGACATTTCGATGTCCCAGGGCACCGCGTCAAAGAAACCTTTCATGATGAAGATGAAGAACGGCAGCTCCAACGCCGTCAGGACCAGGATCGGGGCATAGAGGGTGTTCAGCAGCCCGACCCAAAAGACGATCAAGAAGATCGGGATCACCAGCGTGATCGCCGGGAAAGCCTGCAGCACGAGCAAGGATTGCAGAAACGCGCTGCGCCCCCGAAAGCTGAACCGCGACAAGTAGTAGGCCGCGAGAGTTGAGACGGTCACGACAATCACCGTCTGCGTGCCGGCGAGGATCAAAGAATTGAAGAACGCCTCCCACACCCATGGGAACTGCCCGCCGGCGGTGCCTTGGCCTTCGATGTCTTCAATGATGTTGGGGTTCACCATGTAGCGAAAGTTCTGCAGATGCAGATCGCCGCTCAGCAAGATCAGGCCCAAAACAAGGGCCACTACAACACCAATGGCAATCGCGAGGCGTTCTTTCTTGAGCCAGACGACAGCCGCCCCATAGCTGCACAGCCCTGCGAGGATCACAAGCAAGGCTGGCCACAAGGTATCGCTGTCGGCCATGCCGCGGCGTGAGGTGAAGGCGATCATCACCATCCAGATGTATGGCACTGCAATCGGGATCGACACGACCACAAGAAACACGGTGAGCGCGGTCAGCCGCAAACGCCGCGCAAAGATGGACCGCTTGGCGAGGGTCTCCCAATTGGTCATCAGTTCACCTCAATCTTCGGGCGCTGCAGCAGCGATTTCATATTCGCCAGGCGCCACATCAGCAGGGCAACGACGATGCCAATCACGATCAGGATCAAGGCAATGGCCGCCCCATAGGCGTATTGGCCCCCGCCAATCCCTGGGGCGAGCGTCTTGGTATAGCTCAGCATCGCCATGGTCATAGTCGACCGGGCAGGCCCCATGATCAGGAAAATGTATTCAAACGACACCAAGAGGGCGAGCGCCTGATAGATCGTGATGTAGCTGATCGGCCAGCGCAGCGCAGGCAGCACTACATGGCGCACGATGCTCAGCGGTCCGGCGCCATCGGCGCGAGCGGCGTGGAACAGATGCTCCGGGATCGACCGGATGGCGGAGGTAAAGATGATCATGCCGAGGCTCGCCCCGATCAGCCCGTTGGCCACAACAATCACGGCCATTGGATGGTCGAGGCGCAGGTTTAAGGGCTCGATCGCGAACAGCATCCAGACCTGGTTCAATAACCCGCGTTCGGTGCTATCGACCACCCACAGCCACAATAGTGCGTAGACAACCGAGGGCGACATGCGCGGCAAGAGCCAGATCGCGCGGAACACCGCGCCCATCCTTTCAGGCACAGCCGTTGTGGTCAGCGCCAAGATCAGAGCGAAGGTCACATTAAAAATAAAGAGCGTCAGAAACACAAACGTCGCAGTCAGCGCAAGCGCACGGTAAAACGACCCGCGCAGCTCAAAGCCCAGAAACGCTTCCGCATCCAGCTTGCCCAGCTTGTTAAACTGCTCTGTCGTTGGAAACTCACCAAACCGGACGGTTTGGTTCATGTCCGAAAAGGCCACCAGAATGTTCACAACAATCGGGGCCAGGAAGAACGCAAGCATCAGGACCACGGCGGGTCCGAGGAACAACAGGGCGTCAAGGCGTTGGCGGGTAAACATCGGGAGCAAGGTGGGGCAGCAGATGAACCGCTGCCCCAGTCTCTGATTAGTCGAGGATGATCACGTCATCGCCGAGCTCGATCTCAAGCTCTTCGATCACCATCTCAACCGCTTCTTCCGGGCTCATCTCACCGGTTTCAACAGCCTGAACACCCGTGTAGGTGATGGCGTTATACTGGCCGATCTTGGCGTGGTTCGGCATGAACTCCGCATAGTCCAGCATCGGTGTACCCGCGATCAGGGCCCAGCCCTTCTCCTGAAACTCAGGCATTGCGACCTGGCCGTAGTTGATGGGCGTGTGGTTGGTGCCAACCGCGTGGTTGGTGTTTGGCACGTGCTGAGAGGCCATCGCGACGAGCAGCGCAGCGAGGTCCTTGTTCTCGGTCTCACCGACAACATAGACGATCGGGTGCGACAGGTTCTTTGGCTCACCGCCCTTTTCAGCAGCAGGAGAGTGGATCCATGTCAGCTTGTTAAAATACTCTTCTTCCCCTTCCACGCCGAAGGCTTCCAACTGTGCGCCAACGTTCCAGATGCCGTGAAACTTCGCCAGAGCATCGCCACCGCGGAAGGCCGCATGGGTGCTGTCCCAGCTATAGGATGTCATGTCAGCTGGCAGAGAGCCGTTGTCGACGCAGTACTTCAGCCAACCGTAGTATTCGGTCAGGCCAGACTTGGTTATCTGCAGCTTGGCTTCATCTTCGTTGTAGATGTCGATGCCGAAAGAGGCCATTGCCATCTGGAAGTCGGGACCCACATTCGGGCGGTGCACCCAGCCAACCTTGGCCGCACCGGCGTCGACCATTTCTGCGGCCAGATCGCAGAAGTCATACATGGTGAATTCACCAGCTTCGACGGCAGCGGGCAGACCAGCGATAAAGTCTTCTTCCTTGCCACCCGCGCGCAGGATGTCGTTGTTCAGAAAGAACATCCGGATTTCAGAGTCCTGCGGGATGCCGTACCGATCACCCTTGTATTTCACGGATTCCCAAAGGGCGGGGATCATGTCGGCATACATGCTAGCATTGCCTGCGATGTGGTCTTCAAGGTTGGCAGCAAGCCCTGCTTCAACGAAAGAGCCGATCCACTCATGCGCAGCAACCATGATGTCTGGTGTTTCACCCACAGAGTGGGCTTTCAGCAGGTCCAGCGCGTCTGCGTCAAACCCGTTGGCGTTGGTTTCGATCAGGTTGATCACAACGCGGGTGTCAGAGCCAGCAGCCTCAAACATGCGGTTCAACTGGTCTGCCGCCTCAACAATGTTGCCAGCACGCAATGGGCCGGACTTGTCAGCGCGCGACCACAAGTCGATGGTGACGTCTTCGGCCAGTGCTGGCGCCGCAAATGAGACGCTGGACGCAAGAAGTGTAGCAGCCGAAAGCAATTTCAATGTCATTGTATCCCCCAGAGTTTCTGATTCATCCGTGCACGCAGGCTTCGCGCTTTGCGTAACGGCAACGTATCATTCGGATGAATTTTTCTTTGCGTTATCCACAGTTCGGAGTCTTCCGCCGGTGCCCCTCTCGACATTCGGCACACGAGAATGCGACATCCTTGTCCCCTCTCCCATTTCTATGGGCCAGTTTTGAGCAAGGTTTCTGGCACTGGCGGGCGCATGTTTAGGGCCTGATGGGGTCGGATCCGGTTGTACTGTTTGAACTAGGTATTGATGACGATCTGCGCTTGCTTGGTTGTGTGGAACTATGCGGCATTGTCGGAACGGATCTATTCAGGTTTCCCGTGCCGCAAGAGTAGTGGATAGAACGAAGGGCATAATTCATCTAAAAAGTAGCGAGGCTCAATCAAAAATGACGTTTCGTGCAACCTGATATTTCTTGCGGGACATAGTTGATAAGAGCTTTGCTGAACATGTTCTGTACACAAAGTCGACTTTCCTGCATCGCGCAGCATCGGTCGTTTTGGGCGCGAAGCGGTCATCCATCTGCGCGCGGACAGATGGCCTGCGCGCCGGACCCCATTGAATTGCCCCCGCCCTTGCGGCATTGATAAAACGTCAATGTCCAAAGGCCGTCCCGGATGAACCGACTCTACCATTTTCCCCTCTCGCCTTTCTCTCGCAAGGTGCGCCTATGCCTGGCGGAAAAGAAGATCGAGGTGGAGCTGGTCGAAGAACGCTACTGGGAGCAGGACAGCGATTTCCTCCAGCGCAACCCCGCCGGTAAAGTGCCTGTCCTCAAAATGGGCAGCCAAACCATGGCCGACAGCACGGCAATCTGCGAATACCTCGAAGAAAAGCACCCGTCGCCTGCTCTGTTGCCCAAGAACGCAGAGGCCCGTTATGAGGCCCGCCGCCTGATCGGTTGGTTCGACGACAAGTTCTATCACGAAGTCACATCGAAACTGCTAGGAGAGCGTGTCTTTCGCAAGGTCATGGGCACCGGGTACCCGGATAGCGCCAATGTTAAAGCGGGTGCAAAGGCGATCCGCCACCACCTCGATTACATGGCGACCCTGCTCGACGAACGTCGCTGGCTCGCGGGCAATGAAATGACACTCGCGGATTTCGCCGCCGCTGCACAACTCTCCTGTCTCGACTATATCTCTGACGTGGATTGGAACCGGTCTGAGGTGGTGAAAGACTGGTACGCCAAAATCAAATCGCGCCCGGCATTCCGGCCCATCCTGGCCGACCAAGTGCCCGGCTTCCCGCAACCGCGACACTACGCTGACCTCGACTTTTAAACGCATGCGCTTGTTGGGGGGCCAGCCCCCCAAACCCCCCGAGGTACTTTTGTCCAATAGAAGAGAAGACCTAAAACAAGCCTTAGTGGATTACGCCACCGATGCGGGTTTTGCAAAGGTCGGGGTCTGTGCGCCAAATGCGGTGCCAGAAACGGCAGAGAGATTGGCAGCTTTCGTCGATGCCGGGTTTCACGGGCAAATGGGGTGGATGGCAGAGCGGATGCACTGGCGCGGCGATGCGTCCGCTTTGTGGCCGGAGGCGCGATCCGTCATCATGCTGGCAGAGCCCTATACGCCGGAGCATGACCCCATGGAGGTGCTGGAACAAAAGACCCAAGCTGCGATCTCTGTCTATGCCCAAGGCCGCGACTACCACGATGTGGTCAAAAAGCGCCTCAAACACGTGGGCCGTTGGTTGATCGATCAGATGCCGGGCGCGGAGATTAAGGTCTTTGTCGACACCGCCCCCGTCATGGAAAAGCCCCTTGCCCAAGCGGCAGGGCTTGGTTGGCAAGGCAAGCACACCAACCTTTTAGGGCGCGACCTTGGCAATTGGGTCTTTCTTGGAGCGATCTTCACCACAGTAGACCTGCCCGCTGATAAACCTGAGCAGAGCCACTGCGGCTCCTGCACCGCTTGCCTCGACATCTGCCCGACTGACGCCTTCCCCGCCCCCTACCAACTCGACGCGCGCAAGTGCATTTCCTACCTCACGATAGAGCACAAAGGACCCGTCGATGCGGACCTGCGCGCCAAGATGGGCAACCGCATCTATGGCTGCGACGACTGTCTCGCCATTTGCCCGTGGAACAAGTTTGCGCAGACCGGGCGGGACATGAAGTATGCGGCGCGAGACGGGATGATCGGCCCTGACCTCGCAGCGCTTGCAGTGCTTGACGATGCCAGCTTCCGGGCGCGCTTCGCAGGCTCACCGGTCAAACGCATCGGGCGGGATCGGTTCGTGCGCAACGTGCTCTATGCCATTGGAAATTCAAACGCTCCTAGGCTCAGCGAGACGGCGGAAGCGCTTACAAGCGACTCGGACCCAACGGTCGCGGACGCGGCCCGCTGGGCCGTCATACGCCTGCGCACGCAAGCGTGACCTGGCAATTGCGCAGGATCGTCTACATCTAACGCAAAGACATCTGGATCGGAGTTGACTCATGCGCCTCACCCTCGCCCTCGCCCTTTTCCCCACGCTGCTTTTTGCCCAAGTCGAACAGGGCGCACCCAACGCCAGCTTCCAACCTGCCTTCCCAGAACAAACCCGCGCACTTGCGCTTGAAACCACCCCGGTGACGGTGACAACTTTCGCCACAGGCGTCGCGCGTCCCTGGGGTATCGCTGCCCTCCCCGGCGGGCAATTTGTTGTCACCGAGCGGGCGGGCCGCATGCGGATCGTGAATGCCGATGGCGCGGTCTCTGCCCCTTTGCCAGGCGTGCCAGAGGTGGCAGCGCAAGGGCAAGGGGGGCTCCTTGATGTCGCCGCCTCCCCGCTTTTTCAATCGGACCGCCAGATCTTTTGGACCTACGCAAAACCGGTCTCCGGTGGCGCGGTGACAGCCGCAGCACGGGGGACGCTCACACCCGACGGCCAACTCACCGATGTCGGAGATATCTTCATCCAGTCCGACCCCAACGACACGGGCCGCCACTTCGGGTCGCGTATCATCCCGATGAACGACGGGACCGTCTGGATCACCACAGGTGACCGGGGCGCAGGTGATCGCGGGACGCTGGTACAAGACATCGGCTCGACCCACGGCAAAATCATCCGGATCAACGTCGACGGTTCCGTTCCGCGCGACAACCCATTCATCGGGCGGGACGGCGACGATGCAATCTGGTCACTCGGGCACAGAAACGTGCAAGGGGCGGCGATTGCCGCCAATGGGCAACTCTATACCATCGAACACGGGCCGCGCGGTGGGGATGAACTGAACCTACCTGTCAAAGGCGGCAACTACGGTTGGCCACTGGTCTCCTACGGGATCAACTACCGCGGCAGCGACGTTGGCCAAGGTGCTGCTGTGCTGGATGGGACAGAACAGCCGGTTTACTATTGGGACCCAGTAATCGCGCCGGGTGGCATGGGGTTCTACAACGGATCCTACGGGCCCTGGCAGGGTGATCTGCTGATCGGGTCGCTGAACCCTGGTGCTTTGGTGCGGCTAAAGATGCAGGGCGGCAAGGTCGTGGGTGAAGAGCGCTTGTTGACCGACCTCGGTCGTCGAGTAAGAGATGTAGAGATCACGAACGATGGACGCGTCTTTGTCCTGATCGACGATGACAACGGGGCAATCCTGGAGGTCACGCCGGGCTAAGCACCCTGACGGTCGTCGACCCGCGAACACCGCTTTTCACGCGCCGCCGTCCCACATAGGGTCCCGCCGAAAGGCCTCCCTATGCAACCTGTTCGCGGCATCATCCTCAAAATCCTCTCGGTTTGCACCTTCGTGTGCATGGCGAGCCTTGTAAAAGCCACATCAGACGCCGTGCCACCCGGTCAGGCCGTCTTCTTCCGCTCGTTCTTTGCGTTGCCCATCATCTTCATCTGGCTCGCGGTGCGGCAAGAGCTGCGCACAGGTTGGAAAGCAAAGAACCCAATGGGCCACGTTTGGCGCGGGCTTGTAGGAACATCTGCTATGGGTCTCTACTTCACCGGCCTCGGCCTGCTGCCCTTGCCGGAGGTCACGGCCATTGGCTTCGCCTCCCCCCTTTTCGTTGTGATCTTCGCCGCCATGTTCCTGGATGAGAAAGTTGGCATCTTCCGCATTTCCGCAGTCACAACCGGCCTCGTCGGGGTGCTCATCGTGCTTTCGCCGCGTCTCACACTCGACTTCGGCGCGGCAGAGGGACTGGGCGCGATCGTCGTGCTGATGGGTGCGGTGATGGCGGCGCTGGCTATGGTTTTCGTGCGCAAACTTGTACAAACCGAAAGCACCGCTGCGGTCGTTTTCTGGTTTACGATCACGTCGACAACGCTTTCCCTTCTGACCTTGCCCTGGGGTTGGGTCTGGCCTGATACGCAGACCGCAGCGCTTCTTATTGCAGCGGGACTCTTGGGTGGTGTCGGGCAGATCTTGTTGACGACCAGCTACCGCTACGCGGATGCGTCCCTTGTCGCACCGTTCGACTACACATCGATCCTACTCGCGCTTGGCATAGGCTACTTTGTCTTTAGCGAAGTTCCGACGAGCAACATGCTCCTTGGTGCCGCGATCGTCATTTGTGCAGGTGTCGTGATCATCTGGCGCGAGCGGCAGTTGGGCCTGAAGCGGGCGCGCCAGCGTCGGGTCACGGGACAAGTTGGAGGGAAGTAGCGATCTCACTTGCACTGTGCCGCGGGGCAGCAATACTTATCACGGTGAAGGAGGCGACAGCATGGATCTAAATCCGGACTTCATTGTCAAAGACGAGGCGGACTTACGCGGCTCCTTTGGCGCCACGCACGAACTCGCCATCAAAAAGTGCCTTGATCACGTGGATCAACATGCCGCAGCATTCATCGCGCGGTCCCCATTTCTCTGCATAGGGACCCAATCTGTCGATGGCACCGCGGATGTCAGCCCGCGTGGCGATCCTGCCGGCTTTGTACAGATCCTTGATTCAAAGACGCTCTTGATCCCTGATCGCCCCGGGAACAATCGGCTCGACACACTGTCAAATATCGTCGCGAACCCGACAGTGGGCATTTTACTTATTATTCCTGGGTTTGACGACACGATGCGCGTCAATGGCAGAGCAAAGCTGACGCGGGACCCGGACCTCCTCGCGCGCTGCGAGGTCAACGACCGTATCCCAACGATTGGTATCGTGGTCGAGGTGTCTGAGGTCTTTATCCATTGCGCCAAGGCTTTCCGCAGGTCCAAACTCTGGGACCCAAATGCCTTACAAGACCGCAAGAGCATGCCATCGCTTGTGCAGATTATCGATGAGCAGATCGGCGCAGACGCCCGATCTGAGGAAGAGACAGCCGCCCGAGATGAAGCACTTGAGCAGGAATACCGCGCAACGATGTACTGACGCGTCAGCCCGGTCGGCGGCAGCACGCGCGGTCTGCGCATGCCCCGCCACAACCCACTAGAAATTCAACGACACATCGCGGTGCGACGCCTGACACCCGGCCACATACAGCGCCTGCTCACGCGTCAACCGCTCCTGCTCCCGCATGCCCAATGTCGGCGCAATGGTGTCGCGGTAGTCGATCAGCCCCGGCAATACCGCCGCCGCGCCCGCACGCCACTCCTTCTGCGCAAGGTACTCAGTGACCGCCTCATCGAATTCCTCAACCGCATCGTCGAGCCGCGGTTCATCCCGATCCAAATCGCGTCGCGCGCCTGAGATGGCAGACTTGATGTCCCCTGCCCCCTCAACCGCATCAATCTGATCCTCCAGGGCCTCCAACATCGGCACCAGTTCGGCTGGCGCGACGGAGGTGATTTGATCTGGCAGCGCTAGAACAGCCGCTTCGATCGCCTCAAAACCCTCTTGGCTTTCAAGGACGGTGATCATTTCCGCAACAGGCACATAGGCGTCTGAAGCCGCACTCTGATACGTCCGCTCTGCATTTGCGATGTCACGCTGCAAGGCGCTATAGGCATCGTATTGGTCCGCCCAATCGTCCGGAATATCCGACTCCAGCTCGGCCCGTTCGGCATTCAGATCCGCCAACCGCAGCTCAAACCGTGACAAGGCTGAACCTTCTGCACCGCTCATATCACCCTGGACATGTTGGATTTCGACATCCAACCGACGAATGTCGCGCTCAATCGCCCGGACGCTGCGGTGGACGCCACGATAGGTCTCAGCCGCTTCTTCCGCCACGGCTTCCGACGCGCGCGCCTCTTCAAACGCAGCCACTGCCGCTTCGACAGATCCAAAGGCTTCAACGGCATCTTCAGCCAGATCCTCGGGCAAGACTGTCAAATCCAGGCTTTGCGCGGTCGCCGCCGTTTGGAGCAATATCGGCTTCGTGACCGCGAAGTCTGACGCGACAAACTCCGTCAAACACTGCGCCAGCTTCGGGTTCCGCGGTGGCGGTGAGTTTTCAGACGTCAGCGCCACACGGTTCGGCAAGTAGTTCACCAGCTGCGGGGCGTAGGCCACGATAAAGAGCGCCGAAATCTGCAAGCAGATGAACGGGATCACACCCTTATACATATTGATCGTCTTCACGATCTTCGGAGCGACCCCGCGCAAGTAGAACAGCGCAAAGCCAAACGGCGGCGTCAAGAAACTGGTCTGGATGTTGAGCCCGATCATGACGCCTAGCCACACCGCCGTGACGTTGGCTTGCGGGTCCGCCAGCAGGATCGGCGCCACAATCGGCACCACAACCACCGCGATCTCAATGAAGTCGAGGAAGAAGCCCAACAGGAAAATCACCAACATCACGATGGCAAACTTCGTCCAGAAGCCGCCGGGCAAGCCTTCCAGGAACTCCCGCACCAGATGCTCCCCGCCAAAGGCGCGGAACGCGGCCGTCAGGATCGCAGCACCCAATAGGATGATGAACACCAGCGACGTCGCCTTCGCCGTCTCCATCATGACGCCTTCCAAGGTCTTATCGATCTTGAAGGCACGCCAGCCGCTCCAGATCAGCGAAATCACCAAGCCTGCCGTGCCAATCAGTGCCAAGGTCACACCAAATGCATCTGTACTGTCTTTGATGTTTTTGACGTTGGTGTCGTAATTCGAAATCACAAACCCAATCAGCAGCATGCTGAACACGGCAAGAACCGCAGGATAAAAGGAATCCTTGCGCCCTTCGGTCAGACGATAGCCTGACATGATCAATGCGCCCGCCGCACCAATCGCCCCTGCCTGGTTCACCGTCGCAATACCGGACATGATCGACCCAAGAACCAGGAAGATCAGCAGCAGCGGTGGCACGAGGGACACAAAGACCTTGCCCCAAAACTCCCGATCAAACTGCCCGTCGTACTTCACCGGCGGCGCGTTATGCGGGCGGAGTGCGGCATAAATAAGGATGTAGAGCATGTATAGCGCCACGAGGACCAACCCCGGCAACAGTGCGCCAAGGAACATCTCACCCGCAGAGGTCGAGATCACATCAAAGCTCGTTGGCATGCTCAGCTCGCCTGTGGCCTCTTTGTGCAAGCTCTTACGGATTGTGCTGGCCTGGTCCGCGGCACTCGCCAGCTGGTCGGCCAGAATGATCAACACAATGGACGGCGGAATGATCTGACCCAAGGTGCCTGACGCGGCAATCGTGCCGGTGGCCAAGGATTGGGAGTAGTTATTGCGCAGCATGGCAGGCAATGAGATCAAACCCATTGCCACAACAGTCGCCCCGACAATGCCCGTCGTTGCCGCCAACAAAGCGCCCACAAAGACCACCGAGATTCCCAATCCGCCTGGGACAGACCCAAACAGGTTCGCCATCGTGATCAGCAGGTCCTCCGCGATCTTGGACCGCTGCAACATGATCCCCATGAAAATGAACAGTGGGATGGCGATCAGCGTATCCCTCTCCGGTTCCCAATAGACACCCCTGAGGTTCGTGGTCCCCGCAGACAACCATTGGGTGGCTGACCCTTGGCTGAAGTAGGCGGTCGAATCTCCGGCAAAAAGGTAACCACAGCCCGCCGCCAACAAGATCGTCAAGATTGAGGCCCCAGGTAAAGCAAAGGCAACGGGGTAGCCCGACCCCAAAGCAGTCGCCATCAAGATCAGTAGAACAAGAAGAAAGTAGAGTTCCATCAGTGTGCCTCCGCACCCGCAGGCTCAATCCGCCCCGGGTCCCCGCGATAGTCTGCGACAGCGGCCATGAGGTAGCTGACAAATTGGATCATCATCGAAACGGCAAATATCCCAAGGAAAGCCGCCATCATGTATTTCAGGTACAAGCCAAAGCCGGATTGGGTGGTCTCAAAGTTCAGCACAGGGCTGACAATGACCGACGATTTCTGAGCCATGCCAAGATACAAGATCATCCAGCAAAGCGTCATGCCGAGCAAAAGCGACCCAATCGCATTCACTCGCCCCTTCGCGCGGGTCTTCAGCGACGCATAGATAATATCCACCCGGACATGCCCCTCTTCGAGAAGCGTATGGGCTGAGGCGAACAAGAACAGCGCACCGTACCAGAAGCGGATCAGGTCAGCCATGAAGGCTTGCTCATAGGAAAAGATAAAGCGGCAGATCACGATCAACAGCTCGGCGATCACAATCAGCAAGGCCAACCAATGAAAACCAAGGTCCTTCACGCGCAGCCCTATCAGAATGCCCAATGCGATAATGGGCAGATGCACATAAACGCCGCGGAAACGGGACCGGCCGAGGTCGCTTGCAAGCTCCTCACCAAAGACGCCTTCCAACAAGCCTTCGACACGCATGAAAGAGATTGCGGCGTCCACGACGCCTAAGATCACAACAGCCCAAAAGGCGCAGCGGATCAACGTAGCGTTCATGTCAGACACGCGCTGACTGTCTTGGCGCAGGGTTCGGTCGCTCGTCCGCAGCACGGCCCAAACAGCAACGCCAACAAATATTGGATAAAGGGCGACTTGCAGTAATCCCAGTGGGGCGCCGGTCAATGAGGCCCCCGGAAATCCAGCGATGAAGGTCAAACAGGTGTTTGCCAAATAGGCGAACATCACGGCCAGGTTGGCCCATCCAAGTATGCGGATAAATGTGGTGCCCGATAACGGACCGCTCGCAACTTGCACGTCAGCCATGCGTTGCCCCTCCCTCATCATAAAGTGGGCCGCGGCATCTCCCCGCCGCGGCCCACTAATTTAGGCGATACGCCTTATAGGTTTTCCAAAGCGGTGTTCCGCTTGATCACGTAAGCGGTGTCAGACAGCGCCGTCCATGCACCGATCTCAGACCGGGCCTTCAGGTGGCTGTCGAAGATCCGCTTCGACAGGTCACTGTGGTCACGCGCTTCTTCGATGACTTCCTGTGATGCTTCCGCGAAGGAGGCATAGATGTCATCGTTAAATTCACGCAGTTCCACACCGTGATCGTTGATCAGACGGTTTAGATACTCACCGTTGTTGGCGTTGGTTTCCGCCATCGTGAGGCTGTTTTCTTCGTTACAAGCCGCTTGGATGATCGCTTTGTGGGTGTCAGACAGGCCATCCCAGAAGGCTTTGTTCATACCAAGTGCCAGCTGCGAACCTGGCTCGTGCATACCAGGATAGTAGTAGTACTTCGCCGCTTCATAAAACTTCATGAAGTAGTCGTTGAATGGGCCAACCCACTCTGTCGCGTCAACGGCACCAGACACCAGGTTTTCGTAGATCTGACCACCTGGCAGGGACACAGGAGACCCACCAAGTTTCGCCAGAACGTCACCGCCGAGGCCAGGAATACGCATTTTCAGACCCTTCAGGTCGTCTGCGCTTTCGATTTCTTTGTTGAACCAACCGCCCATCTGTACGCCGGTGTTACCCATGGCGAAGTTCTTGAGGCCGAATTCAGCCGCAAGTTCGTCCCAGAGCTCTTGGCCGCCGCCGAACTTCGTCCAAGCGTCGATTTCAGTGTAGGTCAGACCAAATGGAATGGCTGTGAATGGCGCCCAACCTGGGTGCTTACCTTTCCAGTAGTAGTCAGCGGCGATGTAGGCTTGTGCATTGCCGGATGCGACTTCGTCGAATGAGTCAAACGCACCAACGCGTTCGCCAGCTGCGAAATAGGTGACTTGGATCTCACCATTCGTCAGCTCTTGAATGCGTGCCGCCAAGCGCTGCGCTGGCAAACCCAAGCCGGGGAAGTCACGTGGCCAGGTTGAGACGATCGCCATCTCAATCGTGCCTTGTGCGACCGCTGGGGCTGCAAGCGTTGCGCCGGCGCCCGCAACTGCGGCACCGGTTAAAAATTTACGACGTTCCATGTGGTTCCTCCCTTAGAACATGTTCGTGAGTGTTAGCATCCTTTGAACTGGCGCTACCATTCCGAAATTCCACGATTTTGCCGCGGAATCCCACTACGTATTTACCGCAACTATGGTCGTACCTGCGGAATCATTCCCGCGACCATGGCGATAGAGACGCATTCACTGGCCGATTTGGCCCCTAACTTTTGCTTGATATTCCGCCTGTGGGTTTCAACGGTTCGCACTGACACGCCAAGTCCCCACGCAATGCCCTTGCTCGATTGGCCAGCCGCGACCTGACGTAAAATTTCTAATTCGCGCTCCGTCAAATTGGCCATATCAGCGCTCACCGGGGCTTCGGCTGGTGCAGTGGCCAAGGCCGCCGCCGTCTCTGGCGGCAAATACGTCCCACCACGATGCACAGTCTGCACCGCAAGGATCAGCTCATCAGGCATCGCATCCTTAAAAACATAGCCAGACGCGCCCGCAGCCAGCGCCTTGCGCGCATACTCCACGCTCCGATGCATCGAAAACACCAACACACGCACATCCGGGTTCCGCGCAATCGCCAAGGGCAAAGCATTGATCCCGTTCATGCCAGGTAAGTTGATATCAAGGATCACGACATCGCAGCGCTGCAACTCCGGCAGCTCCAAAAGGCTTTCGGCATCGACCGCTTGCGCGATCAGATCAATATCCGCCGCATCTTCGATACAGGCCGCAATACCTTGCAGCACCATCGGGTGGTCATCGACGAGGATCACACGAATAGGTGTCGTCATGGCACCGGCGTACTCGGGTTTAAAATTGTCGTCGGCTGGCTGGGCCGCGCAGTCGCCGGCATCTCAACACGCAAAACGGTGCCTTGCTGGCCATCCTTGCGCTTTTCGATCGCCAGCGTGCCGTTGAAAGCCGCTAACCGCTCTTCCATGTTGCGCAAACCCATACCCCGCAAATCATCATGCGATGATCGGTCAAGGCCCTGCCCGTCATCATAGATTACCAAAGTCACCCCTTCATCATCGCGGTCCAGATGCACTTCCACTGTCTCCGCCGCCGCGTGACGCCGCACGTTCGTCAGGGCTTCCTGTGCGATCCGATAAAGTGCTGACTTTTGCTCAGGTGAAATCAAATCATTCACCGGCAATGTCGATACGCGGGTCGGCATCCCCGTTGAGGCCTCAAATCGCGCGCCCAAAGACCGCAGCGCCGCCGCCAAACCCAGATCATCTAAATCCTTCGGTCGCAGGTCTGCGGATATCCGGCGTACCTCATGGATCGCCTCATCAATTCGGGCAAAACCACCTTCCAACCGGGCTGTCCCCTCCTCCGGGTCCTTGTCCATTCGCGACTTGGCTAAGGCGAGCTCATATTTTGCCGACACAAGGATCTGCGAAATTCCGTCATGCAGGTCGCGGGACACGCGCGATCGCTCCTCCTCCTGCACGTCCACCAGCTTATTATACAGCTTGCGCAGCGCGGCATTCGCAAAACTCGTCTCGCGGTACGCAAGAACAGAGATGAACGCGACAATGCCAACCCCGCAGGCGGCGAAGATACCGGAGATCAGCCAAAAAATACCCTGAACGCGTTGCTCAACATCGGCCCGCAAGGCTGCAACAAGCCCGTCAATCTCGTCCAGATACACACCTGTGCCAATCATCCAATCAAACCGATCGACCCGCACCGCGTAACTGATCTTTTGCGACACTTCTCCTGTGGTCGGTTGTTCCCACTGGTAAGAGACAAAGCCACCACCATTTTGTGCGGCCGCAACCAGTTCCTGGATCAGGTACACACCGTCAGCATCCTGCACATCCCACCAATTCTCCCCAACGCGCCAGGGCTGCTTGGGGTGCAGAATGCTCGTGCCGTCCATGTCATAAACGAAAAAGTACCCGTCATCAGAAAAGGTGAGGTTCTCCAGGATCCGTTTGATCCGTGCTGCAGACTGCGCTTCCAAAGTTGGATCACCCGACGACTCAGACACAAATGGCTCAATCGACGTCAGCGCCAACTCAATGTAGTTTTCCAGTTCCTGGCGCTTTTCGCTCACCACACGCGCTTCAAGCGCGGCGACCTGCTGTTCAACCAACGATTCCGCCTGCCGCTGCACAAAGAACGTCACGGCCGCGAGGGCCAGCGCCACTGGCACAAGGCTCAGCAGCAACATCTTAAATTTCAAATACACGCACGCCTCCTCGTCACGCGTCTACGCATGGCAGCCCGGAGAAGATAGCGACGTTCGTCAAATAATCCACAGTTTAGCGCTCACATTCAGTTCGATAAACCGTATTGAGCAGCCTCATCTGACTGGTTCAGTTTAATTGTTAGTGCATTGTCGGCCTCTGATCCATTGGGATGATGGTTTCC